>JAVBRO010000010.1:0-48816 GCA_031547885.1 Rikenellaceae bacterium
ACGCTTAACCCCGTAATGAATTGTGGCACGCGATCCGCAATAAAAGCAGTTTTTTGTTCATATATTTTCAAATGCGATAAATATATGAAATATAATTATTTACACACCATCTCACCATCCCTTTTGCGTATTAAGCCAAAAACACCAAAACGGCCGCCCTTGTCATAAGGGCGGCCGTTTTGGTGTTTCATGGTGTTTACGACTATTTCGTCTCTGCGAAATACTTAAAAAACAGCGGAATGGTCTCGACGCCGCGGTAGAAATTGTCGAGGCCGAAGCTTTCGTTGGGCGAGTGGATCGCGTCGACGTCCAGCCCGAAGCCTATCAGTACCGATTTCACGCCCAAGATCTTCTCGAAGCCGCTGATGATGGGAATGCTGCCGCCAGAGTAGTAGGGCAGGGGAGCCTTCCCGAAAGTCTCTTCCATCGCACGCGCCGCCGCCCGATAAGCCGGCAGATCGGTCGGGGTGACGTAGGGCGCGCCTCCGTGCAGGAACTCGCACTTCACTTTCACGCTCGGCGGTGCGATCTGCTCCACGTATTTTGTGAACAGTTCGCCGATTTTGTGGTAATCCTGGTTCGGGACGAGGCGCATCGATATCTTCGCCGAAGCGCGCGCCGGGATGATCGTCTTGGTGCCCTCGTCGGTGTAACCGCCCCAGATGCCGTTGACGTCAAGCGTAGGGCGGACCCCGGTACGCTCCATCGTCGTGTAACCCTCTTCACCCTGAATATCGCCGATGTCGAGCGACCTCTTATATCTTTCGAGGTCGAACGGAGCCTTGTTGAACGCCTCGCGTTCGGCGGGGGTGAGTTCGCGCACGTCGTCGTAAAAGCCGGGGATCGTGATGCGCCCGCGGTCGTCTGTGAGTTTCGCGATGATATCGGCCAGCACGTTGGCCGGATTGGCGACAGCGCCGCCGAACAGCCCCGAATGGAGGTCGCGGTTAGGGCCCTGCACCTCAAGCTGCATGTAAGTCAAACCGCGTAACCCGCAGGTAATCGAAGGAGTATCCCATCCGATAAGGCTGGTATCGGAAACAAGGATAACGTCTGACTTCAACAAGTCCTTGTTATCCTCGCAGAATTTGTAGAGGCTGGCCGAGCCGATCTCCTCCTCGCCCTCGAGCATGAATTTTATGTTGCAGGGCAGGCTGCCGGTCTTCGCCATCGCCTCGAAAGCCTTGGCGTGCATGAACAACTGGCCCTTGTCGTCGTCGGCCCCGCGGCCCCAGATGCGATTGTCGCGCACCACAGGTTCGAAAGGCGCGGTCTTCCACTCGTCTAACGGATCGACCGGCATCACGTCGTAGTGGCCGTAGACCAGCACCGTCGGCGCGGCCGGGTCTATGATCTTTTCGGCGTAGACCACCGGATTTCCCGCCGTGGGCATCACTTCGGCACGGTCGGCGCCTGAACGCAGCAGCGAATCGCGCAGCCATCCGGCGCAGCGCACCATTTCGTCCTTATACTCGCTCTGCGCGCTGATCGAAGGGATGCGCAGCAGTTCGAACAGCTCTTCGAGGAACCGTTCCCTGTTCGTGTCGATATAATCCTGTACCTTTTTCATATTATCAAGTTTTTTAGCAAAAAACAGTTTCAAGACCGCCCAGACCGCCATCACCAGGACGAACCCCGCGATGAATATCGCGAGCAGCCGCCACGACGAAGTCGCAAAACCGACGGCCGTAAATACCGCCAGGTGGACGGCCATGACGAGCCAGAACGAGGCCGCGATTATCTTTCCGCCTTTCCCTCGCCTTCCGAAACGCCCTATTCGCATTCCGGACAACTCTTCTTAACCGTTTTCAACAATCCGTTTTCCCACCGGTTGGTCAATTCACATACTACAGCCCCATAATTCGGGCAAGGTTTTATTTCCTCCGACATTATGCATTTGGTTTTGCTGTCAGGGTGCATATTTGCCAGATCCTGCGCTTCTTTATGCCACGTGATCTTCTTCGTCTCAGCATCTACGGTAAGTAAATGCCCCCTGGACAAAGCATAACCATTTGAACATACGGCCTGAATATAAATATCGTTGCAGTTGTCAAAGTTGTAGTCGGAATATTTTATGTCAAAATATATGCGCCAGACGCGAAGTCCGTCGACGCTGTCCACGATATTCCATCGATTGTCTTCCCGGGCGTATATTTTTACTAAAAAAGTGGTATCCGTCGGACAAGTGATCACAACCGCGTTTTTATCCATCACGTCAAAGATATTTCCCGACTTAAAATATAAAAACGGGGCGAAATCAGACCATTCAAGCGTGTCTGCCTGCGATGCCTTTTCCAAAAGGTCGCCAACGGCATCGTGTTTTTCAATCCGCTGCGCGACATCCGGCTCCGGACTGTTTTTTACCCCTGCCGCTGTTTGCCTTGGCTTACAAGACAATACGGACAACAGCAAAAAGACAACTGCAAATATTCCTTTCGTTTTCATGCCGCCATATTTTCATTACTTATGAGGTTTCACCAGGGCTATCCCAATTCGGCGATCTCCTCCACCTTATCGATTATCTTTTGGGCGAAACTGTCGGCCGATTCGCGGTCGGCGGCCTCGCTGTAAATGCGGATAATGGGCTCGGTGTTGGACTTGCGCAGATGCACCCAGCCCTCGGGAAAGTCGATCTTCACGCCGTCGATATCTGTCACTCTTTCATCCTTATAAGCCTCTTTCACCTCTCCGAGAATTTTATCGACGTTGACATCTGGCGTGAGTTCCATCTTGTTCTTCGAGATGTAGTAACCGGGGTAAGACGCACGCAACTCCGTCATGGTCATACCGCACGCGGCAAGGTGCGTCAGGAACAGCGCCACGCCCACAAGCGCGTCGCGGCCGTAGTGCAGGGCGGGGTAGATGACCCCCCCGTTGCCCTCGCCGCCTATCACTGCGCCGATCTCCTTCATCTTAGCCACCACGTTGACCTCGCCGACCGCAGAAGCTGCGTACGTTCCGCCGTGCTTCTCGGTAACGTCGCGAAGGGCACGTGTGGAACTGAGGTTGGAAGTTGTGTTACCTGGCGTTTTCGACAGCACGTAGTCGGCTACCGCGACCAGCGTGTACTCCTCGCCGAACATCGAACCGTCCTGGCACACCAGCGCGAGGCGATCGACGTCGGGATCGACGACAATGCCGAGGTCGGCTTTTTCTGCAGCCACCGCGGCCGAAATTTCGGTCAGGTTCTCGGGAAGCGGCTCGGGATTGTGGGCGAATTCGCCGGTCGGATCGCAGTTCAGGCAGATCACCTCGCAGCCGAGTTCGCGCAGAAGTTCGGGGATGACGATGCCGCCTACCGAATTGACCGCGTCGACCACAACTTTAAATTTGCGTGCGCGCACGGCGTCGGCATCGACAAGCGGCAGCGCCAGCACGTCGGCGATATGCTGCGCAGTGAAATCAACGCTTTCGATAACGCGGCCTATATCGCTGACTTCCTGATATGTAAAATCATCCAATTCGGCGGCTTTGAGTATCTCCGCACCGTCGGCTCCACTCAGGAACTCACCTTTGTCGTTGAGCAGTTTCAGGGCGTTCCACTGGCGGGGATTGTGGCTGGCCGTGAGGATGATGCCCCCGTCGGCCTTGTAGTGCGTGACGGCCATCTCGACGCCCGGCGTGGTGCAGAGTCCCGCGTCGATCACGTCGGCGCCGCACCCCATGAGCGTCCCCTGGACCAGTTTGTCGACCATCTCTCCCGAAAGGCGCGCGTCGCGTCCCACAACGATCTTTATACGCCGTCCGCCCGCCGCACGGCGGATGAAAGCGGCATAGGCCGAGGTGAATTTGACCACGTCGATCGGGGTGAGATTGTCTCCGGGCGCGCCTCCGATGGTTCCGCGGATGCCCGAAATTGATTTGATAAGTGTCATAGTAATTGTTTTTGTTTTGTGTCGTGTCGTTGAATTGTTTTGTTTATCCGTGCAAAATAGCTATTTTTATAGCAATAATAAAACAAAAATGCGGTTTAATTTTTGTGACAATTTTTATAAACCGCAGCGAAGCCGCGTTTGAATTCGTAATTCGTAATTCGTAATTCGTAATTAAATATATTGATTATGAGAACTATCCCATCTTCGGAACTGATCATCAATGACGACGGTTCCGTTTTCCACCTGCACCTCAAACCGGAACAACTCGCAGATACCGTCGTGCTCGTAGGCGACCCGGGAAGGGTCACCATGATCGCGGAGTATCTCGACAGCAAGGAATTCGACATATCGAGCCGTGAATTCCACACCGTTACAGGCACTTATAAGGGCAAACGGATGACCGTACTGTCGCACGGGATCGGGACGGATAATATAGATATCGTCGTGACGGAACTCGACGCGCTGGCCAACATCGACTTCGCCACGCGGCAGGTGAAACCCGTGAAGAAACAGCTCACGATGCTGCGTCTGGGCACTTCGGGCGGCCTGCAGGAGGATCTGCAGATAGGCGATTTCGTCTTTTCGCGCTCGTCGGTGGGCTTCGACGGCCTGCTGAACTTCTACGAAGGGCGCGACGCCGTCTGCGACCTGCCGATCGAGCAGGCATTCATGAAACACACCGGGTGGAGCGGAATGCTGCCGAAACCTTATTTCATTAACGCGGACAAGGAGCTTTTCGACCATTTCCGCGATGTCACCAAAGAGGGAATCACCATCTCGGCCCCCGGATTCTACGGCCCGCAGGGGCGCTGGGTGAGGCTTCGTCCGGCCGACCCTGACCTGAACGAGAAGATCGAATCGTTCCGCTGGGAGGGACGCCGCATCACAAATTTCGAGATGGAAAGTTCGGCGCTGGCGGGGCTCTCGGCGCTGATGGGGCACCGTGCGGCAACCATCTGCACCATAATCGCGCAGCGGGTGGCGCACGACGCCGCGACCGACTATAAGCCTTTTGTTGAAAAGATGATTAAAATGTCACTGGACAAGTTGGTAGCGTTCTGAAAATTATCGCTATCTTTGGGGGATAGAAGAGATCATTCAAAAACGAAAAAACAGATAATACTATGAAATTCACGGTATCAAGTTCCGCCCTCCTGCAGCTGCTGTCGACCACAGGAAAGATCATCAGCTCGAAAAATACGCTCCCCATCCTCGATTATTTCCTGATGGAACTCAGCGAAGGACAGTTGAAGGTCACCGCTTCCGACCTTGAAACAACGTTCGTCGGGACGCTCAAGGTGGACAGCGCCGAACAGGACGGACTCATCGCCGCTCCCGCAAAACTGATGCTCGACTCGCTCAAAGAGTTCTCGGAACAGCCCATCACCATCGAGGCCAACGACTCGACCTGGGAGATCAAGACCACCTGGAAGACCGGTGAAGCAACCATACCGGGCACTTCGGGACAGAGCTACCCTGCGGTACAGGCTCTCGGAGACGATAAAAACGTGCTGACGCTCGACGCCGACATGCTGGTGAGCGGCATCAACAAGACCATTTTCGCAACGGCCGACGACGAACTGCGCCCCGTGATGAACGGCGTATTCTTCAGCATCGATCCCGAAAAGATAACTTTCGTGGCCACGGACGCCCATAAACTGGTGCGCTACATCGCCGAACACAAGTCGGAGACCACCGCGTCGTTCATCCTGCCCAAAAAACCGGCCAACCTGCTGAAAAACACGCTTATCAAAGAAAACGGCGGGATCACGGCGGAGTTCGACTCCAAGAATGTTGTGTTTCACGTCGGCGGCTACACCATGGTCTGCCGCCTGATAGAGGGCAATTACCCCAACTACAACGCGGTGATCCCGGCGGCGAACCCCAACAAAGTGATCGTCGACCGCGTGGAGCTGCTCAACGGCATCAAACGCGTCGCGGTATGCTCGAACCAGGCCACCAACCTCATCAAGCTGGAGATCAAGACCAACCATATAGACCTGCTCGCCCAGGACCTCGACTTTTCGGTCTCGGCACGCGAATCGGTCTCGGCGGCCTACGAGGGCGATCCCATCACCATCGGGTTCAAATCGACCTTTCTGGTCGAAATACTGGCGAACATCGAGACCCCCAGCGTGGTGATGGAACTGGCCGACTCGACCCGCGCCGGAGTGTTCAAACCGGTGTATGACGACAAACAGCCCAGCGATACGCTGATGCTGCTGATGCCCATGATGATTAATGCTTGAGAATGCAGCTAAATCTTAAGAACCCGATAATATTCTTCGACCTCGAGACGACCGGAATCGACATTTCGCGCGACCGGATCGTCGAGATATCGCTTGTGAAGATACTCGTGAACGGCGATAAGGAGGTGAAAACCCGCCGCGTCAATCCCGAAATGCCAATCCCGGCCGAGGCGTCGGCAATCCACGGCATCTACGACGACGACGTGAAGGACGCGCCCGCATTCCGCTCGATCGCCAAGTCGCTGGCCAACTACATGGAGGGGAGCGACCTCGGGGGATTCAACTCCAACAAGTTCGACATTCCTCTGCTGGTGGAAGAGTTCATCAGGGCCGGGGTCGACGTCGATTTCAAGAAGCGCCGCTTCGTGGATGTGCAGAACATATTCCACATGAAGGAGCGACGTACGCTCGAAGCTGCTTATAAGTTTTACTGCGACAAGGAGTTGGAGAATGCCCATTCGGCCGAGGCCGACGTGCTGGCGACCCATGAAGTTCTTGAGGCGCAACTGGACCGTTACCCCGACCTGGAAAACGATATCACGTTCCTGGCGGAATTCTCGGCACGCGACAACGCCGCAGACTACGCCGGAAGGATCGTTTTCGACGACAAGGGGGTCGAGGTATTCTCGTTCGGCAAGCACAAGGGACGCAGCGTCGCCGAGGTGTTCGACAAGGAACCGAGCTACTACGGCTGGATGATGGACGGAGATTTCCCCGGATACACAAAAAAAGTCATTACCGAGATACGCCTGCGGGGCGCGAAAAAATAATGCAGAAGATGCGGCGCTTTTTCCCCATACTTATTATTATAGCGATCCTTGCTGCGGCGCCCGCGCAGGGACAGGTGCCTTCGAAAAGATCGGAGAGCATCGTGCATATCGACGGGGAGAACTATTGGGTGCACACCGTCAGGGCGGGCGAAACGTTCTATTCGCTGTCGAAGCTATACGACGTTTCGGAAAACGACATCAAGAACAACAATCCGCTCGTAAAGGATGGTCTCAAGGCGGGCGCGGTCATTAAGATCCCGGTGCGGCAGCAGGAAGAGACGCGCAAACAGTCGAGGGTTTTCGACGAGCACGTCGTGAGGGCGGGGGAGACCGCCTATTCCATCGCCCGCAACTACGGCATCTCGCTTAACACGCTCGTGGAGGACAATCCCGGCATCGATCCGACGCAGCTTTCGACCGGGCAGGTCCTGCTCATGAGGAAGAAGGAGATCGGTGGAACGCAGTCGTGGCAGGTGAGCCAGCAGTGGGAAGCGTACCGCGACGCCGCCAACCAGCTCTCCGACGAACATGTCTATCACCTTGTCAAACCAGGCGAAACGCTCTTTTCGCTCAGCCGGATGTACGGTGTGACGCGCACGACCATCGAACAGGCCAACGGACTCGCTGACGGCGACGGGCTCAAGGCCAACAGCATTATCCGCATACCGTCGGAAGCGGCGCAGGGACAGGAGACGGCTCCGCAGTCAATGACCGCCACCGATAACTGGCAGCCGGACTTTACGCAGGGCCGGACAGCATCATACAACCGGAACGTCCCGAATATCGCCATTATGCTGCCGCTGGAGCCGGCCGGTTCGAACAGCGACTTCATCGATTTTTACAGGGGTTCTCTGCTTGCGCTGGAGGACCTGAAAGCCGCCGGGCACTCGATGAACGTCACGCTCTACAACACGGCGCGTTCGCCCGAAAAGGTGCGCGGGATAGTCTCGTCGGGCGGTTTTGTCAACACCGACCTCATCATCGGGCCGGTCTATGAGCCCGCGATGGGCCCGGCCGTGCAGTTCGCCGACGGGTACCAGATCCCGGTGGTCTCGCCGCTGGCTTCCGTGAAGGATCTCGACAGCGACTGGCTCTACCAGATGGCGCCCGACCCCGCCACGAAATACGACAAGATGCGCGACCTGCTGTCGGGCGGCAAAAATATCATACTCGTTTCGTCGGGTTCGGGCGACGACAAAGAATTCGAGCGCGAGATCACGGCCGAACTTCGGGGCGGCAACTACGGACGCTTCTCTATAGGCTCGGGCAACGCGGCATCGCTCATCGACTGGAGCCGCGAAAATGTGTTCATCGTGCTGGCTGCGACGGAGAAGGGTGTGGACGATGCGCTTGCCGCCATAAGCACCGCTTACAAAAGCCGCAACCGTAAGGCTGACATCAAAGTTGTGGGCAGTTCGAAATGGGCGGGATATGGCTCCACTATCATCGACAAGTACCTTTTCTTCGATCTCAACGTCTGTTTCATAACATCTTATTACATAGACCGTTCAGATCCTGTCGTGGCTCGTTTCGAGGGGCGCTACCTCGGGGTCTACGGCGAATTTCCGTCGAGGTCGGCATACAGGGGCTACGACGCTGTGAAACTGTTCGGCGGGGCGCTTTTCCGCCAGGGGGGCACGTTCGAACAGAAGCTCGGGCAGGTCGGCGCACAGCCTCCGCTGCAAACGCCGTACAGGTTCGTGCAGACCGGCAACACGCGGCGGCATGTCAACGACCAGTGGGCGCTGGTGTCGTTCAAAAATAATTACGACATAGAGGTGCGGTAGCCGGAACTACGACCATATCACACAAAAAAGGACGCTTTAAGGCGTCCTTTTCCTATTGTCATCCCGAGCGAGGACGATCCAATAACATACAGCGAAAATAAAGAGTCTATCGGCCGACGAGGAATCTTCCTTATAATTTATGCGCTCCGAGGCGGGTTGATTGTATTGTAGTTTCCTCGTCGCCGAATAGGAACTTATCATATACTAAAACCTAAATACATTCGGCTCACTCGGAATGACAAAATAAATCGCCGTCGGCGTTCCGACCCGCCGCGGCCGTTGCCGCTATTTGGCGGCGCGTTTGCGGTCGTTCTCGTCTAGAAGTATCTTACGCAGACGCATCGACTTGGGCGTGATCTCGACGTATTCGTCGTTCTTGATATACTCCAGGGCCTCTTCGAGCGAGAACAGGACCGGCGGGGCAATACTCATCTTCTCGTCAGACCCGCTGGCGCGCATGTTGGTCAGCTTCTTGCTTTTGGTCAGGTTGACCGTCATATCCTCGCTGCGAGTGCTCTCGCCGACGACCTCGCCTGCATAGATCTCGTCGCCAGACGAAACGAAAAATTTGCCGCGGTCCTGCAGTTTATTAATGGCATAGGCGTAGGCCGTTCCTGTCTCCATGGCGATTATCGAGCCGTTGATACGTGTCTCCATGTCGCCTTTCCACGGTTCGAAACCCCTCAGGCGGTGGGCCATGATTGCCTCTCCGGCGGTGGCGGTCAGCATGTTGCTGCGCAGGCCGATGATGCCCCGCGACGGTATCTCGAACTCCATACGGGTGCGGTCGCCAAAGGTTTCCATCTTGAGCAGCATGCCTTTACGCTTGGTGACCATCTCGATGGCGCGGCCCGAATGCTCCTCGGGAAGGTCTATCGTCAGCTCCTCGACCGGTTCGCACTTCACCCCATCTATCTCCTTTATAATTACCTGCGGCTGGCCGACCTGAAGTTCGTAGCCCTCGCGGCGCATCGTCTCGATCAGCACCGAAAGATGAAGCACCCCGCGGCCGTAGACGACAAAACTGTCGGCGGTCTGTCCGGATTCGACGCGAAGGGCGAGGTTTTTCTCCAATTCGCGATCGAGGCGCTCTTTCAGGTGGCGTGAAGTGACGAATTTCCCGTCCTTCCCAAAAAACGGCGAATCATTGATAGTAAACAACATACTCATCGTCGGTTCATCTATCGCTATAGGTTCGAGAGGCTCGGGATTTTCGTAATCGCAGATGGTGTCGCCGATCTCGAAACCGTCGATCCCCACCAGCGCGCATATCTCGCCACACTGTACATCCTCGACCTTCGACTTGCCGAGTCCGTCAAAAACCATCAGATCTTTTATGCGCGTTTTGACCATCGTCGTGCCGTCGCGCTTTGCGAGGGTGACGTTCTGGCCGCTGCGCAGAATGCCGCGCGTCAGCTTGCCGACAGCGATGCGGCCTATGTAGGGGGAGTATTCGAGCGAGGTTATGAGCATCTGCGGAGTCCCCTCGACGACCGCCGGGGCGGGAATATCGTCGATTATCGCGTCCAGCAGCGGGATGATGCTGTCAGTTTTCTCATTGACCTTGTGCGACATCCAGCCCTGTTTGGCGCTTCCGAAGATGGTGCGGAAATCGAGCTGCTCCTCGGTCGCGTCGAGATCGAACATCAGGTCGAAAACCTGTTCGTGGACATACTCGGGACGGCAGTTCGGCTTGTCGACCTTGTTGATAACGACGATAGGCTTCTTGCCGAGCGACAGCGCCTTCTGGAGCACGAAACGGGTCTGGGGCATGGTCCCCTCGAAAGCGTCTACCAGCAGCAGCACCCCGTCGGCCATGTTGAGCACACGCTCGACCTCGCCCCCGAAATCGGAGTGGCCCGGAGTGTCTATAATATTGATCTTGTAGCCGTTATAGTTGACCGAAACGTTCTTCGACAGGATCGTTATGCCGCGTTCGCGCTCGATGTCGTTGTTGTCCATGATGAGATCGGCACCCTGGGTCTCGCGCATCAGGTGCCCCTGGTAGATCATCTTGTCGACAAGGGTGGTCTTACCGTGGTCCACGTGCGCTATTATCGCAATATTGCGTATTTTCTGCATTTATTCCATTTTTTTGAACGGGCAAAGGTACAAAAAAGGATGCCTTTTAGGGCATCCTTTTGCAGTTTTTTTATAAATCGCTGTTAGAGACCGAACTCCTTGCGGATCATGTCGACCGACGTGAGGTTTTCCCAGCCGAAGAATTCGACTTCGCGCACGACCTCACGGCCGTTTTCGAAGAACGTCACAGGCTGTTTGTACGAACGGTTGCCGAAATGGCCGTAGGAGGCAGTGGCCTCGAAGATCGGGTTCTTCAGGCCGAACTTGCGGACTATCGCCGCCGGGCGCATGTCGAACATCGTCCCTATACGTTCCGCGATCTCGCCGTCCGATATCTTTACGTTGGAAGTTCCGTAAGTGTCCACATATATGCTCAGCGGATGCGCGATGCCGATGGCGTAGGATACCTGCACCATCATCTCGTCCGCAACCCCCGCCGCAACCATGTTCTTTGCGATGTAGCGCGCCATGTAGGCGGCCGAGCGGTCGACTTTCGAGGAGTCCTTGCCCGAGAACGCGCCGCCGCCGTGCGCACCGCGCCCGCCGTAGGTGTCGACTATGATCTTGCGCCCCGTGACCCCGCTGTCGCCGTGCGGACCGCCTATGACGAACTTGCCTGTCGGATTGACGTGCAGGATGTAGTAGTCGTCGATAAGCGCTGCGAGCTGGTCCTTGGCCCTTTCGAGGCGGGCCTTCACGCGCGGGATAAGAATGGTGCGGACGTCCTCGCGAATCCTCGCCCCCATCTCCCTCTCGGCGTCCTTGTCGGAAATTCCGCCGCCCCCGCGGATGAATTCGTCGTGCTGGGTCGAGACCACGATAGTGTGCACGCGAATGGGCTTGCGGTCGTCGCCGTACTCGATGGTCACCTGGCTCTTTGCGTCGGGACGCAGATAGGTCATCACCTCGCCCTGGCGGCGGATATCGGCCAACTCCTTGAGTATCACGTGTGAAAGGATCAGCGTCGCGGGCATGAATTCGCGCGTCTCGTTGATCGCGTAGCCGAACATGATGCCCTGGTCGCCCGCCCCCTGCTCTTCGACCGTTTCGCGCACGACGCCCTGGTTGATGTCGGAGCTCTGTTCGTGGATCGCCGAGAGCACGCCGCACGAATTGCCGTCGAACATGTATTCGCTCTTGGTGTAGCCGATGCGGTTGATGACGCGGCGCGTGGCTGTCTGGATATCGACGTAGGCTTCGCTGCGCACCTCACCGGCCACGACGACGAGGCCCGTGGTGCAAAGGGTTTCGCACGCGACCTTGGAATTGGGGTCGCGGCGCAGGAATTCGTCGAGAATAGCGTCTGAAATCTGGTCTGAAACTTTATCGGGGTGCCCCTCGGACACCGATTCCGATGTAAATAAAAAGCCCATTTTTAATCATTAATTAAGTTAAACGATCAAAATGGGAAAAACCGGCGGATGTAAAAATAATAAAAAGACGTCTGCTTCTTTAGCGCTTTTTTATTGTGGTTGCAATCGGCCAAATCTTTCCACATTTAACGTATTTTATGGATAAGTATTCTGTAAAATTTATTTATTCCGGACCGCCACCTCGTGAATCCTTATCCATAATCCACGTTAAACGGCTTTTTCAAAGCCGCGGTATTCGATCACCCATCCTACATCCTTCCCAACCGAGGTCGCCTGTAAGGCGGGCGAGTTCAGCGAAGCTAAACCGTAGAGAAGGACTTTTAACTAATTGTATCGGGCGCAAAGATAAGAAAAATTTGACAAACCGGATGGATCGGCGGCTAAATTTACACGGCAGATTGCCGTTTTCAGGAAAAAATATATCTTTGCAGATGAAATAACCATATTAGTCGATAAAATAACTGAATATATCGACAAAACAACCCCATTAATGAATTGCAGATTATGAAAAAGAACCTCATGTTTATTATGCTGGCCGCCTCAGTAGTGCTGGCCGGCTGCAACAACAAGGAAAAAGAACCGGAATTCAACCCCACACCTGCCGAGCAGTGGGGCAAGACCATGGCGGGCAACGATCCCGAAGAGATCACCTGGCCCGACCTCTCGGAAAACTACTGGGAGTACACCATGGATGTTTCGAAGTATCCCTCCACAGGCCTGCGCATCGCCGGCCAGTTCCCCAACGAGAACGCCCGCTTTTTCAATATCACCCTTTACGATGACGATACGACGGCACGCATCGCCTCGATCGAAGACTTTAATGTCGTTCCTTCGAGCGGCCGGAATCCTTTTGCCGAGGAAGGCGTGACGGGCGATAGCTGGTTTGAGGTCAATCTTGTCCCCGCAGGCACTCCAGCCAGCGTTACCGCCGGCCTGAAAAATGTGCTGGAATTTCCTGCAAGCACCAAAAGGCTCTGCCTGCTGCTGCGTGTCTATTTCAACTCGATAGACCACAACGACAGTTTCGGCGGAGTGGAGCTGCCCTCGATCACCTTCTTCGACGCCGCGACCGGCAAGGCGACCGGCAAGGCTGTCCGAGCCAAGTCCACCTACTATGACAAGTGCGCCATGATCGTGAACAGTGTTCCCGAACTTCAGTCGGCGCAGGCTCTGGTGTTCACCCTGGCGCCCAACATCATGTATTCCAACGGTCCGACGGGCTATGTTACCGCCGCCAACCGCATGACCGACGGCGATGTGCTGCTGTTCCGCTTCAAGCCGCCCCATTCGCCGGCTTCGATCTCTGAAAATACCACTGCCGACGTGCGCTACTGGTCGATCTGCGTGGGCGACAAAGCCACCCACACACCCATTACCGTTCCCGACCACAGCGTGACCATGGACGGCGAATATGCCAACTTTGTGGTCATAGCCAAAAACGACGCCATGTATACACAGGCAAAAGCCGCTGCCGAAGCCAACAATATCAACGTCCTTACATGGGACCGCGAAAAATCTGGCGACCAGTTGATGATCTTCTACCGCCAGATGTATATCCGCGACGGCTACGTCAATTCGGTTCAGAAGATCACCGCCTATCCGCCGCTCAAGGGCGGACTGCCCGACGCTACAGCGCCCGTCATGAATGTCAATGCCGCCCACAGGGTTTTGGGGCAGTACGGCCCTTCCGGACTGAAATTATCTACAACCACCCTGCTTGCACCTAATTTCGCCGACATTAAAGCCTCGGTCATGCGTTTCGAGGGTTCGGTGGAACCGGAGTAGCGGTATACAGAGTTTATATGACCAAGGCTGCCTCTCCGGCAGCCTTGATTGTTTTATGCCGGGCGACAAAATAAATCCTGCCCTGCCTGCGTTATTTATCGTCAAAAAAAGATTAACCGCCGCATGGTACAATATCGTATCGCGCGCTGCGTTAGAAAAATAGAAGAATGTTTTAAAATTGTTACAAATAAATTCGAGCTTATTCGCCTATGGTATGATTTTCGACGCTTTTCACAATTAAATAAACAAAAGGAAAAGAGTATGAAAAACAAAGGATTATTAGTGGCTGCCGCAGTGATCGCGTCGGCCCTTGTCGGTGGTTTGACCGCCTACACCGTTATCAGGGTAAGCAACCCTTCAAAACAGGAAGTCCGCACGATAGAAAAAATCGTCGAATCGGGCTTCGAAAACGCAGGAAGCCATTTCACGGCTTACACCCCGGACAATTATCCCGATCTCACATACGCGGCTGAGAATGCCGTGAAAGGCGTGGTGAGCGTTATCAAGACCGAAGAGATACCGCAATCTTCGTACGGGAGCGGCGGATTCGACCCGTTCCTGGAATTTTTCGGCATCCCGCAGCGCGGGGGACGGCAGCAGCAGGGTCAGGACGAGACCCGCTACCGTGAACAGATGTCGGGCGGCTCGGGCGTTATTATCAGCCCCGACGGCTATATCGTCACCAACCACCACGTCGTGATTAATGCAAGCAAACTGACGGTCAAACTTCCCGACGGTAAAACCTACGACGCAACCCTTGTCGGCACTGACGCCGACACCGAAATAGCTCTGTTGAAAATAGAGGCTACCGGCCTTCCGTCGCTGCCGTTCGGGAGTTCCGACGCGCTGAGGTTAGGGGAATGGGTGCTGGCTATCGGCAACCCCTATCAGCTTACCTCGACCGTGACCCACGGCATAATCAGCGCCAAGGCGCGTTCGCTGGGGGCAATCCAGACCGCAAGCGGTATGGGCATCGAGTCGTTCATACAGACCGACGCCGCGGTCAATCCGGGCAATTCGGGCGGCGCGCTCGTCAACACCAAAGGCGAACTCATAGGCATCAACACGCTGATACAGTCGCCTACGGGCAGTTTCGCGGGTTATTCGTTCGCGGTTCCCGAGACCATCGTGCGTAAAGTCGTGGCCGACCTCAAAGAGTTCGGAGTCGTACAACGGGCTCTTATAGGTATCTCCTACGTCCCCATTGACGACCGCTTCATCCGTGCGAAAGGCGAGGAGCTGGGCATTAAGGAAACAGGGGGTATCTACGTCGAAGAAGTGGCCGAAGGTGGCGCTGCAGAGGCCGCCGGGATCAAGAAAGGCGACATCATCACCGAGATGGACGGGGTGACCATAACTGACGGCGCGTCAGTCGCCAATGTCATCAGCCAGAAGCGTCCGGGCGACATTATTAAAATAATTGCAAAAAGGGACGGAAAAGTGAAACAATTCGACGTCACTTTACGTAATAAAGCTGGAAAGAGTGAACTGATCGCCAAAGATACGTTCGACGCCGTTAAGTCATTGGGCGGAGAATTTGCGAACATCAATCTGACAGACAAGCAGAAAAAAGAGCTGGGAATCAAGGGAGGGATACAGGTCGTGTCGATAGAACGCGGCGGAATTCTCGACCGCGCCCATGTTCAGAAAGGATATATTATAACCCATATCAACGGCACGCCGATCTATTCAGTAAACGACCTTTATAAAATAACCGACAGGATAACGCTCATAGACGGTGTTTATACCAACGGCAGGTCGATTTCATATTCGCTGGTGAGGGACGAATAACCGTTGAGCAAAAAGAAGTAAGGAGAAATAGATGAGACAACTAAAGATCACAAAGTCCATTACCAACCGCGAAAGCGCCTCGCTGGACAAATACCTGCAGGAAATAGGTAAAGAGGACCTGATCACCGTCGAGGAGGAGGTAGAGCTCGCCCAACGGATCAAAAAAGGCGACCAGGAGGCTCTGGAAAAACTGACCAAAGCCAACCTCAGGTTCGTGGTTTCCGTGGCAAAACAGTACCAGAACCAGGGGCTAAGCCTACCCGACCTTATCAACGAAGGGAACCTCGGGCTGATAAAGGCCGCCGAAAAATTCGACGAAACGCGCGGATTCAAATTCATGTCGTACGCCGTGTGGTGGATACGCCAGTCTATTCTACAGGCCCTGGCCGAGCAGTCGGGCATCGTGCGCCTGCCGATCAACCAGGTGGGTTCGCTCAACAAGATCAACAAGGCTTTCGCCAAGTTCGAACAGGAGAACGAACGCACGCCGTCGCCCGAGGAGCTGGCCGCCGTGCTGGACCTTCCGCGCGAAAAGGTGACCGACACCATGAGGGTCGCCGGACGCCACGTCTCGGTCGACGCGCCGTTCGCCGACGGCGAGGACAACAACCTGCTGGACGTGCTGGTCAACGCCGATTCGCCCAACGCCGACCGCGGACTGATAAACGAATCGCTCGGGACCGAGATCGAACGCGCACTTGCCACCCTGACCGAACGCGAAAAGG
The DNA here is from genome assembly GCA_031547885.1 of Rikenellaceae bacterium. Lineage (GTDB taxonomy): Bacteria > Bacteroidota > Bacteroidia > Bacteroidales > Rikenellaceae > UBA940. The sequence continues at coordinate 16,438 of JAVBRO010000010.1, forward strand.
ATATCGTGAAGTACTTTTTCGGCATCGGCTGCTCGGAGATGACGCTCGAGGAGATAGGCGACAAATTCGGCCTGACGCGCGAACGCGTGCGCCAGATCAAGGAAAAAGCCATCCGCCGACTGCGCCACAGCTCCAAAAGCAAATGGCTGAAATCGTACCTCGGATAGCAGGTCGATATAACTTAAAAAAGCGGGACAAAAGTTGTCCCGCTTTTTTGTGCTACTGGTGTTAAAAGCAATATCAGAAATGATGTCTATTTTTAATGTCCAATATAGATGTCCATTTTAGGTGCTACTCAGGTGTCCAAAAATAACCGCTATAAAATTTGTGTTTGTCTGCCATTTTGACGAAAATTGCAATATCTGAATTTTTATATTATGAAAGGGAAGAGTGTATTTACAGAAGCAGAAATCAACAAATTGAGAGAGCTGATTAAGATTAGAAATAGGACTAATAGTTCTCAGCAGAAAGCCATGAGAGGCAAAATGAGGGCAATAGGCTTTTACGGCAAGGACGATTGGGGTATTGTTGATTTGCAAATAAGCGATTTAGAGGATTTGATTAAAGACAGAAAAATTAAAATAGCAGATAGCAAAGCTACTTTGTTAAATAAAGATAATGAAATACAGAACATTAGGCATTCTCTCGGCGAACATTCTGAGAAAACTTATGACACCGAAATAAAAACGAAAAGCACCACGGTCGGGAGTAATTCTAAAACATCATTCGACCCAATTTCAAATAGTGATACTGCGATTCTAATTTTAGGTACTATGCCCGGCGATAAGTCGCTTGAATTAGGAGAGTATTATGGGCATCCAAGCAACCGATTCTGGAAAGTCGTTTCTACTATCACAAACAATGGTTTACCGTTTTCCTATTGCGACAAAAAAACACTTTTGCTAAAATCTAAAATCGGGATTTGGGATGTAGCACACAACGCAAATAGAAAAGGCAGTCTCGATAGTGCGATTAAAGATGAAACTCCTAATGATTTAACTGCTTTTATCTCCAGGCACAAAGAACTGAAAGTTATTGGATTTAACGGAAAAAAGGCCGAAAAACTATATGACAAATATTTCTTTCGGCGACAAGGCATTGAATATATATCTTTACCAAGTACAAGCCCTGCAAATGCAGGAATCTCGTTTGATGAACTTTGCAAAAAATGGCAACAAATATTTATAAAGGTTAAATAAATTATGGACGCAAAACAGCACGAAGAAATTATGGATAAGCTGGAGCAAATCCGACAGGTGTTAATTGAACTGATAAACAAAATCTAACTCTGATTTCTATTCAATACTATCGATAGAATGTCATTCCGAGTGAGGGCGACGCAAGGAGTTACTGCGAGTGATAGTGAAATATCGCCCGACGAGGAAACTACCATACAATATCTACGACTGAAGCGGGTTCAATTATAATGTAGATCCCTCGTCGCCAAAAGCTAACTGACAATCATTGATACCATGATGGTTTCGGCTCACTCGGGATGACATAAAAATCCCGCGTTTTTTATTAGCCTGCGAGGAAAAAATGCCTATATTTGTTTCAATACACACCCAATAAAAAAACACTAACGACAATGAAGAAATTTCTCCTGATTCTGGCCTTTGCGGCTATGACACTCTCGGCCTCTGCACAGACAGCCTACCAGACCGTCATTCCCGACATCCCGGGGTACAAGACCCTCAAATGCGACTTCCATATACACACCGTCTTCTCCGACGGACAGGTGATGCCCGGGGTCCGCGTCGACGAAGCCGTCAGGGAAGGACTGGATGTGATCGCGATCACAGACCATATAGAATACAGGCCGAATCATCGCAGCGGACTGATGAGCAGCGACTTCAACGAGTCGTACAAGAGAGCCAAATCTGCCGCCTCCACGCGCGACCTTATCGTCATCCACGGCTCCGAGATCACGCGCGGCATGCCTCCCGGGCACTGGAACGCGATCTTCCTCGAAGACGCCAACAAGCTCGAGACACCGGATTGGGAAGAGGCTTTCGCCGAGGCTAAAAAGCAGGGGGCTTTCATATTCTGGAACCATCCCGGCTGGGCCAGCCAGCAGCCCAACGAGACGCTTTTCATGCCCGAACACCAGAAACTGTTCGACCAGGGCTACATGATGGGGATCGAGATCACCAACCACTCTTGCGGCGATTACTACCCCGAAGCACACCAGTGGTGCCTCGACAAAAACCTTGCGATGATCGGCAACACGGACATCCACTCGCCGATAGGAGCAGAAGTGGACTTCACGCGCGGGGAACACCGCGACATGACGCTGGTCTTCGCAAAGGAAAAAACCGCCGAATCCCTGAAAGAGGCGCTTATGGCCAGACGCACCGCCGTGTATGCGGGCGAGAGCGTCTACGGCAGGGCGGAATTCCTCGAACCTCTGTTCGAAAGCATCCTGGGAATGAAGGTGGTGGGCGTTTCGAAAAACGCGGTAACCATCGAAATAACCAACAAAAGCTCGCTCATACTCTATATGGACAAGGGCGAGGGAAGTACCGACCTGATGTACCCCAGGCAGTCGAAGATACGTCCGTATGAGACCGTACGCTGCCGCGTGCAGACCGTCAGCGGCGCCGAGTTCGCTTCGGATGAGATAGCGCTGAGCCTCATTGTCAAGAACTTCCATACGGAGGTGGGGCAGGGGATGCCGTACGTCCTGAAAGTTCCGGTAAAATAAATCTGTGTGCCGTAAACATTTCAACCATTATTATGAAAACCATCTCCATCATACTCGCATGCGTGGCAGCGGTCTGTTTTTCCACCGCCCGGGCCGCGGCGTGGACGCCTTACTTTACCCCCGCCGAACCCGATGCCGTCCGCAACTACGTGGAGGAGATCGATAAGGAGCAATGTACCTGTCGCGGGATAAAACTCTACGGCAAGGTGAAGGTGGTCGAAAGTTTTCCGGACTTTAAAGTCAAGATCGTCGAGTCGTTCCCCGACGTCAAAGTAAAAGTCGTCACTTCGTTCCCGAGCAGTTGCGGCAAATGGCAGTTCGTGGAACATTTCCCCGACTTCACGATCAAATACGTGGAAAATTTCCCCGACATCAAAATAAAGTTCGTGGAAAATTTCCCGGGAATGTAAAAAATGGAGTGAAATGATTCACTCCATTTTTGTGTCGGTAAATCAAAAGTCAATCTTATAGACATTGGTGTGCTTCTGCCGGAACCCGGCGGAGCGGTAGAGGTTATTGGCCGCGACCCTCTCCGGAGCCGACGTGAGCATAAGGGAAGCGCCATTTTGACTGCCGGCATACCGGACGGCATGCTCCAACAGTTCCCGGCCCATACCTTTGCCGCGGAAGGCTTTGTCGACAACAACGTCCTCGACCCACTGTTTCCTGCCCGACGGGGTCCTGTAAGAGCCGACAGAGAGCATTCCGGCTATCTCCTCTCCGTAATAAAGCAAAAAGATACGGCTGCAGGGCGAAGCCACGATCTCTCCCAGATCGGCCGTCGTGAACGGCGCGGGATCAGTGGTCAATTGTGACAACAACTCATTTATCCGCTCCACATACGAAGTCCTGACCTCGTTTATTTCAACTATCCGCACATTTTTCACTCGTAATTCGTAATTTTTAATTAACCCTGCTTTGCATATTTTTCTTCCTTCGCGCCTCGGCCATCCGAGCGAAATCGATGGCTCTCGGCTTGGCGTCAGTTCGTAATTAATTTAACCGCATCGGCGATGCGCTCGCCGTCGAGGGCGGCGGAAATTATTCCGCCCGCATATCCGGCGCCTTCACCTGCGGGGTAGAGGTTCGCGACCTGCGGATGGGCCAGCGTTTCGCGGTCGCGTGGAATGCGCACAGGGGTCGACGTGCGCGACTCGACGCCCACCACTACCGCCTCGTTGGTCACGAATCCGCGCATTTTGCGCCCGAAGGTCGAAATTCCCGAACACAACGCACCGGATATAAAATCGGGCATCCATTGGTCGAGGCGCGAGGGTGTGATTCCGGGAACATAAGAACTCGTGGGGAGCGTTTTTGAAGGACGGCTGCTGACGAAATCGGCGACGCGCTGCGCCGGGGCGGTCTGTGCGTCGCCCCCGTTCTCCTTTGCCAGACGTTCGAAGCGCCTCTGGAATTCCAGCCCGGCAAGTTCTCCGAACTCCGCACGCAGGAACTCGAAATCCGACAGCCTTATCTCCGTCACGATGCCCGAATTGGCGTAGGGCGAATTGCGCAGCGAGGGCGACATGCCGTTCACGACCGATTCCGAAGCGTCCGTCATGGCCGGAACGATAAAGCCGCCCGGGCACATGCAGAACGAATAAACTCCGCGCCCTCCATCCTGGCTCACAAGCGAATAGGCCGCCGGGGGAAGGTATTCGCCGCGCCCCTCGGGCATGCGGTACTGCACCGCGTCTATCAACTGCTGGGGGTGTTCGATGCGGACGCCCATAGCATAAGGTTTGGCTTCCAACGCGACACCGCGCATGTGAAGTATTTCATATATATCGCGCGCGGAGTGTCCGGCGGCGATAACAACGGCCGCACCCTCGATAAGGTCGTCTCCGCACCGCACGCCGACGGCCCTGCCGTTCATGATCTCTATATCTGTAACTTTCGCGCCGAAAACCACCGTGCCGCCCGCCTTTTCGATGGTCGCACGGATAGCGGTCATGATGCGCGGAAGGCGGTCGGTGCCGATGTGGGGATGCGCCTCGTAGAGTATCTCAGAGCCAGCTCCGTGGAAAACCAGCGTCTGCAACGCCTTGTTGTAGTCGCCGCGCTTTTTGGAACGGGTGAAAAGCTTGCCGTCGGAAAAAGTCCCCGCGCCCCCCTCGCCGAAAGCGTAGTTCGAATCGGGGTTGACCCCCTGGTTGCGGTTGATGAGGGCGATATCCTTCCCGCGTTCGGCCACATCCTTTCCGCGTTCGAGCACGATCGGGCGCAGGCCCAGCTCTATAAGTCTCAGCGCCGCGAAAAGTCCCGCCGGGCCCGAACCGACTATGACGACAGGCGTCCGGCCCGACACGTCCGGGTAATCGAAATGGACGGGAGCGGGCTGCTCTTCGCCGTCGATGTAAAGCTCGAGCGTCATGAGAATTTTCGGAGAGTGGCGGGCGTCGACCGAACGCTTTACGACACGCGCAAGGGCAATCTGAGTGTCTTTCACACCGGCGATCCGCGCGGCGATAGGAACGTATGTTTTGGGGTCGGCGGCCTGTTTTGGCGAAAGCTGCAGGGAAATTGTTAGCGGCATCTGGCAAGAATTTGCGCAAAGTTACTACTTTTCTGTTTTTAGAAAAAACAGAATATAGGATGCGCCTCGGCCATTTGCAAAAAAATGTTTGCAATGGCGCTCGGCTTTCACTATATTTGTAGGACTATGCGAAAATTAGTAATTATTCCCACATACAACGAGCGCGAGAACATCCAGTTGATGATCGACCGGGTATTCTCGCTCCCCGAAGAGTTCGATATTCTTGTCGTCGACGACGGTTCGCCCGACGGCACCGGCGGCATCGTCCGCGCCGCGCAGGCCGACCGCCCCGGAAGGCTGCACCTGCTCGAACGCGAGGGCAAACTGGGCCTCGGCTCGGCCTATATCGCAGGGTTCCGGTGGGCTCTCGAACATGGTTATGATTACGTTTTCGAGATGGACGCCGACTTCTCGCACAACCCGGACGACCTCGTGCGCCTTTACGAGGCTGCTGTCGGGGGGGCCGATATGGTGATAGGGTCGCGATATGTGACCGGCGTGAACGTCGTCAACTGGCCCATGTCGCGCCTGCTGATGTCGTGGTGCGCCTCGCGGTATGTGCGCCGCGTGACGAGGATGCCCGTGAGGGACGCCACCGCCGGATTCGTCTGCTACTCGCGCGAGGTGCTCGAATGCATCGATTTCGACCGCGTGAAAATGCGCGGCTACGGATTCCAGATCGAGATGAAATACACCGCCTGGAAGCTCGGATTCAACATAAAAGAGGTCTCCATCGTCTTCGTCGACCGCACGCGCGGCGAATCGAAAATGAGCAGCGGGATCTTCAGCGAAGCCTTCTGGGGCGTTCTCAAACTGCGTTTCAGGCGCATTAAACCTAAGTCGTAAATGTCTTCGATGCTCATTTCAGGCGGCACGATAGTGAACGAGGGACGGCGGTTCCGCGGCTACGTGCTTGTCCGCGACGGACTTATAGCCGAAGTCGGGGAAGGGGAGTACGCGGGCGATTTCCGGAGTACGCGCATCAATGCTTCCGGCAAGATCGTGATGCCGGGCGTGATCGACTGCCACGTGCATTTCCGCGAACCGGGACTTACGCACAAAGGCGACATGTCGTCGGAATCGGCCGCAGCCGTTGCAGGCGGGGTCACGACAGTTCTTGAAATGCCGAACACCGTTCCGGCCGCGACGACTATCGCCGAACTCGAACGTAAATTCGAGCTGGCCGAGAGCCGGATGCACACCAACTATTCGTTTTTCCTTGGTGCGACCAACGGAAACCTCGCCGAAATCAGGCGACTCAATCCGCGCGAAGTGTGCGGAGTGAAACTTTTCATGGGCTCCTCGACCGGCAACATGCTGGTGGATAGCGGCCACGCCGTTTCGGCCCTCTTCGCCGAATCGCCCGTCATTATCTCGGCGCACTGCGAGGACGAATCTATGATCCGCGCCAATACGGACCTGTATAGGCAGCGCGAAGGAGAGAACGCCACAGCGCAGATACACCCGCTGGTGAGGCCCGCCGAAGCGTGTTACCGTTCCTCGGCACGGGCCGTCGAATTGGCCGACAAATACGGGACCAGACTGCACGTGGCGCACGTCACCACCGAACGCGAACTGACGCTGTTCGACGCTGGACCGTCAGCCGCCAAACGCATAACCGCCGAAGCCTGCGTTCCCCACCTGTGGTTCACGGACGAGGACTACGCCCGGCTCGGGAACCTCATAAAATGCAATCCCGCCGTCAAAACCGCCGGAGACCGCGATGCGCTGCGCGCTGCGCTTTCGACCGGAAAGATCGATGTCGCCGCCACCGACCACGCCCCGCATACTTTGGAAGAAAAAGAGCGCCGTTACTGGGACGCCCCGTCCGGAATACCCATGGTACAGCATTCGCTCGCCGTGATGATGCAGTTGGCTTCGGAAGGCGTCCTGACAATGGAAACTCTGGTCGAAAAAATGTGCCACGCCCCTGCGGCTATTTTCAACATTGCCGGACGCGGATTCCTGCGCACGGGCTATAAGGCCGACATTACTATTGTAGATCAGGCGGCCGAATGGATGGTTTCGCCGGAAAACATACTCTCGAAATGCGGCTGGTCGCCGCTGGAAGGGTTCGGATTCAGCAGCAGGGTTGCCTGCACGATCGTAGGCGGCCGGGTGGCATACGACGGAATTGCCGCTTCGGAAACCAGGGGCGAACGACTGTCGTTCGACAGATAAAAAGTCACGTTTTTTACAAACGGCTTTTCTTTCCGTGGATTTTGGTTATTTTTGCAGTCGCAAAGGGCAAGCATTGTTTTTTGCATGTGCTGGAATACGCGGATATGGTGTAATTATCTTCTTCGGCTTCTTCCGCGCCGTCCACTTTAGACAGTGGACGACTAACGGGCCTCGGTCGATGATTAGCGATGTAGCTGCAATGAAATGAGCGGATATGGTGTAATTGGTAGCCACGCCAGACTTAGGATCTGGTCCCGAGAGGGGTGGGGGTTCGAGTCCCTTTATCCGCACGAAAAAAGCAAGTCATAAAGACTTGCTTTTTTCGTGCGGACTTCCCGCATTCCTATGTCGGACAACCCCCTAACCGACGATCGAAGCGAGAGCAAAGGCCGCTTGCGGACTATGCCTCGCAAGGAGAAGGAAAACCCTGGTTAAATCCCCCTTTCGAGGGGGACTTTTGCTCCGCGATTCGAGAAGCTGTCTTCAAACAAATCTCTGCGACTTGCTTTTTTCGTGCGGACTTTCCGCATTTATGTGTCATCCTCCCTGATCCGTATCATACGGCGTCATTCTGTTTCCTCATTGGCTGCAGTCCGGTTCTTGCCATGCCGGACGAACTCTTTAGGCAGGACCCCGAACTGTTTCTGGAAACACTTGGCGAAATACGACGACGAACTGAAACCGATCATGTAGCATATCTCGCTGACGCGGTATTCGCCTTCCGACAGCAGTTCAGCCGCCTTGCGGAGCTTTATCAGCCGCATAAAGTCGTTGGGCGGCATTTGCAGCAGCCCTTTGATCTTGCGGTGCAGATTAGACCGGCTCATGGCCATCAGCCTGGCCAGTTCGTCGACGGTAAAATCAGGCTCCGATATGTTCTCATTCACGATCTCCGTGATCCTGTCCAGGAACACCCTGTCGGCCTTGTTGGGTGCGAGCGAACTTGTCGACGAGAACGGATGGTGCGAGAACGATTCTCTGAGTATCAGCCTGTTGGCAAGTATGGTCGCGATCTGCGCAATGAGGTAGTCGCCCGAAAAAGGTTTTTCGATATAGGCGTCGGCCCCGGCTCCCAATCCAAGTATCTTCGATTCGGTATCCGATTTTGCCGACAGTATCACCACCGGGATATGAGAATAATCTATCCTCGATTTAAGGAATTTACACAACTCGAAACCGTTCATCTCCGGCATCATGATGTCGGTGACGATCAGGTCTATATCGTTGCTGTTAAGTATCTCGAAGGCCTGGTCGGCATCTCCCGCCACCGAAACGGCGTAGTTCTGCGACAGCAGCCTGCGAAGGAAATCCTGCATTCCCGCGTCATCTTCCACCACAAGTATACGGTTGGGCTCCGGCGTTTCCCCGCGCTGTTCAGTATCTCCCGTACCGGAGAGTTCCTCTTTGTCCGGAGTTTCCCGGACCGGGCCGGTTGCGTCCCTTTCGGCCGGTTCTTCGGTCTCGCCTCTTTTCCACGGCAGTTCCACTACGAATACCGTCGAAGTTTCATCGGGGGCGATCGAAACTTTTCCGCCGTGCTGCTCGACCAGCCGCTTGACCAGGGGAAGTCCCAAGCCGGTGCCGCTCCTCGCGCTGCCTTTGATCTGGAAGAACGGTTCGAATATCTTCTCATGGTACTCGGCGGGTATCCGGTCGCCGTCGTTGGATGTGACAATGATTATCCCGCTCCTGTCGCCGCTGACCATGAGTTTAAGATCTATCCTGCTTTTGGAATATTTAATCGCGTTGTCCAGCAGGTTGCAGATTATTTTCGTCAGAACTTCCCTGTCCGCATAGACTACGGGCCGTTCATCGGGAAGGGAGACGTCCAGCTCTATCTTTCTCTGGCTTATTCTCTGTGTGAACTGGAGTATACACTCATCTATCAAGCCGTTCAGGTCGATGTCCGATCGGTTCAGCACGAACCTTTCGCTTTCGATCTTCCGTATATCGAGCAACTGGTTCGACAGTTGCAGCAGGCGGTATATGTTCGCCCCCATGATCTCGATATTCTCCTTGTAGTCCGACGGTTTTATCCCCTGCTTCGTTATCTGCTCGTAGGGGCCCCGTATCAGCGACAGCGGAGTCCGGATCTCATGGGTTATGTTGGTGAAGAAGTCTATTTTGGCTTCATATTCCTCACGTTCGCGCCTGCGTTCTATCTCTTCGATCCGGCTGTTGTTCCTCTGCCTCGTCTTGCGCATATACCAACTGGCGTAGAACCATACCAGAGAAATAGCCAGTACGACGTACAGTATGTATGCGGACGTCGAGGCATAGAACGGCGGCAGCACCTCTATCTCGAGCCTGGCCGACTGGTCGTTCCACACGCCGTCGCTGTTGGCCCCCTGCACCTCGAAAACATATTTCCCCGGCGGAACGTTCAGGAAAGTTACGCTTTGGCCGGAGTTCAGGCGCGTCCATTCGTCCGTATAGTTTCGCATCATGTACCGGTACTGGTTCCGGTCCGGGGCATTGTAGCTGAGCAGTGCGAAATCTATAGTGAAGGTCGATTGATTGTGACGGAGTTTGATCCTGCCGGTATAAGGCATAGAAGCCGCGAGAGGCGACCCTTTTAGCCCTATGTCGACTGTCCGGTCGCCCAGTTTCAGGTTGGTGAGTATGACGGGAGATATGTTGTTGCTGACGGTGAACTGCTCGGGAGAGAAACTGACGAAACCGTTTATGGTACCGAAATAGAGTTTCCCGTTCGAGTCGCGTATCCCCGATTTGTAGTTGAACTGATCGCTCGTGAGCCCGTTGTTGGATGTATACACCCTGATCGACCCGGTGGCGGGATCATAACACGCCAACCCCTTATTGGTACTGATCCACAGGTTCTTGTTCTTATCTTCTATCACTTTGTAGACGACGTTGTTCGGAAGTCCGTCTTTAGTGGTCAGATGCGTCATTTTTTCTGTTTCCGGATCGTAGCCCACCATGCCCATACCTTCGGTGCCGAACCATATTTTCGAAGAGCTGTCCTCGTTTATGCTGATAACGTTCTTCAGGAGCTCCCTGTCCCCGTTTTCGATCATGCTCCACCGGTCAAGGTACGGATTATAGCATAATATCCCGGTATTATAGGCTGCAAAATATATGATGCCGTTAGCCCCCTGGTAGATGTCGTATATGAAGGATTGATCGCTGACATCCTTTACCGGCTTGAATGAATTGGTGGCTTCGTCGAAAATGCAGAGCCCGTATATCATCCCTACCCAGACATTGCCGTCGCGGTCGCGGAACACCGAAAATACGCTGTCGTCGGAGAGGGAATTCGGCAAGCCCGACTTCCTGTGGTTGACGATCCTGCCGGTTTTCCGGTTCATTATATTCAGCCCCCCGGAGAATGTTCCTACATAAAGGTTGCGTTCGTCCGCGCACAGCGCATGGACATTGTCGTACGACAGATTGCTGTTCGCAGCGTTGTACTGAACGAAATGTTCGGTCGAAGGATCGAACCTGTTGAGCCCTCTGTCTTCCGTGCCTATCCAGATCATGCCGTCGCTGTCCTCCACGAATTCGCGGACGGCTTTACCGCTCAGCTGATTGGGATTTCCTGTAGGGTAGAACTTCTCGAAGAGCACCGACGGCGGCGGAAGATAGTTGACCCCTCCGAAATAGGTTCCGAACCACATTGCACCCTCCTTGTCGCGGTATATGGAATAGACCACCTTGCATGACAGCGAATAGGGATTTCCGAGTTCCTGACATATGTGCTGCATCCGTTTGGTGGTGTAGTTATAAATGTATATGCCGTTCTCGGTGCCGATCATTATCTCGTTGCTGTTGCGCACGAAGATGCTCCTTACGAACATCGTCCTGTATTCCGGCTGCTCGAACATAGGTCTGGCAACCTTCAGATAGGGATTGAAAACATATACGCCGTTCCTCGAGGGTCCCAGGAGAAGCTGGTTGTGCCCGTCCCTGACTATGGTGTAGATATTAGCAGTATCCCCGTCTCCGATTTTGTAATTTATGAAACTGTCTGTTTTGACGTCGTACATATCGAGGCCGCCCTTATGGCTTCCCACCCAAAGGTTGCCGTCGGCGTCGAAACAGAGCGTCCACACGTTGACAGAGCTTATGGAAGAAGAGTCGCCAGGCACCGGCTCGTATAATTTCAGCGACGACTCAGAGGGATCGTACCGGAAAAGCCCCTGCCAGTTGACGGCGAACCACAGGCTTCCGTCGGGTCCGCATATGATGTTGTTGACCTCGCGGGAGACAGTCATGCCGTCTTCGGTTTTTACGTCGAACAGGCTGAAGTTCTCTTTTTTCGGATCGTATATATATATACCGGCATTCGTTCCCACCCATATGCATCCGTTTTTGTCCTCATACAGCGACCGTATGAAGTTGTTGCCGAGCGAAGCGGGATCGTCGTCGTCATGTCTGAAGTTACGGAATTTGTAGCCGTCGTAGCGGGCCAGCCCGTCCTTGGTGCCGTACCACATGAAACCCAGGTGATCCTGGAGAATGCACCATACGGTATTTTGGGCAAGCCCGTCCTCCACACCCATATGTGTGAAATAAAGTTTGCTGGGCAGCAGCGGCTGCACCTGGGCCGAAAGACCGGCAGAGACCGGCAGTAATACCAGAAGTAGTTTTAGTATCCTCAGTTTCATTCCGTTATCCGAAAGTCTGGATATTATTCCAAACGTTTTAATTAAGCATGTCAAGTTAAACCCGGACACCGGAATTCAATGACTCGTTTCTGTCAAAAAACAACTCGGATGTCCAATCACCCTGTTCAATACTTAAAGTCGGAAAGCGGGAATTATATTTTGTCCGGAATTACAGGTTTGAGCTATACTTTGGTCATATAGTAATATCTTCGGTTAAGCAAAAAAACTATTTTTGCCTGACGGACGATAAAGCCCCGGACTTCCCATTCTGATGTAAACCTAATAAAAATATTTATGAAAATCGCAAAATTCTGTTTTCTATTTCTCGTTTTGACCACATCGTGCTCCAGGCCAGCGTCTTACCGGAACCCTCTGGATGTGGCTTTCGGCGATCCTTTCGTTCTTGAAGCATCTGACGGAAAGTTCTATATGTACGGGACTTCCGAGAGCACGACCGGCTTCAGGGTTTGCTCATCCACCGACCTCGTCAAGTGGAAGGATGAAGGACAGGCATATGCCGGCGGCGGGGATTCGTGGAACGTCGACTGTTTCTGGGCGCCCGAGGTTTACGAGCGCGGCGGCAAATACTATATGTTCTTCAGCGCCAACTGGAAGGAGAATCCGCAGAACGATCTGGAAATGTTCCGCATAGGAGTGGCGGTGTCAGACTCCCCGGCAGGGCCGTTCCGCGATATGCACGACCGTCCGATTTTCGATCCCGGATACCCGATAATAGATGCCAATGTGCTGTGGGACGACAACGGCCGTGTCTACCTTTACTATTCGCGCTGCTGCTACGAGCACAACGTGGAAAGCGAACTCTCGGCGTGGGCGCGGGAAAAAGGGATGTTCGACAGCATCGAAGAGAGCTGGGTCTACGGCGTGGAGATGAAACCCGATTTCAGCGGCGTCATCGGGGAACCGGTTGTGCTGCTTACGCCGCCTTCGACGATGAGCGATCCACAGACCGAATGGGAGAGCCGCTCGGTCTCCTCAGGCGAGGTAAACCGGCGCTGGACCGAAGGATCGAACATCATCGGGAAAGACGGCCGCTATTACATGATGTATTCGGCGAACTATTACATGGGCCAATACTATGCCGTGGGCTACGCCACGAGCGATTCCCCGCTCGGCCCGTTCACCAAATCCCCCGACAACCCTGTGCTGCAGAAAAATACCGATAAGGGCGGAGACGTCACGGGCACAGGACACAACATGATGCTGACGCTGCGGAACGGCGATATGTACTGCGTTTACCACGGGCGGACCACGCCTACCGGCGACAAACGTGTGGTTTTCATCGACCGCATGGAAATAACCCCCGAAGGTAAGCTTGTCGTAAACGGCCCAACGACTGAACCCCAGCCTAAACCGTTGACAAAATGAAAATAAAGTTAACGACACTCATTCTTCTCTGTTTTTTACCGGCCGCCTCGGCGCAGACGCCCGGATCCGGGCCGGCGCAATATTCCAATCCGGTAAGCACGGTCAGCCTGCCGGACCCCACGGTGATCTACGGCGGCGACGGCTGGTTCTACCTCTATGCGACTGAAAACATCCCGAACGTGCCGATCATGCGTTCGCGGGACCTTGTTTCGTGGGAGCAGGCGGGAACCGCTTTTACCGCTCAATCGCATCCGCAATTCCTAAAAGGCGGCCACGTCTGGGCGCCTGACATAAGCAGGGTGGGCGGCCGCTACCTGCTCTATTACTCGCTGTCGCTGTGGGGCGAGGAGAAACGCAACGGCATAGGAGTCGCAACGGCCGCATCGCCGCCCGGACCGTTCAGCGATCGGGGAGCACTGTTCATCAGCGAGGAAATAGGGGTGACCAACTCCATCGACCAGTTTTACATAGAGGATGGCGGGCGCAAGTATCTTTTCTGGGGCAGTTTCAGGGGACTTTATGCGATAGAACTCTCTTCGGACGGCCTCTCCGTCAAAAAAGGCGCGCAGAAATTCAGGGTCGCCGGAACAGCCTACGAAGCCGTTTATATCCACAAAAGGGACGGTTACTACTATATGTTCGCCTCGATAGGTTCGTGCTGCGCCGGCGTGAACAGCACGTACCGGGTGGTCGTGGGGCGTTCGGCATCGCTTTTCGGCCCCTACAGGGACAAACAGGGCGGGCTGATGCTCGAAAACAGGCACGAGGTGGTGCTGAGCGGAAACGACCGTTTCAAAGGCCCCGGCCACAACGCCGAATTTGTTACGGATGCTGCCGGCAGCGACTGGATTCTTTATCACGCGATCGACGTATCCGATCCCCGCGGCCGTAAACTGATGCTCGACCGTGTCGACTGGATTGACGGCTGGCCCGTAATAGGCGACGGAACGCCGTCAGAGACATCAGTGACGCCGCTGTTTTAGAGATACCTCGTAGAATATCAAACCCATTACTGCTAACCCCAATGAAAAAAAGATTTTTTACAATGCTGCTGATCCTGACGGCGGCTGTTTCCGCATCCGGACAGAGAAGCTATAACGAGCCTTATACGGGCAAGTACCTCGACAGGGTGGCTTTCCCCATAGGCGGGATGGGCGCGGGCATGTTCTGCCTCGAAGGCACCGGCGCGGTTTCGCACATGTCCGTCCGCCACCACATGGATTTTTTCACCGAACCGGGCATGTTTGCAGCCATACATCTGAAAGGAGTGGAAAACGGTTCCAAAGTGCTGGAAATAAAAAGTCCCGACTGGAAGAAATTCGGCCGGCCGAATTCCGGACGCGGCAACGGGCAGACGCTGCTCGGTATGCCGCGGTTCGACGGTGGCAGCTTCACCGCCCGTTTCCCGTTCGCCGAGATAGAACTGATAGACGAGGATATCCCCATAGGGATAAAAGTGACCGGATGGAGTCCGTTCATCCCGAATGACGAAGATAATTCCGGACTGCCCGCAGGGGCCCTGGAATATACTTTCACCAACACCTCGGGACGCGATATAGAGGCCGTTTTCTACTACGGGGCCAACAATAATTTCATGTCGCTCAAACACAAGACGGCACCGGCACGCATCCGTCCGATCGATACCGGTTTCGTGCTTACGCAGGAGCCGGTGGAAGGCGGCGCGGAACCGTGGACGGAAGGGCATTTCGCCATATTCACGGGGGATCCGGCCACGGTGGTCAACCATTGCTGGTTCCGCAGCCTCTGGTACGATCCGCTGACCTACGCCTGGCAGGATATAAGCGGGGGAGTGCTCCGCGACAATCCGCCTGCAGACGATGCAAAGGCCGCTATGCTGGCAGTCCCGCTCCATCTGAAAAAAGGCGAGAGCCGCACGGTGAAGGTGAATATGGTGTGGTACGTACCATCTTCCGGCAACCATATAGGCGGGGATGCGCGCAACGACCAGGAGAGGGGACCGTGCTATGATCCGGCCGATTACGAGGGCATACCGTATTATTACAAGCCGTGGTACAGTACACGTTTCAAGAACGTGGAGGAAGCCGCGCAGTACTGGAAGTCCAATTACGACGATCTGCGTGCTAAATCCAGGCTTTTCGCCGACGCTTTCTACGCCTCGACGCTTCCGGCCGAGGTGACCGAAGCCGTTGCCGCCAACCTTTCGATCTTGAAATCCACCACCGTGATGCGCCAGCACGACGGCCGGCTGTGGTGCTGGGAGGGCAACAACGACACAAGCGGAAGCTGCCACGGAACATGCACCCATGTGTGGAATTACGCACAGGCGCTGCCGCATCTTTTCCCGGCTATGGAGCGTTCGCTGCGCGAAACAGAGTTCTTCGTCGACCAGGATACGCGCGGACACCAGACATTCCGTGCCAACCTTCCCATACGTCCCGTGGAACACGGCTTCCATGCCGCCTGCGACGGGCAGTTCGGCGGTATCGTGAAGGCCTACCGCGACTGGCGCATCAGCGGCGACACGGAGTGGATGAAACGCATCTATCCGCTTTGTAAAAGCAGTATCGACTACTGTATCCGTACGTGGGACCCTGATGAGAAAGGCGTCATAGAAGAACCGCACCACAACACCTACGACATCGAATTCTGGGGCCCCGAAGGAATGGGAATGAGTTTCTATGCCGCCGCACTGACCGCCATGATAGAGCTGGGCAGGGAGTTCGGCGACGATACATCCCGATACCGCGCGCTCCTCGAAAAATGCATCGCATATATGAACGGCAACCTGTTCAACGGCGAATTCTTCATACAGGAAGTGCGCTGGACGGATCTGAAAACTCCCGATCCCACGAAGCAGGAGAGCTACCGGCGCGGCTACTCCCCGGAAGAGCTGGCGGTGCTCGAGGCCGAAGGGCCGAAATACCAGTACGGCAAAGGATGCCTCTCCGACGGGGTTATCGGCGGCTGGATGATGCGCACGGCCGGACTCGGCGATCCGATGGATCAGGAGAAGATCGCGGCGCATCTGCGCTCGGTCCACAAATACAACTACCTTTCCAGCATGAAGAACCACGCCAATCCCCAGAGGCCGACCTTTGCGATGGGTGACGACGGCGGCCTGCTGCTGTGCAGCTGGCCCCACGGCGGAAAACCGGGGCGTCCGTTCGTCTACAGCAACGAGGTCTGGACCGGTATCGAATACCAGGTTGCTGCGCATCTTATTTTCCTGGGAGAGGTCGAAAAAGGGCTCGAAATAGTACGGACCGTGCGCGACCGCTACGACGGCAGCGTAAGAAATCCGTTCGACGAGTATGAGTGCGGCCATTGGTATGCGCGCGCCATGTCGAGCTACAGCCTGCTGCAGGCGCTGACCGGCGTACGCTACGATGCCGTCGGCAAAACCCTCTACATAGACCCGCGCGTGGAAGGAGATTTCACCTCGTTCATTTCTACGGCTACCGGGTTCGGGACGGTAGGGCTGGAAAAAGGCAAACCGGTCGTCAGAGTAAGCTGCGGCAGCATCGACATAGACAAGTGCGTGTTTGGGGACAAGGCGGTAAAGGTCAAGATATTGTAGTTCCGGCACTGCGGAATAAAAGAAGACCGGATATCGAAATATCCGGTCTTCTTTGTGCGGCAGACAGGTATCAGGGCAGTATCTGCCGCATTTTATCGGCAAATATGGCGGCCATTTTCCTTTGGATGTACTGATCCTTGCCCCTCAGCGGATGCCAGCCGAAAAGTTCCCCGTTGATGGTCTGGGTATCGTCGGCGTATATCAGGCTGAACTGCCGGCCGGTAACGGGGTGGGGGACGAAGCGCGAAAAACCGATATTGGCGTCGAATTCGACCAGCGGAAGCCCCCATTTGGCGGCAAGTTTGCGGACGCTTTCGTTGTAGACCGTGCGTCCGTCATGCCAGTGGGTGCAAAGCACTATGATGCACGGTTTTCCCGACTTCGTTCCGTAATATTTCGACTCAGGATCGTCTTTGAGGTTGTAGCACTCCGACATGTAGCGTTTGATCACGTAGTCGAAACAGCCCGCGTAATCCCTGCCCGACATCGGCTGGGTGTAGTCTTCCCACTTTTTCCCGGAACCGAAATCCTGGCTCACGAAAACGTCCATGTCGTGTACCTGCATTATAACGAGGGCGTCCATATCTTCGAGCTCCTGACGCGAGTAGAGGGTCCCGTCGATCATCATGCCCACGGTCGACAGGATCGACTGGCTTCCTTTGGCGCGGTTGACCGGTACGGCATCGAGGTGTTCGCACCCCGTTTCGAACCATGTGTTGGACGAAGAGGCGAACGACGCGCCGGTAAGCAGCAGTTTATATGCGGCTGTCGTCTCCTGTGCGTGCGATACCGATGCAGTGAGCAGCAGCAATACCGCCATTAGTTTTCCGAAATGTTTCATTCTGCAAATTTATCAAAAAATACCCGGTATTTGTTCTACCGGGTATTTTTCAGTGTAGTAAGATACGGTTAATACCTCGGCGATATTACTTCCTGGACCTCGGTATAAGCTCCGGCGGCGTCGGTGATAACCTTGTATTTCACAGTGAAGGTCTTCGTGTCCGGATCGTACGTGCTGGTCGTTCCGGCAGTGTTGCTCAATGTCCATGAATAGTTGGCATAGTAACCCACCATGTCGACCGTGTTGTCTTCGTTTATGGTCAGGCGGAACAGGTTTACGGCATTCGTCCCCCATCCGCCGATGAAATTGCAGTCGTATACTCCCTCTTTCACATATCGGAGAGTCTTTCCGTAATTCGACCATGAGATCGGAGCTGCACCTACGCCTGCCGCCGTGTACTGTATCCTCGAACCGGTACTCAGATAAGTCATCATCTGGTCGGGGAATGTTTTCGGAATCGTGTCGCATGCACCTTTTGCGGGTACGTAGTAACAGACTATGTCGAACATGGAATCCTCGTCGCCCAGCGCATTGGCTACATCGTCGAACGTAGTAACCAGAGCTTTGTTCGTTTTATCTTTCTCCGACGTCACGAATACAGTCGTCTTTTCTCCCGTAGATTTCTTCGTATAGATTATCTCAGAGTAAACGTTCGTCGCATCGGCATCTCCCCAGGTTATCGTAATTTCATTGCTCTGGGCAGTCTCGTCCGGAGTCAGTACCATCGAAGAGATAGAGCGCCTGCGCCGTGCATCCTGAAATGCGTCTCCGTAGGAGTAGCCCGAAACCGACCGGGAGAGAGAGTTCAGCCCATGGCTGTTACGGTTGTAGACTTCGAAGTTATAGTTGCCTTCATCCAAACCTTCGATGAATACGGAATCTTTCTGGAATCCGGGTGTAGTCCTGACGAACGGCTTTACGAGCGAGTCGAGGCCGAAGTTCCAGTATACGACCGTTCTCTCGATCTTGGGATCGGCGTTCATATACCAACTCAACATGATCCTGTTAAGCCCTCCGTGGGCTCTGAGCGAATCGACCCTTCCGAGGTAAACGACCTCGGGCCGGTCTGAATACTTGCTATGGATGCTGTCCATGTCGCCGCAGGCCGTAAAGATGAAAGAGGCCGGTACGACTGCAAAAAATATCTTTATAAAATTCTTCATAGCGATAATATTATTAGTTCTGCGGCACGGTGTTGTCGCCGTACATGCTTATTTCGGAGAACATAAAATAGTCGTTGAGTGCGCGCGTCGGATAGACGTCGGGCTGTGTCCCTACACCGTTCCACGTCCTGCGTATTATAAACCTGATGTAGCGGATAGGTTCGACGTCGATAGGCATGTCGAATGAGAATCCCGCGGCGCAGGCAGCGATATAGATCTCCTGCGAGTTGGCTCCTTCCGGAACATCGGGTTTCACCACCTCGTAAGCCCCCAGATCCTGCCAGTCATCCTTCCAATACGCTTTCGGTATAGGCTCACCGCCCTCCTCTGCAGGTTCATCGAATGCCTGTATGTCCTGCCAATAGTAGGCGTTGTTGGTCAGCATTTCCGTTTTCAGCGATGCCGTGCCCCAAATCTCTATATTGCGCACGTTGATGCTGCCGAACGGCTCTGTTGCCGTACGTATGCGCGGGTATAATACAACGCGGCTCATCTGGAATTTTTCAGTCAGGTCGATGGTGAACATATGTCCTTTGCCGGCCCCGTTGACGGAGAGCCATGCGTCGGCGTTGGTGTTCACGGCGGTATGCCATGTCTTATTGCTTATCGCCGTGAAGGGCCATCCGCCTGTTTCGCCGGTAGTGTCGCCGGGCAGTATATAGCGGCTGAACGGCTTCTTGGTCATCGTTTCGAAGAAAGGTATGGTCGTTATCTTCAGCGTGTCGGAAGAGTTGCCCCAGTTGTCGATAAGGTAAGCCCCGAAAGTCTGCTCTTCGGACGGGAATCCGCGGAAAGTCTCCTTCACATCCTTGAGCTTTGAGAAACGGTATTCGTGATCCTGGAACTTACCCATATCGTCGAGAACAAGGAATGCGATGCCGATCTCGGTGCTGAAACGGTTCTGCCAGAAGTACGAAACCCCGGCGAAGTCGGTAGCAACCGAGAGGGTTTCCCTTACAAGATGTATGGGGGCGGTCAGCGGAGTGAACGTCATCACCGTCGGATCCGACTTAACTCCTTTGCGCGACATCGTATACAGCGTCACCTCGACGGGATCGGTATTTGCAAATCCCTCGATTTTGAGAGTGTTGTTGTAGATCGACGAACGTTCTGTGTACGGCAGTCCCTTACGATTGTACTCCGCCATGATGTACATGACGTCTTCGGATTCGGGAACGGAGTATGTCACTATCCCGCCGCCGTTTATCGGCGTTATGGTATAGTCGCCTACTTTCGGAGGTTTCGGACCTACAGGCTCGCTTTCTTTGCAACCCTGCAGTATGACGGCTGCGCACAATATGGCTGCGGCGGTCAGAAATATATTTTTCATATTCATATTGAATCGCTTTTTAGTTATCATTACCATCCGTATGTCTGAACAAGGTTCTTGTTTATCAGAAGGTCATTGATGCTTATGGGCCACAGGTACTCTTTAAATGAAACCGACCTGCCTGCAAATACCGATTTTTTCACATAATATTCATCGGCTTTGGCACCCGAACTATCCCATCCGTAAGTCGGTTCCGACCAGAACTGCTGCGCCAGTTTCCACCGGCGGACATCCCAGAAACGCTGCCCTTCGAAAGCAAGCTCGATCAATCTTTCCTGCCTGATGATCTCCTGCATATCTTCCTTGTACTCCGGGCGGTCGGAATAATTCGAGTGGTATTTCCATGAATCGACCACTCCATCGAGGCCGTTGACGGCCCTCACCTTGTCGATCCATTCGTACACTTCGGCATCCGGAGCGTCTTTGATCTCATTGAGGGCCTCGCTGTAAAGCAGATAAAGGTCGGCAAGCCTCAGCAGCGGCATACGGTAATCATATCCGCTGTAAGCCGAACCTGTTGTCTGTCCCTGGCTGGCGCTGGATTCGAAAGCAACCAGTTTTTTGACACCGTAACCGGTCATACCTACGCCGCCGGGATCTCCGAGCCTCATCTTGAGCATCTGGAAAGTAGCTCCCGCGTTGGCAGTGGTAGTGGTCAGTTCGTAGTATCCCCGGTCGAACGCGAGGCTTCCGTAATAACGCGGCTCGCGGCCCATATTGATCTTGGCAGTGATCTCGTTGACTCCCATATAATACTCATTACCTGAACCGTTTTTAACGACATCGAAATTGTAGCGGTCGCCGTAAGGCCATGATTTATCCTCGCTGATAGGCACGCCGTTGCTGGTATAGAACAGCTCGGCCATATTCGACGAAGCCGACATCATCCCGACTTCGGAACGGGTGTCTTCAGTATAAACTCTGGCCATAAGAGCGCGCTGCATGTTCCCGTATGAAGGAAATGCCCCGAGCCCCGAGCCTTTGTTCTGGCCGAATCTCGCTGTGGAAGACCATATATTACCCAGGTTCCAGCGTTCTGTTACCGCTTTGCGGATGGTCATGCTTTTGGCCTGCTGATCGCTCATGGCCATCGACGAGGTAAATTTACTCTTGTCGAATTCATACAATTTATAGCCTGCATAATGGCAGGTATCGATGGCTTCCTTGATGGCTACTGCAGCGCGTTCCCATTTCTCCTTGCTGTAGGTGGATGATATGAGCTGTTTTCCGCGGGAATCTTTCCATCCTGCATAGTCGGAATTGCCGTTGAACAGCGGACTTGCCGACAGGGTCAGCGCCTTGGCCTTGATACCGAGCGCGATGCTCTGCGTGATGCGTCCGTCCTCGTTTATGGGGTTAGGTACATTCGCCGGAAGCTTCTCTGCAGCCTCGTCGATAAGGCTGACTATATAATCGACACATTCGTCGACAGGCTCCCTGTAGACCATCGTCTCCTCGGTCGGGGAAGATATGTCGAGGTTCTTGTCGACTATGGCGATCGGACCGTACATCGTCACCAGCCAGTAGTGGTAAAACGCCTTGAGAAACTTGACTTCCGCGATCCACCTTTCGCGCTCGTATTCGGGAATGTCGCGCGGAGTACCTATTCCGTCGAGAAATATGTTGCAATACCTGATAGCCCTGTACATCGTAGTCCAGTAATACATCTTCGGGCTGTTGGTATTCTGCTGGCCGCTGGATATTGCATAGGCGGCGGTCCCGGTGATCCAGTGCATGGAACCGATCTCGAATTCGTCATGGCTTGTGAAATATGCCGGATAATCGTATGGATTCGTGGGATCCGGCAGGAAAGAGTAGCAGGTGAAAAGCGCCTTTTCGGCCGCCGCCCTGTTCTTGAACGCATCCTCCAGTGTGGCTGCGTCGTTCGGCACTACGTCCAGGTAGTTACATCCTGCAACCACGACTGCAACGCCGATCAGTGAAATCAAATATTTGAAAAATTTCATAGTCATTATCCGTTAAAAGTTCACATTCAGACCTACGTTGAACACCCTCTGGAGCGGATACCCGAGTCCGTTGCCGGCCATTTCGGGATCCCACATCTTAAACTTCGAGATTACGAACAGGTTGGTGCCGCTGAAGTAAAGGCGCATTCTATCCATCTTTATCTTCTGGGCCCATCTGTGCGGCAGCGAGACGCCTACTTCCAGTGTCTTGAGCCTCACGAAAGATCCGTCCCTAAGCCACCACGTACTGTTAACGGTGTTGTTGGGCACGGTATCGTCAGAGAGCCTGGGCCACAGGGCGTAGATATCGCGGTTGTTCTCCGACCAGTGGTCGTCGGCATAGTACTGCAACAGGGCTCTTTGCCCGTTGTTCAGGAACGGTGCGGTCAGTGTTGGACTGATCATGAAAGAGGAGCGGCCCGAACCCTGGAAGAAACATGAAAAATCGATCCATTTGTAACCCAGCGAAAATCCAAAGCCGTATATCACTTCCGGCGAGGAGGGGTATCCGATGGGAACTATGTCGTTGGAGTCGATAACGCCGTCGCCGTTGATGTCCTTGTACTTGATGTCGCCGGCGCCGTATGCTATCCCCGATCCCGATGAAACGTTCTGCAGGGGAGAGTTTTTTACGTCTTCGTCGTCTATGAAGAGCCTTTCCGCTATGTATCCGTAGACCTGGCTGATCTTTTGGCCGACGTGCGAGCGCCATGGAGTAGCCGAGAAATCGGCCTCTTCGTATTTTGAGTATTTGCCTACGGCATAGGTATAGTTGAACATCGCTTTCAACCACAGATCCTTACCGAATGATTTGTTATAGTTGACAGCTACCTCGAAACCGTTCGAATTAGCTTCGCCGATGTTTGACGTAGGACTATAGCCCAGTCCCATGGTCGTGGGAATGTCGGACCTGGCCTGCAATATATTGCGGCGCCTGTCGGTGAAATAGTCCGCCTGAATTTCGAGCGCATTCCACAACCCGATCTCTACGCCGAGGTCGAGTTTATTGGCTATTTCCCATGTAATGTCGGGGTCTGCATACCTGTTGATCGCGATACCCGGACGTGAGTACTCCAAATCAGTACCGAACGTATATCCGCCGGCAGCCATATTGATATTCGAAAGATAGAAGAAACGGTCGGACAGGTTCCCTATCTGGTCATTGCCGACCAGCCCGTAAGTGGCCTTTAATTTCAGCTTGGAGAGCACCTTTTTCACCGGTTGCATAAACTTTTCGTTGGATATCATCCAACCTGCACCTATAGACGGGAAAAAACCGAAACGATTTTTTGCGCCGAACCTTTCGGAACCGTTATATCCGAAGTTGCCCTCGATGAAGTAGCGCGAGTCATAGCCGTAGGCAAGGCGTCCCGAGAGTGTTATGTTCCTTTGGGGCAGCGTTGCATACAGTGTGCTCACATCGGTTACCACACCGCCGCTCATTACGCCGGTGCTCGTGTAATTCCTTAACGTCCCAACGAGCATGGCGGTCAGGTCGTGCTTTTCGGCAATGGTTTTGGTGTAATTTATCCTGGCTTCAGCGTACAATGAAGACGACACATATTTCTGAGTGTCGGTACTTTCGTTGAATACCAGATATTCGGTGCCGCCATCGGGGTTCAGAGGTTCCAGTTTGTATTCATTGTTTGTCGTCCCTAAGAGCGGAGAATAATAGAACGGCTTGAAACCCCGCTGTATATCGTAGTACGAATCGCGCTTGATGTTGAATATCCCCGACAGGACAAGTCCTTTGAGAGCATTGTCGAAAGTATGCGACAGTTCTACCGTGCTGGTCATCATCGATGTCGAGCTTTTCTTGTATCCGCTTACCATCTCGGCATATGGATTGGTATAGATAAGTTTACCGTCCTGCCTCACATTGCCGAACAGCGTATGGGTGGTTTCGCTGTGTTCTTCGTCAGGCTCGTAGAACGGCAGGAACATCACGGGAGTGGCATTCCTTGTCAGATGGAACATCGAGGTACCGTCGCCTCTCGGGCCTGTACGCTCGTCGAACGTACCGTAGAACCGGATTACGGCTTTGGTCTGGCGCGTCAGCTTGATATCGACGTTGGAGCGCAGCTGGAAGCGGTTCATCTTGATATTGTTGTCGAATTTGTTGTTACTGTCCTCTTTCAGGATACCTTCGTCGCGCAGGAAATTGGCCGAAAGGTAATACTGCACGGCCTTGCCGCCGCCGGTCACATTCATGCTGTAGCGCTGGTTGACCGTATTCTTCCTGATCATATAATCGTACCAGTCGACAGAGGGATAGAGATGCGGGTCGCGCCCGAGTTCCGTGTTTAGTATCTTGGCCGAGGAGTACGGTGCCGGCTTTTCAGCTCCCCACCTGGTCCTTACGGCCTCATTGTGCAGCTTCATATATGTGACAGGGTCCGCCAACTCTACCAGGCTCGTGTTCATGGATGTCGACACCTCGGCTCTGATCGAGAGCTTTACCGAGTCTTCCACCCCGCGCTTGGTCGTCACGAGGATGACCCCGTTGGCGCCGCGTGCGCCGTAAAGGGCTGCCGCGCTGGCGTCTTTCATTACCGAGAAACTGCCGATATCATCGACGTTTATGCGGGCGAGGTCGCTCGAGCTCATTTCGATCCCGTCGATAAGGATAAGCGGGTCTTTTTTACCGGCGCCGAATGTCGTGATGCCGCGGACGAAAAATTCCGCATCGTCGAGTCCCGGCTCCCCGGAACGCTGATATGCGATCACACCGGACAGCTGGCCGGCGAACGAAGAAGTGAGGTTGCTGGCAGGAACGCGCAGCTTGGCGGGATCGACAGTCGTTACGGATGCAACGACGCTCTCCCTTTTCTGGGTTCCGAACGCAACGACGACGACATCCTCGATCTCAACCACCGGAGACAGGGTGACGGCTAATTTGTCGGCATTCCGGGCCACCATTGTCGTCTTTTCGTAGCCGAGAGAGGTATACTCGATGACGTCGTTCGAATTGACGTCTATCTCATATTTACCCTCGGCATCGGTAACGGCACTTTTAGAGGTGCCTTTGACTGTGACAGCCACGGCTATCAGAGGAAAACCGTCGGGGTCTACAACCCTGCCCGTCAGTTTCATCGGCTCGGAGTTCTGCACCGACGCTTCAGCAGCGTCCGCAGCGTAGGCCTGGCCCTGTGAAACAAAAAGGAGGGAGAGACAAACGGCTGCCATGGCCATCAAAATTGTCTTTCTTTTCATAGGCTTAGTAGTTAAAAGTAATTTAGTGTATGGGTTATCAGTTATTCATCGTATGAGCTTCCATCCCGCCTACGGCTTCCGAAGAGTTGTCGGCCTCGCCGAGATGGATGAGTATACCGCGCCTTACCCTTTTGAAATAAGAGAAGTTGCTGTCGTAGTCATTGAAATTCATTACAATGGCATTTACGTATTCCCTGGCTTTCGCAGGGTTCTTCTTTTCGAGCATTTTCAGCAGTTCGTAGTCGTAGATTCCGTCCCTCATGGCCTCGAAACGGATCGAAGAGTAGAGTTTCTTGTATCCGGGATAGGTGATGCAGCAGTCGCCTGCGGGCAGTTTACCGCGGTCGCGCGACGAGTCGGCGGTCAGAGGATTGTCGCTCCAGAAATTGAGGCCCCAGTGCAGATATCCGGTCATGCCGTATTTGTAGTTTATCCAGTGCAGGATGCGGGTCTGGACGAGCGGCTGCTCCAGGAAACGGTTTGCGTAATTGCTGCGCGGCACCACGCAGGTGTAGAACCATATCTCCTTGCCTTGTTTCTTGAGGTCCTGGTAGAAAGCCCAGTCGCGATGCGCCACGTCGAGTACGGGAACCCACACGTCTATCGTTCCGGCAAGTTCTTTCGATGTGAGCACCGCGTCCAAAATGGGCGTGTCCGGCATGTGTTTTTTCACATAGCCGCTGACAGCGGCGTAGGAAGGCGAATTCTTGGATGTGGGTTCGTCTGCGATGTGCTGCATGTAGCGGCCATACCATCCTTTTTCTTCCAGATGAGCTTTGAGCGCCGGAAGGAACTGGTCGTAATAGTTCTGCGCACGCGGATCGTCTATGGGCAGGAGTACGTGGCGCAGGCCGTTTTCAACGACGCCCAATCCGGGGGATGCTTTCAATTTGCGGGTTTCCTCGTTGTCCGGCAGTATCACCTCCACGAAGAACGGATCATCCCACGCTCCCGAACGCCATGCGATATGCCCTCCTTCTATCCTTTTGAGAGGGGCCTTGCCGGCAGCATCGAAAATCTCGACCTCGCGGTCGAAGCGGCTGAAATCGAACGTGTATTTACCATCGTTGTATGTCGCCAGGGCACGCCACGAAGGATACAACCTCTGCACGTTCTGATTGTGCGACGCCATGATGTCGGCATGGACCTTTATGAGTTCCCAGTACAGGTCGCTGTAAAGTTCCACCGGCTCCATATTGTTCAGGTAGCTCAGCGTGACGGGTGAAGTGTGCGACGACCAGTTGGTAATCAGCAGCGACGTATCTTCGATGGTGACGGGGTAGACCCTCACGTAGAAATCCTTGCTCCAGGACCGTTTTTTGCCGTCGACCTTACCGTCGATGACCAGACTGCCCTTGTAGAGTCCGGGGACGGTGTTCGTTGCGATCGGAACGGTAACCCATACCGGCTGGACATCGTTGACCTCCATATTCATTTCGATGCCGGTCAGTATCGGATCGGGGAAGTAATCGGAAGGGGAGTGCAGCAGGTCTTTTGTCGGGTTCGAGTATCTGCGTCCCGCCTTCACGTAGCCTACCCATCCTGTTTCGGCGCCTTCGATAGTGTTGCCGCCGCTCGACAGTGAGGCGACGCGCGCCTGCATATCCTTTATCTCGCGGTTGGACTTTATGACCACCTGGAGCGTAGCGTATTCGCCGCGCGCCACATCGAGAGTGTCCACCAGGTCGATGAAATAGCGTCTGTCCTTGAATACTTTGTCCAGTGCGTCCACCTGATAGAGGTACAGCGCCGGATCTTTCTCTTTAGCCTGCGAAACCGTTGCAGTGCAGGATGCGATGATAAGTGCTAAGATCAGTTTTTTCATATTGGGTTATGGTTTGTTGTATTCGTTAGAAAAGTCTGCTGTCCTCGTCGCCGGTTATGCGGCGGATTACAGGACGGTACTGTTCCAGTGCGGCGTCCGATGCGTATTCCCCCCGTTTTACCGTTTCGAGGAACTCTTCTCCGCGGCGCCGTACCGATTCGTCCTTTTGTGCGGCCAGCCATTTGTCAGCCAGATCCCGGGCCTCGGCGGTGCGCCCTTCGACCGACATGGCGGCGCTCTGGAAAAGCATATACCACGACGCCGTACTTACGTTCGGCGCGATGAGCCGCTGCAGGTAGAGTTCCCGTTCTTTTGTCAGTCCGCCCCTTTCGGCAGCCACGAACGACAGCCAATCCTCGAGGCGGGTGTCGATAACGTTGTCGTAGGGCTTGCCGACTCCGAGGTTGCGCGGCCACACTCTTGCCTCCTCTATTTTGACTATGGCCGCGCCGTTTCGGTTTTTCTTCATCATATCGACGGCAAGCATCAGTTTTATGTGCTCCTGAAGATTAAAGCCGTCTTTGGCTCCCTCGAAAGGAAGGATATAGGTGCCCGCCAGCGCTTTTTCGGCTTTCGCGTATTCGCCGTTGCGGATAAGCGTCCTCACGTATAGCATCTGGGTGGGGAAGTGGCCGCTCTTTTTGCGGTTGAATTTTTCGATGACCGACAGCGCCTTCTGATTTTCCCACTCCTGCATATAGAATTTGGTCAGGGCGTGCGTGTAGCGCCACTCGGCCGGAGCGAGTTCCACAGCTTTCTTGTAGTCGGTTTCCTGCCTCGTTTTGTCGGTTTCCAACTGCGCGCGGGTTATATAGAAAGGTGCGAAACCCGGCTTCATGCCCTGGGCGTTCAGGAGTTCCAGCGCAGCCGCGTCGTTGTTGCGTGAATAGTGCATCAGGGCCAACAGATAGGCGCTTCTCCAGTTGCCGCTCTGCCCGGCCGCCCATTCCAGCACCGGCACGCTCTCTTCGCGGAACGGAAAGACGAACGACAGGTCCGAGGCGTCGGCTTTCTGCAGCAGTCCGGCATCTTCGGACAGGTATGCCAGCCAATAGGCCGTTTCGGCATCTCCGGGAGAGAGGGAGAGGACGGTGCGCGCCCTGTCGGCCTGTCCGATGGAATGATACCAGACACCCAGTTCCAGATAACTCTGCACGGTCATTTCGTTGCGTATCATCGATTGGAACGCCGTAAGATTATCCTGCGTCCGGTCGGCGAAATATTTTTCAAACCTGGCGAATTCGTTGAGCGGATCCAGCGTCTCTATCGTTTTGAGTATAAGTATAGCGGCGGCTTCGCTTTTCCCGCCCGAAAGTATGTTCGCAAGGTACGCGGTTTTGTACCCTTCGATATTGAACATGTTGCCGGCTACACTTTTCTGTGCATATTCGTCCGCTTCGGCATACCGCTCCTTTTTGAGGTAGAGTTTCGCAAGCTGGGTGCAGGCGGCGCTGCGGTATTCGGCAGTGATGGCGGCCACCTCGAAACCGTCCATCGCGTCGTAGGGCTTGCCCAGCTTCACGGCGGCGCATCCCATCAGGTAGTTGGCCTCGCCGTCGTATGTGTCTACGGCAAGAGCGCGCACGGCATAATCGAAAGCCCCCTGGTAGTCGAGCCTGTTAAAGCAGAGCGTCGACATCAGGTTGAGTCCCGGCACGTAGTGCGGGTCGTACTCCAGGCTCTTCAGGGCAAAAGGCTCCGCGTCGGCATAATTGCGCAGCCACACGAGATATTGCCCCCTTACCCACTGTCCGTAAGCCGTATCCCAGTCGAAATTTTCCGGGGCCGTCATGGGGCGGGATAGCGTTTTGTCGTCGCTCGTCCACAACTCATCCTTGTCGAGGGTTATCCGGCCGATCGAGTTCTTCGCCATTTTAATCTCCTCGCGGAACGGTTCGCCCGGTTCACACGAGAATGTAAACGAGGCCGTCTCTTTGCCCGACTTGTCGTATACGCGCAACGCGCCGTCCATTTTACCGAGCGGGGAGAACGCTATTTCCGTTCCGGCGGCGGTTTCATTGAGGTTGATCACACCTTTCAGGCTCGCATCGGCCACGCCGCCGGTAGCGTGATAGGGGAACCAGTACTCTTTCCACACGTCGGTTCCGTAAGGTGCGAATCCCGTCTGTTTATAGGGCGTTAGGACGCTGGTCACCATATTCTGGTTGAAAAGGCGTCCGCTCTGCAGCTCGACGTACTGTCCCGAATTGTCGGTCAGCAGTTCCTTCCATATATCACCCTGGTCGGAGAGGGCCCAGCTGAACATCTTCCGGCCTATCTTGTCGTCGCGTTCGCTGTAGTGGAGCATGCCCAGGCCGCTGCCGGCCCACCAAGTACCGAAATATTTGTCGTGGGTACCGGTTATGTGGTATGATTTAGAACTGATGAAGTTATTTTCGCGCCATTTCGAGATGTCCTTGCCGTATTCTTTATCATAAGGCCAGTCGTGTATCGTTCCGTCGTGGCGTATGACCATCGTCCCCGGATAGACGAATTCGAGGTCCTCGGTAGCCTCGACCCCGGAGTTGGTCCAGTTGTAATAAGGCTGCGTCATTGCCGTACCGTTGTGCCAGAAGGAGTTGGTCTCGAACCACGCCTTGTCGGCGGGCAGGCGGATCTCCACGCTCCACGTGGTACGGGTCAACAGGTCGAGCATGCGGATAATGCAGCTCGCGCTTCCGTCGGCATTTTCGCGCGTCATGTAATCGACAGGGTGGGATGTCGTGGGGGCATGCCCGACAACGCCGTAATTGAATTCGATCCCGCCGCTCGTCCAGGGACCCCGCAGCGCTATATCGCGGAACTTGACTACGCCGTTGTCATAAATGAACGGTTTACCGGTAGTTTTATCCGTTGCCCCCCAAATTTTACCGCCGATCTCCGGCATTATGGTGACAACGACATAGTCATTTTCAAGTTCCACTACATTCCACACACGTTCTTCCGCCTTGTCGGTGAAGCCGTCGAAGCGGAAGTAAGGATATGTTTTCCCCCTGACCGCGATCGGATTCGGATCGGAGAAAGGATATGTTTTATATGCGACACCCTTTTCTATTACAGTCGCGCGCGCGGGAGAGGCCGGTCCGGCGGACACGCTTGCGGCGCAGACTATGCAAAGGAGTGCTATCAGGCAATGTTTCATAAATTTTCGGGATGTTAGCAGGTTCGGTCTTCAAGGTGCGGCGGGATCAATTTTCCAGCCGCGGTGTCATATAATCGTTATCTATCTCCATCATGTAGCCGCCGTTGCGGTAACGGAACTTCACGTCGCTGATGTACATGTTGCGCGGATGTATATTCTCCTTGCTGTTGTGGGCATGGAACACTATGCGCAGCTTTCCGGTTTTATCCTTGAACATGGCGCTGTGGCCGACTCCGACAAGGTCGCCCGCGAACTGCAGCAGCGGATTATGGTCGTATTTGGTCCACGGGCCGGTGGGCGAAACCGCCGTAGCGCATCCGACACCGTAATTGGGGCTTTCATAGCTGTTGGCGGAGTAGGTCATATAATATATGCCGTTGTTCTTCACCACGAAGCAGCCCTCGTTAACCCTGGGCCAGACTTTCTCCCACTCCTGCGACACGTTGATGCATTTGCGCATCGTGTTGGGTTTTATATCGATCAGATTATCCTCCAGTTCGCATACCCATATATTAAGCCCGTCGTTGAAGCGGTCGAAATACATATATTTTTTACCGTCGTCGTCGATGAACAGCGTGTTGTCTATACATTTTTCATCCTCGATCATAGGCTTCTTCTCCTGCTGCACGAACGGCCCCAGGGGAGAGTCCGAAGTCGCAACGCATATGTGCGACTCGCCCGAGAAATACATATGGAACTTTCCGTTGACGTAGTAGACCTCGGGTGCCCAGAACCATTTGGTACCGTACACATCGTTCTTGTGAAGCGCCAGCCCTTCCGCCGCTTTGCCGGCAGCCTTGCGCCATGTCACAAGATTGTCAGACTCCATGACCGGAATGCCGTTCTCCGCACCCGTACCGTATGCGTAATAGGTACCGTTATGAAGCAGTATATACGGATCGGCCAGGGGTACGTTCACTATCGTTTCCCGTTCCTGATTTTTGGCGGACTTGTCGGAATTGTTCTTTTTTTGGCCCGATGCGCCGGGAATGCATCCCGAAAACAACAACAGGGCGGCCAGATAGATTGCGGCTCTCATAGGTTCGTTCAGTAGTTTTTGCAGATTAATTTTATGTTACAAAACTATTACTCTCCGACGTCCTTTCGGGAAAGTAATTCGCCAAAAAATGCTACAAAACTACATGGTATATGCGATTTCACGACATTGTCGCTCAAACGTATATTTCTTATTATCATAATATTAATAACATAAATTGCAAATTTGTTGCATAAAATGACAGAATTGTGCGGGACCTGCAGTTTTTAAAGTCCATTGTTAATTAACGTAGAAATGCCGCCCGGATATATACCTGCAACCACAAATCGGCACCCAAGCTCACGAATAAGCCCGGACAAACGAGTTTTACTCGAATTTACCTGGCGAAGATTAAGCATGAAAAGCTAACATAGCGGCAGCAAAGGCCGCTTGCGGAGGCTATGTCCCCCAAGGAGAAGGGAACTTTAGATGAATCCCTCTTGCGGATGACTTTTATAAGAATGAATCCATATTTTTCATTCTCTTACAAAAATCATTTTGAATTACGGGAAATTTAACTATTTTTGCATTCACAAATTTTGGGTGCTTAGCTCAGTTGGTTCAGAGCATTACCTTGACAGGGTAGGGGTCACTGGTTCGAATCCAGTAGCACCCACAAAATTTCAAGAAGTTGAAACCACTCTGGCGAGTGGTTTTTCTTTTTGAGGAATGTCCCTCGGAGCTTGCTCAGAAGGGGATATTCCTCGAAAAGAAAAGTTATCGCAGATTTTGGCTTAATACGCAAAAGGGATGGTGAGATGGTGTGTAAATAATTATATTTCATATATTTATCGCATTTGAAAATATATGAACAAAAAACTGCTTTTATTGCGGATCGCGTGCCACAATTCATTACGGGGTTAAGCGT
>JAVBRO010000030.1:0-52884 GCA_031547885.1 Rikenellaceae bacterium
CCGCTGAACTCAAAAAGTACATCGAGTACTATAACAACGACAGGATCAAAGCTAAACTAAAAGGAATGAGTCCCGTAAAATACAGAACTCATTCCTCGAATATCTAAATATTAATCCGTCTAACTTTTGGGGGGCAGATCAGGTTTATCGGTCCGTTTTTTATTTTCTTACAGGTTGTTAAAAGAACTTGACCCTGTTGTCGACTATCTCGCACTCTTCGGTGAGAGCCTGCTGAATGCGCTGCATAAGCGAAGACTGCGCAGTGGCTTCAATACGTACTTTCTCGCTTTCAAAAGTAGCGTCTTCGGTCTTTTCAACCGAATCGACCGCAACGAGATACATTCCGGCCAAGCCTTTGACGGGTTTGGACACAGAACCGGCAGGAACGCCCTCTGCTGCGCCGATCACAGCCGGTTCCACCCCGAGGTCGGGAATGAAGAACGAAGAGAATTTAAGGCCTTCCAGGCTGCCGCTGCGGGCGCCTTCCATAGCCGCGACTTCATCGAATGATTTACCTTTGATGCGGTCGGTAAGGATAGCGGCCTTTTTATCCTCGCGAAGCCTCTGTGCGATCTCAGCGGATACGTCGTGTATGTCGGCAATCCCTGCTTCCTTAGCGCTGGTCAGTACAGCCACCACATAGTCGCCGTTAGTTTGGAATATAGTGGATACGGTACCGGGTTTGGTGTTGAAGCTCCAGCGGACGATCTCGCGAGAGTCGGGCAGTCCATTCACTTCGCGGGCCCTGTCGCCGATAGTGGCAATGCGGCGGCTGGCACCACTCTCCGAAACAGCTTTGTCGAAGTTCTCTTTCGAGCCTGCGGCCGCGGCGAGAAATTCGCGTGCCTTGCCGTAGGCTTCCTGCTGTGTAGCTGGACTGGGTTCGACGTTATATGTTATCGTAGCAATCTGAGCTTTTTTGACCATCGGGCCTTTGTATGTCATTTCAACGACATGCGTGCCGTACTCGGTTTCGACAACGAGAACCTGCCCTTTATTAGCAGCGATAACAGCATCGGCAAAGGGGGTGACCATCATTTCCGGCGGGAACCTTCCCAGGTCCACGGTCTGGTCGATGGAGTATTCCGGGGCCAGGTCGAAGATGCTCTTCCCGCCGCGGATAGCACGGGCGATGCTGTCGGCCGAAGCGGCCTGCGCACGGTCCAGAAGTATATGCCTTGCACCTACAGAGTCGGGCATCATCCTTTCGTCGGCAACCCTCGAAACGGTGTAGACATCGCCGTTGAGCGTCGGGCCGGCCATTTCGCCCTTGCGTGCGCCGAAAGCGATGGCTGCAAGATCGGTGGAAAGTTCGGCCTCACTGTAGTATTTCTGGTCGGTACGTCCCTGTGTATTGAGCGACGCATACTGCATCGGCAACGCTGCTTCTGCAAATTCTGCAGCAACATTATCGATATATTTTGCAGCCTCGGCATAGTCTGTTTCCGACGGGAGCAGTTCGAACACTACGTATTCGATATCCCTGGACGCCGTCTGTTTGAACATTTTTTTGTGCTCGCTGTAGTACTTCTTGACTTCGGACGAACTGACATTCACGAGCGAATCTACCACCTGCGAGAACGGAATTGTCACATAT
Source organism: Rikenellaceae bacterium (assembly GCA_031547885.1). Classification (GTDB taxonomy): domain Bacteria; phylum Bacteroidota; class Bacteroidia; order Bacteroidales; family Rikenellaceae; genus UBA940. Next base: position 1,598 of record JAVBRO010000030.1, read on the forward strand.
CTGCCGTTATAAACGTTGTTAGCGGCTTCGACTCCGCGGTTGACTTCGAGGTCGTTGACCCACACACCGCTCTGCACGAGCGTCATGTATTTCGAGAAGACCCTTTCGTTAACCATTTCGCCCTTGATATAGTCCCACATGGAGTATATCTCGCCGGTTTTGTCGGCGTCCAGATTTGCGATGAAGTTTTCCGCCGCGGCCGGATCGTACATTCCGGTCTGCGGAGAGGAGAATATAGATGTAATTACAGGCGATGTATACTGGCCCCTGATCATATCCAACTGTTCGTTTTCGCCGACTGTAATACCCAGCTTGCGGAATCCGGGTTCGTATGCATACTGGCGTATGAACGATTGCCACGCCATTTCGCGCACCTGGTCCGCTTCTTCCGAGGTAAGCGAATTGCGGCCGTACAGCCTCTGGATGGTGTGGCTCAGGGCATCGTTCGCCTGGGTGAATTCCATGTAGCCGACGCTGTTGCCGTCGACCGAACCGACCATGTTCTTGCGGTTGCGGAATATGCTGCTCGCGCCTGTAAGGTCCTGCAGAAGGAAAGCGAGAAGTGCGACGCCGATAAAAATGGTAAGGATAAGGGCGCCTTTGGTTCTTAGAGTGTTAAGTGTAGGCATATCAATTGATTATATTTATAAATTTCACGTTCAGGCCTGCTTCCGCCGGTCGAAAAACAACTTTTCGGAAACAGGGAACAAATATAGTGAAAGATGAGAGATATGCAAAATTTATTTTAGCATATCCGAGTCGCATCCTATATTATTTAAATATAAGCAATTTATACGATACAACTATCGTGTGCCGCATAAATTTATCCCTCAAAGTTGCAGATTTTTCAATATTTACCCGCCCGGGCACTAAGGTCAGGAGAGAATCCTGACGCGGGCGAGTTCTACCCGGGACGATGTGCGCCTCAGCACCTTGATCTCGTGCCGTCCGATCACGATGACCTCGCCCTGCGGCGGTATATCCTCGTAGTCGAAAAGGATATATCCCGCCAGCGTGTCGTATTCGTCGCTTTCGGGGATCCCCAGGCCGTATTTTTCATTCAGGTAATCCACCTCGATCTGGCAGGAAAAGATGTATTCGTTCTCTCCCACCCGCTTTTCGACGAGGTCCGGCGTATCGTGTTCGTCCTCGATCTCGCCGAATATCTCTTCGAGAATATCCTCGAGCGACACGACTCCGGCCGTCCCCCCGAATTCGTCGATCACGACGGCGATCGAGCTGTTGTGCCTGATGAACCGGTTCATCATCTCCTGCGCCGGCATGGTCTCAGGCACGTAATCGACCTTCATCAGCACTTCCTGAATGGTTTTCGGCAGGCGGAACAGGCTCTTGACGTTGACGTAGCCGACAATATTGTCTATCGAGCCTTCCCAGATGAAGATGCGCGAATACTGTGTCGAAACGAAACGCCGGGTAAGTTCTTCGATGGTGTCGGTGATCTCGGCGGCCTCCACGTTTATACGCTGCACCATGCAGTCCCTGACGAGCAGGTCGGGAAAATCGAGCGCGTTCTGGAACAGCCGGACCTCATGTTCAGCCTCTTTTTCGTCGGTCTCCTCGACAAGGTCCACAAGTTCGGCACGGGTGAAGAGTTCGACCGGTTCGGTTTGGGACTTCTGCCCGAAAAGCCTTATCACTCCTGTCGAGAGCCACGTGATGAATGTAGCTATAGGATAGAGGATCACATAGAAGATATAGACCGGCGCCGAGAGCGTCTTATAATAGAAATTCGGATTCTTGAGCGCGATCGATTTCGGGATGTATTCGCCTATGAAGATTATCACCGCCGTCGCGGCCAATGTTTCGATAACGGCGGAACCGCGCTCGAACAGAGCGAAAAACAGGTTCGACATCGCCAGCGAATATATGACCAGCACGATATTGTTGCCGACCAGCATCGTGGTTATATACTGCCCGCCGCGGCGCGTGAACAGACCGGCCGCATAATTAAAGAAGCCGCTCTGCCTGCGGTCTATCTCGGTTTTCAGCTTGTTTGAACTGGTAAAGGCGGTCTCCATCCCCGAGAAAAAAGCGGAAAGCAGCAGCATGGACAGGACCAATATGCAGGATGCGGCTATGCTCATGGCTTTAGGGTTCTATGGCCCTCTGAGGCCTGGCCCGCGGAGCAGGCCGGTCCTGCAGAGGCTCCGTGGTTTGCAGATCTCTTTGCAGCCGCCGCTCCGGATCCTGCATCTTTTTTTCCGGGACCGGCTGCGCTTCCGGAACTTGTGCAGGCACAGAAACTTGCGGAGACGCCGGTTGCGGCGACGGAACCGAATCGTTCGCCGGGGCCTGTTCCTGCTGCGTCGGCTCTACGTCGACGCTCACCCGCCCTTTCAGGCGGCGGAAAGTCCAGCGGTTGAAATCTTCGTCGGCCTCGAAACCTTCGCCCACAAAGACGTCCTCTCCTTCCTCGACCTTCGAATCGACGTTTGAATATATCTTCTTGGTCTTCTTGTCCCAGGTGAGCTGCTGGCTGAAGAGTTTGCGGCCATCCTCGCTGACGGCCACCACATTTCCTTTGAGTTCCCACAGGTCCCGCTCGATCCAGTTCAGTGCATAATCGGCCACGATATGCGACGTTTCCAAACCCGTAGAGTCGTTATACGCTATCACCTCGATACCCTGGCGGTATTCGCGGAAAGGCACCCTTGCGAATTCATACTCTTCCATTATCGGAGCTGTGAACAGGTTGACTTTCTTTCCGTTCTTTGTCGAAACGATCTCCATGCTGTCCACAGTCCGCGAGATCAGCGTATCTTCATTGATCGGCTCGGCCTGCTTCTGCTCCGCACACGAGAAAAGCAAGATAGCACTTCCCATCAAGAGGAGTGCTACCGGGCATTTCTTGTATTTCGGATTGTCTTTCAAAATCTGCCGTTAAAAAGTGGTTTTATCTCGACCGGATGGTGGTGGTTCCCGATATCCATCCGCAGTTGACCGTATAGCTCTTGCCATCCTGGTAACCATCCACATACATGAATCCTTCTTCAAAAGTGGGAAAGTTGGCCCTGCAGTTCGCCATGCGCGCATCGACGGCCGCCTGTTGGGCCGGTTCGCCCGCAAAAGCCTGGCGCGCCCTGGCCAATTCGTCATAGGCAAGCCAGAAAACGGTGCTTGCCTGGAATCCGCTGCATCCGCCGGTTCCTGCAATATAGGACTCGGCGAGGAAGAGGTGCGCAAAACCATTGTCGGGATTGAGCAGGATAGCCTGGCGGGCTGCCTGCGCGGCATTGCTGCTGTTTTTTGCCCCGAGTTCCGATGCGGCTATGCGCACATGGATGTTCGATTTCGACGCGGGATCGCTCTCCGCATCGAGCATTTCGTTAAGATATTTCAACGCCTTACCGTAATCCCGCCTGTTTTCGAAAGCCGATGCGAGCCTGACCGCAACATCCGGCGAGGGGTGTTGCGCGTAATATTTTTCGGCAACCGATACATAGAAATCGCTGTCGCAACCCGCCGTCGTCATCAGGTCGAACGCTTTGGCCAGCACATCCGTGTTGTCGGGGTCTGCGGCGAGCTCTTTAGAGAAGAGCGCCTCAAGGCTTTCGCAGCTTGCCGCGCCGCTCGATGCGAACAGTGATTCAAAGATGCCCTTTTCCTCCGGACTGGCGCCGGCCATCAGCGGCAGAAGCCTTTCATGCTCTCCGATCAGGTCGCCGGCCTCGATCTCCGAACCCCTGAAGCCGTTAACCAACTGCTGGAAATATTCCACTGCTATTTCGGCGGTCGCACCTTTTGTATCGACAGCTTCCCTGTATAACTTCCTGACGCCTGCCCTGTCGAGCGGGTCGAGCGCCGCGTACTCGCGCGCTTTCTGCTGGCGGATATATGCGGCGCCCTTGGTGGGACTGTCGCCGAAATATTTCACGCGCCGGTCGTAGACCAGCATAAGCGAGTCCGTATAAACTTTCTTTTCAGTGACAGATTCGGCCCCTGCGGCCTTGTTCCTGTAGATGGTGGCGCCCCATATATAGATATTGGAACTTGCGGCCGGGGCGTTGTCCATCAAGTCTTTAAGATAGACGGCGGCCTTTTGATAATCCTTCTTGTTGATCCCGTCTCTCAGGGAGTTCAGTTTCCTGAGGTTTTCGGCGCGTTCGGCAGGGGTCTTTCCGTAATTCGGATTTTCCTCATGGTTCTGCGCGAACGCGGAAATACCGGCTCCGAAAACCATGGCTGCCGCCACGGCGATTTTGACGATCTTTTTCATCCCTCAGTAGTACTCTTATCGATTAGACGTACTATCTCAGTAAAAATACTAATTGTATTTGTATTTTTCAAACCAGTAGTCGAAATCCCTTCCGAAGAGGAACACCCCGACGTTGATCTTGAAGTATCTTTCCCGGATCAGATCCTTTTTCAGGGTACCCCTTTCGCCCAGTTCCACCCCGAGGTTGACGCTCGACACGGTCATCATCTTGAACGGAATCTCGAACCCGAAGGTCACCGCCTTTTCGTTCAGTTTCTGCCCCTGGAACTGTAAATAATAATCGTTGTAATGGAATCCCACACGGTATGTGACGCGCTTCATGAAACTGCGGATGCTGTAGCGGTCGGGGGTGTACTGCATACCGAACTTGTAGGTGCTCGTATTGACATATCCCACGTCGTTCACATCGTCGTAAGCGTTCTTGTCGGCCCAGTTCTGGTAGATATAGTCGGCCCCGATGGCATATTTCGGCCTGTGGAAAAAGAAGCCGACGCCGATGCTCTGGGGAATATATGTGGCGAGGGTCTTTTTGTCGAACCGCACTGTGTCGCCGTAGACGTTGCCCGACGGAATGTAGTCGGTCTGGCGGGGGTTGAGTTTTCCGCCCATACGGTAGGTGGCGCCTATCGTGAGCCTGCTCTTGTTCTTAACGACCGGAGTGTACTGCAGGCCGAAACCACCGTAAACACGCGACACTTTTTCATTCGTGTAGGCTACCATTTTGGAGGTCGTGTTGTTATATGATCCGGTGCCGGTGTAGGGCACGATCTGCGCCTCGTAAGTGCGGTTGATGTTGCCCCACAGGTAGATGAGTTCGGCCCCTATCGAGAATCTTTTGAAAGGTTCCCATCCGACCGAAGCCTTGGCTTCTGTGATGTCGCCTTCGCCGATGTAATAATACCTGACGATACCCAGGTCGGCCAGATATCCCAGGTCGTCCGTGTGCATGTAGTACCCCACGCTGCTGTACGGCGACACGTTCAGGGCGAAGCCGAGTTTTTTGGCAAGAGGGATACCGACGGTGACGTTGTTGAAATTGAATGTATTGTAGCTGGTTTTGAGCTGTCCGAATTCGCTGTTCTGCCTCGAGTAGATATTCGATCCGGAGAGGCCCACGTCGAATATAAGGCTCTTCGGCGGGAGTCCGCTCAGCGCGGCGGGGTTGGTCGTATTCAGTTTGAGGTCCCCGGCAAGGTCGTACCCGCCGTTGCGGAAGCCGATGCTGGCCCCCCCCATCGCGGCGAAACTGGTGCTTCCCGTATAGTTCATGTTGCCCAGTCCGTAAAGCGTGTAGGGAGAGTAGGTGTTGACGCTGCTCTCCTGCGCCCACGCGCCGAGAGGCAGCAGCAATGCCAGCGCGACGATCGCACGGCCAAGACACTTGTTAATTCGCATTATATTCCAAAATTGCGTTCAATCCGTAGAAGACCAGGTCAGAAGTTGCAAATATCGCATTTTTTACCCGTTTGGCAAAATAATTGGCGTCCCCGCCTGTAAAAATTATCTTTATTTCGCTGTATTCCCTCTGCAGGGCCTGTATATAGCCTTCCGTTTCGAGGGTGATTCCCCACGCGACGCCGTTCTCTATTGCGCTGTCGGTGGTTTTGCCAAGAAGATTCATATTGTCGGCGAGGGTACGCAGGGGCAGCGTGCTGGTATATTCGTTCAGCGCGCGGAAACGGCTCTGCGCCCCGGGAGATATGTTCCCTCCGAGGAATTCGCCGGCGGCGGTCACAATGTCGTAGGTGATGGCCGTTCCGAAATCGGCTATCAGCACCGGATGGTTCGGGTATATGGCGTGTGCGCCCACAGCGCCTGCAAGCCGGTCGTAACCGAGGGTAAGCGGCGTTGCATACAGGTTTTTAATGGGGACCGGAACGGTGTGGTCGAAACGTATATACTGCGCGACGCGGCCGCTGACGTCCTGTTCCAGTTCGTCCATGCCGTCGCGCGTGCAGACCAGGATGGCGCGGTTTATCGCGGGATAATCCCTGAAAACGGCTTCGACCGCCTCGGGATCATATCCGGGCATACGGAACGTGTCGACAATCTGTCCCTTCTCCATAAGGGCCATTTTGACGAACGTATTTCCTATGTCGATCGTAAGGTTCAAATGTTCCGGGGGCTATCAGGTTTCATCAATACTCTCAGCCATTTCGCACATGACATTTATGGCGTCGCGGATATCTTTCACACTTCTAACTGTCAAAGCCAGTTTATTATTGTTCTGGCGGAGTACAAATTTATCTTTTTTCTGCAAAATAAACTGCAGCACCCCGTTAAAAACATCGCTTTTGTAGTAGGGCGAGTTGCCGTCCGACGGAAAACCGAGGATCATCAGGCCGTTCTTGACCTTGACCTTCTCAAATCCGAGGTCTATGGCGTGCCAGCGAAGGCGCACCACGTCCATCAGCGTTTCGGTTTCGGCGGGTATCGGCCCGAAACGGTCGGTCAGTTCGGCTGCAAATTTCTGCATCGAGGCTTCGTCGGCCATAGTGTCGAGCTGGCGGTAGAGTTTCAGTTTTTCGGCGCTCTGGCCAACGTAATCGTCGGGAATTCCAGCCTCACGGTCGGTCTCGATGTGGGTGTCGTCTATGTAGCGGATCTTCTGCTGCGGCCCGACGCCCATCAGTTTTTCGGAACCCTCGACCCCTTCGGCGCGGAGTTCGGCGACAGCTTCGTTGAGTATTTTCTGGTAGGTCTCGAAACCTATGTCGGCGATGAAACCGCTCTGCTCGGCCCCGAAAAGGTTGCCCGCGCCGCGTATGTCGAGGTCCTGCATGGCGATATTGAACCCTGCGCCCAGGTCCGAGAACTCCTCGATGGCCCTCAGCCTGCGCCGCGCATCGCCCGTCAGCAGTTCGTCGGGCGGCGAGAGCAGGTAGCAGTACCCCTTGCGGTTGGACCTCCCCACCCTTCCGCGAAGCTGGTGCAGGTCGCTCAGCCCGAAATTCTGGGCGTTGTCTATTATCATGGTGTTGGCATTGGGGATGTCGATGCCGTTCTCGATTATCGAGGTGGCCACCAGCACGTCGAACTCCGCGTAGATAAAATCCATAATGAGCTTTTCGACCTCTTTGGGGTCCATCTGCCCGTGAAGCACCTCGACGCGCGCTTTCGGAACGAGCCGCCGCACCATATTGGCCGTTTTAGCTATGTCGTCGACGCGGTTGTGGACGAAATAGACCTGCCCCCCGCGTGCAAGCTCGAACTCGACCGCTTCTTTTATAAGGTCCTCATTGAAAACGTGGCTTTCGGTCACGATCGGCTGGCGGTTGGGCGGCGGGGTATTGATTATAGAGAGGTCGCGCGAACCCATCAGCGAGAACTGCAGGGTTCGCGGGATGGGTGTAGCGGTGAGGGTCAGCGTATCGACGCTCACGCTCATCTCGCGCAGCCGCTCCTTGCTCGTCACGCCGAACTTCTGCTCCTCGTCGATGATCAGCAGCCCCAGATCGCGGAACTTTATCCCCTTGCCGAGTATCTTATGCGTACCTATTAGTATGTCTATTTTGCCCGACTCGACCTCTTCGAGGATCTGGCGGGTCTCCCTGGCGCTCTTGCTGCGGTTCAGGAATTCTATTTTCACCGGGAAACCGCGCAGGCGTTCCGAGAATGTACGGTAATGCTGCAGCGAAAGGATGGTCGTGGGAACGAGCACCGCCACCTGCTTTGAGTCAGAAACGGCCTTGAAAGCGGCCCTCACGGCCACCTCGGTCTTCCCGAAACCAACGTCCCCGCACACAAGGCGGTCCATCGGCTGGGGCGACTCCATATCCTGCTTGATGAGTTCGGTGGCCTTTTCCTGGTCGGGCGTGTCCTCATACTGGAACGAAGCTTCCAACTCCTGCTGCATGTAGGTGTCGGGCGAGAATGCGAAACCGCCGCCCGCCTTGCGTTTGGCGTAGAGCGCGATCAACTCGCGGGCGATGCTCTTGACGGCGTTCTTGGTGGCCGTCTTCATCCGCTGCCACGCCCCCGACCCGAGCTTGTAGACGCGCGGAGGCTCGGCGTCGCCGCTCTTGTAGCGGGCGATTCGGTGCAGGTTGCTGACGTTCACCAGCAGCACGTCGTTGTCCTTGTAGACCAGCTTTATGGCGTCGACGCTCTTTCCGTTGTCGACGGCCGTTTTCACCAGCCCGCCGAAACGCCCCACCCCGTGGTCGATATGCACCACGTAGTCGCCCACTTTCAGCTCGTTAAGCTCGGCCACGGTGAGCGCCTCGTCGCGGTTGATCTCGCCGCGGATCTTGTAGCGGTAGTAGCGGTCGAATATCTGGTGGTCGGTGTAGAGGCACAGTTTCAGGCCGCGGTCGATAAACCCCTCGTGCAGCGTGAGCGGCATCGAGCGGAACGCCGCGTCGCTGCGGATCGACGAGAAGATATTCTGCAAACGCTCTATTTGAGCCTTGTTCTCGGAAAGTATGAATGTTTCGTAACCTTTCTCCGCGTTGTCGGCGATATTGCCGGCCAGCAGTTCGAACTGTTTATTGAACTCCGGCTGGGGCGCGGTATGGAATTCTATGCTCACATCAGCCGGACGCTTGGCACTCCCCGTGCGGACGAACATCCGGCTCTCCGCCGTATCGGCAAGGAATTCCTTAGCGCTGGTCACCATCTCGCCTATCTGCGACGGCTTGTCGAGCTCTTCCAGCAGTTTTTTGCGCAGGCTGTCGAACCGGCCGAGGGTGAACCCCAGGTCGTCTATCCACCACACCGCACCGGCGGCGAACGACGCGAACGACGAGACCTGCTCGCGTCCGCTCTTCAGGTTGGGCAGAACCTCGAAAGATGTGACCTTTTCGGCCGACAACTGCGACGATATCTCGAAAATGCGGATCGAATCAATCTCGTCGCCGAAGAAATCGACGCGGTAAGGACGGTTCGAAGAATAGGAGAAAATATCCATAATACCTCCACGAATCGAGTATTGCCCGGGGTCGTAGACGAAATCGACGCGGTCGAAACCCCAGTCCATCAGAATATCCTCGACGGTGGACATAGAAACCGTCTCGCCGACCTTCAGCGTCAGCGTCTTTTCGGCAAGCTCGACCCTCGAAACGACCTTCTCGGCGATCGCCTCCGGGTATGTGCACAGGGCGAGGAAACCTTTGTCGAACGCGCGTATGGCATTGAGCGCCGCCGTCCGCTGGACTATCCCCGAAGCATCCTGCTGGTGGAACTGTATCGAACGTTTGTAGGCTGTCGGAAAGAACAGCACGCCTTCCTCGCCGATCAGATTGTAGAGGTCGTTGGCGAGGTAGGCGGCAGCGTCGCGGTCGTCCATCACGAAGAGATGCACGCCGCCCATTTTCTGCAACGCGGCAGCCGCAGCCACGGAGAACGCACCTCCCGCGAGCTTTTCAAGCCCTACGGTCTGCGAATCCTTCGCTGCCTTGACAAGCCCCCGGAAAGGAGCCTCCCCCGCAAATGCCTGTATCAGTTTCTCTACCGCCTCGTTCACCTTATCAATTACAAATTACGAATTAAAAATTACGAGTCTCGAGTTATGAATAAAAAGTCGCATAAAAACGCCAAATTTAAGGCGGACAAAAAATGGAAAGCGCAGTTTACATAACGTAAATGAGCATTTCCATTTTGCAGTCCAACGCAGAAATTGGCCTTTTATGCGGCTTTTATGCGAGTTCCCGACCTTTTTTGTCTAATATTTTCGTTTCCATCACACCGACCGCCTGGTCTTTCTTCACCCTGATCCGGCTCTTGTATTTCCAAGCCCAGCGCATCCTTAGCGACGGAAATCCCCGCGTCAGGAACGCCGCAATATACGGACTGGTCTTTATCGTCAGATTACGTATGCCTTTTTTCTGCGCATAGTACGATATCCGGTTCTCGATCTGCTTGTCCACCAGCAGCGTCGGACTGACCGTCCCCGTGCCGTTGCAGTAGGGGCAGACCTCGGTGGCCTCGGCGATCGCTTCGGGACGCACCCTCTGGCGCGTGATCTGCATCAGGCCGAACTTCGACAGGGGCAGTATGGTGTGCTTGGCCCTGTCGTCCGCCATCAGCTGGGTCATCTTGTCGTAGAGCGCCTGGCGGTTCTCGCCCTTGTGCAGGTCGATGAAGTCGATCACGATAATCCCCCCCATATCGCGCAGGCGGAGCTGGCGTGCGATCTCGGCCGCAGCCGCAAGGTTCACGTCCATGGCCGTCCGCTCCTGGTCGTTCTCGACCTTGGTACGGTTGCCGCTGTTGACGTCCACCACGTGCAGAGCCTCGGTGTGCTCTATGATGAGGTATGCCCCGCGCTTGAGCGAAACGTACTTCGCGAAAAGCGACTTGATCTGCCGCGTGATGTCGAAGTTGTCGAAGATGGGCAGGTTACCCTTGTACAACTTGACGATGCGGCTCTTTTCGGGCGCGATCAGCTTGATGTACTCCCTTATATCGTCGTATACGGCCTTGTCGTTGATGTGGATCGCCTTGAAAGCGCCGTTCAACTGGTCGCGGATCATCGAGTTGGCGCGGTTCATCTCCTCGCTCAGGAGTGCCGGCGGCGTCTGCGATTTCAGCTTTGTCATCGCTGCCTCCCATTTTGCGACGAGGGCCAGGATATCCTGTTCGATGTCGGCATCGGTGGTTCCCGAAGCGGCCGTGCGTATTATCACGCCGTAATTCTTGGGCAGGACCTTATCGACGATCTTCTTGAGCCTTTTGCGCTCGGAGTTCTGGCGTATCTTCTGGGATATCGATATTTTATTGGAGAAGGGCAGCAGCACCACGTGGCGCCCCGCCAGAGAAATGTCGGATGTGAGCCGCGGGCCCTTGGTCGAGATGGCTTCCTTGGCGATCTGCACCATGATCGGGTCGCCGACCGCTATGTGTTCGCCTATCTTGCCGTTCTTGCCGATCGGCGGGGCGAATTTAAGGTTCTCGAACTTCGGGGTGCGCTTCTTCTCCGCAAGGCTTTTCACCAGTTTGTGCAGCGAATCGAACTGCGTCCCCAGGTCGAGATAGTGGATGAACGCATCCTTTTCGTGACCGATGTTCACGAAAGCGGCGTTCAGTCCGGGCATCAGTTTACGCACACGCCCCATGTAGATATCACCGACGGCAAACCCCGTCTGGCACTTCTCCTTGCTGAATTCGACCAACTCCTTGTCTTCGACGAGGGCAATGTCGACTTCGGTCGGCGTTACGTTTATTATAAGTTCTTTGTTCATTGTCGAGTGTGGTCCGCTCTGTGCGGGAAATCAGAGCCGGCAGGCGCAGACTCTCTAAATTTTTATTGAATAAATTTTGAGAGACTCGTAAACCTGTCCTGACTCATACAGATAAAGCTAAAGAGCCCGTGCCGGCGCATCTTTAGCTTTATCCTATGCGTAGCCATAAAAGAAGCTCCCCTATTTGTTCTTTTTGTGCCTGTTCTTGCGAAGGCGTTTTTTGCGCTTGTGGGTCGCCATTTTATGCCCTTTTCTTTTCTTACCGCTTGGCATAGTCGTTTTTGTTTATTTGGATGAATTAATTTGGTTCGGCTTGCTTACTTCACCTTTGCAACGAAGCTCTTGGCGGGTTTGAACGCCGGGATGTTGTGAGCGGGGATGGTGATGGTCGTGTTCTTCGAGATGTTGCGGGCCACTTTGGTAGCGCGCTTCTTGATAATAAAGCTGCCGAATCCCCTCAAATAAACGTTGTTGTTCTTAATAAGCGAATCTTTCACGCTGTCCATGAAGGCTTCAACGATCTGTTGAACCTGTACTTTTTCCACGCCTGTTTTCTTGGCGATTTCGTTTACAATATCAGCCTTTGTCATACCTATAATTTTTTAAAAAGTTATTCATTATTAATCCGTTCCGAAACGGCAAAATGCTTGCAAATATACTAATATAATTTTATTCCGCCATTACATCCTGCTCTTTTTTTTATAATTATTACTAAATCTGTTATTTCCGTCTGCGGAAAGACTCCGAATCCGTAAATTCATCATGCCAAATTCCGAAAATATTCTTCTACGCGCAACAATAATTCCGGATGTTTTGCGGTTATGTTAGTATAACGTAAAATGCGGCGGGATATTATATCTCGTTGTTTATTATTATATTTACCCCCTCAAAATTTTGAAAAAAGAATGAGCGCTGTTAAAATATTGTGGGTCGACGACGAGGTCGATCTCCTGAAACCGCATATTATGTTCCTTAAAGGGAAAGGATACGAGGTCGACAGCTGCAACAACGGCTACGACGCTATCGAGACGGTGCAGGCCAAACAGTACGACCTGGTGATCCTCGACGAGATGATGCCCGGCATCACAGGACTCGAGACCCTTCCCTACATCAAGGAACAGCGTCCGAACCTTCCCGTGATAATGGTCACCAAGAGCGAGGAAGAGATGATAATGGACAAGGCCATCGGTTCGAAGATCGCCGACTACATCATCAAGCCCGTAAATCCCAACCAGGTGCTGCTCTCCATCAAAAAGAACGTACACAGCAAGCAGTTGGTGACCGAGCAGGCGACGGCCGACTACCGCGCCGAATTCGGCAGGATATCCACCTCGCTGGGCGACGCCGCCACTTTCAACGAGTGGAAAACAATCTACAAGAAGCTGGTGAACTGGGAGATAGACCTGAAAGATATCGAGGATGAAAGTATCGGCGAAGTGCTGTCGTACCAGAAAGAAGAGGCCAACAACGAGTTCTGCAAATTCGTGCGCCGCAACTACCAGGGCTGGATAAACAACCGGTCGGACGACACCCCCGTGATGTCGCACACCCTGATGCGCACAAACGTTTTCCCCGAGGTCGACAGACACAAAAAGACCACCCTGCTGCTCATCGACAACTTCCGCTACGACCAATGGATGGCCGTCCGCGACCTCATCCGCGACATCTACGACATCAGCACCGAGGATTTTTACTGTGCGATCCTGCCTACGGCGACGCAATATGCCCGAAACGGCATTTTCGCAGGGCTGACCCCGCTCGCGATCGACAAACTGATGCCCGACCTGTGGCTCAACGACAACGAAGAAGGCGGCAAGAACCAGTACGAAGAGGATTTCCTGCGCCGCCAGATGCAGAGCAACGGCAAGACGTGGAAGATGACCTTCGACAAACTCATCCGCCCCGAACAGGGCCGCAAACTGATCGAGAATATACAGAGGGTCTACGACGCCGATTTTTCAGTGATCGTCTACAACTTCCTCGACATACTCTCGCACGCCCGCACCGAGACCGAGATAATCCGCGAACTGACCGAAGACGACGCGGCATTCCGCTCGCTCACGCGGTCGTGGTTCGAGCACAGCGATATCCTGACCATCATGAAACTGCTGGCGCAGAGGGGGCACACGGTCATCGTCACCACCGACCACGGCACTATCCGCGTCGACAACCCGGTGAAGGTGATCGCCGACCGCGAAACCTCGCAGAACCTGCGCTACAAGACAGGGCGGCGTGTCAGCGGCTACAATCCGAAAGACGTTTACGAGGTGATGCGCCCCGAGGATATCCAGCTCCCGAAAAGCAACATCTCGTCGACATACATCTTCGCCTGCAACCGCGACTACCTGATATACCAGAACAACGCGACGCAGTTCACGAAGTACTACCGCCACACGTTCCAGCACGGCGGCATTTCGATGGAGGAGATGATCGTTCCCTACATCGTCCTCAACCCGAAAGCCTAACGATGGAGATAACAGTCAGAGACCTGGCAGGACTGCCGGAAGCGGCGCGCGAAATAATCCCGCTTCTGGAAGGGCGCGGCGTTGTCGCTCTTTACGGCGGAATGGGTGCCGGGAAGACTACTTTCATCAGCGCGCTGATGCACGGGATGGGTTCGTCGGACGATGTCTCCAGCCCTACGTTCGCGCTGATAAACGAATACGTCACGGGCGAAGGGCGCCGTGTTTTCCATTTCGACTTCTACCGCATAAACGACAAGTCCGAGGCGTTCGACATGGGCTACGAGGAGTATTTCTACGGCGGCGAACTGTGCCTGGTGGAGTGGCCCGAAAAGATCGAGGAACTACTTCCCGACGACACCCTCCGCATCCATATCGAGGTCGGGCCCGACGATTCGCGGCTGATGAGTATAGAATAAAACAATGGGCGCTTGAAGACGCCCATTGTCATTCCGAGCGAGGGCGATCCGGCAACATACCGCAGGATAATAGTATCCATCGACCGACGAGGAAACTACCGAATAACACTTAAGACCGAGGCGGATTTGACTATAAGGAAGATCCCTCGTCGCCGGATGCAAACAACGGACTCAATTACTATCCGATCTGTCCGGCTCGCTCGGGATGACATTGCATTAATACCGCCCTAATGGTGTTCCGCCGCTTCGGCCTCTGCGAATGTTTTGTGGACCGTTCCGAAAGGATGTTCCGACGGGGAGTAGATCGAATAGAGTTTCAGCGGCCCGTCGCCCGTGTTGACAATATTGTGCCACTTGCCCGCCGGGATGATTATGGCGAAATCCTCGCCTGCGTCTTTCGTGAACGTCAGGGCGTCTTCGCTGTTGCCCATCAACACTTTCGCCTTACCCGACTCGACCCTCAGGAACTGGTCGGTAGTGTTGTGCTGTTCCAGCCCGACCTCGCCGCCCACGGGGATCGACATCAGCGTAACCTGGAAATAGGTTCCCGTCCACAGAGCCATGCGGAAGTCCTCGTTAGCCATCGTGTAGTCGTCGATGTTCAGCACGGTCGGGTGGGCGCCGTAATCTATCAGCACGACCTGTGTTTTAGTCGTGTCCGCCGCGCTTGTCTCTTCGGCGACGGTTTTCGGCCGTTCGATGCAGGAATAAGCCAGCCCTGCAATCAACAGACCGGGGAGCAGTAAGATCGATCTTGTTTTCATGGCAGTAGTTTTTAGAGTTTTAAAAGGGAAGGCCGCAATTATCATTGCGTTCCTGCAAGTTAAGACATTTTTGTAACTAAAACAAAAAAGCAGGAGAAAAACTCCTGCTTTTTTATATGTAACGGACTCAAAATCCTATTTCACTTCCCAGACTGAACCGTGGTTGAGCAGATCGTCCATGTTTTTGATCTTCGCGCCGGCCTGCTGTTCCCCGACCTGGCGTTCGACTTCGGCGTCGTATGACGGGGCGTCGACCTGGCGGATGATGCCCAGCGCCACCGGATAATCGGGATAGGACATCCCGGCCAGCAGGAAATGCACCATCGGATTCCTGGCGTGGGCATCGTGCACGAGGACGTCGTCCTCAGTCACGCCGTTCTCGCCCAGCTTCACCACTTTCAGTTCACCGCCGTCGAACACAAGCCCTTTGTCCCTGTTCGCCCCGAAGAGCATCTTTTCGCCGTGGCGAAGAAGGATGGTATTTTCGGCGCGCGTGGCTTTGTCGGCCGAGAACTGCGCATGGGTCTTGTCGTTGAAAATGACGCAGTTGACCAGTGCCTCGATGACTGCCATCCCCTTGTGATGCGAACCTGCTATTAACAATTCCTTGGTCAGGGCGACTTCGGCATCTACCGAACGGGCGAAGAAAGTCCCGCCGGCGCCTATGGCGAGTTCGCCCGGCTTGAACGGTTTTTCGACCGTCCCGAAAGGCGAGGTCTTGGTCACCTTGCCGAGCTTCGTGGTGGGCGAATACTGCCCCTTGGTGAGTCCGTAGATCTCGTTGTTGAAGAGCATCATCGTAAGGTCGACGTTGCGCCTCACCGCGTGGAGGAAGTGGTTGCCGCCGATAGCCAGCGAGTCGCCGTCGCCGGTCGCCACCCAGACGTTCAACTCGGGATTGGCCACCTTGACGCCAGTCGCGACAGCCGCCGCACGTCCGTGGATGCCGTGGAAGCCGTATGTCTTGACATAGTAGGGAAAACGCGACGAACATCCGATGCCCGACACCACGGCGAATTTCTCGACCGGAATACAATCCTCGGACGCGATTGCGGCCAATGCCCCCTGCATCGAATTGAGTACCGCGTGGTCGCCGCAGCCGGGACACCATTTGACCTCGATGTCGCTCTTGAAATCAGCCGCGCTGTATATACAGTTATGTGCCATAACTAATTACGAATTAAAAATTACGAATTACGAATTCTTCAAGAGACTGTCGAAGTGACTTTTCAGTTCGTCGACCGTGAAGGGCAGACCCTGCACCTTGTTGTACTGCTGATAATCGAACTTCTGGAAATTCATGCGCAGGTAATCCGCGAACTGCCCCATGTTAAGTTCGCACACTACGATCTTCTTGAATCTCGAGAATATCTCTTCGCAGCCCGCGGGAAGCGGATTGATCCAGTTAAAGTGGCACAGCGAAACTTTCTTGCCCTCGTCCTGCATCATGCGGACGGCGGACTGAAGGTGGCCTTTGGTCCCGCCCCACCCTATGACCAACAGGTCTCCTTCGGGTTCGCCGAAAACCTCCTGCGCGGGGATGCAGTCGACCACCCGCGCGATCTTTTCGGCACGCAGGTTTGTCATTTTCTGGTGGTTGGCAGGGTCGTGCGAAGCCGAACCCTTGCGGGCGTCCTTTTCAAGACCGCCGATGCGGTGCTCCAATGCGGGAGTTCCGGGGATAGCCCATGTACGCGCCAACGTCTTCGGATCGCGGTCGTAGCAGTAATAAATGTCGCCCTCTTTTTCAGTGACGACCGGGGCGTTGATCTCCGGATAATCCTTCATCGCGGGTATCTTCCACGGCTCGCTGCCGTTGGCGATGAAACCGTCGGTCAGCAGGATCACGGGGGTCATGCGTTCGAGCGCAATCTTGGCGGCCCAGAAAGCGTAGTGGAAACAGTCGGAAGGAGAACTCGCGGCCATCACGACCATCGGAGCCTCGCCGTTGCGCCCGAACAGCGCCTGCATCAGGTCGCTCTGCTCGGTCTTGGTGGGAAGGCCCGTCGAAGGACCCGCCCTCTGGACATCCACGACCACCAGCGGAAGTTCGGTCATCACCGCCAGTCCCATCGCCTCGCTCTTGAGCGAAAGCCCGGGGCCGGAAGTGGTCGTCACGGCGAGATCGCCCGCGAAAGCCGCACCTATCGAGGTGCATATGCCGGCTATCTCGTCTTCGGCCTGGACGGTCTTTACACCCAGGTCGCGGCGCTTGGCCAACTCCTCGAGGATGACCGTAGCCGGGGTTATGGGATAAGAACCGCAGAACAGAGGCCGTCCGCTTTTTTCGGAAGCGGCGATGAATCCCCACGCTGTGGCCTGGTTGCCGTTTATGGTGCGGTATTTCCCGGGTTCGGGATGCGCCGGTTTAACGTCGTATGTGTTGGCGAATATATGTGTGTTGGACGAGTAGTTCCAGCCCGCTTTAAGAGCGCGGACGTTCGCCTCGGCAATGGTCGGATTTTTCTTCCCGAACTTGTTTTCGATATAGCCGAAAGTGTGCTCGAGAGGCTTGTTGTATAGGTAAAGGCAGATGCCGAGCGCAAACATGTTCTTGCACTTGATCATGCTCCTGAGGTCGCACCCGAGACCTTCCAGAGCATCCTTCGTCATCGAAGTGATGTTGGGCATCACGATATTGTAACCTTCCAGTCCGAGTTCTGCGATGGGATCGTCGGTGGCGAAACCGGCCTTGCGGAACTCTTTTTCATGAAAAGTGTCGCCGTCGACGATGACCGTGGCGTCGCGCTTCAGCCATTTGGCGTTGGCCTTGAGCGCCGCCGGGTTCATCGCCACCAGCGCGTCGCAATGGTCGCCGGGCGTGATCATCCGGCTGCTGCCGAAATGGACCTGGAATCCCGAAACCCCGGCCACGGTGCCCTGCGGGGCGCGTATTTCCGCCGGAAAATCGGGAAAAGTGGAGATGCCGTTGCCGAAAGCGGCGGCGGCGTCCGAAAAAAGCGTACCCGTCAGCTGCATCCCGTCGCCGGAGTCTCCCGAGAAACGGATCACAACGTCGCTGACCTCTCTGATATTCTTTTCGTTCATGCTGTATATATAAAGAAGGGTTCTGGCTGTTTTTTCTGCTCCGGGCTCACTGAGCCTGTCGCATCGCCGCGAATTTAGTAAAATTTCCCTTGATCGGCACTTTATAATCAAACAATTTTGAAAAAATTTTAATAATTGTGGGATTTTATTAAATATATGGGAATTTTGTTACCTTTGAAACCGCAGTAAAGGCTGTATAAATGGATTTTTCGATAAAAACCCTTTCCAGGATCATATTTGCGGTACTCGCGGCCGTGTCGATGTTGAATGCCGGATGCAACAAGGCCGATAAATACCTGCGCATCGATCCCGAATATTTCGACGTCGAAAGCGACGTCCGGGAGCTTACAGCCTGGATCGAGGCCTCGGCGTCATGGATGTACTACAGCAATGCAGACTGGCTGACCTGTTCGTACGGGAAAGATGCCGTCACTATCTCGATAACGGCGGTCAACGAAAGCCTCGAAGAACGCGAGGCGGTCGTAACCATCATCACAGGCGACGGCCAGACACGGGCAATTCCCATCCTGCAGAGGGCGATGAACGCCTATATCGACGTTACTCCGGCCACGCTCGCGGAATTCGACAGCAAAGGCGGAACATTCCAGACCGTCACCGTGGACACGAACCTCAGCCAATGGGGATACACCAACAGGGAGTCGTGGGTGATAGTGGTGCAGGGCACAGGCACGGAGACCGATAAACTGAACGTCGGTACAGAGCGGTCGTGGCAGCTCGACGAACGGCGCGACTCACTGATAATAGCCCCCGTGCTCGACGCCTTCCTGCCGCTCACCGATACCATTCCGATAGTACAGCGCGGCGCCAACCTGATGATAACCTCGGAATCTCTGGACAGTTCCCACATACTCCAGGCACCGGCCGAAGAGACCGGGATCACCGTCTCGGTCTACGCGAAAGATTCATGGAGCGTCGCCGATGATTCCGGCGGACGCCTCTTGTTCGATCTCACAAACGGTCCGGCCGATACCGAAAACGGCACTTTGATGACGATCACTGTTCCGGCCAACACCGGCACCGAGCCATATAATTACATCCTTACGTTCACCTGCGGAGGTGAGACATACGAATACGAAATGGTGCAGGCCGCACCATAAAACCGGAACCGTAAAATAAAATATGGAAGAAGCGATGGAGAAGCCTAAAAAGGCGAACATAGTGCGCAGGCTCTATGACTGGGTATTGAGCTGGAGCGAATCGCGCTGGGGAACGCTGGCGCTTTTCATACTGGCGTTCATGGAATCGAGCTTCTTCCCGATCCCGCCGGACGTGCTGCTGATAGCGCTCTGCCTGGGCAATCCGAAAAAATCCTTCTGGTATGCGGCGGTGTGTACCGCAGGGTCGGTGCTCGGCGCGATGGGAGGATATGCGATAGGGTTCTTCCTGTGGCAGACGGCAGGGGGCGAATATACAGCCCTTGCCGAGTGGTTCTATGCCCACGTATTCTCGATGGATGCATTCCTGGGCGTCAAAGAGATGTTCGACGAGTACAATTTCTGGGTGATATTCACCGCCGGCTTCACGCCTATACCTTACAAGCTGTTCACCATCGCCGCCGGGGTTTTCCACATAAACATCCCGATGTTCATCGTGGCATCCGTCATTTCGCGCGGGCTGAGGTTCTTTGTCATTTCGGGCCTGATATGGAAGTTCGGCGCCCCCATCAAAGTCTTCATCGACAAATATTTCAACTGGCTGGCGATAGCCTTCACGGTGTTGCTGATAGGCTCGTTCGTTCTGGTCAAATACTTACTATAAATGCGCATTTACGGCATCATAGGGTGGCCGCTGGGGCACTCCTTCTCTAAGCCTTATTTCGAAGAGAAGTTCGCCCGGCTGGGACTCGGCGACTGCCGTTACTGTAATTTTCCGCTCGAAAACATAGGCCGGCTTTCGGAAATGCTTGCCGCCCACCCCGATCTGTGCGGTTTTAACGTCACGATCCCATATAAAAAAGAGATCATCGGCCTGCTCGACGAAATTTCTCCCGAGGCGGCGGAGATAGGCGCGGTGAACTGCGTGAAGGTCGAGAACGGTAAACTGAAAGGATACAACACCGACGCATACGGTTTCCGGACAGGTTTGGAAAAACTGATCGGCGCGGAACGTCCGGCGGCGCTGGTTCTCGGTACGGGCGGGGCGTCCGCCGCGGTCTGCCATGTCCTTTCGAAACTCGGGATTAAATTTTTTAACGTCTCGCGCTCAACCGGGCCGAATAATCTGACCTACGCCGATCTGACCCCTGCAATAATGGAGAGCCACCGGCTTATAGTCAACACCACCCCGCTCGGGACATGGCCCGAGACGGAACAAAAGCCGGACCTGCCGTATGAACACATAGGCCCGGGGCACTT
Organism: Rikenellaceae bacterium; assembly: GCA_031547885.1. Taxonomy (GTDB): domain Bacteria; phylum Bacteroidota; class Bacteroidia; order Bacteroidales; family Rikenellaceae; genus UBA940. Next base: position 22,084 of record JAVBRO010000030.1, read on the forward strand.
CCTATACGACCTGGTGTACAATCCACCTGTTACGGCTTTCCTGGCAGAAGGAGCGGAACGCGGCGCAAAGATCCTGAACGGCGAAACAATGCTCCATGCCCAGGCTGAAAAGTCGTGGGAAATCTGGACGGACAATTACTAATTACGAATATATTCTAAGGATTGATCATTAAAAATATCACGTGGTAATATAGTTAAGTGTTTTCCCCGTATAATAGTAACAATTCCCATTTTTCGTCAAAAAAATCATAATTCATCGTTTGGTTTCAAATACAAATATTTGCCCTTATAATCAATGATAACATTAAAACGTGCTAAAAATTTCACTCCTAATATTCCCATGAGATTTTCAGATAAAGGTTCCTGACATATAGGAATATTTTGCATTTTTATATTGTCAAATTTTATCCCCAGTGTATCTCTTCTGTCTTTAAAAACTTTTCTATCCAAAATCTTTGAATTAAGCCCGATGCTCCCTATGTAACCATGGTCAACCATAAAAATTCCATTTTGATCATAAACAATGTTATCTTTTTCAATTGTCACAGGCAATGATATAAAAGGAACTCCTCGATCCAATATTACAGGGTATTTTGTGTAGCCACATTCTCTTATTGAGTCCAATGGCATTAAATATTCCCTTGCCAGGTCGATTTGAATGATATTGTTAGAAAATGCTCTCAAAGGGATCAGTCCTTTTGCGTTATATTTATCAATATCGCTAAAATTCTTAGAGAAGTTGACCGCCCATATATTTATCTCTTTATTTGCATACAGGTGAGACATATTGCGATCCACGGAAGTCTCATATACTTCAACCTTTTGATTGAAAGGAGTTGTTACATACATATGGATTAGGGGGTCATGTATTATCGAGATGCTGTTATTGACAAGGAAAGTACTATCAAAAAGAAACCCACCAATGCCACTGTCTACTATCATTGTTACTTTGACCGAGTCACTAAAGCACATTTCATGTGTAATCGCATCTCCGTTCCATTCTATTGGGATAGCACCTATCGGGATCGATGCGGATATAATCTCTTCTTGTTGCTTAACTCCTTCGATACATCCGTAGAGCCAAAATATTATAATAATATATATCAACTTCATTTTGTTTAGGATACATTAAAATATTATTATAAGGCCTATTTGACAAAGATAATAAAATCTCCTAGTCTAGAGCCTTCGTAATTCGTAATTTTTTCATATCTTTGTATGTTCCCTCCCTGGTACAAAACATTTTAATCAAAAACCCTAATGAAAACCATGAAGAATCTTTCAAGGGCGGGCATGTTTGCTTTTGCATTATTGCTCTTTGCAGGCGTTTCGTCCTGCGCGCAGAAACCGAACACCCTTTCCCAGGCCGAGGCCGCAGAAGGTTGGCAGCTCCTTTTCGACGGACAGTCGCTCGACCAGTGGCGTAATTTCAACAGCGAAGGCCTGGCAGGCTGGACCGTTGTCGACGGAACAATCCAGGCCGACGGCAGCGGCAGCGATGCCTCGGGCTACATCGTCACCAAAAAAGAGTACGAGAATTTCCACATCTCGCTCGACTGGAAACTCACCCATGGAGGCAACAGCGGCATCATCTACCATGTCGTGGAACGTCCTGAATTCAAAGTCCCCTACGTGACCGGACCCGAATACCAGCTCATCGACAATCCGGGCTGGGAAGAGGTGAACGCTCCCAGCAAGCTTGAAGAGTGGCAGAAACTGGGCGTCGACTACGCCATGCACCTGCCGAACATGGAAGGCGTTGTGGTAAATCCCCCGGGAGAGTGGAACAACTCCGAAATAATTTTTGACAACGGCCATGTCGAACACTGGCTCAACGGCAATAAGATACTCGAATTCGAAACGTGGACCGACGACTGGTTCGAACGAAAGAACAGCGGCAAGTGGCACAACGCCCCGGAATACGGCCTCGCACACCGCGGCCTTCTGTGCCTTCAGGACCACGGCGATCCCGCATCTTTCCGCAATATCAAGGTCAAGGAACTTCCGCGCAAGGCCGGCAAGACCGTCGATCTGTTCAACGGCAAGGACCTGCAGGGATGGGTTCCCTACGGAACCGAGCTTTTCTATGTGGACGCCGAAGGTAACCTCGTTCTGGAAAGCGGTCCCGACAAGGAATACGGATATCTGGGAACGCGCGAATACTACGACGATTTCGACTGCACGTTCGAATTCAACGAAGCGGCCGACGGCAACTCGGGCTTCTTCTTCCGCTCGGTGGTCTTCCCGCCCGTGAAGGTCAACGGATGGCAGGTCGAGATCGCCCCGAAAGGCCTGTGGAGCGGCGGCATATATGAATCATACGGACGCGGATGGCTCTTCCAGCCCCCCGTGGAACACCTGACGGACGGTTGGAACAAGATGCGCGTCAAAGCCGTCGGCGACAACGTGACCGTATGGCTCAACGACGTGGAAGTGACAAACCTGACCGACCCTGCATTTGCAAAGAACCAGGGACGCATCGCCCTCCAGATCCACAGCGGCGGCGGCATCAAGGTCATGTTCCGCAACATGAAACTTACCACATTGTAAAATATCATGAGACTTTCTGCGATCGTAGCGGCGGCGGCAATGGCATTATCGGCCTTCTCCGCATGTTGCAACACCAGTAAAACCGAAGCAAAAGAGGAGGAAAACAAAATGATCAGACTAAACGTGACCGTGACTACGGACGCGGAAAATCTCGGGACCGTGATCGACGGGCTTAACCGTCTGGCGGCCGCGTCGAGAGCGGAAGAGGGGTGCATCGGGTATGAGATATACCAAAGCACCATCTCCCCCACCGAACTGGTGATCGTGGAGACATGGAAGGACCAGGCGGCTCTGGATATCCATGCCGGGACACCGCATTACGGCGCGGAACTATCCGCCCTGGACGGTAAGATGAAGATGAAACTGGACAGGTTCGAGTTCTAAATAAAAACAGGCCCGGAAAAATCTTTCCGGGCCTGTTTTTATTTAATTACGAATTTCAAATTACGAATTACGAATGATGTACGGGCTTTGCCCGTATTCATTATGATTTGAGTTGCTTCCCGCCTCGTAAACTAGCGGTCGCAATAATGGGGGTCGTAAGGGCCTCCATTAACCATTAACCATTAACCATTAACCATTAACCATTAACCATTAACCATTAACCATTAATTCGTAATTCGTAATTCGTAATTTATTTCTGCCTCTCTCCCGCGTAGCCGGCAAGAAGCACGAGGGAGTTATGATAGGGTGAAACGGGGTACTTAGCCAGGATCGAACAGGCCTTCGCGACGTATTCACGCATCACGCGCTCCGACTCTTCGATGCCGCCCCCGCTGATGACTGCGTCGTGCAGATAGGCTATGTTTTCCGGCTCCGTGCCGACAGCCGCGAGCTTTTCGAGCAACTCGGCCTTGCGTTCGGGCGTCGATTTTTCAAGCACTGCCAGCAGTGGAAGCGTTATCTTCTGCTCTTTCAGGTCGTTGCAGGCGGGTTTCCCGGTGTCGGTGCTGATGTCGTAGTCGAGAATGTCGTCCTTTATCTGGAAAGCCATCCCTACATACTCGCCGAAAAGCCTCATCCCGGCCGCCTGTTCGGGCAGCGCACCGACGGACATAGCCCCAACCCCGGCGCTCACGCCGAAAAGGGTCGCGGTCTTTTTGCGGATGATGTCGAGGTAGATGCCGCGCGTCATTTCGAGTTTGCGGCTCTGTTCGCTCTGGATCAGTTCGCCCTCGCACAGTTCGCTCATGGCCCGCACCACATAGTCGACAATGTCGTACTGCGCGCTTTCCAGACCCACTTTTATGCTTTTCGCCAGTATGAAGTCGCCTGTGATGACCGCGGCGCGCGAATTGAGCATTGCGCGGACCGACGGTTTGCCGCGGCGCATATCCGATTCGTCGATAACGTCGTCGTGGACGAGCGAGGCGGTGTGCATCATCTCGACCAGCATGGCCCCCAGGTATGTGCGCAGCCCCAGCCCTCTTTCGGGATCGGGACTCTGCAGGGCGGCGCTCAGAAGTACCGTCATGGGGCGGATGCTCTTCCCGCCGTTCTCCAGGACATAGCCGAGTATCCCTTCGACATATTCGTTGTCGCTCTTCATATAGCGCGCCACGTACCGGTTGTATTCTTCCAGTTGGCGCTCTATCGGCCTGCGTATGTCGTCGGCAACACTCATCGGCTTTTCACTTTACTCGTGGCAAATGTAGGCCAAATATTCCTATTCTCAACAAATTTTCGTTACTTTGCCTTTCAAACACCAACTTCACGGGAATGAATATCGGGAACTTTTTTCGCAAAGCCCTGCCGTACATCACGGCGGTGGTCGTTTTCTATGCCGTAAGCGCCATCTATTTCTCGCCGCAGTTCCAGGGCAAAACCCTGCAGATGACCGACGTACAGATGTACGAGGGGATGAAGAAAGAGATCTCGAACCACCGCGCGGCATACGGCGAAGACCCGCAGTGGACGGGCGCCATGTTCAGCGGGATGCCGGCCTACCTCATTACGGTCCAATACCCCGCTATGATAATCCGCAACGCCGCGCAGTGGTGCCTGAGCGCGCTTGGCGAGCCGATGTCGCTGATGTTCCTTGCGATGGTCGGGTTCTGGCTGATGCTGCTGATGGCGGGCGTCAATCCGTGGGTGGCGATCCCCGCGGCGCTGGCCTACGGGCTATCCACATATAACATACTGATAATCGGCGCGGGGCACATCACAAAGATGCGCGCCATAGGATACGCCCCGATGCTCGTGGGGGCGGTCTTCTACACTTTCAGGCGGAATCCCTGGATAGGCGGGGCGCTTGCGGCGCTGTTCGGTACGTTGACGATAGCCGCCTCGCACCACCAGATAACATACTATTTTCTGCTCATTGTCGCCGCATACTGGATAAACCGCCTCGTGATCGCCATAAAGGAGAAAGGCCTCGGGCGTTTCGGCAAGGCGACGGCAATACTCATAGGCGCGGCGGTGCTGGCCGGGGGGGCCAACTTCACCCACTTGTGGTACACCGCCGAACACACTCCGGACACAACCCGCGGAGGTTCGGAAATCATCGACGCGAAATCGATAGACGCAAAAGGTCTCGACCTCGAATACGCCACTGCATGGAGCTACGGCGTGGGCGAAAGCATGAATATGTTCATACCCGATTTCCGCGGCGGCGGCTCCGGCTCGGGATTCGGGACAGACGGCCCCGTTGCAACGACGCTCAAAAAGAGCGGGATCAACCCGTCGGCCGCAACCCATCTGCCCGGATACTGGGGCAACCAGCCGTGGACCGGCGGCCCTACGTACATAGGTGCCGTTATGGTGTTCCTGTTCGTGCTTGGAATGTTCGTGCTGCCGACGCGTAAAAAATGGTGGGTGCTGGGGGTCAGCATCCTGGGACTCTTGCTGGCATGGGGCAGCAACGCCATGTGGTTCACCGAACTTTCATTCAACATTTTGCCCGGATACAGCAAATTCCGCACGGTGGCGATGGCGCTCACCATACTGCAATGGTCGGTGCCGTTCCTCGCCGCGCTGGTGATGTCGGGGATGTGGAACAAGGAGTTCGACAAGGCGAAATTCACCAAGGGACTGTTGTGGTCGCTCGGGATAACAGGCGGCATCGCGCTGCTTTTCGCACTTTTCGGAGGCTCGATATACGACTTCAGCGCCGCCGGGGATGCCCATTACGCCGAGATACCCGGACTCGCCGAGGCGATGGAAAAGGAGCGCGCCATGATGTTCCGCGGCGACTGCTGGCGGACGCTGCTCTTCGTCGCGCTGACGGGAGCCGTCGTGTGGGCCTTCGCGAACATGAAGAGCTTCAAGGGATGGATGTTCGTGGGCGCAGTGGGCGTGCTGACGCTGGCCGACCTCGTCCCCGTGGACCTGCGCTACCTGTCGCACGACAACTTCCAGATGAAGACGCGCGTGCAGATCGCCCCCACCGAGGCCAATAAACTGATAATGCAGGACAAGGAACTGGGTTACCGGGTGATGAACACCGACAATCCGTTCAACGAAGCACAGACTTCGTATTTCCACCGCTCGGTAGGCGGTTACCACGGTGCGAAGCTGCGCCGTTACCAGGATGTAATAGAGCAATATCTTTCGCGGGTCGATATGAACGTGCTGGATATGCTCAACACCAAATATTTTATCGTCACGGACCGCAATACCGGCGAGCAGAGCGTCCAGGTGAATCCCGACGCCAACGGACCGGCGTGGTTCGTCGACCAGGTGTTCCTGGTGAACAGCGCGAAGGAAGAACTGGACGCCATCGGCACCATCGACAACAAGCACGAGGCAGTGGTGGACAGGCGTTTCACCGGGATAGACAAGATGTATCCGGCGGCACTGACCGATATGCCGTTCACCGCCGACAGCGCCGCCACCATCCGCATGACCGACTACCGTTCGAACTACCTGCGTTACGAAACCTCGTCGACCGAGGAACAGCCAGCCGTTTTCTCGGAAATCTACTACGACAAGGGATGGAAAGCATATATCGACGGAGTCGAAGTTCCGTATTTCCGCGCCGACTATATCCTGCGCGGGTTGGTGATACCGGCGGGCGACCATGTCGTGGAGTGGAAATTCCGCGCCCCGAGGTTCGCAGCCGTGGAAGGGGTTACGCTGGCTTGCTCGCTCGCAATACTGCTGTGGCTGGCCGCGGCCGTCGTGCTGGAACAGCTCCGGAAAAAGAAAAATAAATTATTGACGGACTAAAGCGGAGATTGTCATGTCGAGTGAAGCCGTAAGGCGGAATCGAGACATCTGATCGAGCCGGGCAGGGGATTTTTCCCTGCGAGATCAGATCCCTCGACTACGCTCGGGGTGACACAACGGCAATTGTCAAGTTGTATAGAGTTTATAAGAATATGGCACAAGAGGATAAGAGATTAAAGCGGAAAGTCCGCAATTCGTATTTCATCTCGACGGTCAGCATCGCCATGGTGCTGTTCCTGCTGGGATCGGTGACATACCTGATACTCAACGCGCTGGATGTCACTAACCGGCTTAAGGAGAGCGTCACCATCCACGTGATGCTCGACGACGGGCTGGACGACGAGCAGACTGCCGAACTGCGCAAAAAGATAGAATCGAAAGAGGTCGTGCGCAAGGTGACTTACATCGACAAGGAGAAGGCCGCCGAGGATTTTATCGCCGAGACCGGCAGCGATTTCCGCAGTTTCATCGACTTCAACCCCCTGCCAAACAGCTTCGAAGTGGGGCTGAATGCGCGCTCATCGGAGAAAGAGCTTGTCCGCCAGTTCGACAAGGAAGTTTCGGCGATGTCGGGCGTGAGCGAAGTGGTCTACCAGAAAAGCGTGGTCGAACAGATCGGCACCAACCTCAATAAATTCAATCTGGTGCTGCTGCTCTTCGGGGCGGCGCTGCTCGTCATCTCGCTCATCCTGCTCAACAACACGATCCGCATGACCATCATGGCCAAGCGGCAGATAATCAACACAATGAAGCTCGTCGGGGCCACCGGGGGCTTCATTATGCGCCCGTTCCTGGGGTCGGCCGCACTGCACGGGGTCTACGCCGGGGTGATCGCAACGCTGATGTTCGCCGCCATGATCGCCGGACTGCAGGAAGGGGTTCCCGAGATCAGCCTGATGACCGGAAATGTCCTGCTGGTGTCGATAGCGGGAGCAATGATCGTGGGCGGCATCCTCATTTCGCTCCTGTTTACTATATTTGCAGTGAACAAATCGGTGAAACAGCCCTCGAGCAAAGCATTCCTTTAATGGTCAATGATCAATGGTTAATGATTAATAAGAAGAATATATATGGCTAAGAAAGAAGTTAAAACAGCTAAGAATATGCAGGAAGAGAACGACGCGCGGATGCCGCTGGGGAAAAAGAACTACCTGTTCATGCTGATCGGCCTCGGGATCATAATCGTTGGGTTCCTGCTGATGGCCGGCGGGGGAAGCGACGATCCGAACGTGTTCAACTATGAAATGTTCAGTTTCCGCCGCATAACTCTCGCGCCTATCGTCGTGATCGCGGGGTTCGCCTTCGAGATCTACGCCATCCTCAAGCGGTTTAAATAATTTGAGAATTTGAAGATTTGGAGATTTGAAAATTAAAATCAATCTCCACATTTTCAAATTTCCAAATTTCCAAATTTTCTATTTTGAGCATACTAGAAGCCATCATACTCGGCATCGTCCAGGGAATCGCCGAATTCCTGCCCGTGAGCAGCAGCGGGCACCTGCAGATAGCCAAAGAGGTCCTGGGCGTCAACCTCGCAGACAATCTCACTTTCGACGTCATGCTGCACGTCGCCACCGTGATGAGCACCATCGTGGTGCTGTGGCCCGAGGTCCGGAAACTTTTCACCGGGGTCTTCAAATTCAAATACAACACGGAGACATCGTATTTTCTGAAAATAGTGTTGTCGATGATCCCTATCGGGATCGTCGGGTTTCTGTTCAAGGACCAGTTGAACGCCATGCTGGCGTCGCCTGAAATCCTTGTTATTGTGGGGGCGATGCTGATACTGACCGCGCTGCTGCTGACTTTCGCGACATATGCAAAACCGCGCCAGAAAAACAATATCTCGTACCGCGACGCATTCATAATAGGTATCGCGCAGGGTTTCGCCGCCATGCCCGGACTGAGCCGCTCGGGTTCGACCATCGCCACCGGACTGCTGCTCGGCAACAAAAAAGAGGCCGTCGCGCAGTTCTCGTTCCTGATGGTGATAATACCCATATTGGGAGAGGCGTGCCTCAGCGTCGTCACCGGCGATTTCAGTGGCGGGCTCGGTATAGGGATATGGCCGCTTGTCGGCGGATTCCTCGCGTCGTTCGCGGTAGGATGCCTCGCCTGCCGTTTCATGATCGAAATGGTGAAGCGCAGCAAACTTGTCTGGTTCGCCGTATACTGCGCGGTCGTAGGGTTGGGTTCCATAATTTATTATTTCGTTTAAATGACACAGGAGCCGTTCTCAGCAGAGTTGAATTTCCCGGAAGGGTACGTGCTCGTGGTCGACAAGCCGCTGGAGTGGACCTCGACCGACGTGGTGCGCAAGATAAGATACGCCGTCGAAAGGCTCGGATTCAAACGCATAAAGGTGGGCCACGCGGGGACGCTCGACCCGCTGGCGACGGGCGTACTTATAATTTGTATCGGCAAGGCGACCAAGCGCGTCGACGAACTGATGGCCGAACGCAAGGAGTATATAGCCGAAATAGAACTCGGCGCGACCACTCCGAGCTTTGACCTCGAACACGAGATAGACGCGCGTTATCTGTGGGAACATATCACCCGCGGCGACGTGGAATGGGCGTTGAAACAGCTTTCGGGAGAACGCTGGCAGATACCGCCGGTCTATTCAGCGAAAAAAATGGAAGGGCGCCGCGCTTATGAACTCGCTCGGGAAGGCGAGGAGGTCGAGATGCGCAAGGCGCTCATCAATATTTATGAAATGGAGCTGCTGGAGTGCGACCTGCCGCGCATTAAAATCCGCGTCGAATGCAGCAAAGGAACTTATATCCGCGCACTGGCCCGCGAAATCGGCGAAAGCCTCTCGAGCGGAGCGCATCTGACATCCCTGAGGCGCACCCGGAGCGGCGAAAACAGGGTGGAAAATGCCCTCGAATTAAAAAATATCGTCGAAATTCTCTCTCCAACGAAACATTTTTAAAAATTTTGCGTAATATATTTACTTCTGTGCTCGTTTTTTGAACGGAAGGCAAGAAACCATACAGGGGCGCCGCTGGCCCCTAACCCATATTACGATGAAATTATCACAGTACAGCTATCCGTTCACGCCCGAACTTCTGGCAAAGTATCCCAAAGAAAACCGCGACGAAAGCCGCCTGATGGTCGTAAACCGCAAAACAGGCAAGATCGAACACAGGATATTCAAGGACGTTATCGAATATTTCGACTGCGACGACGTGTTTATATTCAACAACACGAAGGTTTTTCCCGCCAGGCTCTACGGCAACAAGGAAAAAACAGGCGCAGAGATCGAGATCTTCCTGCTGAGGGAACTCAACGAGGACCTCAAGCTGTGGGACGTGCTGGTCGATCCGGCGCGCAAGATACGCATAGGCAACAAACTCTATTTCGGCGACGACGACCTGCTGGTGGCCGAAGTGATCGACAATACCACCTCGCGCGGGCGTACGCTGCGTTTCCTTTTCGACGGCACGCACGACGAATTCAAGGATGCACTCTACAAAATGGGCGAAACGCCGCTGCCGAAATGGGTCAGGGAAAAAGTCGAGCCCGAAGACGAGGAGCGCTACCAGACCATTTTTGCCAAGCACGAAGGCGCTGTAGCCGCTCCGACGGCCGGTCTGCATTTCAGCAAACATCTTCTCAAAAGAATGGAGATAAAAGGGGTGAACCGCGCCGAAATAACGCTGCACGTAGGCCTGGGTAACTTCCGCACGGTAGACGTCGAGGACCTCACCAAGCACAAAATGGACTCCGAGCAGATATTCATCCCGGAAGAGGCCGCCGAGATGGTGAATGCGGCGAAACGCGGCGAAAAACATGTGGTCGCGGTAGGCACGACCGTGATGCGCACCATCGAAAGTTCGGTATCGACCGAAGGGATGCTGAAGCCGTTCGAGGGATGGACCAACAAGTTCATTTTCCTCCCCTACGAGTTCAGCGTGGCCGACGCCATGATATCGAATTTCCACCACCCCTACTCCACCCAACTGATGATGGTTGTGGCTTTCGGGGGCTACGACATGGTCATCGAGGCCTATAATACCGCCATCAAAGAGGGCTACAGATTCGGCACTTACGGCGACGCGATGCTTATTTTATAGTTGCACAGGCCGTAAATCCAGAAAAATTTCCTTATCTTTGTGAAGATTATCTGTCCCTTTCCGGAATGAGTAAGAACAAAATATTGTACGTAAGCCAGGAGATATACCCCTATCTTCCGGCGACGGCGATATCCACGCGCTGCCGAGCTCTCTCGCAGGGAATGCAGGAACACGGGAACGAGATACGCACGTTCATGCCCCGCTACGGCAACATCAATGAACGGCGCAACCAGCTGCATGAAGTGATCCGCCTGTCGGGTATGAACCTCATCATCGACGACAACGACCACCAGCTCATTATCAAGGTGGCGTCGATCCCGGCCGCGAGGGTACAGATATATTTCATAGACAACGACGACTATTTCCACCGCAAGGCGCAGTTACAGGACGCCGAAGGGAACTATTTCCCCGACAACGACGAACGCGCCATATTTTTCGCCCGCGGAGTGCTGGAAACGGTCAAGAAACTCAGGTGGGAACCGACGGCGGTACACTGCCACGGATGGTTCTCGGCCGTTATTCCGATATATCTGCGCGACTTCTTTGCCGACGACCCCGTCTTCCACGGAAGCAAGATCGTGGTGTCGCTCTACAACGACTCATTCCCCGGAACGCTCGACCCGGGAATGAGGGGAAAACTGGAGAACGAGGGTATGAACGACCCTAAAATGAAAATTCTTGACGACCCTTCATACGAAAATCTGATGAAGCTCGTTATAGATTACGCCGACGGTGTAGTGATCGAAGAGACGCTCGAGGAGGGGGCATTGTCCGATTACCTGAAACAATCCGGGAAACCGGTGCTGGACTGGGACGGCGACAAGTCCGATGCAAAATACATGGATATTTACCAGAGTTTTTACGATGAATTGCTCAAATAAGTCACTCGACATCCTCAAGGCGCTCTGCGCGACAGCAATCCTTCTTGTTTCGGTCAACGCATGTACCGAGGTGGACGACCGCCTCGGCGCCAGCCTGCTGCCCCAGAACCAAAAAATGAAAGTCAGGGTCGACACGCTCCTCGGCACCAAAACATATCTGTATAAAGAAGACAGCGTCGCATCCGGCAGGCTCGGATACGCCTATTTCGGCAAGGAACAGGACGCCGTGTTCGGAAAGCGCAAGAACAGTTTTCTGGTACAGTTCCTGCCGTCCATGCCCGTTTCGTACCGTTCGGGAACGGCATATAAAAACTTCGGCATCGACCCGATCATTGACTCCGTATATATAATCCTGCCTCTGTATAACGTACACGGCGACACCACCCAGGTCGCAGGCGTAGGACAGATGTTCGACGTGTACGAAGTCGTGTACGACCCTGAGGAGTGGCAGTTGAGCAGGGATTCGACGTACTATGCCAACTTCCCGATAGATGAATACAAGGGCGACAAACTCTTCTCGTTCACCCATTACGGGCACAGGGACGTATCGACAAGGCTCTTCCCTACGGCAGAAGGCAAGGATTACCTGAAAAGGATCGTAAATATGGACATGGACGACTTTAAGGACGATTCGCTTTTCCATATATCATTCAAGGGGCTGTACGTAACCCCGTCCGACGCTTCGCGTCAGGATGCCGCCGTGTACGCATCTGCGCTCTCGAGCGCCGGCATGGTGATGTACTCGCGCTGCCACGACACACTCGACGTCAAAGCTATATACGACACCGTCTACACCACATTCACGTTCAGGGACACCGACGACAGCAGCAACGGCTACTATACCGTCCCTTACAGCAACGTTTCAATCAATATGGTCGATTTCGACTATTCCGGATCGACGCTCGGTTTGCTGGAAACGACGACCAACGGATTTACCGACACCCTGGAAACGAGCGCCACACAGCCGCTGATGTATGTACAGTCGATGGGCGGAGTTACGGGGTATATGCGTTTCACGGACGATATGATAGACAAACTCCGCGACCTGAAAAACGAATCGGGCGTCGAACACGATATCCTGATAAGCCAGGCTATGATGTACATCTGGCTGGACGGAGGCTGGAACACAGCTACCCTTAACAATTCCATAAAACGCCTGGGAAGCTACTCCGACCTGCAGACGCTGACGCCGATACCCGACTACATGTACACGTACGAGGCGTATCAACAGCAGAACAATGCCGAATACGCCCTTCCGTACAACGGATACCTGAACCGCAGCAACGGGTATTACGCCCTCGACATAACCTCGTTCGTGCAGCAGCTGGCCAAAGGCGAACCGGGAGACCCGAATCTGATAAACCCCATAATAAACATTGCTCCCGAAGCGTACAGTTTCTTCTCCTTCGGCCAAAGCATAGTGCAGGGATACGACAGCAGCAAACCTATAAAGATCAGGCTCACCTACACGCTGATCGAAGAGGACCAGAAATGAATTTACGGAAACGACAAAAATAAATAACCTGAACCAAACGAAACCTAAAGTTAAGGGCTTTAGGTTTTCGCTTTTTCATTATATAAAGAAATGTCCAAGAACAATTTAGTGATAGTGGAGTCACCCTCCAAGGCAAAAACGATAGAGCGCTACCTCGGCAGCGAATATGTCGTAAAATCGAGTTTCGGCCATATCCGCGACCTTGCGAAAAAAGGACTCGGGATCGATATCGAACACGGCTTCGCGCCGGACTACGAAGTGGCTCCCGACAAGGTAAAAGTGGTGAAGGAGCTTTCGGCGATGGCCGCAAAGGCCGACACGGTGTGGCTGGCTTCCGATGAAGACCGCGAAGGAGAGGCAATCGCGTGGCACCTTTCACAGGTGCTGGAACTGCCCGACAGTAAGACCAAACGCATCGTTTTCCACGAGATCACCAAACCCGCGATCCTGCATGCCATCGAGAATCCGCGCGGGATAGACATCGACCTGGTGAACGCCCAGCAGGCCCGCCGCATACTCGACCGCCTGGTGGGTTTCGAACTGTCGCCGCTGCTCTGGAAAAAGGTCAAGCCGTCGCTTTCGGCCGGACGAGTGCAGAGCGTCACGGTGAGGCTGCTGGTCGAGCGCGAACGCGAGATAATGAATTTCAAAACGACGGATTTCTGGCGCGTGACTACAGAGCTTTATCCGGCGGCCGACGCGGCGAAACCGATATTCAAGGCCGAGGCATCGAAGCGTTTCGAGACGCGCGCTGAGGCCGAAGCGTTCCTTGCGGCATGCAACGGCGCCGCGCTGACGGTCGCAAGCGTCGAAGAAAAACCCGGCGTGCGCTACCCCGCCCCGCCGTTCACCACATCGACACTGCAGCAGGAAGCAGGGCGCAAGCTCAATATGTCGGTCACCCAGACCATGACAATCGCCCAGAGGCTGTACGAGCAGGGGCTTATAACCTATATGCGTACCGACTCGGTCAACCTGTCGAAACAGGCTTTAGCCGCGGCAAAGGAAGAGGTCGTGAAACTTTTCGGCGAGGGATATTCCAACCCCAGGAACTATAAAACCAACTCGAAAGGGGCACAGGAAGCACACGAAGCCATCCGTCCGTCCTATTTCGAAAAAAAGGAGATCGAAGGTGCTCCGGCGGAAAAAAGGCTGTATGATCTGATCTGGAAACGCGCGGTCGCTTCGCAGATGAAGCCCGCCGAGACCGACAAGACCATCGTGCACATCGACGTCAAGGGCGCGAAGGAGCATTTCGTGGCTACTGGCGAGGTGATCCGTTTCGACGGCTTCCTGAAACTATACTCGGAATCCACCGACGACGACAGCACCGAGAACGGGCAGTCGATCCTCCCGAAAATGGCTAAGGGCGACGCTGTCGAACAGGAGGTCGTCACCGCCACCCAGCGTTTCACACAGCCGCCGGCTCGCTACAACGAGGCCCTGCTGGTGAAGAAACTCGAAGAACTCGGCATCGGCCGTCCTTCGACCTACGCCCCCACCATTTCGACCGTAATGAACCGCGGTTACGTCGTCAAGCAGAGCAAGGATGGGGTCAAACGCGAATACGCACAGATAACCCTGAAAAAAGGCAAGACGACCGAAAAGCTCCTTTCCGAAAAAGCCGGCAAGGAGAACAACCGCCTATCGCCCACCGATATAGGTATGCTGGTGAACGACTACCTCGAAGGGCAGTTCGCGAATATCCTCGACTATAACTTCACGGCGAAGGTCGAAAAAGAGTTCGATGAAATAGCCGAGGGGAACGAAAAGTGGGTCGATATGATTTCGCGCTTCTACGGCCCGTTCCACAACTCGATCGACAAAGCGCTCGGAACGCAGCATACAAATACCCACCAGACGCGCGTCCTGGGCACCGACCCTGCAACGGGCCGGGAAGTTTCGGCGCGCATCGGGCGCTACGGCCCCATGGTGAGCATCGAGGACCCCGACGGCGGAAAGCCCCGTTCGGCAAGCCTGCAAAAAGGACAGCTCGTCGTCTCGATAACCCTCGAGGAGGCGCTTGAACTGCTGTCGCTGCCAAAGAACCTGGGAGACCACGACGGAAAAGAGGTCGTTATCGGCATCGGCAAATTCGGCCCGTACGTGCGCTACGACGGCAAATTCACCTCGCTCGGTAAAAAAGACGACCCGTATAAGATAACCCTCGAGAGGGCCGTCGAACTGATCGAGACCGAAAAGAAGGAAAAACCTGCGGGCGGCGCGCTGAAAACGTTCGACGAAGAGCCCGACCTTGTGGTCAAGACCGGCAAATACGGTCCGTATATAGCCTACAAGGGCAAGAACTACAAAATCCCGAGAGGCACGCAGCCTGCCGAGATCACCCTCGAAGAAGCGCGCGCCATCATCGAAAAAAGCGGAAAATAGGATTTTCCGGAGCGAAAGGGCCTCTGTCATGCTGAGCGAAATGTAGTGCAGCCGAGGGATGACAAAAAATACAACGTCAACCGAAACGATAAAGTCTCTTGCTATGAAAAGGGTACTCGATTTTCTGAACGAGCTGCGGCTGAACAACGACCGCGAATGGTTCACGGCCAACAAGAAACGCTACCAGGAGGCTTTGGACGTGTTCAACGGTTTTGCCGAACAACTGATCGCCGAAATCGGCGGGTTCGACCCGTCGGTCAGGGGGCTGGCTCTCAAGGATTGCACCTACCGCATCTACCGCGACACCCGTTTCTCGAACGACAAAACACCCTACAAGACACATATGGGCGTCTATGTCTGCCCGGGCGGCAAGAAGTCGGGCAACGCCGGATATTATTTCCATATCGAACCCGGGGGAGACGGACTGTTGGGGCATAACCTCATGTCGGCCGGAATATACATGCCCGAGCCTGCGGTGCTGAAAAGCGTCCGTGACGAGTTTTTCGACAACGGCGAAGAAGTGGTCAAGGCTATCGGAAAGGCCAAGGGATTTTCGATCGACCGTTCGAACCAGTTGAAACGTACCCCGGCAGGCTATCCCGCCGACTCTCCGTACGACGAATACCTGCGGTTGAAGGATTTCCACATGGCGAAGTTTTTCGGCGACGACTATATTCTCGCGGGAGACCTTGCAAAACGTGCGGCGGCCGATTTCCGCACGACCTATGAGTTCGTCGCGCTGATGAACCGGGCGGCTGATTTCGCGCACGAAGAAGCGTAATACAGCAATTTGAAAATTTGAAGATTTGGAAATTTGAAAATGAATTAAGGTGCGGACGAAAGTCCGCATTTTTTTGATCTGGATTGCTTCGGCGGCCTACGCCTCCTCGCAATGACGGCGGACACAGAAAATCATTGTCAATTGTCAATTATCTATTGAAATCGCCGCAAGAGGCGCAGTTGTGGTCGTTGCAAAGAGTGTCGGAGCAATCGGCGTCCTGTTCGCTGCGGGCGTCGTGGACGGCGCAGGTGATGCCGCGCTCCTGCATGTGCTTGTTGGTAGCTATTTCGGAGTCGATGTGGCGCCCCTTTATCATAAGCGTCAGCGACATCCCCACCACGAAAAGCAGGACCGCACCTATCGAAAAAAGAAATATCACCAACCAGGCCGCCATACAGGATTTATTTTTACAAAGATATGAATTTCCCGCCGCTTCCGAAAATCGGGCCCGAAATATGCGGAACAGAGAGCAATGAATTTATTTTGACGGAATGTCGTGCTTTATCGCGCCAAAATCTTAATTTTGTATGAATATAGGATGCGCCTCGGAAAACTGTGAGCAAGCTCCCGTTTTCACTCGGCTCTCACTATATTTGTAGAATAGTAAAAAAGAGGCCAAGGATTATGAAGATTGTGATAGTCGGCGCCGGCGAAGTGGGAAGCCACCTGGCGCGGATGCTCAGCGGAACCGGACACGACATAACCGTCGTGGACAGCAATGCCAAACAACTGGAAGATATTTCGGATGTTTCCGACGTTATCACTGTCGAGGGCGATCCCGCCACTTTCGCCACGCTCAAAAGGGCGTCCGTCCGCAAGGCCGACCTTCTCATAGCCGTCCACCAGGAAGAAAATATCAATATCCTGTCGGCGATGTTCGGCAAACAGCTGGGCGCCAAAAAATCCATCGCACGCATCGACAACAACGAATATCTCGAACCGAACAACAAGGAGATCTTCATAAACATGGGGATCGACTACCTTTTCTATCCCGAAAAAACAGCCGCGCGCGAAGTGATAAACCTGCTGAGCCACACCTCTACGACCGAATATGTCGATTTTTCGGGCGGAAAAATGTCGCTGGTGGTCTTCAAACTTGCGCCCAACTCCCCCCTGGTCGGCAAAACGATGCTCGAAATATCGCCCGACCCGCTCTCGATCTACTACCGCATAGTGGCCATCGCGCGGGAAGAGGAGACGATAATCCCGCACGGCAGCGACCGGGTGATCGAGGGCGACACGCTCTATGTGGTTACTGCGCAGGAACATGTTCTCGAGGTACAGGACCTGTCGGGTATGAGCAACGTCGAGATCAAAAACCTGATGATCCTGGGCGGCAGCCGCATCGGTGTACAGATCGCGATGGCCCTGCAGGACCATTTGGATATCAAGATGGTGGAATACAATCCCGAAGAGGCCTACCGGCTTGCGGAACTGCTCGACAAGACCCTGATAATCAACGCCGACGGGCGCAACACCGACGCGATGATGGAAGAGGGGATCAACAACATGGACGCTTTCGTGGCCGTGACGAGCCGCTCGGAAACCAATATCCTGACCGCCATGCTGGCCAAGAAAATGGGGGTCAAAAAGGTAATCGCCGAGGTCGAGAATCTCAATTACATAACCCTTGCGGAAAGTATCGGCATCGACACCGTCATCAACAAAAAACTGCTGACGGCCAGCAACATATTCCGTTTCACCATGAATACCGACGTGCAGGCCGTGAAGTGTCTTACGGGTACCGACGCCGAGGCGCTGGAGTTCATCGTCAAACCCAACTCCCCCGCGACGAGAGTCCCGATACGCGACCTCGGATTCCCGTCCGAGGCCACCATAGGCGGCATCCTGCGCAACGACCGCGTGCACATGGCCGTCGGGGAGACACAGATAGTCGCCTACGACCGCGTCGTCGTCTTTGCAAAACCAAAAGCTAAGTCGCTCGTCGGCAAATTTTTCAACTGATGCCACTTTTTCCCAAGATAATCAGGGCCGGAATGGCCCGGCGCCTGAAGCAGATCGACCGGTTCCGCAGCCATCCCGCCGAAGTGCAGGAGGAACAGTTGCGCTACCTGATGAAGCGGGCCGCCGGGACCGATTTCGGACGGCAGCACGGGTTCGCCGGCATCGGGAGCATCTGCGAGTACCAGTCGCGCGTACCAATGATGTCCTACGATGAGTACTACCCATATATCGACCGCGCGAGATTCGGCGAAAAGAACGTCATCTGGCCGGGCGAGACCAGGTGGTTCGCCAAATCGTCAGGCACGACGGGAGCCAAAAGCAAATACATTCCCGTCACACAGAACGGACTGTGGCAGAGCCACATGCAGGGACCTCAGGACTGCATCGCGTTCAACGTCACCCGTTATCCGGACACCCGCGTTTACGGCGGAAAGACGCTGACGCTGGGTGGTTCCCATAAGGTCGAGCGCGAAGGTGAACATGCGCTGACGGGCGACCTGTCGGCCATTCTGATACACAACACGCCCCGGATCGCCGACCTTAAACGTGTTCCCAAGACCTCGACTGCGCTTATTTCGGATTTCGAGGAGAAAGTGAACAGGATATGCGAGGAGTGCGTGCGGGAGGACGTACGGTCATTAGCGGGGGTGCCGTCGTGGAACCTGGTGATGCTCAAAAAAGTGCTGGACTACACCGGCAAAAGCAACCTGCTGGAAGTGTGGCCCAACCTCGAACTGTTCATCCACGGCGGGGTCAATTTCAGCCCCTACAGGGAGATCTACCATGAACTGATCCCCACTCCAGGCATGCACTATCTGGAAACCTACAACGCCTCGGAAGGGTTCTTTGGTGTCTCGGATGACTTTTCGGACGACATGCTGCTGATGCTCGACTACGGGATGTTTTACGAATTCCTGCCCGTGGCCGACCTGCACGACACATCGAAGGCCGTGCCGTTGGAAGGAGTGAAGACCGGCGTCAACTACGCCATGATAATCAGCAGCAGCAACGGGCTGTGGCGCTACCTGATCGGCGACACGGTGGAGTTCACCTCGACGTCGCCTTACCGCATACACATTTCCGGACGCACGAAGCACTATATCAATGCTTTCGGCGAGGAAGTGATCGTCGACAACGCCGAAAAGGCCATCCGTGCCGCATGCGATGCCACCGGGGCCGAAGTGACGGAATACACCGCCGCGCCCGTCTACATGAACCTCAATTCAAAGGGGGCGCACCAGTGGGTGATCGAATTCAGCAGGAAGCCGGACGACCTGAAAGCTTTCTGCAATGCTCTCGACGAGGCTTTGCAGGACGTCAACTCCGACTACGAGGCAAAACGCTGCAAAAACACCACGCTCTATCCGCCGACCGTTACGCCCGTTCCCGAAGGCACTTTCATGAGGTGGATGGAATCGCGCGGAAAAACCGGCGGACAGAACAAAGTGCCGCGCCTCTCCAACGACCGGACTTACGTAGATTCGATACTCGAATTAATTACGAATTACGAATTACGAATTACGAATTAAAAGGAACATATTATGTATATCGCTATTGCAGGCAACATCGGCAGCGGCAAGACCTCCCTGACGGAGATACTTGCCCGGAGGTTCAACGCCACGCCACACTTCGAAAACATCGACAACCCCTACATCAACGACTTCTACGAGGATATGGGTCGGTGGTCGTTCAATTTCCAGATCTACTTCCTGGCGTGCCGCATCCGCCAGTCGATGGAGGCGCTCAAGAACGGCGGCGACCTGTTCCAGGACCGCACCATCCATGAGGACGCATACATTTTTGCGGCGAACCTGCATGAAATGGGGCTGATGTCGTCGCGCGACTTCAACACCTACATGAAGATATTCAACCTGTCGGAAGAGCTGATCCGCAAGCCAGACCTGCTGATCTACCTCAAGGCGAGCGTCCCCAAACTCGTCGGCCAGATACAGAAACGCGGCCGCGAATACGAACAGACCATCGACGTGGAGTATCTCGAAAGGCTCAACGGCAAGTATAACAACTGGATAGAGACCATATACCAAGGCGAGGTGCTGACTGTGGATATCGATCAATATGACTTTGTCCTGCACCCCGAAGTGATCGAGGGCATCGTGGAACGCATCGAACAAATCTGTAAATAAGTGTTTCCTAAAGATTTCGAATCTTCAATATTTTCGGCGCTCGGCGAGACGGATGGCAAAAAACTGCTCGATGCGCTCGACGGGGAAGCCGTCACGTCCATACGTTTCAATCCTTTCAAACTGAGTGAGAAGCCCGAGGGCGACGGCGTGCCGTGGAACCGCTACGGTTTCTACCTTGCCGAGCGGCCCGTATTCACGCTCGATCCGCTGATGCACGGCGGGGCCTATTACGTTCAGGAAGCGAGTTCGCAGTTCGTCGAACACCTTTACCGCCAGACCATGGGCGAAGCCGAAGGGGTGCGGCTGCTCGACCTTTGCGCCGCTCCGGGGGGCAAAACCACCCTCTACTCCACCCTTACGGGTGCGGGCGGGCTGGTCGTGGCCAACGAGGTGATAAAACAGCGCGCGAGTGTCCTTGCCGACAACGTGCGCCGCTGGGGAATAGGCAACGTGGCCGTCAGCTGCAACGACGCCGCCAATTTCGCCGCCTACAAGCACTGGTTCGACGTGCTGGCGGTCGACGCGCCGTGTTCGGGCGAGGGGATGTTCCGCAAAAACAAAGAGGCGCGCACGGAGTGGAGTCCGGCGAACGTAGAAATGTGCGCCGCACGCCAGCGCCGGATCCTGGCAGACGCATGGGACACGCTGCGTCCGGGCGGGGTGCTGATATATTCGACCTGCACTTTCAATACCCGCGAGAACGAGGGTAACGTAGCCTGGCTGGCCGAAAATTACGCCGTCGAACCTGTAGAAATAGACGTTCCGGCCGAATGGGGCATCGAATGCGGCACAGTTGATATCAATTTGTCGTCAGAGCGGCGGTCAGGCAAGGCGTGCGAGGATTTGAAACCACAGCATACAGATGAGTATGTGAGGATTTCAAACCACAGCGGCAACGAAGCATCACCGTCGCTGTCACGACAAATTCAAACTTTCCGCTTCTGGCCGCACCGTCTGCGCGGAGAGGGGTTCTTCGCCGCCGTGATGCGAAAGGCCGACGGAAAAATCAAACGTGAAACCCCGAAATCTAAAAAACAGCCTTTGATCGATCTGAACCGCAACGAGAACCGCCCGCTGACAGAATGGGTCGCCCAGCCTGAATTCATGAAGTTCGCAAAGGCGGGCGACAACTGTTACGCTTTTTACCGCGCACAGTATCCGGCCGTTGCAGCGCTTGCCGAGGGGCTGAATATTATATATTCGGGCGTCTGCATGGGTCAGCTTTTCAACGCCAAACTGCGCCCGGACCATGCGCTGGCGCTGTTCCACGACCTGAACAAGGACAACACCACCTGCACGGAATTGCCGCTGAACGCCGCGCTCGACTATCTGCGCAAGCAGGAGTTCAGGGATGTGTCGGCGCTGGCCGAGGGGCTGAACCTGCTAACTTTCGCTGGTCTGCCCATAGGATGGACCAAACGCATCGGCCACCGCACCAACACCATGCTCCCGAACAGTTTCCGGATCGTAAATCTTTAGTTGAGATAAAGTTTCGTAAATAGATGAAAATTACATATCTTTAGCCGGTAATTTCAAGCGACAACTCAACTATGGCTGCGCAGAACGATAAAATATACTACTCGATGGGGGAAGTTGCCGAGATGCTCGACGTCAACCCATCGCTCGTGCGTTTCTGGGAACAGAAATTCGACATCATAAAACCGAAGAAGAACAAAAAAGGCAACCGGCTGTTCACGCCCGAGGATGTGCGCAACCTGAAAACCATATACCACCTGGTTAAGGAGCGCAGGATGACGCTGGAAGGGGCGCAGAAGTATATGAAAGCCGATCGGAGCAGCATCGGACGCGATATGGAGCTGGCCGAAAGGCTGAATTCCATCAGGTCGCTGCTGTTGGAAGTACGCCAGTCGCTGGGCGGCGACGGGACCGTGGTGGACGACGAACCCGGAGTTCAGGAGATCGTTCCGGCTCCGGCAGTGGAAATTTCCGAAGAGATACCGGCTATCAAAGCCCTTAAATCAGAGCTGGCCAACGCCGCGACGGAGATAACAACGCCAAAACCGGCTCCCGCTCCTATTCCCGAGCCGGAACCCCAACCGGCCCCTGTTCCCGAACCGGAGCCTGCAACTGTTGCTGAATCGCAGGACGAGATCGCAGGGATTATCGAAGAAGCTCATCAGGAAGAGGTCATAGATGCACTGATGGACGACGTGATAGATGAACTTGACAGTGAGCCCGAAGCAATGCTCGACTTCGACCCCACCCCGGATTTCGAACCGGAGCCGGACGAAGAAGAACCGGCGGAGGAAGTAAAACCCGAAGAACCGCAGAAACCGACCTACATAGAACAGACACTTTTTTAATAAACGCTTGTCATTCCGAGCAACGCCGAGGAATCTGATGGAGCAAAGGCAAATTCCGATGCGCAATCAGATGTCTCGACGAACCGCCGTCGGCGTTTCGACCTCGACATGACAAATGCAACAATTTTGAGGCTGTAAAATGAAGATAAGGGATATAGTCGCACCGCTCGAAGAGTTTGCGCCGCTCTGGTACCAGGAGAGTTACGATAACGCCGGACTGATCGTGGGACGCCCCGACGACGAAGTGGCGTCGGCGCTGCTGTGCGTGGATGCCACAGAGGAAGTGCTCGACGAAGCAGAAAGGCTAGGGGCGAAACTCGTGATATCGCACCACCCCGTTATCTTCCACGCGCTGAAGCGTTTCAACGGCAGGGGATACGTCGAAAAAACGGTCGAACGGGCTATCCGCAAAGGAATCGCGCTTTACGCCTGCCACACAAACCTCGACAGCGCACCCGGCGGAATGAGCTTCAGGCTTGCGGAAGAACTCGGCGTAGGGAACCTTCAGATACTGATACATCCGGCAGGTCCGGACGCACCGAACGGTTTCGGGGTTATAGGAACGCTCGCTGAACCCGCCGAACCCGAGGCTTTCCTGCGCACCGTGCAGAAAAAGTTAGGCGTCGGAGCCATAAGGCACAGCGGACTGATATTCGACAAAATCCGGAAGATCGCACTCTGCACAGGTTCGGGCGCGCCGCTCATCGAGGCCGCAAAGGAAGCCGGGGCAGACATGTACCTTGCCGCCGATTTCAAGTACAACGACTTCATGGCGGCCGACGGAGTGACCATAATCGCCGACATCGGCCATTTCGAGAGCGAATTTTGCGCCATCGACCTGATGTTTGATGTTATTTCGAAAAAAATCGCTACTTTTGCACTCCACAAAAGCAAGAGTTCGCGCAATCCTGTTAATTATTTAGTATAAAAAATATGGCGACAGTAAAGAACAAAGCGGCGGAAGCCGACTACTCGATGGAAGAAAAGATCATGGCGCTGTACGAACTGCAGCAGATCGACTCCAAGATCGACGAGATCAACAAGATAAAAGGCGAACTTCCGCTGGAAGTGCAGGACCTGGAAGACGAGATCGCCGGCCTGCGCACCCGCATCGAAAATATCAACATCGAGATCGAAGAGCTGAACCAACTGACGCGCCAGCGCAAACGCGAAGGCGACGAAGCAAAAGCCCTGATCGACAAATACGAAGAGCAGCAGAACAACGTCCGCAATAACCGCGAGTTCGACGCCCTTTCGAAAGAGGTCGAGTACCAGAAGCTCGAAATAGAACTGGCCAACAAACGCCTCAAGGAGTACGCCGCCGCCATCAAGATCAAAAAAGCGCAGGCTGAAGAGGCCGAAGCGGTCGCCGAAGACCGCGCGCTGGACCTGAACCAGAAACGCGCCGAACTCGGCAGTATCGAGGAAGAGACCGCCAGAGAGGTGGAAGTTCTGAAAGTGCAGGAAGCCGAAGCGTCGGCCAAGATAGACGACCGTATGCTGACCGCCTACCGCCGCATACGCAAGAACATGCATAACGGCCTGGCCGTGGTGACTGTCAAAAGGGATGCCTGCGGAGGGTGCTACAACCGCATACCGCCCCAGCGCCAGGTGGACATCCGCCAGAACAAGAAAATCATCATCTGCGAGTACTGCGGACGCATTCTGGTTGCCGACCCGAACGCCGAAACGGAAAAATAATCCGTCCAACCGACGAATCGCATGCGTGCCCGGCGAGCTGCGCCGGGCACGTTTTTTGTCTGATTATCAGCACGAACAGAACCGACTGGTGTATTGTTATTTTCGACGGGAATTTGGATATTAAAAATATGTTTCCTACCTTGCACACGGAAACATACTACAATCACTTCTAAATCGTTTATCGCCTATCGAAAAAACATTACTCGAAACTTTAAAATAAGGGCAGAGTATGAATCTGAATAAAATGAGCGACTCCGAGTTGCTGGATTTATATCTTTCAGGCGATCAGAATGCAATTTCCAAATTAATCGAGCGGCACAAAAAACGTGTCACTGACTATATTTATATGATGGTCAAGGATCGCGAAATCGCCGACGATATTTTCCAGGAGACCTTTATCAAGGTGGTGCGCTTCGTCGACGAGGGACGCTACACGGATAACGGCAAGTTCCTGTCGTGGGTCCTGCGCATCGCGCACAACCAGGTGATCGACCACTTCCGCCAGACCAGGCAGCAGAACAAGATCACCGAATCGGATGCCGGGTACGATATCCTCGGCACCATGAAATTCTCTAACGACACCGTCGAGGACAAACTTGTCACGGCGCAGATACACGAAGACCTGCGCAAAATGATCGACCACCTGCCCGAAGAGCAGAAGCAGGTCGTGATGATGCGCTACTTCGACAACCTGAGTTTCAAGGATATAGCCGAGCAGACCGAGGTCAGCATAAACACCGCCCTGGGACGTATGAGGTACGCCCTGATCAACCTTCGAAAATTAATTAAGGATAATCAGATGGTTTTAACTGTTTAGGCACAATATTCTCATATGTCCTTCGTTTCATTGATAAAACAGCACTACCGCTACGTATAACAATGAATTCCGAAGGGCCTATGGAAGAGATCGACACGAGTCACGAAACGAACGACCAGTACGACGAAGATGAAGCGTTCCTTAACAATGTAATCCAGGACGACCACGAACTTCTGTTTTTGGACAGCTACCTGAGAGATGCATTCGGAGGAAAAACGATTTAGGAAAAGCCGCAGAGAGAGTAGTTTGAGAGAAAGAGGCGGCTGTGAGAGCGAGAGAGCGTACAAGAGAACGGGGATCCTTAATTGAGTCCCCGTTTTTAGTTAAAGACCTTACTAATACAACCTATCCGACAATGTTTTCCAGAAAATTGATTTTATCCGTCCTTCTCGGTATGTGCTCTTTTGCCGCATATTCCCAGAATGAGATCGACGGGAATGATATAACACCTGTCAAACTCGAAGAAGGACGATACCAATGGCTAACCGGTGAAGCCGGAAATGAAAAACCGCTTTCGGGACTATGCCGGATATATTGCAGCGACATTCAACACGGACGTGCCGTCATACTTGCCGATTATACAGACGGACTGAAAGACGGGAACTACGAATACTATGAAAACGAGCATCCTGTGAAAGGCACTTATAGACTTGTCCAGAAAGGCTCGTATAAAGAAGGACGCAAACAGGGCGCTTTCATGGAGTATTTTCCGGACGGCTCGGTGGAAAAAATCACCGAATTCGTCAACGGCAGGAAAGAGGGGCTCATGCAGCAGTTTCTGAACGGCACTAACCAAATGGTTTTAGAATACACCTATTCGGACAACATCTTGAACGGGCCTTACAAATTATTCTATGACAACGGCAGCCTGCGTGAAGAGGGACGCTATGAACAGGGCGAAATGGTTTTCCGAGTAGAATACTGTGAATCCGGCGAAGTAAAAACTGCCGGAGAAATGACACCTCAAGGTTGGAAGATTATTGAAAACTCCGATCCGGAGAACTGACATAAATAGCCGGGATCAGGCCGATTTCAGGAGCCAGTAGCCGAACCATGCAGCGGCGAGGCCCAGCGCGATGCTGCCGGCAGTGTAAAGGATGAAAGGCATAAGTTCGCCTGCTTTGAGCATCATGAAATTTTCGTTGATAAAGGCAGAAAAGGTGGTAAATCCGCCGCAGAAACCGGCCGTCAGCAACAGACGGACTGCCGGGGAACCGAGATTGCCGCGCTCGATGAGGCCGTAGAAAATACCGATCAGAAGGCATCCGGCTACGTTCACCAGCATCGTGCCCCATGGAAAATCGGTGTTTAGCAACTTCGCGGCGGCGTACCTCAACGCCCCTCCGGCAAAACTTCCGGCGCCCACCAGTAATATCTCCTTAAACATCTGTGCTGAATGATTTTAGCGTCTTATATATTTCGGTGCAAATCCACGCATCGGTGGCGGCATAGATTTTCTGGGCGTCTGTCAACTGCACTGATTCCCAGTTGCTGAGGCGCTGGGCCTTCGAAACCCGTTTGCCCAGCACTATCGCAGCGATCTTTATCAGGCTCATATCCTCGATCCCGTACTCCGGGGCCACTTTCTGCAGGTCCACGAAACCTTTCGGGCGGAACTTGCGCAGGGTCTCCAGTTCGCGCATATCGCCGTCTACACTCAGTCCTACCTTGACTATATTCCTGTTCTCGAGTATCTTCAGGATGGCCTTGTCGAGACGGATCTTGTTCAGGCGGAACAGGAAGCATTTATCCCCGGCCGAGAGCTGCAGCAGCGATATTCGGTTGACGATACCTTTCTGGAACGACGGGCGCGATTCGGTGTCGAATCCGAGCATCTCCTGCCCGAGGAGATAGTCGCAGGCCGCATCCACTTTGGCCGGAGTATCCACCACGACTATCTCGCCGCCGAACGCAACCGTGGGCAGCGCGGCGACCTCTTCCTTGGATATCGTGGGTAAAAATTCCGGCATAACGGCCCTAAAATTAATGATTAATTTTCAGAATGCCGGTTTTGTCGATGGATATTTTGCCTTCGGCGGCCAGCGAGTCGATCGCGCGGATGATATCTTCGGGATCGGCCTCTATTTTCCCGACCAGTTCTTTCACCGTCATCGCCTTCCCGCGCAGAAGCGCCAGAACCGCTTCCGGAGCGACCGCGGCTTTAGCGCTCTTCTTACGGTCGAGGCAGACGTCGCACACGCCGCAGTCGCGGGGATTCTGTTCGCCGAAATAGCGCTGGAGCCATGCACTGCGGCATTCTCCGTCGCCCTCGGCATAGGCGAACATCTTTTCGTAACGCGCGGCGGCGAGGTCCTTGCGTATCTTATATGTGCGCGGGGCGATGTAAACGTCTTCTGTCGGCAGGCGGTCTTCGGGAAGATAGAGTAGCGGCGTGCGGCGCGAGGGGATGTAGCGTATGACGCGCAGCTGCCACAGCGTTTTGAAAAATTCCTTCACACGATCGACGGTATAGCCGCTCACCACCGCGATCTCCTCCTCGCTGACGGCACGGAACTCCGTGAAGATGCCGTTGTACATCCGCATGATGACGCGCAGGAAGTGGTCGAGGTCGTCGCGCTCGACCCTCAGGCGGTAGAGGTCGTCGCGGCTGACGCAGAATATCACGCGGGCCGGATGGTCGCTCTCGTCGGTGAGTATCATATAGCCGTTGGACTGCAGGATCTTTATGGCGTTGAGCACCGTCCACGAAAAGAGGCGGTACTGGCGGCAGAAATCGTAGACGTTGAAGTCGAACGAGAACTCCTTCCCCTCGCCTATCCCCACCTGCAGGTAGTTGAATATCGATTCGTAGATATGTTTTATCTGTTCCAGCGACGGGTACTCGGAAGAAAAACGGTTCAACGCGCGGGAGCGGTCGTCGGGCGACACCAGCAGCAGGGCGTATGAGCGTTTGCCGTCGCGCCCGGCGCGTCCCGTCTCCTGATAGTACCCCTCCACCGAGTCGCAGATCGAGTAATGGACCACGAACCGCACGTCGGCCTTGTCTATCCCCATTCCGAAAGCGTTGGTGGCTACCATGATGCGTTTTTCACCCGTCGTCCACTCTTCCTGGCGGATCGAGCGTTCGGCCGACTCCATGCCGCCGTGGTAATACGTTGCCGGAATCCCTTGTTCCTGCAGCGCGGCGGCCAACTGTTCAACCCCCTCGCGGGTGCGGACATAGACTATCCCCGACCCCGGAACGTTGTTGATTATCCTCAGCAGCTGTTCGTTCTTGTCCTCAACCCGGCGCACCGAGTACGACAGATTCGGGCGCTCGAAAGGAGAACGTATGAGCACCCCCTCGACGAACTTCAACTGCGCCATTATGTCTTCGGCGACCTCGTCGGTGGCGGACGCCGTCAGGGCGAGGATGGGCACATCGGGAAGGATCGTCCGCAGTTCGGCGATGCGCAGGTATGACGGGCGGAAATCGTATCCCCACTGCGATATGCAGTGCGCCTCATCGACCGCTATCAGCGTGGGGTTCATGCGCGGCAGGCGCAGGCGGAACATCTCGCTCGCCACCCTCTCGGGCGCGACGTAGAGGAACTTCACGTCGCCGTAGACGCAGTTGTCGAGCGCAGCGTCGATCTGGTCGGGCGTCATTCCCGAATGGACCGTAACGGCAGGGATGCCCTTGGCGCGGAGCCGGTCGACCTGGTCCTTCATCAGTGCGATCAGCGGCGTGATGACGACGCAGAAACCGTCTTTGTCGGCTATGGTCGGAAGCTGGTAGATAAGCGATTTTCCGGCGCCTGTGGGCATCAGCGAAAGGGTGTCGCGCCCCGCACAGACCGAAAGCATCGTTTCGAGCTGCATGGGACGGAACCCGTCGTGCCCCCAATACTTTTTGAGGGCCGCCCTCAGTTTATCTGTCAGTTCCTGCATCGGAGCAAAGATAGTGAAAAGTTGAAAGTTGAAAGTTGAAAATGAATAAACTCATTGCCGTCGGTTTTA
This sequence comes from Rikenellaceae bacterium, assembly GCA_031547885.1. Lineage (GTDB taxonomy): Bacteria > Bacteroidota > Bacteroidia > Bacteroidales > Rikenellaceae > UBA940. The sequence goes on from JAVBRO010000030.1 coordinate 51,336, forward strand.
ACCGACGGATAAAATGGCGCGACAAATCCGGCTTTAGCCTAATTCCAGTTGGGCTGAAGCCCTTTGAGTTATGTTGCTTTTTATTCCGTCAGCTAAAGCAGACGGCAATGAATATCAGTGCTGCCAACCATCCGGAACAGGCACCGTCATTGCGAGGAACCGCAGGTGACGAAGCAATCCAGGTCGAAAAACAGATTGCTTCGTCGAACCAGGCTCTCCTCGCAATGACGATTCACAAAATAATTTCTGTATATTTGTTAAACCCTAATACGATGATCATGAAAAAGCGTCTGCTATTGCCCCTCTGTCTATTGTGGCCGGCATTGTGCCTTTCGCAAGATTGGTTTCCCGTCGCATCGAATAATGAAGGCGTAGTAGTGAAAGTGGACCTGTCTTCGATCGAGAGGGTCGGCGACCTCATCTACTGTTGGGAAGAGAAGAGCTGCATGGACGAGGAGGTGAGGATGAAAGAGGCCAAACGTATGAGCGAAGCGATGGAAGATAAAAAATGGCTGAAATACGACTTCACTTTCAACTACAAGGTATATGACTGCGCCGGCATGAGAAGCCAGACATTATCAACTGTCGTTTACAGCACGACAGGCAGGACCCTTTACTCCGACGATACGCCGGAATCGGATGAAAATTTCAAGGATCTGATTCCGGGATCTATGGGGATGTCTGTTTTTAACGCACTGACCGAAATATTTCTTTTTGAATTTGACGGCGTGGAGTATGACGTCTATATCGAGGATATTTTTTCTTTCTGCAAGGAGTATCCCGATGCCGTATATCTGGGAGATGTCGAGTGGGTGGAATATTTGTTATTTATTAACAAGAGCCCGTAGCGGAGCGATAACAAAACGATCGCCGGAAACCGGTCGAAACGGTCGAAATAAAGGGGACTTGCGGCTGCAAGTCCCCTTTCCGATTAATTCCTGTATTGCTTCGTCACCGGCGGTTCCTCGCAATGACGATGACGTTCTGCTATTGATCAACCCAACAGCAGTTCGAGAATTTTGGTAGCGGCGGTCGAAACCGGGGTTCCGGGTCCGAAAATGGCGGCCGCGCCGTCCTGGTACAACTGGGCGTAATCCTGCGCCGGGATGACGCCGCCCACGATGACCATAATGTCCTCGCGGCCCAGCTTCTTCAGCTCGGCGATGATCTGCGGCACCAGAGTGAGGTGTCCGGCGGCCAGCGACGACACGCCCACGACGTGGACGTCGTTCTCGACAGCCTGGCGGGCGGCCTCTTCCGGGGTCTGGAACAGCGGTCCCATATCAACGTCGAAGCCTATGTCGGCGTAACCCGTCGCAACCACTTTGGCCCCGCGGTCGTGCCCGTCCTGACCGAGTTTCGCAACCATAATACGCGGTTGGCGTCCCTCTTTTTTCGCAAATTTTTCGGCGAGGCCGCGGGCGTTCTGGAATGACTGATCTGATTTCACTTCCGAAGAATATACACCTGAAATTGAACGTATTATTGCCTTATAGCGACCCGCGATCTCTTCGCAGGCGTCGGAAATCTCGCCCAGCGACGCGCGCAG
>JAVBRO010000008.1:0-157549 GCA_031547885.1 Rikenellaceae bacterium
ACCCCGATCGACCAATCGACCGGCTGGCTGATCGTGGACAAAACCGTCAATTCGTTCTACGGCGCGGGCGAGGTCAATGTCCCCGTAGCCATCTCCGTCACCGACAACACCACCGGCAGCCCCCGCACCGGCTACATCTACGTCAAGGCCGGACGCCTGGAGGCGAGGATTACAGTCGTGCAGAAAGACGAATCCCTCGCCGGGCTTTGGATCAAAGATGCCAGCAATGTGGATATTACCTCTCTCGAATGGGTGACGGAGGGCGGTGGCAGCCAAACGCTGGCCGATAAAATATTTAACGTGACCTGGGTGCCGAAATCGACCACGCTGAATATCACCAAGCAGTTGCAACTAAAATCCGACATGATTACCAATTACGACGACATCGTTTGGAACTCATATAGGACTCAATCGGGAGTTATAGACAATACCGGAATATTCGTTTACGCAACGCCGATAAATAACGGTTCCGGCGCAGCTAAATTCACGGTCAGACCGGAGGAATTTACCACAGCTCAAATTGCCGCCGACCTGTTCATCGACCGCCGTGTGTCCGTCGAGTACAGAATCACCAACGGCATGAACATTATCAAGAAAACCATAGACCTGCACCAATATATCAAAAATATGACCTTGACACCGGATGACGGGAAAAATTATTGGCTACTTGATGGTAGTACAAAATCATTTACGGTCAAGTCTAATGTTCCGTGGGTATTGAAAGCGAAGAAAAACGCCGGACAAAATGGAGGAGCATTAACAACAAGTCACGGTGTCACTGCCGGAGCCAGCATTGACTACGAAATCGCACGTGGCGGGTATAATCTACCCGATGGACAAGCATTTGCATTTACCAGTATCAATGACATAGCCGCTTACGCAGTTAAATGGGGTGACTTTGTACTTGAACTTTCAAGTCCCGAAGCGCCTAACAGCACAAAGACAGTCACTATCGACTGTGGTAGTTGTGGATTGGGTGGAGAGGTGGTAGCCAAACAGATGGGTTCGAGAGGATATACCAATAGCGGTGTCGCCGGATCATATTTGACTCATTTTTATGGAACAGGAGCGAGCAGAAAATGTTGGATGGTGCAGAATTCAAGGGAGGGCACTTCAACGGCCACTACTTATACAGGGCAAAGTGCCGGACTGCGAGGCTATTATTACAATTGGGATAGGTTGACTAATAACCAAGCCTGCCCAACCGGATGGCATCTTCCTTCTACTGCGGAGTTTAATACTCTCAGAGCATTGGTCAATGTAAGCCCATCCACGAATCCGATCAGTAAATGGTGGTCAACAGTTGCAGGTGACGCTTTTGGAGGCTCATATAACGGAGCTACTGGGGCGTTTGTAAACTGGGATATTTATGGTCAGTGGGCTTTAAATGTTACTCCTTACGTTTGTAATGGGAATGCTTCAGGATTGGGGGCTGTTGGAGCGTATGCTACAACCTTGGATTATTTCTCGGTCCGTTGCGTGAAAGACTAATGAGTTACAAAACCAAATATCAACTCCTTGCGGTTTTAACCGTAACGCTACTCTGCGCCTGCACCCACCGGCCTCCCGAAAGGGATGCCGGTGCGGGCGGCGGGGAGGTCGCACGGGTGCTGGCGCAGCCGTCGCCCGAAAGCGCGGCGGCCGAGGCCCGACGGGTGATCGACAGCGTGGCGACGGCCGCGCCCGAAAACCTGCGGGGGCTGATCTTCGGCATCTGCAAGGCCCTGCGGGATCGCGGCGACGTACAGACCGCCGCATCCGTGGCTGCTTATCCCTACGGGGTGGACGCCGCGCAGAATGGCGAGATCGCCCTGCGCCTGCTGACCTCGACCCTGCTGCCCGGATCACAGGCCCCCGCCATCGAGGGGCTTGCCCCGGCCGCCGGACAACCCGCCTGGACGATCCTGCTCTTCCATGAAAGCGCCTGCCGCACCTGCCAGGGCCTCGTGTGGGAGATCCGCGAGCGCTACCGCGAACTGCTGACCCTCGGCGTGCGCGTGGTGACCGTTTCGACCGACACCAACGAAAAAGCATGGACAGAATACGCCGCCATGCTCCCCTGGCCGGACAAACTGTGCGACTACCGGGGCTTTTACAACCCGAACATGGTCGCCTGGGGCGTAGCCGCCACCCCGACGCTCTTCTTGATAGACGGCAAAGGAAAAGTCGTGGATCAGTACGGCACGACGGACGAGATTTGGAAAGTGATTTTCGATAAATAAAAACCGATCCCAACAATGACCCGCACCCGACAAACCCCTCCTGCCCCGGCCCCGCGTATCTACGAATGCGGCGGCCTTCAGAGCCTGCGCTTCGACTCCGAAGCCGGGGGCCGTTGGTCGTGCGGGTCCCACTCCGGCCCGACGCTCGTGATCGCCACGCGCGGCCGGGTCGAGATAACGGGTGCGGGACTCGGCCGTTGCAGCGTCCGGCGCGGGCGCATGGCCCTCGTTCCCGGCGGCGCTGAGTTCCGGCTGCGGGCCTACGGCAAAACCCGCGCCCTCGTCTGCCGTTTCCACCCGGACGGCACGGCCCTGCAACCCCATTTCCACAGAGGGGGCAAATGGCAGGCCGTCCCGTTCTGCGACGGGATCCGCACGGTGGCCGACCTCACGGAGATCATGCTGCGCACCGATCTAACCGTCAGCCAGCCCCAATCCCTCGACCGCAAGCGCCTCTGGTTGCAGGAACTCCTGCGCCGCCAATGCCGCCCCGCGCGGCAGACACCCTCGGCCTCTTTCGCCGACCTCGACCTGTTTTTAGAGGAAAAACGAAAGGCATCCATTATGTTCCAGGCCACCCTGAACTCCGCTCCCGTGCGGCTAATGGCCCGTGAAATGGCCCGCAAGATCATCTGACGCTGAATAGTGGCCAGGGTACTCCCCGACTTTGACGTATTGATAATAACCCCGCCCCGGCATTTTGCCGTTTCTGTCGTCGCCCGGCCAATTCGGGGGCATCCGGACATCCGGGGGACGACAGAAGAAATGCTGGTGAACGACCAGCGAAGCCAGAGTCAGCCCTCTTGCGATAAGCCGGCTGGCTTGTTAGTAACAAAAAATTGGTTTTTTAACCGGGGCGGGGATTTTTGAAGAAACGAAGTAACGGCACGAAATAAATGGAAACAAAGACCCCGAAGAAACCCTGCGACCTGCGTCTGGCTGGCCCCTGGGAGCGGCTGACACTCTCGGAGCGGGCCAGCTTCCCCCGCGTGACGGGCCACAAGCCCCTGTTGGTGGCCGTGATGAGCGGACGGATGACCGTCGCAACGGAGGCTTACGGGGAGAAAACCGTCGAGGCCCGGCAGATGTTCGTCGTCCCGGCGAAGGCCCGCTACCTCTTCACCGCCGACTCCGCAGCGCTGGTGCTGGTGTGCGAGTTCGACATGGCCCTGCTCGAAACGTGCCGGTATCCCGTCCGCCGCCTCATGCGCCGGGCCGCCAAATGCTATCCCCTGTTCTGCACCGTCGAAATGAGCGCCGACGCCTGCCGCCTGCTCGAACAAGTCCCCGCCTTCATGAACGCCGCGCAGAACGCCACGGAACTGCCCCTTACGGCCCGCCAGCGCTTCTTCGCAACCTTGCGCTCTGGCCACCGGACACGGACGCTGGCCTGGCTGATGCGCCCCGTGCTGATGGCCGAGTACGAATAAACCACCCAACCCAATATATTGATCGTGAAACACAGACTTTTACTCACACTCGCCGCCTTAACCATGCTCTGCTCGTGCGACAAACAGCACGAAGCGCACAAGCGTGCCATCGCCGATTACCTGAAGGCCCGCGCGACGTGGAACGATGCGGAGTACAAAATACTCGCGCTGGAGATCGAGGAGTTTACCGTCGCCGACAGCATCGCCGTTTTCACGGAACGGGCCGCCGATTCGCTCGCCATCCGCTATGACGGGCGCGACGGCAGCGAGGTGCTGGCCTTGCAGGTGGGCTGCAAGTACGGCCTGATCGTGCCGTCCTTTAGAATCGCAACGGAGACCTTCGAAACCTTCGTACTGACGCCCGACGGCAACCGTGTATTAGGAAAGGCGGGAGAACTACTATAAACATCGCAATATGGCAACGGAAACCGACACGCAAATCCGGCACTCCCAAATCGACCGCGCCCGCCATCCGTGGGAGCGCTTCCGGTTCGGCGGCGGCTGTTCGGTGCGCGAAGGGAGTACGGGCCATGAGGCGTTGCTGGTGTTCGTGCTGCGGAATCCCGTCTATGTGTCCTGGAGTGATATGGCCACCTGCCGGATCGAACCCCAAAACCTCTTCTTCATCCCTCCCGACACAACCTACCGGATCGAGGGACGGGGAACGGCGAAGGTAGTCACCTGCCTCTTCGGGTTCGCGTTTTTCGAGTGCTACGGTTACGACACCTCGCGCTTCGCCCGCAGGCGCGGCCGCAGGAAAAAGGTCATCCATTGCATGGCGATGACCGAGGATATCTCCAAGATGGAGGGCCTTGCAGAAATTTACATCGGCATGGACGATCATTTACCCGACCAACTGGAGTGTTGCCGCCGGATGGTGTTCGACGAGATCGTCGAGGCGCTCCCCGCCCAGGAGCTGGCCCTGTTAATACCCCCACAACTACTAAACCCTAACGAAAAGAAGAATTATGGATCCAACATGAGTTGATATGATATCGGTGTAAACAACAGGTTTGACAGTCCTACAGATCGAAGGGATATACCGCCGGAAGGCGGCGTATCCCTTTTTGCTTATGCCGCAGAAACATAAAACGTATTGGTTATGAAAAGATTGACCCAGACCCGATTCTTCGGATTGGCAGAGACTCCGGAGGAGCCTCCTAATCCGCGCCCGCTGGAAGCTGCGTGGTATGACCTCGCCGATTCGGTCGTTGCGCTGACCTTCCCGGACGAGCCATTCAATGCCATCGTATTTACGCCGGTAGAAACAACAGTACACCAACCCTTTAAAACACATCGCTTATGAAACGGTTTGATAATACAGGGTTGTTGGAAGCTCTTAAAAACTATGACAAATCCCCGTCCACCTCCCTGACAGCAGGGGACACCCTCCTTAATGAATTCATCGAGGATTTGTACGCCTATTGCCGCGATGAGAGTTGCATCGCCGAGCGTATCCGCACGTTGGGCTTCATCCGGTCTGAATTTGCGACGTTTATGGAAAACGATCTGCCGGGATCGAAGAAGGGCGCTCCGCTGCGGAAGATCATCGGCAAAGCAATCGCGGCCATCGACTCCGAACTCCATATTGTTAAAATGGACTTGGAGCATCCCGACCGTTTTCTCGAATTCCCCTCCGACAATCCTCCGCTCGCCCGGTGGGGCGGGAAGATATCCGACCTGATTGAATATTTTACCGCGCCGCAGGCGGCAGGCTTACTGCAACATCCTTCCGGACAGCCGATGGACTTCGATGGGATGTGCCAATGGCTGGAGAAAAACTTTGGAATAACCATTTCCAACCCCGGCGACCGTCGGGCGAAAGTTCTCGACCGGCAAAAAAACACGACATTTCAGGACGAAATGCGGCAGGTATATTTATTAGAGGCCAAGAAAAGGGATAAGTAAATCAGTTTGTTACACAAAAAAACAGCATAATATAATATATTATGCTGTTTTCTTTTTGGCCCCTTCGTAACCTTGCACCACACCAAAAGCACATCGATTATGGAGACAATCATCAGCGACTCGACGATTCTGGAGGGCGGCAAGAAGCTACTCTCGAAGAAGCTGGCTGCGGCCGTATTAGGCGTTTCGTACCGCACTCTCGAACGGTGGTACAGAAATAATTACATCAACTATATCCGTGTCGGCGGCCGTGTATTTATCGGCTATTCTGAAATCTACCGGATCCGCGACCAGTTCATCGATGCCAAACCCAATGGCAACTATATGGAGTCGCAAATCCGCACCCTCGACGACATCCACCGCCGGCAGCAACCATACAGGAACGAAGCGCGTCCATGAACTATATGACCGAGATAAAACTGTTCAACGAGTGGCTGGAGACGAGCGAGGTATCCTCGGCCGCCATCGCCTTGTGGTATGCGCTGATGTACATCGCCAACCGCAGCGGATGGAAGCCGGAACTCTCGATCCCCGCCTCCACGCTCACCATGCGGACAAAATTATCCCGGTCGACCGTTTACCGCGAACGCGAAGCCTTACGCGATCACGGGCTGATCGATTTTGATGAGAATGGGGGACGACAGAGCAGCACCTACCGGATAAACGGTTTCGAGTCCCGGCTTGTGTCCCACACAGACACACAAAGCGGGACACAAAGTGAAACACAAATCCCCGAAGCGTCCCACGTTGTGTCCCACACAGAAACACAAGATGGAACACAAGCCGACGATGCGTCTCATGTTGTGTCCCACACGGGGACGCAAAGTGAAACACAAACGGATTTTGTGTCCCACACAGGAACACAAAGTGGGATGATATATAAACATAAACAAGATCTATCTCTTAAAAAAAATAGAGATAAATCTTCTTCGGGTAAAAAAGAAAAAAGTTGCGCGAAAAAGAAAAAAGAGGAGTTCGACCTCTCGTTCGCCGGCGATCCGGTCTGGGAGGAGTTGCTCCGCACCTGGCTGGAGTACAAGCGCGGCCGAAACCAGGTCTACAAAAGCGAACTGTCCGTGCGCAAGTTTCTCACCATGCTGCGCAACCTCTCGCGGGGCGATCCCGAAATGGCCCGGCAAATTGTCGACAAAAGTATCGCCAACAACTGGGCGGGGATTTTCGAGCTACAAGATGCCGGCGGCCAGGCGAGGGGCCAGCCAGCCACCGGCCAACGCATCGGGCAAATCAAACAGCCCGAAGATGAAGCCCGCCGGCAGAAATTGTTGGATAAATTCGACAAGCGAAAGTAAAAACGCTCGAAAATGACCCCTCTGCGACGCTCCAAACTGACCCCCTGAAAACGGTGCAAATTGACCCCTTTACAGAATTGAAAACCAAATAAATATAATGACTATGGAAAACAAGCCTATGAGCACGGAAGATTTGATTTCACGGCTCATCAAAGACCGCAAGTTAGTCGTCCGCACCCCGGCCAAACTCTCGTGGGGCGATCGCGAAACGTGCGAATCGCTCCTTCCGGCGTTATTCCGAAGGCTGGATGGCACGATTGCCCCTTATCAACACATTCCCGAATACGACGAGGTGATCGACTGGATGACCGACACCGGCGGCGTGGGCCTGCTGCTGATTGGCGACTGCGGGCGCGGCAAGAGCATCATCGCCACCTGCCTCGTCCCGGTGCTGCTGGCCATAAAAAACCTCACGACGTATCCCGTCCACGCCGACGACCTCGAAAAGCCGTACCCCTTCGCCGCCTCGACTATGGGCATGGATCCGAAGATGACCTGCCTCGACTACCTCCAGCGCTGCCCGTACCCCGTTATCGACGAGTTAGGCGTCGAGCCGCTGATCAACGACTACGGCGAAAAGTACGAGGGCTTCAACCGGATCATCAACGCCGCCGAGCGTTATTTCCGGCCGCTGTTCGTATCCACCAACCTTACCAAGCAGGAACTGCTGAACCGCTACGGCGAGCGGACGTTAGACCGCCTCCAGCACCTCTGCCGCATTGTCGAATTCCGGGGCGAGAGCCTGCGCTAAAACTTACAGTCATGGTCGATATAAAATTCATAAAGCTGATTTACAGCTCAACTGCCAACGACCTCTGTGCCGTCGAGCTGCGGCCGAAAGGTTATCTACCGGACGGTTACCTTGTGATTGCCGAGCAGATGGATCAGAAAGATGCCTCGGCGTTCATCCGCAGGATTCGGCAGAAATATATCCAGGGGCGCAAACGGGGCCGTTATCCGTCGATGGAGATCGTAAAACTCGAACTGGAGCTGTTCGTGAAGCTCAAAGCCTACCACCGCAAATTAGTCTGACCTATGAAATTACAACGAGTTATCCACCACCTGAAGGATGGCCGACGCAAATACTCCACCCACCGGGGTGAAGCCGAAAAGTGGGAGAAGCCGGATCTGGAAGCCCTGCGCCACAACCGTGAGCAGTACGGCGACGCGGCATACCTGGCCGACTTCTCCCGCTACGGCGTGGTCGCCGACGAGTTGCGCGACCGCTTCCCCAACGCAAAGATCGTCCGGGTGGTCGGCTTCGAAACCGAAGACCATGACCTCCCGCTACGCAGCGACGTCATTTTCTAATCCCATAAATTCAAAGCTATGCCGACATTAAAGAAAACAGTCCAGCGCCCGTGGATGCCGGAGCGCGGAACGCAGGAGGGCCGCCTCCATCCCAACAACAAGTTCTACCAATCCAAAGCGTGGCGCGACCTGCGGGCCGTGAAGCTGGATCAATTTCCGCTGTGCGAGGAGTGCCAGCGAAAGGGCATCACCACGCTGGCCCAGATGGTCGACCATATCGTTCCGATCAACCAGGGCGGCGCTCCGCTGGATATGGAGAACCTCCAGTCGCTCTGCCACCCCTGCCACAACCGCAAGTCGGGCATCGAGTCCCACACGAGGTAAGCCCCAGGCGGGCCTGCCTGTTAAAATTAAGTTCATTGACATATTGGTTTGCACGAAAAAAGTTATCTTTGTTGCTGAAGACGCCACAAATGAAAAATCAAGTACAGATATTCGATAAACACCAGGTTCGCTCCGTTTGGGACGAGGAGAATGAAAAATGGTGGTTTTCGATATTGGATATTATCGGTATTTTGACCGATCAGCCCGATTATACAAAGGTTCGTAACTATTGGAAGTGGCTAAAAAAGAAACTGAAAGAAGAAGGTAGTAGTCTATTTGCCGACCAGCAGGTCGGTGATAATGACCAGCTGGTTAGTAATACTACCCAACTGAAAATGCCAGCCGCCGACGGAAAAAAATACCTCACCGATGTCGCCGATGTCGAGCAGATATTTCGCATTATTCAATCCATTCCGAGCAAGAAAGCCGAGCCATTCAAGATGTGGCTGGCACAGGTCGGTAGGGAACGGATCGACGAGACGATAGACCCCGAACTCTCCATCGACCGCGCTATTTTGAACTACCGTCGGCTTGGATATTCCGAAAACTGGATTAATCAGCGCATAAAATCCATCGAAATCCGCAAGGGCTTGACCGATGAATGGGACAGAGCCGGTGTGAAACAGGGAGATGAATACGCTTTGCTGACTGATCTGATGACGCGGACATGGAGCGGGATGACCACCAAAGAATATCGGCGGCATAAAAATCTGAAAAAAGAAAACCTGCGCGACAATATGACCAATCTCGAATTGGTTATAAATATGCTGGCAGAAGCGACGAGTACGGAATTATCGGCGAGACACAATCCACAAGGGCTATATCAAAGCTCCGTTGTCGCACGTAAAGGTTCAGAAGTGGCGAAGAATGCCCGTTTGGAAATCGAACGGCAAGGCGGACAGGTAATCAGTTCACAGAACGCGAAGCAACTCGGCAAGCGTAAAGATCGGGAGGTTTTGGCCACTGACGAAGAAGCAATAGAAGATAACGAGTAATATTCTACACACTGTGTAGAAAAACGTGCAAACCGATATGGCTTGCACGTTTTTTTATGCCCTTATGCGAACGACACTTAAACTCTCCGAAATCGTTGACGGCTGGATTGCAGACACCGATATCCTGCCGGCGACCAAAGCCGACTACCGTCGCAAGATCGGTCTGTGGTTCCGGTGGTTGGCGGCGCACGATATAGATACGCGCGGCCCGCAGCGCCAGCACCTGATCGAGTACAAGCGCTCGCTCCAGGACGAGGGCCGCAGCGTGCTGACGGTGTGCAGCTACGTGACGGTGGCCAAACTCTTCTACCGCTACTGCGAGCAGATGGGCTATTACCGCAACATCGGCACAGGGGTCAAGAGCAGCGTCAAGCATAAGGAATATTACAAAGAGGCGCTCACCCAGGCCGAGGCCACGCGGCTCATGGACTCCATCGACACACAGACCGTGATCGGGAAGCGCGACAAACTGATCGTGGCGCTGATGCTGACCAACGGCCTGCGTACCTGCGAGGTGGAGCGTATCGATATCGCCGACTTCGACGTGCAGCACGGCCGGACCATCCTTCACATACGGCGCAAGGGGAAGGTGGACAAACGAGACACGGTCGCCGTGCCGGATGTAATCACCGAGTTGTTTGAGGACTATATATCGTGCCGGGACTTTAGTGTATATGACCCCTTGTTCCTGAACCATGCACATAGTGGCGGGGGGCGGCGGCTGGCGAAGGTAACCATCAGCGCCATCGTCAAGCAACGCCTGAGGGCCATCGGGATCGACCGCCCGAAAGTCACCGCCCACTCACTACGCCATACTTGTGGCAGCCTGCTTGTGGAGCGCGGTGTAGACGTCGAGACTATCAAGGATGTGCTGGGCCACACCGACACCCAGACCACGCGGATCTACATTGAGATGGCCCGCCAGCGGCGGCTCCTGGAGCAAAGTCCGTCGAACATTATCGCCGGAATGATCGTAAAAAAGCCCAAAAAGAAAGTCAAGGACATAAAGCCTTGATTAACACAGAAGTAATTAAGGGAAAACTTTTTAGATAAGTCGCACCGTGTCAAAGCGATGGCAGGCAGCCTTCATCGGGGCGAAAAGAGCAAATCGCGGGAGTCATTTTGCCTCCTCCCGCCGCAGAAAACGCGAGCGAGTCGCGCCGGGGGAGGGGGTGAGATTTCTTTCGGAGGTCGAAAAACACAACCGCACAACCCCTCTTCTTTACGCGCGTGCAAATATAAACCGAACCGAAGATTTTTATGTATGGGAGAATTCGTAAACAAAAAGGACGGCGGCGGGAAGCAGGCCGAATTTAATTTCAGCTTCCAGAACCGGACGATGACGCCGCAGCAGAAAGCCGAGCGGAAAATCTACAAACGCATCGCCCGCAACAACCACAAGCGCCGCCACCGCATCGAGAACAACAAGGAGCTGGTCGCCGAGTTGGTGGCCGGACTCACGGGCGACGAGTCGCTGCACATGGTGACCGACTCGCTCGACTCCCCGAATATCATAAACACCTACGTCGAACGGATTGCCGAGATTTATATCTCCACCTGGTCGATCACCCCGGCAGGCATCGCCTGCCTGGAGAACCTCGCCGCCAACGGATGCTTCCGCACGGCCCTGCTGGTGCTTGACCGTACACACTCCTACAAGTGGATTTTCGCCTCCGGCGCATACCGCTGCCTTCAGGGGAAGATCGACATCCGCATCACTGCAATCCACTCGAAGATCATCGTGATGCGCCTCAACGACGACTCCGTGATCAACTTCGTAGGGTCACCCAACCTGTCGAACAACCCCCGATGGGAGAACATTCTGATCACGAAGGATCCGGAGGATTTCGCTTTCTACCGCGACTTTCTACTTTCCATAACCGCTGAAAAACTGAAATAGCGATGGCCAAAGGACGCAAAAACCTACCTGCCGAGATCAAGCAACTGCGGGGTACGGCGCAGCCCTGCCGCGAACAGGCCGCCGGCGACAGCAGCTCGATTGCGCGGCTGACCGATGTGAAGGCCCCGACATGGCTCGACTCCGACGCCAAGCGCATTTTCAAAGACAAGGCCGCGCAACTGATGGCGCTGCGTGTGCTGACGGTGCTGGACATCGACCTGCTGGCGCTCTACGCCCAATCCTACTCGCTGGTGATCGAGGCGCTGCGCAAGATTAAGGAGGAGGGCAAGTTCAATACGCTCTACAACGACGAGGGGCAAGTGATCGGCTTTGTCGAAAACCCCTACATGAAGGTTTACCGGGACAATTTCGAGAAGGTGCAGAAGCTCGCGCCGCACTTCGGCTTCTCGCCGGCCACGCGCAAGGGCATCCTCACCACGATGGAAAAACAAGAGAAGAAGGACGATTTTAGTGAGTTCGGGTAATCATTTCTGGAGTTTAATGGACTTCCCTTTCCCTTTTACCATTCGCAGAATAACCCATTGTTCATCTGTTTGTTTTAATCCGAGTTCTTTACGCAAATCCTGCCTCAAGGACGTCAATAAACTGCCTGTATTAAACTCGCCTCGATTGATAAACTCATGCGCTAATTTCTTAACAAGTTTAATCTGCTCCAGGGAACCAAATAACTGAATGTCTGCCAATGCGCTCTCTAACAAAACTCTATGTTCGAATTCATCTCTATTTGATGCCTTTTCGATTTGTCTGAAAGCATCAATGAGATAGCTTACCCTGATCTCTCGCTTCTTATTATGACGGTCCCGTCGACGGGATAATTGATGGATGACAAACCAACTAATAATCGTACCCAATATAGCGATACTGCTTAAAGACAAAGTCAAAATTTCAACTGTACTCATAAGACTAAAGTTTTCACAAAGATACATTGTAAACGATGAATAACAACAAACTACACCCCGCCGAACAATATGCCGAAGATGTCCGTGCAGGAAAAATGCTGGCCTGCGAGTATGTGCGACTTGCGGTTGAGCGCTATTACGCCGACCTCGACAACGCACTTGACATGGGCTGGCACTTCGACCGGAAGGCGGCGGGGCGGGCGATCAAGTTCATCGAAAGCCTCAAGCACACCAAAGGCGAATGGGCTGGGCAGAAATTCTTGCTGGAACCTTGGCAGCAGTTCGCGGTCTGGAACATCTTTGGCTGGAAACTGGCCGACAGTACGCGCCGCTTCCGGTACGCCTATATCGAGATCGCCCGCAAGAACGGCAAGACGGCTCTTTCGGCAGGCATCGGACTCTATATGCTCTTCGCCGACGGCGAGTCGCGCCCGGAGGTCTATTCGGCTGCGACCGTCAAAGACCAGGCGAAGATATGCTTCGCAGACGCGGTCGAGATCGTCAAGGCCACCGACCTGAAGCGCTACCTTTCGCCGTTCCGTAACTCGATCACCTACGAGCAGAAGGGCGGCCTGTTCAAACCGTTATCTTCCGATTACGGTACGCACGACGGCTTGAATCCGAGCTGCGGCATCATCGACGAGTTCCACGCCCACAAGGACAGTGGGATGTTCGACGTGATCAAGTCGGCTTTCGGCGCGAGGCGGCAACCGCTGATGTTCATCATCACGACGGCGGGCTTCAACAAGACCGGAGCCTGCTACGCCTACCGCGAGAACGTGATCAAGATCCTGCGCGGGGTAAACCGCGACGACTCGCTCTTCGGGATCATCTACACGCAGGACAGCAAAGAGGAGTGGGACAACCCGCCGATGTGGATCAAGTCGAACCCCAACCTCGGCGTGTCGCTGTCGGTGGATTATCTGGCCTCGCAGGTCATGGACGCCAAGAACCGTCCGGAGGCCGTGCGCAACGTGATGACCAAGAACGTCAACCTGTGGGTGGACGCCGAGCGGACATGGATTTTGGACGAGGCGTGGATGAAGTGCGCCGGGACGACCGACCCCGCCACGTTGCGGGGCTGCGACTGCTGGGGCGGCCTCGACCTATCGAACGTGTCTGACGTGACGGCCTTCGTGCTGCTGTTCAACGAGAACGACAAGTTTCAGCTCCTGCCGTTCTTCTGGATACCGGAGGAGAAGATGCTCGAAAAAATCCGCAAGGAGAATATCAACTACCACCTGTGGTTGCGCGACGGCTACGTGAAAGTCACGCCCGGCAACGTGATCGACTACGACTTCGTGAAGGCCGATATCCTGCGGATCGTCGCTGACTACGATTTGAAATCAACGGCATACGACCGCTGGAACGCCTCGCAGACGATCATCGACCTCTCGAACGAGGGGATGGGATTCTCTCCCTTCGGGCAGGGCTTCGGTTCGATGTCGGCCCCCACAAAGCAGTTCGAGGCGCTGGCGCTCACCCAGCAGGTCGAGCATTTTAATAATCCGGTGCTGCGCTGGATGCTGGCCTCGACGGTAGTCAAGACCGACCCGGCGGGCAACATAAAGCCCGACAAGGAAAAATCCACACAGAAGATCGACGGCATCGTCGCCGCGATCATGGCGCTCGGCGAGTGGCTGACCTTCCAGGCGAAGAACGAATCCGACCCCTATAACGACCGGGGAATGCTTACTTTCTGATGACGATGGGACGCCACGAGAAACGATATACCGCCAGCCAACTGGCCCGCCGCGAACGTATCGAGTCCGAGCTGTCGGCCGTACCGTCCATCCACCCTGCCGCCCGCAAGCTGATCTCCTTCGAGGGCTTCATCGATTACTTTCTGGAGATGCGCGACGTATATTCTTCGCACGTCGAGGCATACGAGCGTTTGGAAGATTTCTATGAGGCTGTGACCGGCTGGCGTCGCTACTCCGAGTTCGAGTCGTTCCGCAAGGTCATGCGGCGCTACCTGGAATCGTGCGACGCCAGCGGCCGCGCTCCCAAATAGGGACAATGTCCCAGACGCAATCCGATCCGGCATCGAACCTTTGCGAAAACCGCAACCCGCAAAGTTATGACGCACGGATCACTCTTCTCCGGCATCGGGGGATTCGAACACGCGGCCGAGATCGTCGGCTGGGACAACGCCTTCTGCTGCGAGATAGATCCGTTCTGTCGGCGGGTGCTTAAATTCCACTTCCCCCATGAAACGCAGTACCGCGACATCCGCACGACAGATTTCTCTGTTTGGCGAGGAAGAATCGACGTTCTCACCGGCGGCTTCCCCTGCCAGCCCTTCTCGCAGGCGGGCCAGCGCAAAGGAACCGATGACGACCGCTACCTCTGGCCGGCTATGCTTGGAGCAATTCGCCAAATCCAGCCCCGATGGATCGTGGGCGAGAATGTTCTCGGAATTACTAATTGGAATGCCGGGTTGGTCTTCGAGCAGGTGTGCGCTGACCTGGAAGCTGAAGGCTACCAAGTCTGGCCGTGGGTATTGCCAGCTTCAGGCGTCGACGCCCCCCACCGCCGGTACAGAACCTTCTTTATTGCCCACCGTCACGACGACCAACGCCAGCCAGGGGATCCATTCGAAGAACAACTGCGGCAAACCTCTGCTGCCGATGGCGGCTGCGATGATCCCCACACCGACCGCGCAGGATTTCAAACGCCGGGGGCCGGGCAGTCACCAGCAAGGGCTGCCGGAGTTTGTGCGCGGCCTGCTGCCCACGCCCAACGCGGTGGAGGGTACGAAGTACACCCGCACCTACAACCCCAACAGTCAGATGGGCAAGAGCCTCACGGCGATGGCGCTCAACGATATGCTGCCCACGCCGGAAGCGAACAACTACAAGAACGGACACCGGCGGCTTTCTCCACGGATCGAGCGCAAGCTGGCGCAGGGCTGGACGGTCGGCCTGAACGATCTGGCGACGCTCCGGTTGCTGCCCACGCCGGTGGTATGCCTGGATGGGGTCTATGCGGATCGGCATCCGGGCAAGAGGCACACCAAGTCGATAGCGACGCTGGCCTTCGAAGCTGGTGGCGGGACTTCCCAACTGTCTCCCCTGTTTGTGGAGCAGATGATGGGTTTTCCGACTGGCTGGATCCTGCTGCCGTTTTTGAAGGAGTCACTCCTTCGAAGCGAGCCAGAGCTTTCAACCGCTGGCGAACCGAATCCGTAAAGGCATACGGCAACGCCGTCGTCCCGCCGCTGATCGTGCAGATATTCCGGGCTATTGACTTATACGAGAAGTTATGCGCCGCGTGATCGCATGGTGGTCGGGCGGCGTGACCAGCGCCGTCGCCTGCAAACTCTGTCTGGAGTTATTCGGCCCCGACGAGGTGGAGATCATCGGTATCGACACCCGCAACGAGGATGAGGACACCTACCGCTTCAAAGTAGACTGCGAGACGTGGTACGGCAAGCCGATCACGCTGATCACCAACCCGAAGTTTGGCAGCATCGAGGAGGTGTGGGTCAAATACCTCTCCCTGAACGTGGCCAATGGCGCGATCTGCTCCTCGCAGCTCAAATCGCGTGTGAGGCAAAAATGGCAACAGACCAACGATTACACCTACCAGGCATTCGGGTTCGACATCGACGAGGGCAAACGGGCGCGGGCGATGGCGGCCAACCATCCGGACGCCAAGCCCATCTTCCCGCTGCTGATGTACGGCCTCACAAAAAAGGAGTGCATAAAGATCGTTGAGGCCGCCGGGCTGCAAGTCCCCCGGATGTACCGCCTGGGCTTCCATAACAACAACTGCTTCTGCACGGGATGCGTTCAGGGCGGCATCGGTTATTGGCAGAAGATGGGCCGCGAGTTTCCGGACAAATTCGACCGGATGGCGGCGATGGAGCATCGGCTGACCGATCTTAAGGGTAAGCCGGTAACGATGCTGCGCGACCGCAGCGCGGAAAGCTACTCACCCCTGTTCCTGAAGCCGCACCCTGCGTACCCGCATCTAAAAAATATTTCGATGGTGCAGGGACGGGAGGTTAAACCTCTGGTAGAGTGTAATGGTTTCTGCGGCATCGACGATCTGCTGCCCGTCAACCCGACACAGTACGAATTGAATTTCGGCGGCGGCGATTAACTTTGCGTTCCGAAAAGCGGACAAATTCATGCGGGGAGGTCGATTTTTGTGGTGTTGGGTTTAGAATAAGTCCCGGATTCCGGTTATATTTGCATTGATATTACGTTGCGAATTACGGCAAGAAAAATTTGGCGATTTTTAGTAAGCACGCAACAGCACGCACGAAAGCAGCGAAGACACGCCTCGTTAATGGGTGTGGCTTGGCTCGATGTGTGTTGTGGGTTTGCCAAAGCCTTCTTGCCGGTCGGGTATGCCGCCGCGCCCCTCTTAACGAGGCTTTTCGCATCGGCGGCCGCCCATAAACACGCTGGCCTATGAAAAAGATCAGTCAGAAAATCAATCTCGCCGGACGCTGGGAGGTGGTCTGTTTCTACATCCGGCCCGACCGGCAGGCGGAAGGCACGCTTCAGGTGTTCGACGCCGGCAGCCGCATCTGGGAATTCCACCCCGACGGCCACCTCATTGAAACCGCCGCCGGCGGCGAGTCCCGGATGAGCTACTCATTCTCCCCGGAGAGCCGGACGCTGTATATCGACCGGCGGGACTTCGAGCCGGACGGTGCGCCCTGGACGCGGCGGGAGGAGGTCTTTCGCGCGACGCAGGGCGACGACGATATACGCCTTTACGACTTCGAGGATACGACCGGGGAGGAGTTCATATTCCGGCAGATCATGCTGCGCCGCCCCATGTAATTCCCAAGTAGGGACATTGTCCCAGAAAACCACCATTCAATCTCATTAGGTTTGCCTTGCAATCAAGGCCAGCCCGATGAGATTTTTTGGTTTAGACATATCCGTTAGCCGACATTCCGAGCAACGGCTGATCTCCTCGGAGTTCGAGGGCGCGGTCAATAAGGCGCTCACGGCCGATATGGTCGCCGATAAAGCCAGCCGCCCGGTGATCACACAGGAGAGTTCCCTCTCGCTGACGGCGGTTTGGGCTTGTGTTCGCATCCTTTCCGAGACCGTCGGCACGCTGCCCATCCACCTTTATCGCCGCACCGCCACCGGGCGCGAACGTCAGAGCGGCCACGCCGCCGGACGCATCCTCCAAACCCCGAACAGTTTCTCCACCCGATTCGATTTGATGCACTTTCTGATGGTCTCCTGCACGCTGTGGGGGAACGGCTACGCACGCATCTACCGCGACAAACTCTACCGCCCGCTCCGGCTCAAATACTACCATCCGGCCCGCATCGAGCCGATCCTTTCGGACAAGGACGAGCTGTACTACCGGTTGGACTCCGGCGAAATCCTCCCCGCCGACGATATGATCCACCTGAAGGGCCTGTCGACGGATGGCATCAAAGGCAAAAGCCCCATCGCCGTCCACCGTGACAACCTCATCCTTTCGGTGGCGGCGCAGCAGTACGGCGAGGCGTTCTTCAATCAGGGCGGCAATATGTCCGGGGTGTTCAAATACCCCTCGACCCTCAAGCCCGAAGCCTACGAGCGATTAAAGAAAGACCTGCTGGGGCAATCCATCGGGCTGCATAAGGCCCACCTCCCGCTGCTGCTGGAGGGCGGGATGACCTACGAGCGCATCTCGATCCCGCCGGAGGATGCGCAGTTCATCGCCACGCGCAAGTTTCAGAAAACCGAGATCGCCACCATCTACGGCGTGCCGCCCCACATGATCGCCGATCTGGAGCGCTCCACGAACAACAACATCGAGCATCAGGCGATGGAGTTCGTGCGCTACTGCCTGATGCCGTATCTGGTGCGGCTGGAGGAGGAATTCAACCGCAAGCTGCTCCGGGGCGACGAGTTCGACGAATATTACTACCTCTTCTCGCTCAACGGCCTGCTCAGGGGCGACGCCAAGACCCGCAGCGAGTTCTACAAGAACATGAATTTCGTAGGGGCTATGAGCGCCAACGAGATACGCAACCTCGAAGATATGAACGCCTACGACGGCGGGGACGAATATTTCGTCCAACTCAATATGCAGACAGTTAATCAAGCCATAAATGGAAACAAGAAAAATCAATAACGGAGAGATCGAGTTGCGCTGCCAGCTCTCCGACGTGCGCATCGAGCAGCGCGACGGCGAGTCCGGCGGCCGGACGGTCACGGGCTACGCGGCCAAGTTCGACAAGTGGTCGGAGCCGATCTACGGCTGGTTCATCGAGCAGCTCCGCGCCGGAGCGTTCGACGAGTGCGACACCTCCGACGCGATCATGTGCTTCAACCACAACGTGGACGACATCCTCGCCCGCACCGCCAGCAAGACGCTGACGCTCTCGGTGGACGGCATCGGCCTGCGCTTCTCGTTCGAGGCTCCGAACACCACCACCGGCAACAATATGGTGGAACTGCTCCGGCGAGGGGACATCAGCCAATGCTCGTTCCGCTTCGTGGTCGGCAAGGACGAGTGGCTTTACGCCGACGAGAAGAATGCGCTCAAGTACGACCAGCGCACGATCATCCAAGTGTCGAAGCTCTACGACGTAGCCCTTGTGGTCTATCCGGCCTACAAGGATACCGAAGCCTCGGTGCGCCATCTGGAAGAACGCAAGGCCGAGTACCTGCGCTCGCAGAAGCCACCTGTGCCGGAAGAGGGTGCGGAGGTTGAGGCTCCGGCTCCCGAAGAGCAGCCCGTCGGCGGGGAGCCGGAAGCGCCGCCTGCCGACAACGGCAGCGACTCGCGCCGTAGGCTGGCCGAGTGCATGGAAATGGAATCACGAACCAATTAAATAGCAAAGAAATGGGAAAATTGAAAGAATTACGCGAGAAGCGGGCGACCGTGTTCGGGCAGATTGACGAGCTGCGCGAGGCGACCGAGGGCCGTGCTATGGATGCCGAAGAGCAGAAGAAGTGGGACGCGCTGAAGGCCGACTACGACGCGGCGGACAAACGGGTCAAGCAGGAGGAAGTTTATCAGGAGATGGAGCGCCGCCAGGCCGAGCAAGCTCACGAGCAACGGCAGAATGGCGAAGGCAAAGACGACGGCGCGGAGTACCGCAGCGCCTTTGTGGAGTACCTCTCCAAAGGCGAGAATGGCGTTTCGGCCGAGAACCGCCAGCTATTTGAATCCCGCGCCGGGATCACCGGATTGGCCGGAGGCGTGCTTGTACCTTCGTCGCTGGCCAACTCCATAGAGAAGGCGTTAAAAACCTTCGGCGGGATGCTGGAGGCCGGGTCGGTCTTTACCACCGCGACGGGCGGCGATCTGATCATGCCCACCGTGAACGACACCACGAGCCGGGCTACCGTCGTGGCCGAGTACCAGAAGTCGACACAGAAGGCCCCTGCCTTCGGTTCGGAGACGATGAAGGCGTACACCTACCGCACGCCCATCGTGCCTGTGTCGCTGGAACTGTTGCAGGACAGCAGCTTCGACCTCGAATCGCTGCTTTCGGAACTGTTAGCCGACAGCTTCGGGCGCGGGATGAACGAGGATCTGACCGTCGGCAACGGCACGGGCAAACCCAAAGGCATCATCAATTGGGCGACCGCTTCGGACGCCGAGCCTGCGGCTACCGCCGTCAAGTTGGACGACATCATCGACCTCATTAAGAGCGTCGACTCGGCCTACGGCAAGACGGGCCGCTTCATGTTCAACCGCAACACCCTCTGGTCGCTCGTCAAGATCAAGGACACCACCGGCCGCTACATCTGGCAGGAGGGGGCGAAAGACGGCACGCCGCCCACGCTCTTCGGCAAGACATACGTCCTGAACGACGATATCCCCGACATCGGCGCGGGCAACGCCTCGATGCTCTTCGGCGACTTCAGCAAGTTCAAGATCCGCATGGTCAAAGATTTTCGGATCATACGGCTGAACGAGTTGCTGGCCGAGTACCTCTCCATCGGCATCTTCGGCTTCGCCCGTCTGGACGGCCTGCTGCTCAACGCCGGCACGCACCCGATCAAGAAGATGGTTCACGCCACCTCGTAATCCGCTGCGGGAATGAAAACACTCGGAAAACGGAAGCTCCCGATCATGCTGGAACTGGCCCGGCAACATCTCCGACTCGGCGATGACACAAGCAACGATACGTTGGTGCTTGCCAAACTGGAGATGGCTGTCTCGGCGGCCGAGGATATGACGGGGCGGCTCATACGCAATCGCACGGTCGGTTTTCATGTGCTTTTACCGGCGGGTGACACGATACTGATGCCGATGCCCGCGCATACCGCGAGCGTGACGGAGCTTTCCGTTCCGGGTGTTAAAATACCGAAAGACAAATACACCCTGCTTCCCTCGGATTATGATCCGCGCCTTCTGATCGACCGTGAATACGAAGGACAGCGGGTGTACGTCAAAGCGGTGGTCGGCTACACAGCCACCAGCATTCCCGCCGGAATCAAGGCGGCTATACTGCTCTTGCTGGGTACGCTCTACGACAACGAGTCGGACGCCATCGTGGGCCGCTCGGTGTCGGAGTTATCGTTGACTGCTGAAAAACTCTTAGCGCCCTGGCGCGTCACCCCTTACGGCCATGTTTGATACGCGCATCGAGATCATGGCGCTCTCTCAGGAGCGGGATGAGTACAACGAGCGGACGGAGGAGCTTGTCCCCATCGCCGTTTGCTTCGCCCAGCGCACGGAGAACGGCGGCCGCGAAAATCTGTACGCCAGCCGGATCCTGCACGAGAACGAGGTGGCCTACACCATCCGTTGGCGGGCGGGCATCCGCGCCGGGCAATATGTCCGCGACGGGGAGCATACGATGAAGATCACCTCCGTCCACGAGGAGGGCCGCCGGAAGTATTTACACCTCAAGGTAACGAAGAGCGATGCTGAAAGTCAAGGTTGAGGGCTACAAGGAGGCCAAACAGAGACTCGACGAACTGCCGAACAATATGCAGAAACGCATCCTGCTCACAGCGCTGCGCTCTTCGGCGCGTCCGGCGCTGGCCTCGGCCCGCAGCCACGTCCCCGTGAGGGGCGGCACGCTGAAAAAGCAACTGCGCGTGGTGCGGTACAAGGACCGTAACGGTTCTCCGACCGAAGTGGCGGTCGCCGTCAAGCCGGTGTTCGACAAGTCGAAAGGCGGCAAGGTCAACCAATACTACGGCAAGTTCATCCACGAGGGGACGGCCGATCCGCGCGTATCGCGAAAAGGCAAGATGCTGGTGTTCGAGAACGAGCAGGGCGAAAAGGTGTTCGTACGCAGCGTCAAGGGCATCAAGCCGACGCCTTACCTGGAGATGGCTTGGAGCGAAAGCGGCGAGCGGATCGTCACCCTCTTCGGCGACGAGCTGGCGGCAGCGGTCACCAAGTTCGTGGACAAAAACTTTAAACCGATCATCCGATGAGGCCCGATTTCAAAAAAGAGCTGATCGCCAAGTTAGAGAAGGCCGCGCCGGAGCTGAAAAGCAAGGTGCAGGCAGGGGCGGTGGATGCCGAAACACCCGCGCCCTATGCCGCCTTCACCACGCCGGAAGAGACGCCGCTGCGCACGATCCACGGCATCGCGGGTATCCAGATTACCTTCGAGATCGCGGTGTTCCATACCAAACTCGCGGCCGTCGAGATACTCAAAGAGCGCGTGATCGCCACGCTGGATTTGGCCTCGCTCGCCGGACGGCGCTGCACTTACCGCTCGTCGGAATACGGCTTTTATGCCGACTACAACATACACGGATACACCATAACCTTCCGAATAACCTAAAAATTCAACGATATGCCGGAAAAGAAAGTAATCCAGGGCGAGGACATCATCGTTCTGGTCGACAACAAAACCACCCTCCACGCCACCACGCATAGCCTGAAGGTGGACCTGGAGATGAAGGAACTGCGTACCAAAGACACTAACGGCAAGGAGAAATCCCCCGGCGACGTGACGTGGTCGGTCGACGGCGACGGCCTCGTGGTGGTGGACGACGCCATCCAAAACAGCCACACCTCCGAGGACGTGCTGGCCATCGTCCTCGACAAGAAGCTCGTCGACGTGATCATCAAGTCGCCCCTCACGGGCCTCACCAAACGCTACAAGGGCAAGGCGTACATCACCTCCTTCTCGCTCGGCGCACCCGCTGGCGACAACGCCACCTACAGCTATTCGCTCACCGGAAGCGGCAATCTCGCCCCCGAAGAAAATCCGTAGGCCATGAAGGAGATCATAGTAAACGGCAAGGCGCTGCCCGTACACTTCGGGATGAAGGCGATCAACGAGTTCACCAAGCGCCAGGGGATGGACTTCGACCGGGCGGTCACCACCACAGAGCCGTTGGCCAACCTCGACTCCATCGTCGAACTGGCCGTCAGCGGGTTCAACGAGGGTGCGCGGCTGGCCGGACGTGAGGAACGCTACGGAGAGGACGATGTGTGGGATATGTTCGACGCCGAGCCGAACCTCATCATCGATATCTCCGACGCCTTCATCGAGTGCGTCGAGCCGCTGGCCGACAAGTTGGGGGCGCTCTCAAAAAACGTGAAGCGCCCGGCGGGGAAACCGACCAAGCCGGGCAGCCGGAAGAGGTAACCTACGAGCGCTGGCTGGCCATCGCCGTCGGGCAGATGGGAATGTCGCCGGAGGCATTCTACCGGATCACCCCCGCCGAGTTTATTTACGCTTGGTTCGGCTGGAGCGAGTTGGCACGCAGCCGGGACCAGCAGGCATGGGAGCGCGAGCGTTGGGCGGTATGGATCCTCACCACGATCCAGCTCGACCGCAAAGACCGCCTGCCGATGACGCAGATGTTCCCGCTGCCCTGGGAGACCCCGCCCGCACCGGATAGCGAAATGACGATGGACGAGCGCCGGGCGCGAGTCAAACAATTGCTAAACAAAACCGAAAATGAACTATAAAATCCTATTGCTGGCCGTCCTTCTGCTTGCCGCGTGTTCTCCCCTGCGGCGCACACAACGCAATCAGAAGGCGGACAGCACCGCTACCGACCGCAGCGAAATCCGCAAGGCCGTGACCGACATCCTCCGGGAGTCGGGGACGTTCTCGCAGACCGTCGTCGAATTCTATCCCCCGCAGCCAGGGGCCGATGCTGTCCGGCCCGAACCTTCGGCCGAAACTCCTACGGTCCCCGCGACCCCGGCTCCGGCCGTCAAGCGGATCGTCCGCACCGACATCACGGCCAGCAAGGAACAGACCACCACCGTCGACAGCGTGGCCCGCAACGATATCGCCGTCCATGTGAAGTCCGACATCTCGGACAAGGTCGTCGAAAAGCCTCCTGCCGGCGTTTCGGCAATCAAATGGGTTGCTGTGGGCCTCGTGGCCCTTTTGCTTCTTTTTCTACTGATCAAATTCCGACGATTTTTATGAGCAAGCCCCGATTAAAAACCCCGATAAGCTATTACGGCGGCAAGCAGACTATGCTGCCGCACATCCTGCCGCTAATCCCCAAGCACATCGTCTACACCGAAGCCTTCTGCGGCGGGTGCGCGGTGCTGTTCGCCAAAGAGCCGTCCGACTGCGAGGTCATAAACGACACGAACAAGGAGTTGGTCAACTTCTACCGCGTGGCCCAGGCCGACTACGAGGCCCTGAAGCGCGAAATCGACGCCAGCCTCCACTCCCGCGACCTGCACACCCACGCCAAGCATATCATGACCCACCCGCAATTCTTCACCCCGGTGCAGCGGGCATGGGCCGTGTGGATCGGCTCGAAGCTGGGCTTTGCGTCCATGCTCGACGGCACATTCGGCTACGACCGCAGCGGGACGACCAACCTCAAACTATTCAACGCGAAGGACAACATCACCGAGATGCTCTGCGGCCGCCTCTCCCGCGTCACCATCGAGAGCGAGGACGGCAAGAACGTGATCCAGCGCTACGACTGCCCCGACGCGTTCCATTTTGTCGACCCGCCGTATGTGAACAGCGACTGCGGCCATTATACCGGTAGCTTCAGCGAGGAGAATTTCGCGGAGTTGCTGGAGATCCTCACCCGCGTCGAGGGCAAGTTCATGCTCACGATGTTCCCCCACGACCTGCTGCGGCAATACGTGGCTCGCCATAAGTGGAGAATCCACAAGATAGAACGCAAGATCACCGCATCCAGGGAGTCCCGCCGCCAGCAGGAGGAGTGGATGGTAACCAACTATTAGGCTGTGCAACTTGACGTGATCCATAATATCGATGCGCTCTCCGGCTTTCGTATGCTGCCGGACGAGTCGGTGGATTGCGTCGTCACATCGCCTCCGTATTGGCAGATGCGCGATTACGGCATCGGCGGCATCGATTGGCAGGATGGCTGGCACGGGCAATTGGGACTCGAACCCACGCGGGACGACTTCATCGAACACCTGTGCATGATCTTCGACGAGTGCCGGCGGGTGCTGAAGCCCACCGGAACGCTGTGGGTCAATCTCGGCGACACATACAGCAAGCCAGGCAAACGAAACAAACTGCCCAACAAATCCCTGTGCAACATCCCGAACAAATTTGCAGACGAGATGATCCTGCGCGGCTGGGTCCTGCGCAACGAGATTGTCTGGCACAAGCCGGCGTGTATGCCCCAGAGTATGCGCGACCGCTTTACCGTCGACTACGAAAAGATATTCTTTTTCGCCAAGACCACCGACTACATTTTCAACCAGCAATTCGAGCCGTATGCCGAGGCGTCCTACAGCCGCTACAAATACGCGATGACGGCCAACGGCAAGGGGGAGATGCTGCGCAAGTTGAGCGGCAAGCCGGAAGGGATGAAGGAGATGGATCCGCGCGGCCGCAATATGCGCTGCGTCTGGCGCGTTCCCTTCGAGCCGTCGCACGAGTTCCACTTCGCCATGTATCCCTCGCGCCTGGTAGAAACTCCCGTCAAGGCCGGGTCGCCCGACGGGGGCGTGGTGTTAGACCCGTTCATGGGCAGCGGCACGACGGCGGTGGTGGCCCGCCGGCTGGGACGCCGCTACATCGGCTTCGAGCTGAATGCGGAGTACCATGCCATCGCCGAAAAACGACTGCGGAACACACCCGTCATCAGGGCGCTTTTTGAGGATTAAAAAGTGCGTAAATAGTTGATTTTATTTGCATTAATGTCGCAAAATAGATTCGAATAAACTTGCGTGTTCCAAACAGGAGCGCTATGTTTGTCATGACAAAAAGGAGATACAACACGTTCACTACAAATGAATTAAAGCATAAAACCATGACAAAGGAACAAGCACTTCGGATTGCCGCCAACTTTTACACCCATCAGGAAGGCGAAGCCCCCAAAGGAATGATGATAAAAAGGATGGAACCCGCCGACGGCCGCATAACCATCTGGACGGACGGATACGACGAGGAGATTGACGAGCCTTTCAAATACGAAATCGAGATAGACCCGGTCGGTGGAGGGATAACGATGAAAAAAATCCTTCGGGAATATAGGGCAAGCGACTTTCTTCAGACGAAAAAACTCTCCGAACTGAAAAACGGCGACCTCTTCAGATTGGAGGGAGATTGCGTGATATATGAATTCTGGAGATGGTCAGGCTTTCACGGGCAGCAACAATTCATCTTTACACGGCAAGGAAAAACCGATACAATATACTTAACCAACAGAGTGGTTTACCCTCTCGGAAAATAATCCATAGACTCCCCGTCGATCCGGCGGGGAGTTTTTACACAACCCCATAAAAAGCATAGCCATGACAAAGCACGAATTACTCCTCGAATGCTACAAAGTAGAAAACCAGACCCGCGCCCTGGAAGGCAAGCAGGAAGTCGACCTTTCCATTCCGGGCATCCAGCGCCGGATCGAAGAAGAGGCTTACAACGGCAAAAAGTACCGCTTCGAAGAACGCCTCGAAAGCGCCCGCAAGCAATACGACAAAACGGTCGTCCGCGTGGCGCATGAGGCGAGGCTCGCCGAATTTTACGCCACCCCCGGTGGGATGGAGGTTAAAGCCCAAACCGAGGAAGCCATCGAAAACCTAATTACCGAGTGGCAAGCCTACGATATTACGGCCGCCCAGACCATCGAACAAACCATACAGGATGCCCTCGGCCAGCATTGGGGCGTCTGCCGATTCAACAAGGGCTTTGTGGCCATCGGGGTGATCGACAGCGAAAAGTCCACGCCCGAACAGCGCAAGTATTACTTCGGCCAGGACATCGAGATCCGCTACGAAGAAAAGCGCTGGAACACCGGCGAGGAGGTCTTCGAAACCAACTGCGGCAGTTGTGGTTCATTCAACATGGAAGGCGGCGCGACGGTCGGCGAGCGGGCGATGTTCTACGCCGGCATCGGGCAGCTTTTCAGCAACCAGGCGCTTGTGTGCACGCTCAAAGACCTGCTGCGCACCTCCTCGCAAAACATCGAACGGTTACGCGAGGAACTGGATGGACTGCGCAAGCAGTTGGCCGATCCGTTTGAGGACAACGGGGACGAGGAATAATCCCGCCGCCGACCGACCGGAAATCCCTGCCTTCGGGCGGGGTTTTGTCGTCGCTAAATAGCTGTAAATCTTTGTGTTATTTACCGAAAATAGATGCTAATAAACTTGCGTGTTCCAAACAGGAGCGGTATGTTTGTCATGACAAATAGGATATATAAAACATTTGTAACCAACGAATTAAAGCCAAAAACCATGAAAACACAAGTAACCAAGCAAATCGCGCTCAACTACCTTAACCAGCATTCGGAAACCCTCGTGGAAAACCTGCTGCTCCAGGAGCAGACCGACACCCGCTGGGTGTTTTGGTCGGAGGAGCCGATTAACAACCGGGGCGATTTCTACGAGGTGATGATCGACACCGCATCCGAAACCATCCGCTGGGGCATCGTCCGGGGATTTGAAAATCTGGACTCGGTCATGAATTACCCGATCAAAGCCCTGCATACCCTGCGGGATGGCCGTAACGGAACGGCAAAGGATACCTTCCGCTTCCAGGGCGACGACCAGCTTTGGGTCTGCTGGCTCAAACTCAACGACGCCGAGGATGGCTGCTATTTTATACAGCCGGTCGGAGCCGACGGGCGATTGGGCGACGGCAAAGCAGTCCACAACGCCCTTGTTCGCTACGCAGGGGCTTGGAATGGAAAATAGACAAATGACCCTCGCCCGAAAGCGGGGGCTTTCACCCATAAAACCATAACCTATTAAAAAGCACAGTTATGAAAATCGGAAATTACGAATTCGAACTCAAAGGCTTTAAATGCCTCGAGGGGCGCTCGGAGGAAACCTACTGTTTCGACGCCACCCTGTACGTGAACGGAAAGCGCCTTGCCTCCTGCGGCAACTACGGTCACGGCGGCAACACGGATGTTCACATCTTTCCCGAATGCGAGGCATTTGGTAAAGAGGTCACGGACTTCCTTAAAACCCAGCCGAAAATCAAGTCCGAGCATATAGAGGACTTCGAAATGGACTGCGATCTGGAGAATATCGTCGATGAACTCGTCGACAAACTGATGGAGGCAAGGGAGCTTCAGAAAATCAAGAACAAAACGAAAAAGTCCCTAATCCTCCAGGACGGCGACGACTATTACATGAGGGGATGGAAAGGCCACACCATCGAATCGATGCTGAAGGATCCTAAAGGCCGTGAGTTGGTAAAAAAGGCCATCGCGGAAGAAATAGCCAAAGGCCGCGTCCTGATCAACGAGAACATTCCGGCCGAGTTGCTGCCCGCGTCGAAATAAACCAATCGCCCCCGCCTCCGGGCGGGGGCATAACCCATCAACAATATGACACGGGAAGAAGCATACGCAATCGCCCAGCGGTTCATCGGCCACGTCCTGCGGGCGGACACCCGCCAAATCCGGCTGACCGCAAAATACGTGGGCGACGGCCCGGTTACGGTGGTGGCCGACTACGGTCCCCGCAAATTCGAAATCCACATGGACAGGGGGCGCAACCTAATCAAACTATCCGAGGTCACCACCCGCCGCAAACTCGGCTTCGACCACCGCGTTCCCGGCGGTTTCGGGATGAAGGAGGTGTGCGACCGACGCGTGATCCGCGCCGAGCGCCTGGACGTTTTCGAGGCCGTCGGCGAGGGTGAAAAGTAATACGTAATTCGTTGAGTTTCTTCGCATTATCTTGCCGATAAACTTGCGTGTTCCGAAGGAGAGCTGTATGTTTGTCATGACACAAAAGGAATATAAAACACTTACAGACAACGAATTAAAACACAAAGCCATGACAAGGGAAGAAATTGTAAAACGTATTTACGACCTGCACGAGCAGGTAACCAAGACCGACTTCGGATCATTCCTGATCAGCCGCGTCCAACTCGAAGCCCACCTCGCCAAAATGGACTACGAAACCCTCACCGCCGCCTTGCGGTTTTACGAGAGCCTTGCCGAAAACGACGAACAATAGACTAAACCGCCCCCGCCTTCGGGCGGGGGACAACCATAAAAACCATGACCGAGATAAAATACCAACTGATCGACGAGGCCGGCGGCATCCTGCCGACCATCTACACCGCCAAAGTGAAACCGGGCGAGACGTTTGACGCCACGGCCGAGGTCGCCCTGCGCCGCTGCCAGGACATGGTGATCGAATTGGGCGAGCGCCGGATGCAGCCCCGCCGGATCCGGCGCTGCACCAACGGAACGTACCTGCTCTCCTACGGCTTCCCGCGAGGCAAAAGCTGGTCACAGGGAGCGTTTGTAACCGAGATTAACGTCACCGAAATCAACTGATCGCTATGGATACCGAAAAATTAAGGCAGATCGCCGGGTATTATCTCAAAGATAAATTGGGCATCGAGGCGGACACCATGACGCTTACCTACTCGGATAACGGCATCAAAGAATACATTTTCAGGGCGACCGCCGGCGAGCGCCAATTCGATGTCCGGGCGCTCCCGCTTTATGACAAGATCAGCCTCACCGAAATCCATCACGAGGGCAGTTTCAAAGAGGCCGCCGTGTTACCTTTTTTATAGAAGCCATGAAACTCAACCTTACCAAAGCCGGGACATATACGATCACCGGCATCACGCAAAACCAAATGAATGCCATGTCCACCATCCTCAATACAGCCAACGACCGTTGCTTTAACGAGCCGGAACCCAACGGCGAGTATTATAGCGGGGAGGACTTCGTATGCGTTCTCGAAAAAGAGGAGCGCGAGGCGCTCCAGGTGGTCTGCAAAGCGCTGTGATAAAATGCGATAAATCTCTGATTATCTTCGTATTATCTTGCCGATAAACTTGCGTGTTCCGAAAGAGAGCTGTATGTTTGTCATGACAGAAAAGGAATACAAACAGCTAAATATGAATGAGTTATGAGTACAAGAGCAACCATCGGAATGACGCTTCCCAACGAAATGATCGTCTGCATTTACTGCTACCGCGACGGCTACCCGGAACACCTCGGCCGGATCCTTGCCAAGCACTACAACACCGAGGAAAAGATCAAGGATCTGATGAAAGGCGGCCATCTGGCCGATATAGAAACAAGGCCCGAACTTTGTAACTACGACCATAAGGGCGGCGACCCCATGCCGGAGGATTGCCGCCCGGTAACCCGCCGCAGCCTGGGGGACTTCATCCAGAAGGTCGGCACTTTCGGCCACGACTACGGCTACATCTTCCGCGACGGCCAATGGCACGTCTACAACCCCAACGAATAATACCCGGTGCGCGGCGATAAATAATCATGGCTTTGGCAAACCCGCATCGGCAGGGCCGCTCTCGAAAGGGGGCGGCCCTTTTGCTTTCAATAGGGACTTTGTCCCATAATAGTGCCGTAGCCTCCGTGTACCTTTACCCGCAAAGGGTAAAATATGGCATTCGGGTTACGGTATTACGCTGACTTGCAAAGCAAGTTCAAAGGATCCTACTGGCGCGTCGAGGTCGCCGAGAGGGATTATGCCGGCGTGTCCGAAGAGATGGCCTTCGAGGGCGGCGAGCCATTGCAGATCACATGGGAAAAACGCGGCGACGAGTTCTATGTCCCGGTCAAGGCCAGCGAAGCGGCCGTCAACATCCTCTGTACCGAAAATTTCAAGTACATCGGCCTGTTCACCTCCGACCCCCGGCGCTTCAGGGTGTCGGTCTATCGTAACGCGGCGCTCTATTGGCGCGGCTACGTGGTGGCCGACCTATACTCGGAGAGCTTCACCGCGCCGCCGTACCAGGTGGCGATCAAAGCGGTCGACGGCTTCAACCTCCTCCAGAGCATCCCCTTCGCAAATCTCGACGGCACGCGACTTACCGGCAAGCGCACCCTGTGGCAACTGCTCTCGGATTGTATCGATCTGCTGGAGCTGGAAATCGATGTTGCCGACTGGATGGATTTGTACGCTGAAGGTATGGACGAGGGCATCTCCCCGATGCGGCAGGTCTATGTCGACATGGAGCGCTTCTACCAGGTTTATAACGAGCCGACCTACCGCGACGTGCTGGAGTTGTGCCTGCGCCCCTTCGCCGGGCAGATATTTCAGAGCAACGGCTCGCTCCACATCCGGCGCACCATTTCCCTGTACCGTGAAAACCGCCCGTTGAGCTTTTACGATGTCGGCACGAAGTTCCCCTCCGGCTTCCTGATAGCCGCCAATGGTAAGGAGCTGCTGACCTCCACCGGCGACAACATCGTCACCGAGGCTGCCCGCGACCGCATCGAGAGTATGTGGAACGGGGGCTTCGACATCATGGGCGACTCGACGATGGACATCGTCCCGCCGCTGCGCAAGGTCACCGTCACCGTCAAGAATAAGATGAGCGCCGACCTGATCCCGCTGCTGGGCTTCTACAACCTGAAAAACTGGTTCGACTACCTCGGCTTTTTGAGCATGACCGATGCCAAAACGCTGCGCCTGAGCGGAGGGTCGGCCAATCAGGGCTTGCAGATGTTCACCCTCGGCTATCCGGTACAGCAATGCACCTATAAATTCAAATGGGAGTTTCTCATGCGCTCCCGGCACTACCAATACGGCGGTGCGCGGAGCGCCTACTCGCGGGAATATACCGTCAAGGCACGTTACGGCCTGCGGGTCGTGGGCGGGGGGACGACCTACTACCTCCTCGATAATGGCTCGTGGAGTACCGTTGCGGAGTATTTCGAGGACGATGTCAAGACGACCGCCGAGGTCAATAAGAAGATCGAGATCCAAGGCATCCCCATTTCGGGATACTTGTATTTCGTGATCATCCAGTCGGCAGCCGCGTCGGGCGACTCGCGCTACGGCGTGGAGGAGTCCATCGACTTCGCCAATATGACCATGAGCATCGACACAGGCGACGACTACGAGAAGTCGCTCTCCTACGAGGCGATGCTCAACCACGCCAACAACGTGGACATGGCCATCTCGCTCCCCATCGCCGACGTGCCCAACATCCCCAATCAGACACTTATTTATTCGCTCTACTTCACCAACTCGGCTGGCAAGCCGACGAGGATGTGGCACACGCGCGGCGGCAACGACTACAACACCCTTATCAACCACCTCGTCCAATGTGCGCTGCGCTACCGGCAATTGCCCAGCCGCCGGGTCAGCGGCGAGATGTTCACGGGCCGCCACCTGGATATGAATTCCGTGATACAGGACTCGAAGTACCTGCTGGCCGGATTCTACGTCAATTCCATCTCGCTCAAGGCGGTCGAGGACAGCCATGAGACGGAGTTAGTGGAGATGCCGGGGCTGATCCGTACCGAAGTCCCGCCCGTCGGCGACGACTGCATCCTGCTCGCGCGGCTGGACTTCACGGTCAAAACGGCGATCCTGTGCGGAAGCATCCTCGTGCTGCTTTCGACGACCAACCGGATCTATACCTACGATCCGGCCTCGCAGCACATCCGTCAGATTTTGAGCTACACCAAAGCCGTGAGCATCCACCCCGCCGACAACACTTTCGCGGTCGTGGACGGCGCGGGGGTGAGCATCGTGGATTACCGGGGCGTGACGCTTGCGCGATACGACAAAGCCGGATATAACGCTCCGGCCACCTGGATGGGCGGCTACATCTACATCATGCTCCCGTCCGGTACGACCAACCGGGATACCGGAGCATTCATCCAGACGGGCAACTATCTGAATCGTCCCGGCTACACCTATGTGAGCAGCACCAGCTACCGGCGCGGTTACGGTTACGGCTACACCACCTTCGGCGGCACGCTGCTCGGTATCCTCAAATCCGACTCGGCTATCGTCGTAAACACCTCTTCCGGAGCTTGGCTGCACGACAAGCGCATCAACTCCGAACTGACGGCCACCGCCTATCCCGCCGGAACCGAGATCAAGACCATCTCGGACTACTTCATGGCCGAGAACCTGAACGGTGCGTTCCGCATCTACCGCCGCGACTCCTTCGCCGACCGTACGCTCGTCAAGAGCATCGCGGGCAAGGCCGACTTCGCCGACCACACGCTGGGCGAGGTGGCCTACGCCTCCGGCGGGACGCTCTACATCTGGACGTACATCACCAACGCCGTGCGCCAACTGCGCAACACCGCCGGGGCCGCCCATCCGCTGCTGGGGCTGTTCTACATCAACGGGGAGCTCCATATCGTGCGCGACAACGCAATCTATAAATACATCCCATAAAAAGAGCTATGGAAATATTGAGCCTGATTTTAAACTTCATCCTCGGCACGGGCCTCGCCGGGACGCTGCTCTTTTTCCGGCCCAAGCGCCGCGAGGCGAAAGCCCACGCCGATAATGCCGAGATCGAGAACACCGAGAAGATCATCCACCTCCAGTCGGAGCATATCGGCCGTCTGGACGGGCGGGTCGAAAAGTTAGAAGAGAAGGTCGACAAGCTGGAGATCATCATCGAGAAAAAAGACTCGGAGATCGAGTGCAAGCAGTTGATCATCCGGCAAGCGTACAAATGCTCCACTCCGGCCGACCAATGCCCGGTGCTGATTATGAAAACAGAGAAAGAACGAAAACCTAAAACCCAAGAAGATGAGCAGAGGACTCCGTAACAACAATCCGGGCAATATCCGCCTGTCGCCGATCCGCTACCAGGGCGAGGTCGTGCCTTCCCAAGACAAAGCCTTCAAACAATTCCAGACGATGGCGTGGGGCTACCGCGCCATGTTCGTGCTGCTGCACACCTACCGCAAGAACGGTTACCGTACGCTGCGGCAGATGATAAACCGCTATGCCCCGCCCGTCGAGAACAATACGGGCGCTTACCTTAACACCGTCTCCACCCAGGCCCATGTATTTCCAGACGTGGAACTGGACACTATGGACCCCGCAGAAATGATCCCCGTCGTATCGGCCATGTCCCGTGTCGAAAACGGCGTGGCGGCGGTCGAGGCAGACGTCCGCGCCGGATGGGACTTATTCATCAAACACAAACCGTAATCCATGAGCGGACGCCGCATAGCCGACCTGCTGATCAAGATAGGCGCTGACAGTTATGAGTTCCAGCAAAAGACCAAACAGGTCGAGCAGGGACTCGACGGGCTGTCCAAACGCCTCGACTCGATGGGCAAGGAGCTGTCGTTAAAACTGACGGCTCCGCTGGCGGCATTGGGTGCGGTGGCCCTACACAACTACGACATCCAGATACAGGCCGAATCCAAACTGATGCGGGCGCTGGGCGGCCGCTCCGACGTGCAGGAGCGGCTGATCAAACAAGCGGGCGAGCTTCAGAAGCGCTCCACGCTCGGCGACGAGGCGATCATTGCCCAACAATCCTACTTCGCCAACCTGAAGATGAGCGAAGCGCAGATCAGGCGCTCGACCGAGGCGGCGATGCAGATGTCCTACGCCTTCAAGGATCAGGGCATGACCTTCGAAACGGCCTCCAAATACATCGGCCAGATGTACGGCGGCACGGTCGGGCGGCTGGGGATGCTTATCCCGCAACTCAAGGAGTTCACCGCCGAGCAGCTCAAAGCCGGCGATGGCCTCACCTACATCCTCGAAAATTACAAGGGCTTCGCCGAGACGGCCGCCAAAGAGGGCCTCGGTTTTCTCAAGCAGATCAAAAACCAATTCGGGGATCTGATGGAGGATTTCGGCAAGGCCATGCTTCCGGCGGCGCAGAAGATCGGCGAGAGCATCAAGAAGATCATCGCTTGGTTCCAGGCGCTCTCGCCCGAAACCAAGAAAGTGATCGTCATAATCGCCGCCATCGCCGCAGCCGCAGGCCCCGTCCTGATCGCGCTGGGCAGCCTCGTCAAGATGCTGCCGCTGCTGAAGGCGGGCTTCTCGCTGCTGGTGGCTCCGATCACGGTGGTGCGCACGGCGATCATGAGCCTCACGACGGCCATCTCCACCAACCCCATCGGGCTGCTCCTCACGGCGCTGGCGGCGGGGATCACCCTGTTTATGGCTTTCCGAAAGGGAACTGACGACGCCACGAAAGCCGCAGGCGACCACACCAATAAGGTCATGGATGAGGCCACGCAGGTCAATACGCTGATCGGCAAGCTCACCTCGGCCAACACATCCGAGAAGGAGCGCAAGGCCGCCCTCGACGAGCTGGCGAAGATTCAGCCGGGCATCGTCGAAGGGTTGAGCGCCGAGTCGGTGGAGCTGGGTACGCTCAAGAAGCGGGCTGCCGAGTACAACCAGCAACTCGTGCTACGCATCGCGCTGGCCCGCAAACAGGATCAGGTGGCCGCAGCCATCGAGCGCCAGACCGAAGCGGGAGTCAAACAGGCCGAAAAGGAAGCGGAACTGTACGGCTACCTCGCCAATATTGGCTCGAAGATCGCCGCCGGGGACTTCGAATACGGTCGGCACAGCCAGGCGAAGGGCTTTTATGAGTGGGGCAAGGCATCCGAGTCGGCGATGCGCTACGTGCAGGACAGCTACAGCCGCATCATGGCCTCGTCCATGACGCTGGACGAGAAGGCCCGCAAGATATCCCTTATGTTCAGCCCCTCGACCAACTACGGCGACAAGATCCGCATGGACGATGTATCGGTGCGCCGCCTGGGGAAACTGCGCGGGGGCATCCACGAGTTGAGCGGGGAGGTCGACGAGGCCGCAGAGTTGGTGGCCCAGGCCGAAGCCGAGGTCAAGAACTTCGCCGAGGCGTTCTCCTCGTCGCTCGCCTCGGCCATAGGGGTGGCCACTGATGCCGCCGACGGTTTGGGCGGCGCTGCCGACGGCGCTTCCAAACGCACCCAGCGCAGCATCGCCGAACTGAACGAGGAGATCAAAGACCTCGAAGATCAGAAGCGCGAGTCTTTCGATCCTGCCGAGATCACCGCCTTCAACAAGAAGATCGCCGGACTCAAGGACGAGGTCGACCGCCTGAATAAGCTCGGCACGGGCGGGGCGCAGCAGGTCACCGGGCGCATCGCCGAGATCAACGCCGAGATGCGGCGACTGGAGGAGGCCAAGCAGAAGGCTTACGACGTGCGGGAGATCGCCACCTACAATGACAAGATCGCCGAGCTGAAAAAGGAGTTGGAGGGTCTGAATTCGGTCACCGTGTCCTTCCTCGACCGCGAGCAATTGGGGCCGATCCTTATGCCCGATATGCAACTGATCGTCCCGGAACTGAAGCTCAAGATGCCCGATCTGATGCCCTACGTCAGCAAGGTCGGCGAGCAGATGAAAGCCATCCACGACAAGGTCAAGGATGGAATGTTCTCCTGGGCGGGGGAAATCTCCGAGGGGTTGGCGATGGAGATGCGCGAAACCGAAGCTATCGTCAAGACCTACACCGACGCGCTGACCGAGAAAGGATGGAAGTTCACCGAAGCGCTGGAGTTTGTCTACAGCAAGGTCGAGGAAACCACGCGCTCCTTCGACGACTCGCTCTCCAACTTTCTGGCGAACTCAATCGTCGCTGCGGCCGAGGCCATCGGGCAGATCATGGCGGGCGACCTCGGTTTCGGCGGGCTGATGAAAGCCATCCTGCTGCAATTCGCGGGCTTCCTGAAACAGATCGGTACGCAGATGATCCAGTTCGGAATTATGATCGTGGTGTTCAAATCGGCCCTAAAGTCCGTGCTGGCCAACCCGTGGGCGGCCATTGCCGTCGGCGCTGCGATGGTGGCCGCAGCCGCTATCATGACGGCACTGATCAACAAGAGCGCGAAAGAGAACGCTCCGAAGCTTGCGAAGGGCGGTCTGGCCTTCGGGCCGACCTACGCGATGGTGGGCGACAACCCCAACTCCCGCGTCGACCCGGAGGTGATCGCCCCGCTCTCTAAACTCAAGGACATGATGGCTGGCGGCGGCACAGCCAACGTCAACATCACCATGTCCGGCGAACTGCGGGCCAAAGGCCGCGACCTGGTCTACGCGCTGGGCAAGGAGAATTTTAAGACGGATGTGCTGGGAGGATAATGTATGGCTAAACAGTTTGACTATTTGTCAGAAATTTCAACGATAGGAACAGTTTTCTCGTCACCACCTTTAGTAGGGTACTTATATATTCCTATTTGTCTTACGCATTTGCCTTTAGGAACTTTAATGATTTCGTCATCATAATAATGCTTCCCTTCTGATAAAAACAATACAGTTATGCCGGAATACAATTCATGACCTCCTATTACCTCGGATAATTCAGTAGCTAATGCAGCCCCCTGATCCAATGCTTGAAAAACCTTAAACTGCTTTTCACTTAAACTTTCACCTGCTTGGGGGAATATCGTCACCCCGTTGCGTGATGAGGATACCATCTCTCCGTTTGATGAAGATGACTTTGAGATAAATAGAGCCACAACAAATAACAGGGCTGCTCCTGTAATTACTCCTAAAATAAAGACCCAAACTTTTTTCATGTCACCCGGATTTTTTACAAATATAACAATAAACAATAAATGAGTGGAGTACGTATAAAAGATTTACAG
The DNA here is from genome assembly GCA_031547885.1 of Rikenellaceae bacterium. GTDB lineage: Bacteria > Bacteroidota > Bacteroidia > Bacteroidales > Rikenellaceae > UBA940. The sequence continues at coordinate 37,049 of JAVBRO010000008.1, forward strand.
GACGCGAAGGGATTGGTCGATAAATTCGACGACTTTCAATTCGCGGTCGACTCCGACAACCCCAACACGACGATGAAGCTGTCGGGCAGCGAGCTGAAGAAAGTGATCGGCACGCCCAAGCACACCCACGCCATCGATGAGGTCACGGGCCTGCCGGGGGAGTTGGAGAAGAAACTCGACAAGACCGGCGGCACGATCACGGGCGATTTGCGCGTGGAGGGCAACACCCGTGTCAAAAACCTTCAGGTGGATGAGTACCTCGAAGTCCCGGAGCTGAAGTACAACCGCATCACCGCCACCGGCAACGAATTCTGGGTGACGGACGGCGGCGTGGTCGACGACGTGTGGGAGGATGCCGAGGGCATATTCGGCGTCGAACTGAAAGCCAAAGAGGGCGAGACCACGATCAACTTCCAATTCAAAGACATCCTGCGCGGGATTTTCTACACGGAGAACGCCGAAGGCAACCCCTCCGGCTTCCGCACGGCCTATTTCGAAGTCACGGGCGTGATCGACCGGACGAGCTTCTACTGCGTCGCCCTGAACGGCATCCCGCCGCAGCGTTTCATGACGCTGGCCCGTCAGGGCAACAAGTCGGATGAGCATCGCCAGGGCTCCATCTATATGGACGGCCTGAATAAATACCTGCGCGTGAGCGACAAGGTTACCGGCGAGAACATAGATGTCCGGAATATCAAGGTGCAGATCGGCAACCTCTCCGAAATCAATCACCCGACTTTCGGGCAACTGCAAGGCTACGGGGCGCTGCTGGAGAACGCCTACATCTGCGGGCGGCTCATCCAGCGCGACCCGCAGACGGGCGAGGATTGGGTAGTCGGGGCGGTATCCGTCTCCGGCGAGCAGGTGTTTCACTACGACGAGACCGACCGCGTGACGCCCGACCAGATCATCATCACGGCGAAGGAGCAGGGCTTCTCCTCGGCCCCGGAAACGCGGCAATGGCAATACAAGAACGGCTCGGAGTGGGTTACGCTCGACACGCAGCACGTTCTGACCTACGTCCTCACGCCCGAAGCGGAAATCTGGCAGGGGCGCTCGACGCTCACGCTGCGCTACATCGTGTCGGGGGTGTACTACGACATGATCACCATCGCCAAGGTTCGCAACGGCGACGCGGCGTACCTCGTAACCATTGATTCCTCCAACGGCAACCAATTCCTGAACGGAGAAATGGTCACCACGCTCACGGCCACGGTGTTCAAAGGCAGTCACGACATTACCGACAAAGTGCCCTACAACGCTTTCGACTGGATGCGCCTTTCGGACAACCCCGCCGGCGACACGGTGTGGAACGAGTTGCACCGGGGCATGGGCAGCCAGATCACCGTCACCGCTTCGGATGTCTACCGCCGGGCGGTGTTCTCGTGCGAGGTTAGGATTCCTTAAATGTAACGCAGATGGAAAACTTATCGAGATGGCCCTTCAGCCGGAGCATCACCTGCCCGGCGGCCAATGGCTGGTTATCCTTGCGACGGTACAGATTTTCCGCATTGATCCTTTCTGTAATTTCCTCCACCGTGAGGCTTTTGCCCTCCCGCTTCAGAACAACCGCAATGGCTTCGTGAAGTTTCATAATGTCGATTTTCAACAAAGATACACTAAAACTCAAATACTATGGCAGTCATTTCAAGAGGTCAGATCACCATCGTTGACCTGTCCGACGGCAAGTCGATCAACCTGTATCTGGGCAGCAACGTCGCCGCCACGCAGATTTTCAACAAAGAAAACTCAACCTACACGCCAAACTGGACGGCCAGCCCGTACCTCGTCATTACACCGGAGGTGTACGTTACGGGGGTATCCACCAACCAGGTCGCCCGCCTGAAGGGGCCACCCACCTGGAAAATCAACGGCAGCGCCACGCTCACCACCTACGGGGCGACGGCGGCAACCGCAGCACCCTACGCGCTGACGATCAAAAACAACATGGCCTCCTACGCCCAAATGCAGGTCGAGTGCGAGGTGATTTACGTCGATCCGGATTCGACCGCCGAAACGAAGGCGAAGGCCGTGATCACCTACACCAAGACCGAGAACGCAGGCCAGCTCATCTGCGCCATCGCCTACGCGCCGCTGGGCACGGTGTTCAAGAACGACAACGTGACCACGCTCAAGGCCCATTGCGATATGTGGCGCGGATCCACCATCGACAACACGCTCGTCACCTATAAATGGTATCGCCTCGGCAGCGGCGTGTGGACGGAGATCACCTCCACCAACGCCCAGGGCATCACGGGCTACACCACCAACGAGATCACGATCCCGGAGGCGGCCGTTCTCAACTTCGAGTCGTTCAAATGTGAGATCAAGGACACCGACCCGGCCAGCGGCACGTACAACACCACCGTCGCGGACATCATTTCCTTCGCCGATATGTCCGACCCCTACCAGGTGGAGATCACCACGCCGCAGGGGACAACGCTCACTTCGGGCCTCACGTCCACGACGCTCACCGCCAACTGCTGGCAGAACGGGGCGCTGCTACCGGATTCGTTCTTCACAGGGGCGACCTGCCGCTGGCGCAAGTTCAACAAGCTGGGCGTGCTGGATACGGCGTGGGGATCGTCCGGCGTCAAGACCGGGCGCTCGATCACCGTCACGCGGGACGAAGTCTCGGTGGCCGCCACCTTCACCGTCGAGATCGACAAATAGCCATGAGCCGGATCGGTCGCGCCGTCCGGAGAGGGTGGCAGAAGCTCAAAAACTTTTTTATCAACCTTAATCGCAAAATCATGGCAATCATAGGAAGGGGCCAAGTTACCATCCACATCGCCGAGCAGGGAGAAAAGGGGGATCCGGGTGCGCCCGGAACCTCCTCCTTTCTCCACATCCGCTATTCGAACAACGCCAACGGCAACCCGATGGTCACCACCCCGAATTCATATATCGGCATTGCGGTCACCACCTCGGCGACGGCTCCGGCCAGCTACACGGAGTATGCGTGGTCGCAACTCGCTGGCAAAGCGGGCAGCGACGGCGTGCCGGGGACATCGTCGTATGTGCATATCCGCTATTCGGCCAACGCCAACGGCAACCCGATGGTCACCACGCCGAATCTCTATATCGGCATCGCCGTAACCACCTCGGCGACGGCCCCGACCGGATACGCATCCTACACATGGGGCAGGCTTCAGGGCGAAACGGGGCCGCAGGGGACATCCTCGTTCCTGCACATCCGCTACTCGGCCAACGCAAACGGCAACCCGATGTCGACCGTTCCCAACACCTACATCGGCACGGCTGTTACGGAAACGAATTCGGCTCCGACCAGCTACACGGCCTACGCCTGGCAGAAGATCACGGGCGTGGATGGGCAGAACGGCATCGACGGCGCGGACGGCGTGTCGCAGTATATCCACATCCGCTATTCGGCCAACGCCTCCGGCAACCCCATGTCCACGACCGTGAACAAGTACATCGGCATCGCCGTGACCACCTCCCCGACAGCGCCGACGAGCTATGTCTCCTACACCTGGTCGCAGTTCCAGGGCGACAAAGGGGAAACCGGATCGGCGGGGACGGCCGGGCCGGGCATCGTATACCGGGGCGTGTTCTCGGCTTCGACCATCTATTACAACAACACCCAGCGCAGGGATATCGTGCAGTATGGCGGTATATATTATATCTACAACGGCACGAATGCCACATCCGCAGCGTGGAACGCGGCCAATTGGGAGAGCTTCGGGGCGGAGTTCTCCTCCGTGGCCACCGGCCTGCTGCTGGCGCAGCTCGCTTACATCGAAAACCTCGGCGTGAGGAATCTGACGACGGCTGCATCCGGCCAGCGCGTCGAAATCACGGCGGCCCGCAACTCGATGGCTTTTTACACCGCCGCCTCGCCGACCACGCCCGTCGTGGAGATCAAGACCACCAGCGACCCGGTCTATATGGGGCAGGGCGCTGGTTTCCAGATCAAGCAGACGGGCATCAACTTTTCGATTTTCAAAGGTATTCTCCATCAGGGCAGCGAGGGAAGCGGCATCTCCGTGCCCGTGCTGCCCTGGAGCCAGCCGGAAACCATCGCACAGAACTGCATCCTGCAATCCTACGCCAACTCGGAAACAAAAAAGTACAAGACGGGAATCTACATCGCCATGAGCGGCACGCAGGGAACGAGCGCCACAGCGGACAAGATGAACGCCATCCACCTGGAAAGCGGAGGCATATTCGTGGGCGGGGAATATGATGTGCTGCGCTCCAGCAACGTGTTCGCGGGACTCGTGGCCGCCGGAACGGTCAGCTCGGCCGGGGCGCTCCGGCGTAGTTGGGTGCTTTCCTTCATGGGTGGTTACATCACCAGCGCCCGCACCGCTGTCGGCCGTTACCGGATCACCTTCTCGAACACCGGATACCTCTACAGCGCCAACGACTACAACGTGTTGATCATGCCCAACGGCCCGAACACGGCCAACGCCAACGTCGGGGCCTACGGCTGCACGATGGCCCGCACGTCGTCTTATTTCGATGTCTACATCGCCGACGACGCTACGCCCAACGACTGCGGGTTCACTTTTATCGTATTCTTAACCAGCAAAATGTGGAGCTATTAATATGAAAACATACGCCAAGATAGTGGAGGGGGTGCTGGTCAGCACCTGCGCCGCCGCCGAGGACACGGATCTGATCGCGCAAATCACAGCCGACGGATTTTTGCCATACGACGACAACGCCGAGAAGCCTGCTGTCGGGGAGTTCCAGGCCACCGTTCCCGCTTACAGGGAGTCGGCCGAGGGGATATCCCTGCGCTGGGAGATCGTCGAAAACAGCCCCGAAAAGATCGACGCCGAGATCGCCCGCCTTCAGGACGAGTTGTCGGCCACCGACTACCAGGTCATCAAGTCCTACGAATACGCCCTCGCCGGCGAAGAGCTGCCATACGATATCGCGGCCATCCACGCCCAGCGACAGACCATCCGAGATCGGATCGGGGCGCTGGAGGCGCTGGCAAAATGAATGCCGCCCTCAAGTAACAAAGGAAACCCGCCTCGCAGCGGGTTTCCTTTGTTATCGTGACCGGGGTATTACATATTATTGCGCGGCGGCGCGTTCCAGCCGGCGGTCGAGTTTTTGAGCGAGAATATTCATGTCGTTGGAAATCTTGCTTCTTGTCGTTCGCGCGTAAATCTGCGTCGTTTTGAGGGAGTTGTGTCCGAGCATCCTGCTGACCGTCTCGATGGGCACTCCGTTTTCGAGCGTAACGGTGGTCGCAAAGGTGTGCCTGGCGATGTGGAACGTGAGGTTTTTGTCTATCCCACAGATTGTTGCGATCTCCTTCAGGTAGTCGTTGACCTTTTGGTTCGATGGTATCGGGAGCAGCCTGTCGCCTTTCTTTGCATTGCTGTATTTTTCGATGATTGCTATCGGAATCTTTAGCAGAGGGATCTGCACCGGGGTGTTCGTTTTCTGCCGGGCGGTCACGATCCACACCGAGCCGTCCTCCCGGTATTCTATGTTATTGCCCGTAAGCTGTCGCACATCGATGTACGCGAATCCGGTGTAGCAGCTAAAGAGAAACATATCCCTTATCGCATCCAACCGCTTGTTGTCGAACTCCTTGTTCATCATGCGGTCTAACTCCTCCTGCGTCAGATAACCCCGGTTTACCTTCTCCAACTGTATTTTGTAGGAGGCGAAAGGATCCGTGCGAACCCATCCGTTGTTCAGGGCGAGGTTGTACATCGTCCGGAAGTGCTTGACAAACCTCGCCGCCGTGTTGTTGGCCGATGCGTGTTCAACGCGGTTCCAGAGGTCGAACCCCTTGATAAAGCTGTGGTTGATGTTCGAGACAGGGATGTCGGCGACACGGTATTTCGATCTGATGAATTCGGCCAGCCGCTGCCGGGTAAGGACGTAGCGGTTATATGTGTCTTTGCAAACCGCTCCGGTTGCGAACAACTTGTGATAATCCTCGATGAATTCATCGCAGACCGCCAGAAGTTCGATCCGCTTTTCGTCGAGGGAGGTCACGGCTTGCTTTATCCGGTTGGCCGTTATGCTCTCACCGAGCATAACCAACTCGTTATGCTTCTGCCGGATCAATGCCCGGTAGTCATCCAGAAGGATGTTTGTCTCTTTTTCCTCTTTGGTATTGCCTATGGTGCGGCCGTCTTTCGGAAGCCACCTTGCCGGATCGACGTTCGCGGTGGTGGTGAAGTGGGCCATCTGGCCGTTGAAGGTGATGCGTACCACGACCGGAACCCGACCATCGGGGCGCGGCTTTCCTTTCTGAATAATAAAGAGGATTCGGAATGTGCTTTTTGTCGTCATGCCTGTTATGTTTTCGTTCTACAAAGTTACCCCTCTTTTTCCGTCCGGTTACTGCCCGAAATACGACATATTACGGCGGGAAAACGACGTGTTGCGACAGGGTTAATATCCTTTGATACAGCCGTTTACACAGACAAACATAGCGCTCTTATTTGGAACGTGCAAGTTAAATCGTAACCATTGTCGCTTCTTGCCGCCGGGTGGTTACGGCCTGGTTACAAAACATGGTCGTTTTGCGTCGTATTTGGCCTGCGACAGAGGGCGGCGGACTACGGCAAAGTGCTTGGAAGGGTTGAGAGGTGAAAAATGCGACAATGACAGACAAAAAAACAAAAAAGCCTCGACAATCATTTGATTATCAAGGCTTTCTGCGGAACGGACGGGACTCGAACCCGCGACCCCCTGCGTGACAGGCAGGTATTCTAACCAGCTGAACTACCGCTCCTTATATTGGGATAAATATTTCAAAAAACTCGAGTTTCTGCTTGGACGGGACTCGAACCCGCGACCTCCTGCGTGACAGGCAGGCATTCTAACCAGCTGAACTACCACTCCGTTTTTTGCGGCCTGGGAACGTTTAATTTCCCGTTTTGCGATTGCAAAGATAGGACAATAATGATAATCTGCAAAAAATTGCCGAAAAAATTATCAGATTATTCTGCCGAGAAGATGGAGAACTGCACGCTGCCGTAGCTGCGCATCTGCATGAAGCGCGGATGGCCCGAAAAATCCACCCCTTTCGAGTGTTCGAAGATCAACAGTCCGCCCTCGCGCAGCAGCCTGCGCGAAAATACCAGATCCACCGCTTCCCCGCTCCCCGGCAGGTCGTACGGCGCATCCGAGAAGATGATGTCGAACTGCTTCGGCGTGCTTTTCAGATAGAGAAAAGCGTTGGCCTTCACCGGATAAAGGTTCGTGAATCCAAGTTCGGCGGCCATTTTGCGGATAAAATTGTGATGCACGGTGTTGATCTCGACCGCAGTGACACTGCGGGCCCCGCGCGAGGCAAACTCGTAGCTCACCGAGCCAGTTCCTGCAAAGAGGTCCAGCACGGCGCACTCCTCGATGTCGACCAGGTTCGCCAACACGTTGAAAAGGTTTTCCTTTGCGAAATCGGTGGTCGGCCTCGCCCTCAGGTTGCGCGGGGGATTTATGATCCGTCCCTTGTATTTCCCGCCTATAATCCGCATCGCTACAAAACATTTATTTTCGAGAAATACCTGTCGAGCATCTCCCCCGCCCCGGACGCCCCCTCGCCGCTTATATTTATGGTGAACCGGCGCAGTTTGAACCGGCGTCCCAGCACCTGCATATAATAAAGCAGCGAATCGTGTGAATTGTCGGGCAGCGCTTCCGCCATCCGCAGCCCCTTTTCCCACACTGCAATATAGGCGTTTTCCCCGGTCAACAGAATATTGACATCCCTTTTCCGCCCCGCCGCGATCTCCAGCAGGGGGGATGTGAAACGGACATCGCCGCCGAACTCCCTGCGGGCAAGTTCCGCGACCGCCGCATCGACGGCCATAACGGCTATTATACCGTCCTGCGGCTCCGAAACAATGACAGTTTCCACGGCCGCCGGCTCCATGCCGTTGAACCGCAGATAATCCGTCTCCACTCCTTTTTCGAAAAGGTGCTCAGGCATCAGAACGGTCTTGGCCGTATCCAGCGATATCACCGGCATCTGTCCGCCCGCCCCGGCTTTGTATCCGGCCGCGGAGTGCGACGCCAGCGCGAGGTCATGTCCGGCCAGCAAAAGCCTGCCGGAACTGCCGTTTTCAGATCTTTTATTCCCGGTTCCCTGCATCGTTAATCGGAACCTGCGGCGATTCCGGGATATTTATTGTAAATACTGGCATCGTTGATCAGATTGACAAGCATTTGCCGGTCCATGTCATACAGAAAATCTTTATATGGGGCCTTCACCTCGAAGACCGGAACCACGACCTTCGATTCGGTGGGAAGCATACCCGCATCCAGAATGTATTCGGTGCCCTCTTTTGCATAGGGTATATAGCGCAGCTCTTCGACCTGTTCCGTGGTGAGCCTGCGGGGCGAAAAGACGGTATCCCTCACGGCTATCGTGAACTTTTCGGTTCTCACCAGCCCATTCGCCACGGCCGCCGAATCGTCGAGAGAGCCGGTCCGGCGTTCGAAAACCAGGGAGTCGTTAAGCACAAAGCCGATCAGCGAGTCGAAATCGGCGGTGTAGCGCCTGTGCTTCAGCCTGAAGGCCTCTTCAGCCGAGCGGATATCCTTTATGCGTTCGGTCACCGCGGCCTCGCGGAGCGCCGCCTCTTTCCGAAAATCGAGCGGGTCGGTGATCTGCCTGTAAACTATGTATGCGAGCGCAACGACAACGGCGGCCAGAACAATCTGGATCGAAAGTTTAAGCCGCATATTCATTGCTGGAATTTTAGTAAGTTTGTACTGTTTTATTTCAACCGGCCGCCAAAATACGCGCGGCCCCACTAACCGGCCGCGGAATGCAAAACGAAAGGATAGCGTCCCAAATTTACGCTAAATTTGGCTTCGAGCCAACAACAGGGCAGAAAAAAGTCACCGAAGCGCTCGCCGGGTACATCTCGGCGCCTGCCGACGGGACCATTTTCATACTGAACGGATACGCCGGAACGGGCAAGACCACGCTCGTCGCGGCGTTCGTGTCGGTCCTGCGCACCATAGGCATCAAACCCGTGCTGCTGGCTCCCACGGGCCGCGCCGCGAAGGTCTTTTCGCGCATCTCCGGCGAAAAGGCCCACACCATCCATAAAAAGATCTACCGCCAGAAGAGCATGTCGTCGGCCCAGGCAAGCTTCTCGCTCGACTTCAACAGGGAGAAGCACGCCTGTTTCATAGTCGACGAGGCCTCGATGCTGGCGAACTCGTCGTCGTCCGAAGGTGAGATGTTCGGTTCGGGGGCGCTGTTGGACGACCTGATATCATACGTCAACAGCGGCCAGGGGTGCCGCCTGATACTGGTGGGAGACAACGCACAGCTTCCGCCCGTGGGGAGCGCCGAAAGCCCCGCCCTCGATCCGCGCCGGATGGGGGTCTACGGGGGCGTGGAGTACGCCTCGATGGACGACGTGGTGAGGCAGGAGGCCGAGTCGGGCATCTTGTTCAACGCGACGCTGGTGCGAATGATGATCGAGAACGGCATCTACGATATCCCGATGTTCCGGACGGCCGGGTTCCCCGAGGTCGGGACGCTCGACGGAAGTGATTTTACCGAAAAACTTGAGGAGTGTTATTCTCGTTACGGGCGCGACGAGACCATCGTGATAACCCGTTCGAACAAGCGCGCCAACCGCTTCAATGAGAGCATCCGCCGCTACGTTCTCGGCGCCGAGGAGGAGATCGAGTCGGGCGACATGCTGATGATCGTCAAGAACAACTACCACTACACCGAGCGCGACCCCGACTCCCCGGTCAATTTCATAGCCAACGGCGACATCGCGCGGCTGAAGCGCCTGCGCCGTTTCGAGGAGTTCTACGGCTTCCGGTTCGCCGACGCGGTGCTGGAACTTCCCGACTACGACGGTTACGAGATCGAGTGCAAGATCATGCTCGACACCATACATTCGGAGTCGCCCTCGCTGACGCGCGAGGAGCAGAACCGCCTTTTCCGCGCCGTCGAAGAGGATTACGCCGACATCACGGCCAAGGCCAAACGCTACAGGGAGATTCTCGGGAATGACCACTTCAACGCCATGCAGGTGAAGTTCGCCTACGCCGTCACATGCCACAAGGCCCAGGGCGGGCAGTGGCGCGCGGTCTTCATCGACAAGATGCTGTTCGGCGACGAACAGATGTCGAAGGATCTGCTGCGCTGGCTCTACACCGCCGTCACCCGCGCCACCGACCGGCTATATTTCGTGAACTTTGATGAACGTTTTTTCGAAGACGGGAACACGGATAAACAATAAAACCTTTATGAATATGGAACCTGTTAAAAATGTAGATGAGAACGAAAAAGAAATAACCAGATGGTTTGATGAGAACGGCGACGAGATAATCCACGAACCGGTTAATCCCGACGATATGGAGCATATTTGTGTGATTGGCGGCGGATTCGAAGAATTCAGCGTAGGGATCAATTTTTATTCAAAAAAACTGGATAAAGAAGAAATAACAAATTTGCTCGGTCATTCTCCGTCCAGCGCATGGAATCCCAATGAAAGACATTCTATGGGAAATGCAGGAAGAACGAGAATGACAAATTGGGGCAAGTGGTGGCTGCATTCAGAAAAGGACGGTATAGACTTAAACATCAAATTAAGAGATTTATTCGACAGCCTGACCGCCGACTTGGATATATGGAAACTACTGACTTCGAAATATGAAAGTTGGGTCGACGTCGCCGGATATATGCAAAATTGGAACAGGGAATTCGTTTTGAAGTCCGACGTGATGAAATTATTGTCGGACAGGAATCTGGAAATCGTTTTCGATATCTATTACGAAGGAGAAGATGACAGCGACGAAGAATAAATAAGATTTTGTATCTTTGCTACTCTGAAAAACAAACCCGATGGCAGCTGAAAAGGTTGAAAAGAAATACGCGGAAACGCCCCTGATGAAGCAGTATTACGCGGTGAAGGCACAGCATCCCGATGCGATCGTGCTCTTCCGCATGGGCGATTTCTACGAGACTTTCGGCGACGACGCCATCAAGGCCGCGGGCATCCTGGGTATCACCCTCACCCGCCGTGCCAACGGTGCGGCTGCCACGGTCGAACTCGCGGGTTTCCCCCACCACGCCGTCGAAACCTACCTTCCGAAACTGGTACGGGCGGGCGAGCGCGTGGCGATCTGCGAACAGCTCGAAGACCCGAAAACCGCAAAAGGACTCGTCAAACGCGGCGTTATAGAACTCGTGACCCCGGGCGTGGCGCTGAGCGACAACATACTGAGCGGCAAGGAGAACACATTCCTCGCGTCGGTATATTTTGGTCCTAAAACCACGGGCGTGGCGTTCCTCGACATCTCGACCGGCGAATTCTATGTGGGCGAAGGGTCGGACGCATACGCCGACAAACTGCTATCGAACTTCGCGCCAAAAGAGGTGGTCTACCAGCGCGCCGAGAAGGAGCGCTTCGAGAGAACGTTCGGGCGCGACCTCTATACATACAAGCTCGAGGAGTGGGTCTTCGGCGAGGATATCAACCGCGAAAAACTGGCCCGGCAGTTGGGCGTCAAGAACCTGCGCGGGTTCGGCGTCGAGGGGATGGGCAGCGGCATTTCGGCCGCCGGAGCCATACTCTATTACCTGGAATTTACTGAACATAAGGCCCTTGGCCATATCACCCGCATTTCGCGCATCGACGAGGACCGCTACGTCTGGATAGATAAATTTTCGATCCGCAATCTCGAACTGTTCAACTCCAATTCGGCCGACCGCGGGCAGGGTTCGTTCCTGTGGGCGATGGACAAGACCGTGACGCCGATGGGCGGACGGCTCTTGAAGCATTGGATCGCACTGCCAGTCAAGGACATAGAAGAGCTCGACCACCGCCTCGACGTTGTGGAAACGCTCACGGGCGACGCGGAACTTGCCGAAAGCCTCACCGAGAGCGTCAGCCACATCGGCGACCTCGAACGCATCGCCTCGCGCATCGCCGACGGCCGCGTGCTGCCCCGCGAGATAGTCCAGCTCAAAAATTCGCTCTCGGCCATCGAACAGGTGCAGCAATTGCTCGCGAACGAACCTGCTTTAGAGGGACTTGCGGGCGCTCTGGACCTCTGCACCGATGTCCGCGAACGCATCGCCCGCGACGTCTACCCCGACCCCGCCGTCAACCAGATACAGAAAGGGGGCATCATCGCCGACGGCGTGGACATGGAGCTCGACGACCTGCGCCGCATCGCCACCCACGGCAAAGAGGTGCTGGCCGAGATGGTCGAGCGCGAAACCGCCCGCACAGGCATATCGTCGCTGAAAATTATATATAATAATGTCTTCGGCTACGGTTTCGAGGTGCGCGACTCGCACAAGGAGAAAGTTCCGCCCGAGTGGGTGCGCAAGCAGACGCTGAAAGGCGCCGAACGCTATATCACACAGGAACTCAAGGAGTACGAGGAGAAGATACTGGGCGCCGAGAGCCGCATGCTGGAGATCGAACTGCGCATCTACACCGAGCTTATCGCCTTCCTCTGCACCCGCATCGGGGCGCTGCAAAAGGACGCGGCCGTCATAGCCCGCCTCGATGTTCTGCTTTCGTTCGCGCGGATCGCCGCCGAACGCCGCTACACCCGCCCCGCGCTCGACGACAGCTATGTGATAGACATAAAGGACGGCCGCCATCCGGTCATCGAGCGGCTGTTGCCCGTGGGCGAGGAGTACATCCCCAACGACATCCGCCTCAGTAACGACGAGCAGCAGATCATGATGATCACGGGGCCGAACATGTCGGGTAAGAGCGCCCTGCTGCGCCAGACGGCCCTGATCGTGCTGATGGCCCAGATCGGTTCGTTCGTTCCGGCCTCGGCGGCCCGCATAGGCATCGTCGACAAGATATTCACCCGCGTGGGGGCGTCGGACAACATTTCGCAGGGGGAATCTACCTTCATGGTCGAGATGATCGAGTCGGCCAGCATCCTGAACAACATCTCGAACCGCAGTCTCGTGCTGTTGGACGAAATAGGCAGGGGCACAAGCACTTACGACGGAATCGCCATCGCGTGGGCCATGGTCGAATACCTGCACGACCACCCGCAGTCGAGGGCAAAGACGCTGTTCGCCACCCACTACCACGAACTGAACGAGATGACCGAGAGCTGCGAGCGTGTGCGGAATTTCCACGTTTCGGTTAAGGAAGTCGACAATTCGGTGATCTTCATCCGAAAGTTGGTCGAAGGGGGCACCGACCGTTCGTTCGGTATCCATGTGGCGCGCATCGCGGGCATGCCCCGCAGCGTCGTCGAACGCGCCGACCGCATCCTCGAAAGCTATTCGGGCGAACCGCGCAGCCAGGTGAAGGCCGTTCCGCCCCACGCCAAGCCCAAGAAAAAAGGCGCGGACGACACGGGCAACATCCAGCTGACGATGTTCCAGTTGGACGACCCGGTTCTGATCCAGATCCGCGACCAGATCAAGGGGCTCGACATAAACTCGCTCACCCCTCTCGAAGCGCTCAACAAACTCAACGAGATAAAAAAAATCACCGGGATATAATCAGTTGTCATCCCGAGCGAGCCGAAACCATAGCGGTTTCAGTAGTTGCCCGGCAACTTTCGGCGACGAGGGATCTACCTGATAATCAAGCCCATTTCTATCTCCTGTAATATAATGTAGATCCCTCGTCGTTCGATAGGCCGTCCTCTATACCCGTGGTATCGCATCGGATCAAACTCGCTCGGGATGACAATTCACTAATTACTGTCGGTCGGTTTTCACTTTATATTCAATTGCTTCAGCTTTCCTCCGCGGTCGCCCGCGAGCCAGTAACGGATCTCAACGTCGTTGTACAGTTCCAGCACCAGCGTGCGCAGGGGTTTCAGTTCGCCGCTCCGCACGCCATCCCAACCCGCGCCGGCATCGTCATTGTAGATTTCGGCCGTAAAACATTTGTGATATTCGTCTATGCCGACCGCCTCGGGGTTGAAGTCGCTGAAAAAGACGCGCAGCACACCCGGTTTTCGCAAAGCACGGGCCACCTGCTTATCACCGCCGACAGCAAGGTAATAATCGACGGCCTCGATCCTGTTGGCGTCCCACCTCTCGGTATACTCCGAATCGTCGGCGTAATCTATCGCCTTCCGGTTGCTCTCCATAAAGCGGCGCAGCGGACCGGCTTTGAGCAACTCTATGTCTATCGTAACGTGATGCGCCCTGTATGAACCGTCGCCGGGTTCTTCGTAAAAATGCATCCCCTGGGTCAGTTCGATGAGATCGCCCCTGTACAACTCCTCGTAGTTGGCGGCCACCAGGCTGCTGCACTGCTCGCCGTCGGACGGTACGACGATTATCTCAGGATAATCGTAATTATAGACAAAACCTTTGAACACTCCCTCGAACGAGTATTCCGGGTAATAGTTCTCCTTGTAACTTTCATACAGTTCATAGCCGGGAAAGGCGAAATCGGTGTCACCGCCAAGATAAACGGCCGGATTGCGGACATACACCCCGGCCGTCGGAAGGGTGACGAGCGAGTCCGCCTCCATATCGTAATAGTTCCAGTCGGCAGTGAACCAGCTCTCAAGCAGATCGAGCGACATGGTGCCCGAGCCGTCGTTCACGGCGTTGCCGTAGTTTTCGTGGAAGTACTCCGCAAGCCGGAAACGCCCCGACTCGGGCTCATACTTGTAGCTGTAGTATTCCCAGCTCCTCATATTCAGCGTTATCACGGAAAACCCGCCCCCGCCGTCATCGACAGAGAGATAATTTTGCATACTCCCATCCTCTTCGAGACAGTATTTCACGGCGAACGGCTCGTTCCCCCGCGAAGAGAGGGAGAAAACTATTGTCGAATCCTGAGTGTCATACCACATGGAGTCGTCCACCCCGTCTATGTCCAGATCGGCGGTTAAAAAATCCTTTATATGCGGCGAATCCTCCTGCGCCGCGGCGGTGTAATCTATAGCCTGCTGGTTGCTCTCCATACAACGACGTAGCGGGCCGGGTTCGACCATCCGTATATTAGTCGTCATGTTCAGAACCTTCCATGAGCGGTCCCCGAGCTCACTTATACAACGAGTGCCTTGTGTAAGCTCTAAAAGATCGCCCTTATAGAACTTGTTCTTAGAGATGCCGGTTACAATACTGTGGCATGTTTCGCCGCCGAGAGTTGTGACGACGATCTCCGGATAATCGCCATAATCGTACATATAGCCTTCGAACCTCCCTGTAAATGTATATTCTGGCATGTAAGCCTCTTTGTAATCCTCGTACAGCTCGTAGCCGGGGAAAACGAAGTCAAAGTCAAATTCATCGCCCAGATCGTAGACCGGATTATCGACATACACCCTGACTGTCGGCAACGAGACAAGCGAGTCAGCTTCCATATCGTAGTAGTTCCAATCTGCCGTAAAAGTCCTTGTTATGAAATCCAGAGACATGCTTCCCGATCCGTCGCTCAGGGCGTTGCCGTAGTTCTCATGAAAGTATTCCACAAGCCGGAAGCACTTATCGGGAGCATAGTACACATATTTGTAATAGCCCCGGCTTTTCATATATGAATAATTCACCGAAAAACTCCCTTCCTCGGCCGTCAGGTATTCCCCCTCTTCATCAAGCGGATATTTCACAACAAAGCCCTTCCACCCACGGGAAGAGAGGGAGAAAACTATTGTCGAATCCTGTACGTCGTACCACATGGAGTCGTCCGCACCGTCCCTGTCCAGATCGGCGGTTAAAAAATCCTTTATATGCGGCGAATCATCCTGCGCCGCGGCGGGCGCGCAGAAAACGACGGCCGCGGCTATCGTACAAAGCAAATATCTCATAGCCATACGCTTTTTAGTGCAGCAACAGGAACAATCCCGCGGCAGCGGCGCCTCCACACAAGGGAGCGACGACCGGCAGCCAGGCGTATCCCCAGTTGCTGTCGCGCTTGCCTCGGATAGGCAGCAGGGCGTGTGCGATGCGGGGTCCGAGGTCGCGTGCGGGATTAATAGCGTATCCGGTGGTTCCCCCGAGCGACATGCCTATCGCAACGATGAGCAGCGAGACGGGAAGCGGACCCGCTATCTCCGCCCCGGCCGCGTAAAGTATCCCGAAAATAAGGACGAACGTGCCGACGAATTCGGTGAAAAAGTTCGAGAACCAATTCTTTATCGCCGGGCCGGTGCAGAAGACGCCGAGTTTTGCGTCGGGGTTCTCTTCCGCGTCGAAATGCGGCTTGTACATCAGGTAGACTATCGCGGCCCCGAGCATCGCCCCCAGCATCTGCGCGGCGATGTACCCCAGAATGTTCCCCTTGAAGCTTCCGGCGACGGCCAGCCCTATCGTGACCGCCGGATTGAGATGCGCCCCCGAGTAAGGGGCCGAAATGAACGCCGCGACGAAGACGGCCAACCCCCATCCGAATGCGATGACCACCCATCCGGACTTGTTCCCGAGCGTTTTTTTAAGGTTTACGTTTGCGCACACGCCCGCCCCGAAAAGTATGAGTATGGCGGTGCCTATGAATTCGAAGATGATATCTTTTCCCATGGTTTCTTGTAAGTTTCAGATTGCCGGGTTTAAGTTTATGCCACTTTGATTTCTATTGTTTCCTGTTGTCATCCTGAGCGTAGTCGAAGGATCCGATTGCGGGAAGGTGATTTTGCCCGGCCCGGTCAGATACCTCGGCGTCACTCTGTTTCGCTCGTCATGAGACCTTTGGTAATTTACTTTGTCCACCCCTGCGAACGGCGCACCGCATCGGCCCATTTGTTTTTGGCCTCACGCATATCGCTCCCTGCGGCGGGTTCGAAACGGGTGTCGACCGACCATTGTTTGCTTATTTCATCTATGTTTTTCCAGTACCCCACGGCCAGTCCGGCGAGGTATGCGGCTCCAAGCGCGGTGGTTTCGGTGGTCTGCGGGCGGATTACGGCCCGGCCCAGCACGTCGGCCTGGAACTGCATCAGCAGATTGTTGCGGGCCGCTCCCCCGTCCACGCGAAGCTCTTTCAGTTCCACCCCCGCATCGGCCGCCATCGCGTCGATCACATCCATCGACATATAGGCGATCCCTTCGAGCGCGGCGCGTGCGATATGCGCCGCCTTTGTTCCGCGCGAGATGCCCACGATGGCGCCGCGCGCATACTGGTCCCAGTAGGGCGCTCCCAGCCCGGTCAGGGCCGGAACGAAATATACGTCACCGTTGTCGGGAACTTCGGCGGCCAGCGCCTCGATGTCCGACGACGAAGAGATTATGCCCAGACCGTCCCGCAGCCACTGTACGATCGCGCCGCCCACGAAAATACTCCCCTCGAGCGCGTAGGCTGTCTGTCCGCCTATCTGCCACGCCACGGTGGAGACAAGGTTATTCTGCGACACGACTGGTTTATCGCCCGTATTCATCAGTATGAAACAGCCGGTGCCGTAGGTGTTCTTAACCATCCCCGGTTCAATGCACATCTGGCCGAACAGCGCCGCCTGCTGATCGCCGGCGATCCCCGCAATGGGAATCCCCGGCACAAACATCTCCGCCGCGGTATGGCCGTACACTTCGCTCGAAGCGCGCACCTGCGGCGCCATGCTCCGCGGAATGCCGAAAAGTTCCAGCAGTTCCGCGTCCCATTCCAGAGCGTGGATATTGAAGAGCATCGTGCGCGAGGCGTTGCTCACGTCGGTCGCATGCACCGCGCCGCCGGTCAGCTGCCATACGATCCACGTGTCCACCGTGCCGAAGACGAGCCTGCCCTGCTCGGCTTTTTGCCGCGCCCCTTCGACGTTGTCAAGTATCCACCTCACCTTCGTCGCGCTGAAATAGGCATCGATGATAAGGCCTGTTTTCTCCCGGACGACCGGAAGCAGGCCCTGTTCTTTCAGAGAGTCGCAGTACCCGGCGGTCCTGCGGTCCTGCCACACTATGGCGTTGCAGACGGGCTCGCCTGTCTCGCGGTCCCACACGACGGTCGTTTCCCTCTGGTTGGTGATACCTATGGCGGCGATCGAGGCGCTATCCATCCCCATTTTTGCGAGGGCTTCGGCGGCGACAGCGGCCTGCGTGGACCATATCTCTCGAGGGTCGTGCTCCACCCATCCGCTCTGCGGGAATATCTGCGTGAACTCTTTCTGCGCCACGGAACGTATCGCGCCCGAGCGGTCGAAAACAATTGCCCTGGAACTCGTCGTCCCCGCATCGAATGACAAAATGAATTTCTCCATGCCGGAATATTAAGGTTCTGTAATTTAAGGTCTACAAATATAAACTATTTTTCATATCATCAGCATCAAACATTTCTTGCAAGCGCAAATTCGTAATTCGTAATTTTAAATTCGTAATTGTCATAAATAAAATGTCCGGCTAATTAGCCGGACATTTTATTTATGACCCGAAGTCGTCGTACATCACGTTCTCTGGCGGCACTCCCAGCTCGTCGAGCATCTTTGTGACCGCCGCATTCATCATCGGCGGGCCGCACAGATAGTACTCGATATCCTCGGGGGCTTCGTGGTTCTTCAGGTAGTTATCGAAAATCACCTGATGGATGAACCCGACGTAGCCTTTCCAGTTGTCCTCGCCTTTCGGTTCCGACAGGGCGATATGGAATTTGAAGTTGGGAAACTCGCGCTCGATCTCCTCGAACTGTTCGGCGTAAAACACTTCGCGCAGGCTCCGCGCACCGTACCAGAAGGTCACCGGAAGAGCCGTTTTTTCGGTCTTGAAGAGGTGGAACAAGTGCGAACGCATCGGGGCCATACCCGCTCCGCCGCCGATGAACATCTTTTCGGCGGGCGTGTCCTTCACAAAGAATTCGCCGTATGGGCCCGAAATGGTGATCTTGTCGCCCGGCTTCAAAGAGAAGATATACGACGAGCAGATACCGGGATTTACCGGCATGAACCGTCCCGCGGCGCGGTCCCACGGCGGAGTGGCGATACGGATGTTGAGCATCACGATATTGCCCTCGGCCGGGTGGTTGGCCATCGAGTAAGCGCGGAACGTAGGCTCCGGGTTCTTCGCCGTGAGGTCGAACATCTTCATCTGCTCCCACTCGGGGCGGTATTCGGCCTCGATATCGAAGTCGCTGAACTTTATCTGATCGTACTTCGGCACGTCGATCTGTATGTATCCGCCGCTGCGGAATTTGAGCGTTTCGCCCGGCGGCAGTTTCACCACGAACTCCTTGATATATGTAGCCACGTTGCGGTTAGACACCACCTCGCACTCCCATTTCCGCACCCCCAGCACCGCTTCCGGTACGGCGATCTTCATATCCTGCTTGACTTTGACCTGGCATCCGAGTCTCCAGTTCTCCTTCTGCTGGCGGCGCGAGAAGAAGTTGACCTCGGTGGGAAGTATGTCGCCACCGCCTTCGAGCACCTGGCAGCGGCACATTCCGCACGAGCCGCCTCCGCCGCACGCCGACGGCAGGAATATCCCGGCGCCGCTCAGGGTCGAGAGCAGTGTACCGCCCTGCTCGGCGGTCACGACCTTTTCACCGTTGTTGATGTCGATAGCGACCTCTCCCGACGCCGTCAGTTTGTTCTTGGCATAGAGCAGCACCGCCACCAGAAGCAGCGTCACTACTAGGAAAGCCGCGATTGCAATGATCAGTGTTAATGTATCCATATTTTCAATTACGAATTTCAAATTACGAATTACGAACCGACGCTGCGAGCGAGCGCAGATTCAAACTTGTTTGAACTATGCCGAGCCGCGAAGGAGGAAAAGCCTGCGCAGCAGGGTTAATTTGCATCGACCGGATTTGTCGTCAGAGTGGTGGTTAGGCGACGCTCTCGAAAAATTTGCAAAAGGAGTTTACTGTGCGTAAATGACTGAGCAAATTTTGAGTAGTAAGGAAGCATAACCGCCGCTATCACGGCAAATCACAGTTGGATGCCGAGGAACGACATGAAGGCAATCCCCATCAGGCCGGTGATAATGAATGCGATGCCCGGCCCTTTGAGCGGTGCGGGTATCTCCGAGTACTGCAGCTTTTCGCGTATGGCAGCCATCATGACGATAGCCAGCCACCAGCCGATGCCGCTCCCGACGCCGAACGCGGTGGCTTGTCCGAGATTGGCGTAATCCCTCTCCTGCATGAACAACGACGCGCCCATGATTGCGCAGTTGACGGCGATGAGCGGAAGGAAGATACCCAGTTGGTTGTAGAGTCCGGGAGCGAACCTTTCGACAACCATCTCCACAAGCTGCGTGAACGAAGCGATCACGGCGATGAAGATAATGAAGCTGAGGAAACTGAGGTCTACGGTCGATAGGCTGCCGCTTATCCACGACAGCGCGCCCGGTTTCAGCACGTATTCATTGAGCAGCCAGTTCAGAGGCACCGTCATGGCCATCACGAAGATGACGGCTAGACCCAGTCCGTTAGCCGTTTTGACGCTCTTGCTCACGGCGATGTAGGAGCACATACCGAAGAAGTATGCGAACACCATGTTGTCGATAAAGATCGACTTTATGAAGATATTGAAACTTTCCATACCCGCCCTCCTACTTCTCTATAAGGTCCTTATTCTTTCCGCGGTGCACCCAGATGATGATTCCGACCAGGATCAGCGCCATCGGCGGAAGCATCATCAATCCGTTGTTGGCGTAGAAGCCGCCGTTCTGGATGTACCAGCCGTCGGGAATTATCTGGTAGCCCCACAGGCTGCCGCTGCCCAGCAGTTCGCGCACGAAACCGACGATAATGAGTATTATACCGTACCCTATGCCGTTGGCCGCACCGTCGATGAACGAGGGCCACGGCTTGTTCGCCAGTGCGAAAGCCTCCACTCGGCCCATGATGATACAGTTCGTGATTATAAGCCCCACATAGACCGAGAGCTGTTTGCTGACGTCATAGACGAAAGCCTTCAGCACCTGGTCGACCAGGATCACCAGGAACGCGATGACCACCAGCTGCACGATTATGCGGATGCGGTTGGGCACGCCCTTGCGGAGCGCGGACATTATTAGGTTGGCGAAAGCGGTGACCACGGTCACCGACGCGGCCATGACGAAAGCCGGTTTCAGCTGTGCCGTCACTGCGAGGGCCGAACATATACCGAGTATCTGGACGATCACGGGATTGTCCTTGCTCAGCGGGCCCAGGAAATATTGCCAGTTCTTACCCTTCATTTTTTTCAGTGTTTTCAGTGTTTGCGACTACGGGAGCGCCCTCTTCGGCATTTTCGCCGGTCCCGGCTTCAACCGCCGGAGCGTCCCTCTTCTGTTTTTCGATATAGGCCCGGTAGTCCTGCATGCAGTCGAAGATCATGTGCTCGACCCCGCGCGAGGTGATCGTGCCGCCCGAGATGGCGTCCACCGCCCAGTCGTTGCCCTTCGACGCGCCGCTGCCTTTCAGCACGGTTATGCCGACCAACTGCCCGTCGCGGAAGAGTTTCTTGCCTGTGAACTGCGAGGAAAATTTCGCTCCGGAGATCTCCGCGCCGAGGCCCGGGGTTTCGCCCGCATGGTCGAACACCGCGCCGTAGACGGTATCCCAATCGCCTTCCAGAGCCACGTAACCCCACACGGCACCCCAGAGGCCGCTGCCCCACACGGGAACGATATAGAGCCGTTTGCCGTCCGCATCGCTGACGAAAACAGGGAGTTCCCTCTGGTCGGCGGGCTTTTCGTATTCGGCCTTCAGGTTTATGAGCTTTTCGAAAGCGTTGCCCTCGATACGGTCTCCCGCGACGTTCACAAGGAAAGCGTCGACGATATACTTTTCGTATTCTGCGTTGATATATGCCGTCTTGTCCTTCGCTTTGGCGGCATCCTGCGCAAGGCCCACGCTTGCAAGCACGTCGCCTTTCTTCTCGACCTCCACATTGGCGGCCTGGATGGGCTGCAGCACCATCGCCGCAATGGCAAGGACCGCCGCAACCACAACCACCATCACCGTGGCGTAGATTATTATATATGTACTGCTGTTCTTATTCATACTCTGCGCCTCCCCTATTTTGCAAGTTTGACGATTTTGTTCCTGCGCCTGATGTTCGCTGCCACCACATAATGGTCGACGAGCGGGGCGAGTGCGTTCATAAAGAGAATCGCGAGCATCATCCCCTCGGGATAGCCCGGATTCACGACCCGGATCAGCACCGCCAGCGCGCCTATCAGGAACCCGACTATGATCTTACCCGTATTGGTCTGCGCGGCGGTCACAGGGTCGGTGGCCATGAAAACCGCTCCAAAAGCGAAACCGCCCAGCAGCAGGTGGAAGTGCGCGGGCATCTCCAGGTAGGCGCTTCCGCCTATCACATTGAACAACAGGCCCATCAGATATCCTCCCGCAAATACGCTCACCATGATCCGCCAGCTCGCCACGCCCGTGAAGAGCAGTATGGCCGCGCCGATCATAATGGCGATGAACGAGGTCTCTCCGATGCTTCCCGGGATCGTCCCCACTATCCAGTCCCAGATGTTCGCGTTGGCCAGCGTGTCATGCGCGTTCTCGCCCAACTGCGTCAGCGGGGTCGCGCCCGAAAAACCGTCCACGTAAGCGCCGCCTTTTTCAAAACCGCGTATCCACACCTTGTCGCCCGAGATGAACGGCGTGTAGGCGAAGAATACGAATGCGCGGGCCACCAGCGCCGGATTAAAGACATTCATACCGGTCCCGCCGAAGACCTCCTTACCGATAATGACGGCGAAAGCCACCGCGATGGCGACCATCCACAGGGGAACGTCGATAGGCATGATGAGCGGAACGAGCATCCCGGTGACAAGGTAGCCTTCGTTGACCTCGTGTCCGCGTTTCTGCGCGAAAGCGAACTCGATGCCGAGGCCCACTATATAAGAGACGAGAATCAGCGGCAGCACGCGCACGAAGCCGTACCACCAGCATCCCCATATCGAGGTTGCGGAAGCCGCGTCGCCCACAGCGTGGAAATGCTGCAGCCCCGTGTTGTACATCCCGAAAAGCAGCGCGGGCATCAGGGCCATCACCATCACTATCATGGTGCGTTTCAGATCGACCGCGTCGCGGATATGCGCGCCCTTCCTGGTCACCGTGTCCGGAACGAACAGGAACGTCTCGAAGGCGTCGAAGGTCGAATGCAGGAAGCCCAGTTTACCGCCCTTCTCGAACGGCGGCTTAACCTTGTCGACCATGCCCCTAAGTAATTTATTGATCATATTCATTAGGACAACTCTTTAATCATAAGGTTAATACCATTCTGTATGGCGGCCTGCACCTCGGTTTTCGACGGGTCGACGAAATCGCACAGCGCCATATCCTCGGGCAGGACCTCGTAGATGCCCAGGTTCTCCATCTTGTCGATATCGCCCGCCATGCACGCCTTCACAAGGTACATCGGGTAGATGTCCATCGGCACGTAGTTTTCCCACAGCCCGGTCATCACGATCGCGCGGCGGCCGCCGTTGAGGTTGGTGTCGAGGTCGTATTTGCGGCGCGGACAGAGCCACGAAAAATATGTGCGCGAAACCGAGAACTTGTCGAACCTCGGGGCGATCCATCCCAACAACTCGTAGTGGTCGCCCTCTTCGAGCACCGTTATCTGGTTCGAGTAGAAGGTCATGAATTCGCCGCGCGCGACGCTCCGTCCGGTAAGCGCGTTGCCGCTCACGATACGCACCGTGCGCCCCTCTTTCTGCGGCTTGATATTGGAGTTCATCACGAATGACTTGATCTCCGCGCCGCCGATTATTTTCAAGTAATATGGATTCACGACCTGCGGACCCGACATGGCGATAACCTTCGTCATATCGACCCGGCCCGTGTTGAACAGGCGGCCGATTATCGCGAGGTTCTGCACGTCGACAGTCCAGACAGTCTCGCCCTTTTTGATCGGGTCGATACGGCCGATCTGCACCCCCACGTTACCGGCAGGATGCGGTCCTTTGAAAAAGTGCTGCTCGGCGTTGTCCACCCTGTTCAGCACCCCGTCGGTTCCGGCCCGCAGACCCAGATGGACCTTTCCCGCGGTCAGTTTTTTCAGCACCTCGACACCCTTTTTCAGGTTTTCGAGTTCGCCTTCCAGCACGAAATTCATATCCGGAGCGCACGGCGCCGAATCGAATCCCGACACAAAAATGGCCTTGGGAGACGACGCCACATCGGCTATGATGCCGTACGGGCGCTGGATTATCATCGGCCACAGGCCGGAAGCGAGCAGAACCGCCGCGACGTCCGCTTTCGAGGCTTTGTCGAGCGCCGGAATTTTGAACTCCACGGAGTCCTGTTTGCCGTCGGTTTCGACTACGACATTGAGGAGTTTGCGTTTGTCGCCCCTGCGGATCTCCGAGACCACACCGCTGACCGGCGAAGTGAATAAGATCTCCTCGTCGGCCTTATCGAAGAACAACGGGGAACCGGCTTTCACCCTGTCGCCCTCGCGGACGAGCAGTTTTGGAACGACGCCCTCGAAATCGGTCGGCGACACGGCATAGGTATCCGAACCACAGGCCGTTATGAGTTTCGGCACGGGCGCTCCCTGCAGGTGAATGTCGAGTCCTTTTCTCAGTTTGATGATTTTCGACATATCTGTCCTTAAAAGAATATTATTGTAATTTAAGTTGGCGAACGAAAGGTGCAAATCATTGCAAAACTAATCGCAAATGTAACTAAAAAAAGTGAACGGCATAAACCCTCTGTTAGAAAAATAACAAACCCCTGCAAAAAAGATCACAGGTTGCAGATCGAATATAATAACTGTATGTATATTACTTTATATCCTCGGGTAAAATCTCGAAAGTCCAACCGGATCTCGGATCGTCGCTATTCCCATTGTAATGCGAGGATTTCCATGACGAGACATTAAAGAATTGTTTGCCGGAGTAATTTTTATCAGAACATCTCCACTGTTTCAAAGAGGTGCCGTCCGATGAAAGTATTTCGAAAACGATATTTTCTTCCGCCCAGCCAGGCCAGTTAACCAACAGCACATCGAAAGCGGGACTATCGCCAAAACCTTCCCTGTAATAAATCTCGCGTTCGGCCCCCGGAGAAAGCACATTGGAAAGCGTATATGGATAGAACGGCGGCGGCGAGAGTTTGATAGTTTGATTTGTGGCGTTTTTCACAATCCATGTTGTAAAATATTCGTCACGATATTTACAGCCTGCACATATCGCGGCAATACCCAAACAAAGTATTATCTTTTTCATATCTCCGTTTGTTGTTCTATATCCCCGGGCAGAATCTCAAAAGACCAAGATTCTCTCTTCTTTCTCCTTTTATCGTGGTCATAAGAGTGTGTCCATGACAATGGACTGAAGAAATTTCTGACAGATGAATTATAGTAATAGTACCTGTTATCTTCCGTAAACTCCCACTTCTTCAACAGTGTTCCATCTGAGGCTAAGACGTCGAAAGATATATCTGTTTCCGGCAGACCGCGCCAACATATCATAATCATTTCGAAATATGACTTGTACTCATATTCCCCTCGCGAGTAAAGATTAACTTCCGCTCCCGGAGCCAGGGAATGCGGATCGGTCCCGCCATAAGGCGGCGGTGTTATCGTCAGAGTCCGCTCCGTGGAGTTTTTCACAGACCATACAGTGCCATAATATATCTTTTCAGGCTCCGGGGCACATCGGACGCACGCCATAACAACAGCAGACAATAAAATCAACCTTTTCATACCGGTAACATCATTTATAGTTATTGAATGTCGTTCTGCCCGAGCTCAAAAACCCATGTAACCTTAATCTCGTCCACTCTTTCACCGGGTGATTGAGAGTCTGTCCAGAAAGATTCATTGAAGAACTGTTTACCCGGCGAATCACGATCCGTATAATCCCACCTCTTCAACGGGGTGCCGTCATCAGACAACACTTCAAAAGATATGTTCCCCTCTGCATAACCACTCCATGCCCTATGTTTAAGCAGCGATTGAAAAACGGGCATCTTCGATATTTCATAGGTATCCGTACATAATTCCACCTTACCTCCCGGCGCAAGATTGTATGGCTGGATCGTCTGTTTTCCGGGCTTTATGATCAATGTTTGAGTCGTGGTGTTTTTCACGACCCACGCTCCATGATTCTCAATTGGACGCGACTGGTCATCGCATTCGAAACCCATGCACAAAATCCCTAAAAGCAGTATCAGTTTCTTCATGATTATAATTATGATTTTAGGCTTGAACTCTATGCAAGGTAAGCAATATCACAACGATATCCAAATTGTCCACAAAAAAGAAAGGCCGCCGAAGCAGCCTATAATTAACCTTCACGAAACCGTCACTGATTATTCCACGCGGCGGATAAGTTCGCCGCCCGTGCGGATGGCATCCTCGTTGGCGGGAATAAGGCGGTGGGAACGTTCTGGCAGGGATTTTTTCAGACCCGCGACCACGCTCTCCATCGTGACCACCGGACGCACCTTCAGGTAGCCGCCCAGCACCATCGTGTTGAACACGCGGATCATCCCCCGTTTCGCCGCCTCTTCGGTCGCATCGATAGTGTAGACCTCGATGTCACGGCGCACGGGATGGCGGGAGATGCCGTTGGTGTCGTAGATCAGCACGCCGCCCGGCTTTACCATAGGCTCGAACTTCTCCATGCTCTGCTGGTTGAGAATGATAGCAGTGTCGTACTCGTGTGCGATGGGCGAACTGACCGGCTTGTCGCTCAGTATCACGGTCACATTGGCCGTCCCGCCGCGCATTTCGGGCCCGTAGGATGGCATCCAGCTCACGTCATACCCCTGCATCACTCCCGAATAGGCAAGTATCTTGCCCATCGAAAGCACCCCCTGTCCGCCGAAACCGGCTATTATTACCGTTTCTTTCACAATTGAAAATTGAAAATTGAAAATGAATCCGTAATCTGAATTTCGTAATTCGTAATTCGTAATTCGTAATTCGTAATTCGTAATTAAATATTCTTTATGTCCCCCAGATGGTAGAACGGGAACATATTCTCTTCCATCCACTTGTTGGCGTCGACGGGCGACATTTTCCAGCCGCTGTTGCAGCTCGACACCATCTCGACGAACGACAGCCCCTTGCCCGCCATCGAATTTTCGAAAGCCAGACGGAGCGCTTTCTTGGCCTTGCGGGCCGCCGCGGGCGACTGAACGCTTTGGCGCGTCACGTAGCACACCCCTTCGAGGTGCGACACCATTTCGGCGATCTTGTAGGGATAGCCGTGGATTGTCGATTCGCGGCCCTGCGGCGAGGTCGAGGTCTTCATCCCGAGCAGCGTCGTCGGGGCCATCTGGCCGCCCGTCATGCCGTATATCGCGTTGTTGACGTATATCACGACGATGTTCTCGCCGCGGTTGCAGGCGTGGATCGTTTCGCCGGTCCCGATCGCCGAAAGGTCGCCGTCGCCCTGGTATGTAAAGACCATTTTTGCTGGCGTGAGGCGTTTCACGGCGGTGGCTACGGCACATGCGCGTCCGTGTGCGGCCTGGATCCAGTCGATGTCTATGTAGTTGTATGCGAACACCGAGCACCCGACCGGACTTACGCCGACGGTCTGCCCCTGAAGGCCCATCTCGTCTATAATCTCGGCAACCAGTTTATGAATAGTGCCGTGGCTGCAACCGGGACAATAGTGCATCACATTATCGGTCAGCAGCGGGCTCTTGCCGTAAACCCGGTTCTCTTCACATATTTTAACTTCGAATGACATAAATTCGTAATTCCTAATTCGTAATTCGTAATTTAGTTTTCAGCGCGCTGAAAACTTCGTCGGGCGAATATATCATCCCGCCCATGCGTCCGTAGTGTTCGACCGGGACCCGGCCGTCGACAGCCAGCCTCACGTCCTCGATCATTTGACCGGCGTTGAGTTCCGGCACAAGAAATCCCTTGACCCTCTGCGCGAGTTCTGCGATGCGCCCGGTCGGAAACGGCCACAGCGTTATCGGCCTCAGCAGCCCGACTTTCAGCCCGGCCTCGCGCGCTATGTAAACCACCTCGGAAGCTATGCGGGCCGACGATCCGAAAGCCACCATCACGTAATCGGCATCTTCGGTCATCAACTCTTCGTAACGCACCTCGGCGGCCTCTATCGCGCGGTATTTCTCCTGCAGGTGGATATTTTTATTCTCCTGTATCTGCGCGTCGAGTTCCAGCGAAGTCGCGATATTGCGTGAGCGGCCGGGATGTTTTCCGGTCATGGCCCAACTGTCCGACATCGCCGATATTTCGGCGTCGGTCCAACGGTCCCGCCTGCGGCTCATCATAACCTTCTCCATCATCTGCCCGATGACGCCGTCCGAAAGCATCATCACCGGGGTGCGGTACCTGAAAGCCAGGTCGAATCCGTCAAAAACGAAGTCGTACATCTCCTGCACCGAGTTCGGGGCGAGCACTATCATGTGGAAATCGCCGTGGGCACCGCCCTTGACAGCCTGGAAATAGTCGGCCTGCGAAGGCTGGATGGTCCCGAGGCCCGGGCCTCCCCTCTGCACGTTCACGATGAGGCACGGCAGTTCAGCACCCGCCAGATAGCTTATTCCCTCGGCCATGAGACTGATGCCGGGACTCGACGACGAGGTCATCACGCGTTTTCCACACGCCGCGCCGCCGTAGACCATATTTATAGAGGCGACCTCGCTCTCGGCCTGCAGCACCACCATCCCGGTGGTCTCCCACGGGCGCAGCTCCATCAGCGTCTCGAGTATCTCGCTCTGCGGCGTGATGGGGTAACCGAAGTACCCGTCGCATCCGCTGCGGATAGCCCCTTCGGCCACGGCTTCATTGCCTTTTATGAGCTTTACTTCTTCCATTTTTATTTATGCATTCTCGTCCCTCTGTCTGTAAACCGTGATGCAGCTGTCGGGGCAGACCATCGCGCAGTTGGCGCATCCGGTGCAGGCGTCGGGATTGGCCTTCGACGAGAAGGGATACCCTTTGGCGTTCACCTCTTTGGAGAGCGCCAGCACATCGAACGGACACGACACGACGCACACGGCGCAGCCCTTGCACCTCTCGACATCCACCACTACGCACCCTTTTATTTTAGCCATATTTCCGACATGTTACATATCTGTTAACAAAGATAGCAATTTTCATTTGAAAACCTAAGCGAATTTACGTTTTTTTAATGCAGATTTAACGAAAAATCAAGAAATAGCTTTCAAATTGAAGTTTATATTATCATTAAGAATGAGTTACAATCGTTACAAAATCCGATAAAAAGCATTATCTTTGCGGACTTTTACGGAGACGGTGCCGATAACTGAGGTCGATGCGACATCAACTGTCATTCCGAGCGAGAGCAATGTAATAACATTCAGCGGGCTGGAACAGCATATTGCTCGACGAGGAACCTACAATACATTTATAGACCTAAAGCGGGTTTAACTATTAAGGTAGACCCCTCGTCGCCAAATAGAAACCTTCCACATACCAGGCTGTAATACATTTGGCTCGCCCGGGATGACAGTGATTACGGCCACGACGATTTATTTTACTTCAAAAACCGGACCGTCTTTTGCGGTGGAGCATAGGGCGGCAGGACAAAAATGATAAAGAACAACAGCCTTAAAGGAGAATACCGCAGGACGATGAATCTTGCCGTTCCGATCGTGCTTTCACAGGTCGGGCAGCTCTTCGTGCAGTTCGTCGACAACGCCATGGTGGGGCGGCTCGGCGCGGTCCCTCTCGCGGGCGTGGCGTTCGCCGGGAACATCTTCTTTTTCCTCTTCATCTTCGGGATAGGCATAGCGGTCGGGCTGACTCCGCTCGTGGGGGAACTTTACGCCCAGGGGAGACACCGCAAGGCGGCTTCTTACCTGCAGAACTCCGTCATACTCTACCTCGCGATAGGCATCCTGATCTGCGCCGTGCAGTTCGCCATAATACCGCTGTTCAGCCACATGGGGCAACCGGAGGAGGTTATCGAGGCGGGAATCCCCTATTACAGGTATCTGGCGTGGTCAATGATCCCGCTGATGCTGTTCATGGCGTTCAAGCAGTTCCTCGAGGGGATCGGCAACACTAAAGCAGCCATGGTCATCACCATAGTATCGAACGTGGTGAACGTCATTTTCAATTACCTGCTCATTTACGGCAAATTCGGGTTCCCCGAGATGGGAGCCGCCGGAGCCGGGCTTGCGACGCTCATTTCGAGGATAATGACTCCAGTGCTCCTTATAGCTTACTTCGCATGGCACCAGTCGTTCCGCCGCTACCTGTCGTTCTACAGCGCCGGGAATTTCTCACGCAGACGGATCGGCTCGCTGCTCTCGGTGGGATTCCCCATATCGCTGCAGATGACGCTCGAAGGGGGCGCTTTCGCGATCACGGGGATCATGATGGGATGGTTCGGCACGGTTGCGCTGGCTGCCAACCAGATCGCCATAATCCTGTCGAACATGGCTTTCATGATAGTGGTGAGCCTCGGTTCGGCCACCACCATACGGGTCAGCCACGAATACGGCGTACATAATTTCGCCGGCATACGGCGCATCGCGTCGAGTTCGTTCCGCATAGGGCTTATCTGGAACGCTTTCACGGCGGTGCTGTTCATCGCCGGACGGCTTTTGCTGCCCCGGATATTCACGCCCGACACCGACGTAGTCATGATGACGGGCAGCTTCCTTATTTTCGTGGGGCTGTACCAGTTCTCCGACGGGATGCAGGTGATGTCGCTCAGCGTTCTGCGCGGGATGCAGGACGTTAAAGCCACGTCCGTGATAGCATTTATATCATATATCGTTATAAACCTTCCCGTGGGCTACCTGTTCGCCTTTGTCTTGGGCATGGGGCCAAAGGGACTGTACATGGGCTACATCTTCGGCCTTACGATCGCCGCCGCGCTCCTCTACTCACGCTACCGCCGTATAACGATGAAACTTGAAAAATTGAGAATTGACAATGGGAAATGATTCATGATTCATGATTCATGATTACTTTTTCCTATCTTTGTATGATAATACCGATAATAGATGAGTTGCAATCATAATAACGGGAACTGCAGACTGGACATGGGCCGCGGATGCATCTTCTGCAACGGCGCCGCCGAAGCCGAAGCCGTCATCTGCGAGGGGTGCTTCAAACTCCACGAAACCGACTGGCTGGCGGAATATCCCGACAACGCACCCAGCGATATCTTCGAGGTGCGGTTCAAGAATACGCGCAAAAGCTACTATAAGAATGTAAATAACCTGCCGCTAAAAAAGGGCGACATCGTGGCCGTGGAAGCATCCCCGGGACATGATATCGGCATCGTTTCGCTCACCGGCGACATGGTGGCCCGTCAGATGAAGCGCGTGGGATTCAACCCATTCAACGGCGAGTTCAAGGCGATCTACCGCAAGGCCAAGCCCTACGACCTCGAAAAATGGCAGGAAGCGATCGCGATGGAGCACGAAACGATGATCCGTTCGCGCCAGATCGCCAAGGAGCTGAACCTCGACATGAAGATCGGCGACGTCGAGTACCAGGGCGACCGCATCAAGGCCATTTTCTACTACATCGCCGACGGCCGCGTCGACTTCCGCGAACTTATCAAGGTCTTCGCGTCGGAGTTCGGCATCAAGGTCGAGATGAAGCAGATCGGGGCGCGCCAGGAAGCGGGACGCATCGGCGGGCTCGGCTCATGCGGACGCGAACTTTGCTGTGCGTCGTGGATATCGGGCTTTTCGTCCGTCACGACAGGCGCGGCACGCACACAGGACATCTCGCTCAACCCGCAGAAACTCGCGGGCCAGTGCTGCAAGCTGAAATGCTGCCTCGTCTACGAACTCGACGCATACATCGACGCCCGCAAATCGCTGCCGCGCGTCAACGAACCTCTGCAGGCCCAGGACGGCGAATACTATCTGGTTTCGAGCGACGTGCTGCGCCGCACGATGAGTTTCAGCACAGTTCCCGGAGCGGCCGTGGGCAGCATCACCATTCCCGCGTCGAAAGTGCGCGACGTGATCGAAATGAACCGCAAGGGCAAAAAGCCGGAAACCCTCACTGGAATGCAGCCGCAGGTGGTGAAAGAGGAAGAGCCCGAATTCGTCAACATGATCGGCGAGGACAGCATCACCCGTTTCGACCCGGCCAAAAAGAGCCGTAACCGCGGCGGCAGAAACCGTGGCGGTAAGGGCGGAGAAAACAGGAATGAAGGCGGAAACAACGGTGAAAACCGCAATGCAGAGCGTCGGGGCGACGGCCGTGAAAACCGCCCGAAACAGGAAGGAAGCGGAAACCGCGAGAACCGCCAGCACAACCAAAACAGGGGACAGGGGCAGAACAACCGGCCGAAACAGGAAGGCGGTCAGCATGGCGAAAACAGCAACCGCCCCAAACAGGAAGGTGAAAACCGCGAACGCCAGCAAGGCGGCGGGAACCGTGAACGACAGGAAAGCGGCGGGAACCGCAATAACCGCAACCGTCAACGGCCCCCGAAACCCAAGACAGACAAAACCGAATAGGTGAAAAATTTCCGGACATACATGATAGCACTCAGGGCGGCGGCATTACTGCTGCCCTTTTGCTGGGTTTCGTGTATGTCGAACCATGATACGGTCGTGGTCAGCGTCAATCCCGAAGGGTGGCGGCAGCCGGCTGTATTAGCGTATGAGAACACTGACACACTAATACAGAAAGAGGCGGCTTTAGTACTCAGATACGGCCCTGAAGCGGCTCCACGCAGCGGTGCGTACATTATCGAGGTGCAATCGCCTGCGTGTGCGCGCACACGGGACACGGTCGCCGTCGCGCTGACGCCCGATCCGTCGGGCAATAAACTCCAGGAAGTGCGCCTGCCATACCGTACGCGCATAAGGCTGACCGAAGATGGCGACTATATTTTCACGGTAACGCCGCCGCAGGAAACCAGCGACATCTGGAGCGTCGCGATAGATTTTAAGAAACTTCAATAATGGGAAAAGATAAGTTACGCAAATTCGCCGAGAACCTGACGTTCGAAAACCTGGTGCAGCCGGAGTTCGACGATATGTTCCGAAAAGACCACAGCCTGAAAGGGAACTGGAACCGCGATTTCTTCCATAGCGACCGGCCGATCGTGCTGGAACTGGGCTGCGGGCGAGGCGAATACACCGTCGGGTTAGGGGCGGCAAACCCTGACAAAAACCATATCGGCATCGACATAAAAGGGGCGCGGATGTGGCGCGGGGCAAAGACCGCCACCGAAATGAAGATGGCCAACGTCGGTTTCCTGCGCACCCGCATAGAGTTCATCAACTCGTTCTTCGCGCCCGGCGAGGTCTCCGAGATATGGGTCACTTTCCCCGACCCGCAGCTCCGCAAAGGGCGCGAAAAGAAACGGCTCACTTCGCCGATATTCCTCTCGTATTATGCGCAATTCCTCGCCCCGGGCGGCTCTATCCATCTCAAAACCGACTCCCAGGAGCTTCACAAATACACAAAACGGGTGATCGAGGCCAATGGACTGCCGTGCGAGATCGCCAACAACGATATCTACGGCACAGGGTTCGCCGACGCTACCCTATCGATCAAAACGACCTACGAGCGCCGCTTCCTCGACGAGGGCAAACCCATCACCTACCTGAAATTCGGGATGGGCGGACGGCAGGAGTTCGGGATGGTCTACGATGAGGACAATGGTTAATGGTTAATGGTTAATGGTTAATGGTTAATGGTTAATAGTTAATTAATTTGAATTTCGTAATTCGTAATTCGTAATTCGTAATTCGTAATTCGTAATTAAAAAAAACCGGCCTGAGCCGGTTTTTTCGTTTATTTCTCTATCTCCTTAAAGTATCGGTAGGTCGAGACTTTCAGCTCGGTAGCGGCCGGGTCGTCCGCGACGAGGATGCCGTTGGGATGGGTCTGCAGGCCGGTGATCGTCCACACGTGGCTGTATGCCCCTTCTACCCCCTCTTTCACGGCGCGCGCCTTCTGGTAGCCCAACGCAAGGATCATAACCTCGCGGCTCGAAAGAAGCGTCGCAACGCCGATCGTCAGCGCCGTCTTCGGGACCTTCGTGACGTCGTTGTCGAAGAAGCGCGAATTGACGATTATCGTATCCTCGGTCAGGACCATCTCGCGGGTGCGTGAATTCATCGACGAATAAGGTTCGTTAAAAGCGATATGGCCGTCATTGCCCACGCCGCCCATAAAAAGATCGACCCCTCCGGCGGCTTCCATGCGCGCCTCGTAACCGGCGCACTCCGCAACGAGATCGGGAGCGTTGCCGTTGAGTATGTTAACGTTTTCCGGCTTGATATCGATGTGGTTGAAGAAATTATTCCACATGAACGAATGGTAGCTTTCGGGATGCTCCTTCGGCAGGCCGACGTATTCGTCCATATTGAAAGTGATGACGTTGGCGAAGGATACCTTGCCCGCCTTGTGCATCGCGATAAGTTCCTTGTAGGTTCCGAGGGGCGTGGAGCCGGTCGGCAGTCCGAGAACAAAAGGTTTCGGGCCTTTGTGGGCGTTGATCCGTTCCACGATGTGGTTTGCGGCCCATACGGCCACCTGTTTCGATGTGTCTTTGATTATTAATCTCATATGAATTGGGTAGGTTTAAGTTTTACAAATACTTCGATCGCCTGGTACTCGGCCATCCCCAGTTTGTCGTACACCTCGGCGGTGTGCTGGGTACGGTCCTCGGCCCTCTGCCAGAACTCGCGGGCATCCTCGCCGGGGAACGGAACGATGTCCTTCTGCGAGATGTGGCGGTAGATGGCGTGGCGTTTCTTGATCACCTCGTCGGGACTCAGGGGCACGGCCATGTCGACCATGTCGAGGTCCCACTCCTGCCATGCGCCGCGGTAGAGCCACAGGTTGCACTCGTCGATCCAGGCGTCGTTCCTGCACACTTTCAGCGCACCCAGGACCGCCTCGATGCAGACGCGGTGGGTCCCGTGCGGGTCGGAAAGGTCGCCCGCAGCATATATCTGGTGGGGTTTTATCTCACGAAGCAGATCTACTATTATATCGAGGTCGGCTTTAGAAAGCTCGCCTTTCTTGAGTCCGCCGGTCTCGTAGAACGGCAGATTGAGGAAGTGGCAGTGCGTCTGGTCGTCGAGGCCGAATTCGCGGCAGGCCGCCTTGGCCTCAGCCCTGCGCATGCCCGATTTCAGCGCGCGCAGCTCCACCGGCTCGGGTTCGCCGTTCTTTTTGGATTTGATAAGCGCTTTTATCTCGTCGTAGCGGTTCGGGAAGCCGCATTCGCGCGCGGTATCGAGCGTCATCAGCACCATGTCATCGTAAACGGCGAAGTTGCCGGAGGTCTGGTAGGCCACATGGACGTCGTGACCCTGTTCGACCAGACGGCAGAAAGTACCGCCCATCGAGATCACGTCGTCGTCGGGGTGCGGCGAGAATATCACCACCCTTTTCGGGAACGGTTTCGAGCGTTCGGGACGGGTGCTGTCGTCGGCATTGGGTTTGCCGCCGGGCCAGCCGGTGATCGTATGCTGCAGGTCGTTGAATACCTTGATATTCACAGAGTCGAACGTCCCGGCGCTGTCTAACAGCTGCCCCAGAGAGTTGTCCGTATAATCTTTATATGTGAGTTTCAGGACCGGTTTGTCGACTTTCTGGCTGAGCCAGATCACCGCCTTGCGGATGAATTTGGGCGCCCAGTCGCAGGTCCCGACAAGCCACGGCGTTCTGAAGCGCGTAAGTTCTTCGGCGGCGTTCTCGTCGGCGACTATTTCGAGGTTCGGATGGCTCTGCAGGTAGCTTGCGGGCAGGTCCTGGGTGATCTCGCCCTCGACGATGCGGCCCACTATCCACGCCTTCTCCTCGCCCCACGCCGGGATTATCACCCTGCGCGACGAAAGTATGGTCCCCACCCCCATCGTGATCGCCTTGGAAGGGGCGTTGTCGGAGCCGTAGAATTGGTCCGAAACCCTCTTGCGCGACGAATTGCTCATCGCCACCAGGCGCGTACGGGTGTTGTAGAAAGTGCCGGGTTCGTTATACCCTATTTCACCCTTGGTACCCACGCCCAAAAGCGCGAGGTCGGCGCCGCCAAACTCCTGGATCTTCGCCTCGTACTCCATGCAGTATTTATGCACGGCGTCGATAGGGATCGAAGCGTCCGGCATATAGACGTTTTCGGGACGGATGTCGATGTGGTTCAGGAAACGGTCGTGCAGCTTGTAGCTCTGGCTCTGCTGGTGTTCCGGCCTGATCGGATAAAGCTCGTCGAGGCCGAATACCACGACACCCGCGAAGCTGACCTCGCCGGCCTGGTATTTTTCCACCAGACGGCGGTAGATGCCCACCGGTGATTTGCCCGCGGAGAGAACCATTACGTAAGGTTTGCCCTGCGCGTTTTTGAGTTTGATCTCCTCGGAGATGACGTCGGCCGCATATTCGGCCCCCTCGGTCTCGGTCCTGGCGACCCGCGTGCGGATCTTCTCGTAGCGGCAGATTATATCCTCGGGTTCGGCTCCGGGGATCAATCCGCCCTCTTTCGGTAACTGATAATTGTCTTGCATCTTATTGTTTTGTTTTGTGTGGTCTTTCGTGTCGAACCTGCAAGTTACCTATTATTCCTTAACCGGCAAAATCATTGCCTACTTCAACCAGTAGCTTTCATACCAGTTGGCGAACGAGCGGTTCACTATGCGCATGCCGCCGGGCGTGGGATAGTTGCCCGAGAAATACCAGTCGCCGTTGTTGCGCGGACACGCCTCGCTCAGCTTTTCGACGGTCTGGTAAACCACCCCCACGGGACATCCGCAGTCGTCGGGAGTGACCAGTTGGGCGATGCGGCGGGTGACCTGGTCGTAGGTGAAGCCGTCGTAGATCTCCTTTACGTGGTTCACCACCTCGCCGTCGGGCAGGCAGACCGAAGCCTTGCATTTGGCATAGACATCGTCGATCAGCGATTCACGGCCGGCCTCTTTTATCAGCGAAATAGCGGCGTGGAAAGCGATGAACTCGTCCATGCGCGACATGTCGATGCCGTAGCAGTCGGGATAACGTACCTGTGGCGAAGAGGAAACAATGACTATCTTCTTGGGTTTCAGGCGGCTCAGGATCTTCACGATGCTCTGCCTGAGCGTCGTTCCGCGCACGATGCTGTCGTCGATAACGACGACATGGTCCTTATACGGCTCTATCGTATTATAAGTAATGTCATAGACGTGGGTGGCGAGGTCGTTGCGGCGGTCGCCCTCGGCAATGAACGTGCGCAGCTTTATATCCTTGATGGCCAGCTTTTCGGTGCGGATCTTGTGGCCCACGATCTCCTGTATCTGTTCGGGGGTGATGGTGCACCCTAGTTTGGTGAGGCGCTGGACCTTTATGCCGTCGAGATAACTCTCCAGCCCCTCCATCATTCCGTACCAGGCCACTTCGGCGGTGTTGGGGATGAACGAGAATACCGAATGGTCGACGTCGTAATCGACCTCTTCGAGTATCTGCGGGACCAGAAGCCGCCCGAGGGTCTTGCGTTCGCAGTAGATGTCGGCGTCGCTGCCGCGCGAGAAGTATATCCTCTCGAACGAACAGGGGCGCGGATTTACCGGTTCGTTGATCTGAGCCAGCTTCACTTCGCCGTTCTTGCGCAGGATGATCGCTTCGCCCGGTTTCAGCTCCGAGACCTGGTCCGAGGAGAGGTTCATCGCGGTCTGGATGACCGCCCTTTCCGAGGCCACCACGACGATCTCGTCGTCCATGTAGTAGTGCGCCGAACGGATGCCCCACGGGTCGCGGACGGTGAAACTGTCGCCGCTGCCGTTGGTCCCCGTTATGATGTAACCTCCGTCCCACAGCGCGGAAGCCTCTTTAAGTATGCTTTCGAGGTCGATCAGTTCCTCAACCTTGTCGTTGAGTTCCCCGTTGCGGTAGCCCTCTGCCATGAAGCGCGCGTAAAGCGCCTCGCATTGTTTGTCGAGAAGGCATCCCAACTGTTCGAGGATGATGAATGTGTCGGCGTTGTGGCGCGGATGCTGCCCCTCGGCGACTATGTGTTTCAGGACATCCGAAACGTTCGTGAGGTTGAAATTCCCCGCGAGGCAGAGGTTGCGGCACTTCCAGTTGCTGCGCCGCAGGAACGGATGGACATAGGAAAGACCGGAACAGCCGGTCGTACTGTAGCGCAGATGGCCCAGGTAGAGTTCGCCCTCGAACGGAATGGTCTCGCCGCAGCCTTTTTCGGTGCGTGCGCGGGCGACCGCCCTGTTGACCTTATCGAACACTTCGGTTATCGCACCGCTGCCCAAAGCCCTTTCGCGGTAGATGTACTCGCTGGCGACCGGGGAATCGATCTTCACAGCCGCCACCCCTGCGCCTTCCTGGCCCCGGTTGTGCTGCTTTTCCATCATCAGGTAGAGTTTCCCCAGCCCGTAGCCGTCGCCGTATTTCTCTTTATAGTACGCGAGAGGTTTCAGCAACCGTATCTGTACGATGCCGCATTCGTGTTTGATCTTATCGCTCATAGTGTGATTTTATCTTAGGACCAGTGCAAAGATAACAAAAATGCCTGTAACAGGACGATTCGGACGACCGTGTTATTAAAAAATATTAACAATGCCTCATAACATCCGATAGTTCTGTATGAATGCCTATATTTGCATCCGACACTTTTTAACCAGCATGGACATTCTGACCCACACCATATCGGGCCTGGCCGCCGGAACGGTAGTCGCCGGATTCTCGAAGAAAAGCATCCCGAAACAACTGGGGATCGTCGCCGTATCCGGGTTCGGAGGGGCGCTGCCGGATATCGACGCTGTCAGCCTGTGGTCCGGGTTCGACGCGACCATCGGCAGGCTCTTTCATCTGTCGCACTCCGGCGGCGATATTTATTCCGGGAAACTGTGGTATTCCCATCACGGGCTTTTCCATTCGCTGTTTGCCGCGCTTTTACTTGCCGCCGTTATCGGAGCGGTCGGATACCTGATTCACTCGCGATTCAAGGGGCTAAACTTCCGGGACTTCATCAAAAGTTACGGCGCCCGGAAATTCATACTTATCGGATTCATCGCCGGGTACGCGATGCATCTGCTCGGCGACATCCCCACCCCCGCGTCGACCTGGGGCGGTATAAGGCTTTTCTGGCCCTTCAAAGCGTATGTAGGCGGCACGGGGCAGATATGGTGGTGGAACAACTACGACATATTCCTGATCGCATGCGCCGTTCTTGCGGTGAACACGGCGCTTTTAGTGACTGGACGGTTTGTACGATTCAGCCTCAACAAAATCATAGCCGGAGTATTCGCAGCCGGAATGATATTATCGACCGTGCAAATCTGCACCCGCGAATACGATTTTGCTTATTCCGGGCACACCGCCAGATACCAGGAACTTGAAGCGGCCTCGAAACAGCAGCAAAAAGATATCCTCGGCGAGCGGCTCTACAACGCCATGGAAAAGTTCGACGAAAAACTGCCGTTCTATTTTTAAAACAATATTCGGAAAAGGGGTGTCGTTTTATTTTTGATGGATTTTTTCATTACATTTGTAGCAACTTACAATAGAAATGCCGTTCAAAAAGAACATATTTGAGGCGGCCGAGAAGCGAAAAAGCGGAGTGTACATAGACGTACATGAGCATTTTGAGCTTCGACAGCCAACGCAGAAGATGACTTTTTGAACGGTATTTATGGGGATGACCGGTTTTGACAGCAGGTAGAAGCTGATTGTAAGCACGCCGAGCGTTGTGTGGGCGCTCGTAAAAGTGAACGCTCAAAATTCAAATGGCAATAACAGCTATGCACTCGCTGCATAATTTTACCGAGTAAAATTATCTTAATCCGCGCGCCCCAGGGGTGTGCCGACGAGTACCCCGCCGAAGTCACCCGCTCTTTGTGGCAGAGGCATTTCGGGGTATCATCAATGAAGAGATAGCCGGAGAGGGTGTCCCGGACCGTCGGCGAAATTCAGGGACTGGGGTCAGAGGTAGGTCGTTGCCTGCCGGCCGCTGACAGAAGGATCAAACGGCAACTAAGCGTGTAGAAACCATTCGGGTTCCTTGTTTGGACGGGGGTTCGACTCCCCCCATCTCCACAATTCGATCGGAAATGAAAAGAAAAATCCTGTAATCATCTGAATTACAGGATTTTTTGCACCTACCGGCAATCAAAGGCACATTTCGGCAACCCTGCCGTTGGCTTCATGTCCTTCTGGTATCCTGGGGAAGCATGCCGCCGGCAGTAATATGACCGCAAGTGCAGGCAGCGGTTTTCTTATCATTGCAAATCAGATAGTAATGCTTACCTCTCCGGTATTCTCATAGGTTTTGCCGTTGACCACCATCTTCTCCACTCCCGGCACCGGAACGCTGTGCAGTATGACTTCCGGAGCCGCACCGCGCCACCGCGCGCCGAAATCGATGTTGAGCGTCTTCCCGTCGGCGGATTTGCCGAAGCGCAGGTCGACGATGCCGTGTCCGGTCGGGATGTTTTCCATAACGCTTTCCTCGTCGGAACTTACCCATGCCGACGGGCAAAGCCTCAGCAGGTGCAGTTCGCCTTCTGCGAGCTGGTCGTCTATGACAGCCAGCTTCGCAAGCTGGAAAGCAAAAGCCAGAACGCTCACCAGTCCCTGGATGCCGTGGCGGTGTTCACACGAAATGTAGGTATTCTGCGACAGCGCTCCGACAAAAAGGCTGTACATTCCCTCGAGAAATAACTGCCGGTCGCCGAGCTGCCAGGTATGGAAAACGTTCCAACTGTAGCCCGGTTCGCTGGTGGACATCTCGTGCTGCAGAGAGGGGCGCCATGTGCAGTTATATATCGGAGTATAATATTTTACGTTCGGCCCGTAGCGGAAGAAGTCGGTAACGTCCCTCATGATGGGATCGTCGGCATCCATCAGTCCGCCCCATACCAATACCATGGGACCCGTATCCAGATAGAAGGCTTCGGAAAATGCCTGTGTCAGGTCCTTATTGTCGGACAGGGTGGTCGGTGGACGATAGCGTTCGCGCCCTTCACCGTCTATCCAGCGGTCCCCTTTTTCGGCCTGTTCACGGTAGGCTTTCTGGAATATTTCCCTGGTGCGGTCGGCAAAATCGGAAAACTCCTGCGCCCGGGGATGCCCAACCGATTTCAGAAGCTTTACGGCGGCCGTCAGTCCCTTGTAGTTCCATGCAAGGTTCCACAATGCCTGTGTTTCGATCCCGTCGTCAGTAGCTATGGCGGGAGGAAGAAGGCCTTTTACCCCGTCATGGCCGGTCTCGGCGCTCATGTCCTTCATGAAATCACACGCGGCGACTATGGATGGCATCCAATGGTCGATATAATCTTTGTCCCCGCTCAACAGGCCGCTGGTGGCTACCTGCAGCAGTATTGCGCCATGGTCGGAGAGCCAGTCTATCGCGGTCAGGGTCTTGGGGGAGCCGAAATATCCCGGGTGAAGGTAATAGGTGCTGCCGGGAGCCTTTATTGTGCCTTGGTTGGTCTTGAATATCTCCGAATAACGTGCCGTAAGGTCGTGGCGGCCCAACTGGTCTATGAACATATGGCTCTGCATCGAAGTCGGCGTGGACCACAGGCAGTCGTAGCCCCAGGCCCCGAGCAGGTAGGAATATTCGCCGGTAACATAGTCGAGCTCCGCTACAATGGGGGCGAATTTGATACCCATCTCTATGGCTTCGCTGATGTATTTTTCAGGTACGCGAAACGTTGAGGCCGTTGCAGGCCTACGGCTCCAGTACCAGTCGCTTGCCGTGAGCGCGCCGTCATAGGTCATAGCCTGCTCTTCGGCTATAAGTTCCCTCTCTTCCGGGAACATGGGCAGAAGCATGTCGACATGGTCTCCTGTCTCGGCTCTGAGCAACGCTTTCAGGGCATACACGCCTTCGCTCACCTCGAAGAAACTTATGCGCCCTTCGTCGGTAGGCTGTACGGCGAGTCTCACCTTGCCGTCTGGTTCGGTTACATATATGCCCTGCAAGCCGTTGTCGCTGTATAGTTCGGCTTTCAGTTCCGGCCCGTAAGGAGCCTTGCCGGGATTGACCATTATCGCGAACGACGGTTCCGGACTGATCTTATTGTAACATTCGTCGTTGTGTTCATAGAATACGCGGCTCATCTGCACCGTCACGGGATGGACGGCGGGTTTGCGGATCGGATCGACCCATATAACTTTCAGCCGCACCCACGCATACAGCGGTTCCATTCCGCCGACCACATCTGACGTCCCCTTCTGGTGGGCGAAAACTTCGGCCCGGATGATAAGTCCGGCCTGCACCCTGAACTCCGTCCACAGGAGCGGCGTTTCATGGTCGAAGTCCCAACCCTGTATGCCGTGCCCGCGGTCGATGCTCCTTACATTGGTCCTTTCGGAAGGGAGAGGAGCGGGAAGCCCGTCGGCAGTCGCGCCGAACGTCAGCATGAAATCTTTTCCGACAAACGGGCGGGAATTAGGCCGCGGCCCCATCAGTCCGTGGGCGGGATCGATCATCAGCGCCCCGTTGTAGAGCGATACGAAACGCAGATAGTTGTTCTTCCAGCCTATGGGCGTCCATACGTTCGTTTGTTCTTCCCACCAGCATTTGGCCTTCTCGACGGATGGCTCACCACTGGTAGATGCAGTGTGCTGTGCCGCAATGTTCTCTGCGATCGCAGCCGCCAGCAGAAGCAAAATTATTTTCCTGATATGTTTCATTGTCCTATCTCCTGAAATTAAAGCGCCCAAAAAAGTTTGTCGTCGAATTTTATCTGCCATACAACACCGTCGGTATCCATCGCGGCCAGGTCGCGGCCCAGCACTGCAATCTGTGTGAAGCAGTTCCATCCGCTGCCTATCCGTACCGGAATCCCGGGCATGCCCATCCTGTCGAGAGTATATCTCCACATATCGCCACCGGCTTCTATGCCGATGAGCGAATTGCCGTATCCGAACAATATCTGATAATTCCATCCGCTGCCCAAGCTGCGGACTCCCGGGTCTATCCACTCCATCCGGTCGGACAGAGGAAATATCATAAGCTCGCCGGAAGGATAAAGACAGTAAAGGTTATTGCCGAAAGGATAAATATCACTGAAATCGCCGTAACCATATGTCCCGAATATCTTGTCCATGGGCAGTATACTGCCGGCATCGGGCGTGATGGGGAAACTCCACAGTTGGCCCTTGTATACGCTGCGGATGAGTCCCACGATATGATGGTCGCGGAATATCCGGATGTTGTCCATGCCCTCAAGATGCTCCGCCCCTTCGACCGGAACCCCTTTCCCCAACTTGCCGCCCATATAGCGGTATGCGGCGAGTCCGCCGTCCCCGTCGGCTGCGATCAGGTACCTGCCTCCCATCCCTAATATATAAGCGGTCCCTGACGGCAGCCGGCCTATTTGTTTGCGGGCGACTTCGCCCGGCGCGGGGACGGCTGTTATGATGTAATATATCGTGGAAAGTTCCGGATTTGCGGCTGCCGGGCCGTTGGCGACCGTCGCGGTTACCGGCAGTATGTATCTTTCAAAAGGTTTAAGACGTCCGCTGCCGGTTATTTTCACCTCTCCGGGCGATGCCGATACGCTGCCCGCAGGTATCACGGCCGAGGTGATTTCCATCGAGTAGCTCCCTTCAGGAAGCATTTTAAAGGCGGTGCCGCAGCGGGCATTATAAGCCGCGGCTTCAGCCGGGTCCACCGAGAATGTGACCGTTATATCTTCCTGCGGCTGTACCGCCCCGCTGTAAAACGCCGTGTAGCGCAGCGTTTCACTGCCGCCGTCGATAAAAGAGTTGCGTTCGAACGGCTTGTTCGCAGCTTCGGCCAGATAGACGCCCTGTCCGTAAAGTCCGAAGCACGCCGCCGCAAGCAATGCACCCGATAACGCCAGTTTATAACTGCAGTTTTTCATATTTTTCTCTATTTAACAGCTGTTACTTAAGGATAATAGCCAGTCCGTCGGCCACGCTGCGCAGCGTGCCTCCGGGGCGGTTCAATGCGGTAAAAGTACCGTCTCCGCCGCGCACGACAAAAGTGCTGGAGTCACCTCCGTCGAAACCTACCGCATGCCCCGCCCCGAGTGTCCCCATCAGGCTGGCAAGCTCGGCAAGAGTTACCCCTTTCGGATCGTCCGGATCCGCTCCCCCAATTCCTTCCACAACCATCAGGAACAATGTCTTCAGGTCGGATGTGTTCATTCCGGCTGCCGTACGGTTGGCAATGCCGGTATCCGTCTGGGCAAGGGCGCCGCCGTCGATGATCAACTTGTGTCCGGCTCCTATTCCGTTGTAGAGTCTCTCCTTTACGACAAGGAACTCGCCATAGCTTCCCAACGCCGCCCTTCCGTCATTGCGTATGCCGAAGAAAGAACCGTTGGCTTCGTCGTTGAAATTATCTTTAAGGTACGTTCCGTCGCGGCACACTATTCCTTCGGGCATGCCTGCATTATCGCCGCCATCCTCGAAAGCATCGCCGTTAATGGCCCCGAGCACATAAAATCCCGCGTCGTTCGTCGCCCTGGCCTGGTCCACCATATTCTGCAGCCCCCATCCATCGCCGTTCGACGGCAGCGTAGTCCGTATGGCTACCGACGGATCGGAAAGATCTGCTTCGAAAAGGCACAGACGAAGCGACCGCGCAGGATCGGTCGCAGTCGTAAATTCGACCTTGCTGACTTTGACCGCAGGCGACAGCCACGACGATTCGTCATTGTCTATGGAAGCAACCAGACCATTGCTTTCGAGTTTAATGCCCGCCTGGGTGTTACAGGTGGCGGAAACATTGATGGTGGCGGTGTACC
This sequence comes from Rikenellaceae bacterium, assembly GCA_031547885.1. Taxonomy (GTDB): domain Bacteria; phylum Bacteroidota; class Bacteroidia; order Bacteroidales; family Rikenellaceae; genus UBA940. Next base: position 81,508 of record JAVBRO010000008.1, read on the forward strand.
TGAGCACTTCGTTTTCAGTGCGTATCTCATACTCCACCGGTCCGGTGAAGTCGTTGGCGGTGACGCCGCTCTGCTGTTTCACCCCGTTCACGAAAACGCCTTTGCCGTCGTGGTTTGTGACGAACCATATCTTCACCGCTGTCAGATCGGTGCCGGAGGGAAGCGGTTCGGGGTTGTAGACCAGTCCTTTGTAGAGATCGATGGTGAATTCGACGGAACCGATCCGGGTGTATGGCTCGTCCACTCCGAAGTAGATGAAGTGGCTCTCCCCGCTCGTATCGTCCTCGCAGGAACAGAGGCCTGCCGCACAGAGAAGGCTGGCGCCGAATGTCAAATATTTGATTATATTTTTCATTTTCAAGTCTCTTTTAAAGTTTCAAAATTACTCCTTAAGCGCCCAGAAACCGCGCATGTCGAATTCATAGAGTCTCACTGTGCCGTCCTCGCTCCTTGCAAGCAAATCTGTGCCGTATGCTGTCACATGTGTGAAGTCGTCCCATCCGCTGCCGATCTTTGTAGGGCTTGCACTGATCATATGGCTTGAGGTTGAGTATGTATGCCGCCACATGTCCCCGTTGCTGTCGATGCCTATCAGATCGGTGCCGTATAAAAAAATGATATCGTAAACACCGAGGTTATAGGAGGATCCCACCTGCGGGCCCGCATAAGCCGTCCATGCTTCGTTCAGTCCGTAATAATTCAGGACCGAGCCGCCCGCGATCATCAGCAATCCGGTGTTCTTACCGTTGCCTATCGGTCTGTAATAGTCTCCAAGGCCGCCGAATATCGTACCGCTAACAGCCCCGTATGCAGGTATGACGGTAGCGTCTTCGTTGAGCTGGTAAGTTTGGATATTACCGTTATCCCGGACTTGTGCCGTATTGCGCCCCCCGGCAACCATGACGTCAACTGTTCTCCAGCCGGTTCGGACCGTTGTGGGTGCGTTGAATTTTTGCGTCGCGGAATCGTAGGTATAACGCAGAAGATTTCCCGATGAGTCTATGTTCAGCAGACACTTGTCGTTAAAAGAGAAGAACGGGAAATTGCCCTCGATGCCGGAATACGCCTCGTAGTAGGGTACGTTGCCGGGCTCATAGGAAGCCGTTATCTGGAAATAGGCAACACTCAGGTCCTCGCTCAGTTTTACATCGCTGTCGGTCTTCATAACCAGAGGCAGAAGATATTGTTCGAAAGCTTCGATGAAGCCGAATGAATATAACGACAGTTGGAACAGCTTGGTCTGACCCTTGCCCGCCGGTATTATCCCCTCGGTAGCCCCAATCTCATAACTTCCCTCAGGCATGGGTAAAAAGCTGGTGTTATTATCAGCATTGTAGGTATCCACAAGACTCATGTCGATCTCGAATGTGACATGGATGTCTTTCGGTGCGTTTAACCCCGAATAGTATCCGCCGTAGTTTGCCGTCTGCACCTCGTCCACCATGTATATCGATATACTATGCGGTGTCTTGGCTGCCTGCAGAAGATATACGTGCACATATTCGTCCCCCTCGGGAAGATAGACCGGCATATCTCCGCACGAACTGAACAGCGGTGCGAACAGCAGCGGGATATAATAACGTATGTTTTTCATATTTTCCTGTTTTTAAGGTTGGCAAAGATCAATTGAATCCCGGATTCTGGCTGAGTGCGGGCGATTTCTCGATCTCGCTCTTTTCTATGGGGAAAAGATAGTTGCGGGGAGCTACGAACCGGCGGGTTTCCACCAGGGTGCGCTGGTAAAAATCGGTGTCGTTCACATTGGTGCCCGCGCTTATATCAAGGCCGTATATATTGCCGTTCTCGGTATATTCGGCGATCTTCCAGCGCCGGGTGTCGAAGAAGCGGTGGGTTTCGAAAGCGAGTTCGACCCTGCGTTCCTGACGTATCAGAAGGCGCATCTCCGAAGCGGAGAGGTTGTCGGTGATCTCCTCCAGTCCCCCCCGTGTTCGGATCCTGTTCAGGTATTCGTAAACGTCGGGGGCCACCTGGTCGTGGGCTTCGTTAAGGGCTTCCGCATAGTTGAGATAAACTTCCCCCAGGCGGAACATTATCCATGTGCGGGTGGAAAGCCTGTCTGTAAGGACATCGGAGCTCCTTTCCAGGAACTTGCGTATCAGGTAACCCGTCTTGGATGTGTTGCCTCCCCCGACCTGCAGGCCGTCGCGTCCCGAATACCACGTCTCGGTAACTTTACCTTTCCATACCGATCCGGGGAAATTGATATGGGCGTAAAAACGCGGCTCCCTCTCCACATACATATTGCTGACGCCTGCATCCCAATAGCCGTCGGGGCTGTCCGCTTCGGCAAATCCCGTTTCGGTGTAACCCGAAGCCTGGTTGACAGTCGGCTGGCCTGTGACACCGTACGCTACCTGGCCCCTGCTGTCGGTACTGAACGGAAGACGGCCGTTGCTCATGCGGTACGAGTCGACGATCTGCTGGGTCGCCCCATAGGTGCAGACTCCGGAGTGCTGTGTCGCAAGCATGTATATCTCAAAGAATTTCTTGGTGCTGACATTGCGTGCAAAGAGCACCTCGGAGTTCCAGTTGTTGTAGAACAGCTCGTAATGAGAATCGACAGGATCGCCGCTCCCCGCTTCATACAGTCCGTATGTTCCGGAGCTTTCGCAGTAATCTATGCAATCCTTGGCCGCCTGGGCGGCGCGCACCCACTTATCGCGCGAGTAGTCGGGAAACATCCTTTCCCCGGCGTCGTTCACGAAATTAGCATAATCCGAGTTGCCGTTGTACAGGTCGCTGGCGGCATAGAGCAGGATCCTTGCTTTCAGAGCATAAGCACCGACAGATGTCGCGCGGCCGAGGCTGGTCACGTCACGCCTGGCGGGGAGTCGTTCGATCGCTTCTTCACAGTCGCTGATTATGAATTCGACGCACTCTTCGAAAGGCCTGCGCTCGATGATCGTAAAATCGTCGGCAATATCATGGGGGGTGTTATATATCGGAATCGGACCGTACATGCGCAGCGCCATGAAGTGAAACAGCGCGCGCAGGAAATAGACCTCGCCTATCCACACATCCCTGTCGCCTGCCGGTATCGGGGTTATATAGACATTCTCCAAAAACAGATTGCATTTGCGGGCGAATACCGCTGTATTAGCCCATATCATCCAATCATTGGCAGAACTTATCGCAGACTGATTGATCAGATTGCAAATCGCCCAGCCGGCACTGACCTCCATCTCGTCGCACCCCCCCACAAAAGGATTGAAGGTCGCTACAGTGTATGTTTCGTGGAAGTTCATCTCGTCGGGAAGACCCGAATAAAGATTGCTCAGCCATCTCTCCGCAAACGCCCTCTCGGCGAAAGCTTCCTGTATGGAAAGGTTCTCTTCTGGCCCCTTGTCCAAAAACTTGTCGCATGATGCCGCAGAGGGCAGTATCGCCGCAAACAGCATCGTATATAGTATTTTCTTCATTTCAGCTTTCGTTTTGAGTGGTTAAAATGTGATCTCGACACCGGCGTTGATCGTGCGCTGCTTAGGATAATACCTGACATTGCCGCTTTGGTTCTCAATGGGGATGTTGATCGAGCCCTGGTTGTACTGGGCATTGCCGTTGTCCGTTTCGGGGTCGGCTATCTTTAGGTGATCCCAAAGGAAGAGGTCTATGCCGTTGACGAAAAAACGGCAGTCGGAGATCTTTATCCTATCCATCCATTTCTTCGGGAGAGAATAACCCAGTTCCGCGTTTTTGAGCCTCAGATAGCTGCCGTCGCGCATGTATAGGCTGGAAACCTGGTTGTTGTTTGAACTGGGAGTCGACGCTATCGCAGGGTATTTTGCGTTGCTGTTGTCGGCACCGGGACGCCACCTGTTCTCATAGAACTCGCGCTGTATATTGGCTTCGTTGCCCCAATAGAAAGGATAGACCGTAATACCCGAAAAGAAATAGCTCGAACGCGCGGCTCCCGAGAAATAGATGCTCATGTCAAAACCCTTGTAGGCTAAAGTGAAGCCGAAACCGTAGCCTATTTCAGGTACGACCGGGTTCCCGAGGAAAACCCTGTCGCTGTTGTCGACCACGCCGTCGCCGTTGACGTCACGGTATTTGATGTCGCCGGGGCGGACGATGGAGAAAACCTGGGTGGGGCTGTTGTCTATGTCATCCTGATCTTCAAAGAATCCCAATGCTACAAGGCCTCTGGTCAACCCCAGGGGTTTGCCGCGTTCCGACTGGTAGTCGGGCTGGCTTACCGGTTCGTCTTTGAAAACGCAAAGGTTCCTGACAAAAGAGAAATTACCCCTGAAAGAGTAATATAACCCTTTGGCTGTTGTGTTCCTCATCTCCAGCATCGCCTCTATGCCCCTGTTCTTCGTCTTGCCTATATTTGCATACGGCAGCTGCGAAGTGAGGAATCCGGAAGCTTTCGGGATCGAGTTCGTGCGCTGAACGAGCAGCCCGTCACGGTCCTCCTGGAACAGATCCACCTGCAGCGAAACGCGGTCTTTGAACATTCCCAAATCGATGCCCACATTGTACTTGACGGCCTCTTCCCATGTGATCGAGGTTCCGCTGCCGAGACGGTCTTCCGAAAAGCCGGCGTAATAGTTCTGGGCAGTGCCGAAATAGTAACCCGCAACATTCGAGATGGTTGTAGAAAGATATGCGAACCTGGTCCCTCCCGTACGGTCGTTACCAACCTTACCCATGGCACCCCTGATCTTAAGGGTGTTCACGAAGGGGACTTTCCAGAACTTCTCGCGTGCGATGTTCCAGCCCAGGGCGACTCCCGGGAAGAATCCGAAGCGATGTCCGGGGGCGAAGTTCTCGGAGCCGTTGTAGCCAAAGCTGAACTCGAATATATAACGGGAATCGTAATCATATACCGCACGTCCCGAGATGCCGGTAATGCGCGAAGGAAGAGCGTCCGTCGAATTCGCGTTAAGAAGGTCGATGCTCTCACCCAGGTTGAACATAAACATGGCGTTAACATTATGCCTGCCGAAAGAGCGGTTGTAGTTCAACTGGCTGAAAAGCCTCAGCGCCCGATTGTTGCCGGAGTCCCTGAAGTATATTTCCGGCCCCTTTTCCCACCATACCTGGTACTCTTCTTCCCCGTAATTGTTGAGCCCGGTGTACTGCCTGTGGGTTTGGCCTTTCAGGCGCCTGTTCCAACCCCAGAGGTATTGGTCGAACGAGAATGTGTTGACCCAGCTCAAGCCTTCGGTAATAAGCGATGACAGGTCCCATTTGAGAGAGAATGTCCCCTGCAGGTTATTGGAGAGCTCCGTGGTGTATCCCCCATGCGCCACCCCCTGAAAAGGATTGCCCCAACCGTTGAAGAGCATACTGCTGAAGCTTCCGTCGGGATTGTACATAGGGATCTTGTAAGGAGAGAACTCGAATGCAGCCCTCATTATCTCCTGCGTAAAATAGCCGGGATGCTTCTGCTGGCGGCTGATGACGCCCAGCCCGATTTCGGCTATGAGCGAAGGCGCCAGCTGTATATCGATATTCGAGCGCAGGTTGTAGCGGTGCATCTTTACATTCGTGTTGTATTCGAACGATAGGTCGCGCCTGAAAAGCCCGTCCTGCATCGTATAGCCGAGATTGACAAAGTAGCGCACTTTTTCGGTACCGCCGCTGATATTGAGATTGTTTATGGTCTGGAAGGTATTTTGTTTGAAAATTTCTTTTATCCAGTTGATATTAGGATAGTTAAGCGGATCGGAACCATCGTAGTACTTAAGGATGTCTTCGGTCCTGTATGTCGGCGCCAGGCCGTCATTGCTCCTGCCTTCATTCCACAGTTCGGCCATCTCACCGGAACCGATGAAGTCGGGGAAGCGCATCCCGTGCAGTTGGGCGAATTCCGATCTCAGGGTAACTATGGGGGCTCCGACCTCTCCTTTTTTTGTGGTGATGATTATCACACCGTTGGCTCCGCGGATACCATAGACCGCCGTTGCGGTCGCATCCTTGAGGAAAGTGATGCTTTCGACTTCGGGCATGTTGAGGGTGTTGAGGTCGCGTTCTATACCGTCGACGATCACGATCGGGGAGTTGTCGCCCCAGGTAGCCATACCCCTTATGTAGAGATATGCCTGGTCCTCTCCGGGTTCGCCGCTTGTCTGGCGGCTGACCAGACCCGGGACTTTACCGACCAGGGCCTGTGAAAGGGATGGTGCAGGAACACGTTTCACGTCGGTCATATTGACCGTGCTCACCGCTCCCACTACGCTCACCTTCTTTTGTACGCCATACCCCACCACAACTACCTCTTCGAGGCTTTGCAGATCCTGTTCGAGTACGACGATCTTCTGGGATGAGAGTCCCGAAACGGGGACTTCCTTGGTCTTAAATCCGATGAACGAAAAGACGAGCACGTCGGTTTGGAAGATCGATATGAGAAAATCGCCTTCATCATTGGTGATAGCTCCTTTCTGGGGATTGCCTTTTACAGTGACGGAGACCCCAGGGATGGGATTGCCGTCATGATCGACGACTTTGCCCGTGACGGGACTTCCTTTTTGTTCGGCTGCCTGTGCCCGCAGGTAGCCGGCCGGCAATATCGCCAACGCCATAACGCACACGAAAAACCACGAAAAGAAAGGTGTCGGCCTCTTGATTTTTTTTAAATGTTTTAGGATTCTCATGTAAGTCTCTTTTGATTAGGTTATTACATGTATAAGTTCGGTTTCAGCGGGCCGGGGTCCCTGGAAAGAGAGTCGTCTGCAGTGTAAAGAGAGCAGCGGAGTCTGCAGACCGTGTAGTTTTTCAGATGTGGATTGGAATAGTCGCCGTAGTTCCATAAGCATTTCAGGTGTTTGACAGGGTTAGTATTATCAAGGGTGTGGTTTCTTCTATCACCGTTCCAGTACGGGTGTTATGAACGATTTGTCTACCGTCAGCACATTCCCGCTGAAGGTCTTGCGGAATTTTATCCGCCCTATATGCATTATCCGCGGCTCTATGGTCTTTTTGTCCGTATGGGATTGCCATGTCATGCGAAGGTTCCCCTGCTTGTCGACGAATACGGAGCCGTGTCCCGTTCCCACCAGGCTCCCCGGCCTCTGGAGCAGAGGATTGGAAGGAGATTTTGTCCACGGTCCCCAGACATTCGGCGCCGCTGCATAGCCGATCCCGCAGAAGTGGCTCGCGTAGTTGTTGGCGTAATAGAGCATATAATATGTATCCCCGTGCCGGAATACGGACGGCCCGTGCATGACGTTGGGCCATATTTTTTCCCAATCCTGTGATATAGAGAGGCATTTACGCATAGTTTCCGGCTTGACATTAAGCATGTTGGCCGTCATTTCCGCTATCCAGATGCTGACCTCGTCCTTATATCTCACGAATATCAGGTATGCAATTTTCTTATCGTCGAAAAACACAGAGGCATCCAGCGTCCTTTCGTTCTCTATCATGGGTTTATGTTCCTTTTGCACGAAAGGGCCGAGGGGGGAATCCGATACCGCGGCGCATATATGTTCGTCGGCACTGTAGTACATATAGAACACGCCGTTCAGGTGGTACACCTCGGGAGCCCAGAACCACTTTTCACCCCACGTGTCGTTCTTGTCCAGCGCCAGGCGGTAGTGCTTCCTCCATTTCGTAAGGTTGTCCGATGTGTACACTTCGATGCCGCGCTCCGAATGTGTACCATATGCATAATAGGTGTTTCCGTGGAGCAGTATGAACGGATCGGCCAGCGGCAGGTTCTGCTGCGCCGCAATTCCAGCGGTATGGAGCAACGGCAATAGGATCCGGGAAAGGATGGTAATTTTAAGATTCATGCGGCCGGTAGTTTTGTAATGTCAAAATTACTTTCCGCCTCTCCGAAATAATAAAACTCTTTCTCCAAAGATGGAACTAACTGTTCAAATTGCTGTTTTTGGGCCGAATAAAGTATTATCATGTCCGATTATTTCATATATTTAGCGTGGGGTTTTCTTCTTGCCCGCGTCTCCCGTCAGCTGCTTCCCAAAACTTCCGACCATGAAAAGGACAGTACTTTTTTTTCTGATATGCACCCTGCTTTTATCCCCGGCGCGGTCGATGGACAGATCTTATTATTTCAAACATCTGAAGGTCGAGGACGGCCTGACCCAGAATACAGTTTTCGCAATCTTACAGGACAGTAAGGGTTTCATGTGGTTCGGGACCAAAGACGGACTGAACCGCTATGACGGATACAAGTTCAAGACTTTCCGCAAGGACCCGTCCGACCCGTCGAGCCTGGGGAACAATTACGTACAATCGTTGTATGAAGACAAGCAAGGCGATATCTGGGTGGGCACCAGTGCCGGGTTGTATATCTACGATACCGCAATGGATATCTTCCGCCGTTTCGACGTTACCACGGCCGACGGCAACCGAGTCGCCCGCAATGTCGAGTGTATAAAGGCCGACGGCCAGGGCAACATCTGGATCGGCGCCTGCTGGCAGGGCCTTTTCCGCTACGACACAGCCAAAAGGGAACTTTCCATGACAGCATACGTAGACGGCACTCCCCGGGGACTGGCCAACAACGGCATACAGGATATCTGCATAGACTCGGACGGAAAGGTATGGGTAGCCCTGATCGGAGGCGGGCTCAATATGTACGACCACTCTACGGGAACGATCCGGTTCTTCAATATCGACCTGCCCGGAATGCGCAACGAGGTGATGTCGCTATTGGAAGAGAGCGGCAATACGATACTGCTGGGAACGACAGGCGCCGGCATACTCCGCTTCGACAAGATCACGCATGAGATGACGCCGTTCATCAACAATGAGGAAGGAACGATGTATGTACGTTGCATCCTCAAGCAGGACAGCGACAACATATGGATAGGTTCGGAGTCGGGACTCTATATCTACCGCATTCCGGACAGACGCCTGGAGAACATCCGGCTCGACTATTCCGACAGATACTCCCTGTCGAGCAATGCCGTTTACATGCTTTACAACGACCGCGAAGGCGGAATGTGGATGGGCACCTACTTCGGAGGGGTCAACTACCTCTCCCCCGACAACGATTATTTCGAAAAATTCTTTCCCCGGAACGTGCCGGGCGGCCTGAGCGGGAATGCGGTTCGTGAATTTCAGGAAGACGCCCGCGGCAACCTGTGGATAGGAACCGAGGATAACGGGCTCAACCTGTTCGATCCGCGTGCGGGAAGCTTCCGCAACTTCACGCCAGATAACAGCGATCTGACATACAGCAACGTCCATGGCCTGTTGGTCGACGGCGACAGGCTTTTTGTCGGCTATTTCATGAAGGGACTGGATGTGGTAGACCTGAGGACATTTGCCGTGAAGAATTACACTACCCGACATAACGATGTTTCGTTATGCAGCAATAACGTCTTTTCCATTATGAAAGACAGCAGCGGCAATTATTGGGTGGGTACGATCGCAGGACTAAATACTTTCGATCCGGAAACGGAAATATTCACCAGGGTGCCCGAAGTCGGCATCCATGCGTTCATATCGGACATAATAGAGGATCGCCGGGGCCTGATATGGGTCGCCACGCAATCAGAGGGACTTTTCTCGTACAACCCCCGTTCCCGGAGATGGACGAATTATATTTGTGATCCGAAAGACAGCCGCAGTATCGGACACCTCAACCTGATAAGTCTTGCAGAAGATTCGAAAGGCAACATATGGGTGGCCACGGAAGGCGGCGGAGTGAGCGTGTACGACCATGTGACCGATGATTTCCAGACCTACACCACACAGGACGGACTTCCCAACAATGTCGTATACAAGGTATTGGAAGATAACGACGGTAAAATATGGCTTACGACCAACAACGGATTGGCGATGTTCGACCCGAGTGTCGGCGAATTCACCGTGTATACCTACAACAAGGGACTAGTCGGCAATCAGTTCAACTATAAATCGGGGATAAAGACATCGGACGGAAAACTTTATTTCGGCTCCATTCAGGGATTCGTCGGGTTCGATCCCCTGCGGGAATTTTCCAACCACACTGCACCTCCCGTTGTGATCACCCGTTTCGACCTGTTCAACCGGGAAGTGCTGCCTTCGCAGGAAGGGGCGCCGCTCACGAGTTCTGTGATTTACGCACCAAAGGTGGAACTGAACAGCCGGCAGTCGAGTTTCAGTTTCGAGTTTGCAGCGTTGAGCTACGACGCTTCCGAGATGAACCGATATGCCTACAGGCTCGAAGGACTGGAAGAGGAGTGGAATTACATATCGCATAACCAGCGCGTGAGCTATTCGAACGTGCCTTTCGGACGTTACGTATTCCGCGTCCGCGGAGCCAACAGCGACGGCCTGTGGAACAACGAGGGCGCTTCGCTTCCCATTCGTATAAGGCCCCCTTTCGCCGCTTCTGCCGCGGGTATCGCCCTGGAAGCATTTGTGGTACTGCTGCTGTTATTTTCCGCGCTGATGCTTTACCGCAGGAGTTCCAGGCTGCGCCATCTGCGTGCCGTTGAAAAGATGCGCGCGGCTGAAGATATCGTTATTCAGAAGGCGAAGATGTCTTTCTTTACCAGTATTACCCACGAAATACGCACTCCGCTATCTCTCATAAAGGCGCCTTTCGAACAGATATCCAAAGCGAAGATAGACAACGAAGAGGTCGTTGAGAATCTCGAGATAATGGGCAGCAGTATCAACCGGCTGATGAATCTGACCAATGAACTGCTTGACTTCTCGAAGATCGAGAGCAAAGGATTCCACATCCGCCTCAAGGTGGCCGATGTGGGGGAACTGCTGAATAATTCGCTGGCCGGTTTCAGGCAGATGTTCCGCGATCGGAAGATCGATGTCGCGGTGTCCCTGCCGGGAACCCCGATAGTCACCTATGCGGATTCCGAGATGCTGGTCAAAATATTCACCAATCTGATCAGCAACGCGGCGAAATTCGCGGACAGCTACGTGACCGTAAGCCTTGAGGACGATATTCCCGAAAAAGGGTTTTTCAGCTTCACTATTACGAATGACGGCGAAACGATCCGTTCATCCAACCGGGAGAATGTTTTCAAGGCTTTTTTCCAGGAGAGCAGGGATGGGATGCCGGTAGGTACAGGACTGGGGCTTCCTCTGGTAAAACAACTTGCCGAACTTCATGGAGGTAGAATATATATTGATCCCCTGCACCCTGATGAAAACCGTTTTGTGGTAGAGATACCGAAAAAGGAAGAACTTCCGGACAAAGAACCGACAGAGGAATATGATGAACTTTCGACCGATTCCGCCGATGGAGAGATCAAACACGATGTGCACATTATCGTCGCCGAAGATGAAAGTACCATGAAGAATTTTCTCTACCGCTCGCTTTCTAAATCGTACCGGGTAACGGCATGCGCCAATGGCGAGGAGGTTCTCGAACAACTTACCCTTGAGCCCGTAGACCTTGTAATTACAGATTTGGTCATGCCAAAGATGGATGGGCTGCAGCTCTGCCACATACTTAAAACGGAGATAAACTACAGCCACATTCCAGTTATCATTCTGACAGCAAAAACCAATTTCGAATCTAAGATAGAGGGGCTTAATTCGGGCGCCGACGCCTATATGGAAAAGCCTTTTTCGATTGAACATCTATATACACTGATAGAGAACCTGCTTACCAGGATAAACCGGCTGCGCGAGGCTTTCCGCACCAATCCGGATATTCCGGCCGGAAGCATTGCCAGCAATCCCGTGGACGAGGCTTTCATAAGCCGGATGAACGATATAATACTCGAACATATCGAGGACGAGGAGTTCTCGATCGACAATATGGCGGAGATCATGAATATCAGCCGGTCGAACCTCTACCGCAAAATACGGGGCGTTTCGCAGATGGCTCCAAACGAATTCATAAGGCTGTTTCGACTGAAACGCGCCGTCGACCTTCTGAATGAAGGCGAATACCGGATAAACGAGATCTGTTATCTGGTAGGATTCAATTCCCCGTCATATTTTGCCAAGTGCTTTCAGAAACAGTTCGGCGTATCGCCAAAGGATTATCTCAAATGCATGTCGTAGCCGCATCGGTCGCAAGGAGTAAAAATTCCCGGACTTTCCCGCTCAGTGCAGTATTCGTGAAAATTCTAAAAGGTTCATTTTACTTTTTCCAACCTGAGAATCGGGACATGGAACCGGCACGCGGGTTCGAGGAGAAGACCTTCGTATTTGTAAAAAAAGAAAGTTATCAAACACCCATTATGTGGACTTCGCAGACCCTTTTGCGTTCGCGAATCTGGTCCCAGTCGATAAAGTAGATAAATCCGAAATCGCCCAGCGAGAGTTTGCCGTCGATCAGGGGGATCGTCTCCGAGCGGCCGAAAAACACGGAACGCAGATGGGCGTCGGTGTTGAGGCTTCCCTTGGGCTCCTCGTCGGGGAACGTGAGCGCAAATTCGATATGCTTCGGGCCGGGATGGTGGTACTGCCCCTCGCTGCGGCACGTCGGGATCAGTTTTTCCATGATGTCGTTAAGATCCTGCTGCATATACTCCCGGCCGAAGAAATTAAGGTCGTGGGAGCACTCCTGCGTGATGACCGAGCAAGTGGTGTGGTGCGAATAGACCACGCATATCCCGTCTTTGATGCCCGATTCATCTATAATATTTTTAACGCCGTCGGTCACGTTGTGAAAGTCGGGGCGGTGGTCTTTCGACTGCAGTTCGATGATTCCTCTGTAAAGTTTCATTTTTCTATGTTTTTGATGAATGAATGAATTTCTTTCGGTTATCCGGCGTGCCGCTCGTCCCACGCCGTGCGGACGGCCCGTATCATCTCCCACAGCATCGCTTCGGGGTCGGCGGCTTTCATTATGCCGCTGGTGGTGCCGGTCGCGTCGGCTCCGGCGCGGATCATGTTGTAGACGTCCTCGCCGTTGGAAATCCCGGCCCCCTGGAGCACCAGTATTTCTGGGTCGATCTTCTTTATGGCCGAGGTGGTCGCCGCGACGTATTCCGCATCGCTTGTCTGCCCGGTGCCTATGAGTTCGGTGGGTTCGGCGACGATGATGTTGGGCCCGAAACGGGCGATGGCTTCGGCCTCGGCGAGGGTCGAGGCGCAAACGATCGTCGCAAGGCCCACCTCGTCGGCACGGCGGATGGCCCGGTAGAGGTCGGCCGTCGTCATTGGTTTTTCGGCATGGTTGAGCATTGCTCCGACAGCTCCGGCAGCCTTCACGGCTTCGGGAAGTATCGACCCGAGTCCGCGGCCGACCGTTATGGGGTCGATGTGCTGGGCGAAGATCAGCACGTTGCGGGTGTTCTCAGCCAACAGCCTGATGTCGGTAGGCTGCGGCGTGAGGATAATTCTCACGTCGTATTTCGCGGATGCCTCGTCGGCCGCCCTGGCCAGCGCCAGCATCCTGTCGCCGTAGAGGAAAGCCTTCGGTCCTATCTCGAAAAAAGGCGGCTCTATTTTTAATCCTTTATACATGTGGTCTATTATCTGATTTTCTATAAATATTTGTAAGCAACTTGCCGTTGTCATTCCGAGCCGAGCGTAGCGAGCCCTGAGCGAAGTCGAAGGGGCTGATTGTGCAAAAGCCTGCGCGTAGTCGAAGAATCTGATTGCGAAAAGCCCTGCTCGATCAGATGTCTCGGTTCCGCTTCGCTTCACTCGACATGACAGCAGCGGTTACTTTTTATTTATTTTCTGCCCTACCGCGCCGCCGGGGTGGATCAGGGCGAACTGTTCGAGCCGGTAATCCGTCCGTTCCATGATCGCGGAAAGCAGGGCGTCGCAGATGGCGACCGTGGCGATGAAACTGGCGGTCGCCATGATGTTGAGTTTGTCGCTCTCGCGGTCGATCTTCATCGGGATAACTATCTGCGACTTCCGGGCCAGCGGGGAATCCAGATTTTCTGTAATGGCGATAAGGGTGGTTCCTTTCGTGTTGCACACGTCGATTATGGGCAGCAGCTCGGCCGTGTGGCCGCCGCGCGAGATCATCACCACTGCGTCGCCCCGCTTCATGCACCCCATGCCGCCATGGACGGCCTCTGCAGGGGATAGGAACTGCGCGCCGCGCTCGATGCAGCAGAGCGAATGGGCGAACTTCTTAGCCGCTATGCCCGACGACCCGCTGGCGCATGTGATTATCCTGGGACAAGTGCTGAGCGCTTCCACGGCTTCGCAGAAACTCTCCGTATCGAGATAGCCGATAATGGCGCGTATGGCATCGCTTTCGACAACGAGAGACTCTTTCGCCCTCTCCAGGATCACCTCTTTCGATATCTTATCCATATATTTAAAGATTATTGACCGATTCATTGTATTTTGCGGTTTCCATTAAGCCGGGGCGGATCTCATCCACAAATCTCACCTGACACCCGACCGCTTCCGCAATATCCCTGAAACAGGACATACCGACCGCACACAGCATCGCCGCGCCTTTGCAGGCAAGTTCGCCCGATTCGGGAAGCAGAAATGTTCTGCCGAGCATATCCGCTTTTATCTGCAGCCAGAGCCTGCTCTGCGCCCCTCCCCCGGAAGGAACCACGGCATCCGCCCCGGCCGTCCCTTGGAGCTGCCCGACCAATCCGCGCAGGCTCGAAGCCGTCGACTCGAGGATCGCCCTCACGTAATGTCCGTGCGAATGCCGGCACTCCCTGTTCTTAAATCCACTCAATCCTTCATAGCTGCCGGCGCACGGCTTTGCAACGAGTCCGCCGCACAAAGGTTCCACGTCGGCGGCAAGTTCCAGCAACCCGGGAATCGTATAGTCCGGGGCATGGATCGCCCTGTACCACTCCAGGGCAGCCGCTCCGTTGGCATCGAAAGCCATCTCGAAATACTCTCCCGGCAAAAGTCCCGGAGCCGAATTGACACCCGGCCGCGGATCGTAGCTCTTTTTATAGGCAACGCACGCCAGCACCGTTCCGGTCGATTCGCTTATATAGCCGGACCCGGGCAATCCCGCGCCCACTGCGGCCATATGGTGGTCCAGTCCGCCTGAAAAGAGCGGAGTACCGCGCCGCAATCCTGTCCGGGCAGCGCCATCACCGGTTATCCGCCCGGCAAAAGTTCCCGTTCTCAGGGGCGTCGAGAGCCACGACGGGTCTATGTTGAATATACCGGCGGCCGTTTCCCAACGCTTTCCGCTCCCGGAATCCAGCAACCCTGTCATCGACGAGGTACTCAGGTCGCCGACCCGTTCGCCGGTAATGACAAATGTCAGGTAGTCCGATATCGTCATCACGCCGCGTGTCTTTCCCCACGTCACCGGCTCGTTTCTCCGGATCCACTCTGTTTTAGCCAACATAGAGTGTTTTCCGGGCTCCACTCCCAGACCTGTGGCCGATAGGAAATCATCCCGGCCGGTCAATGCAGACAACGAAGCGCCGGACCTTCCGTCGGGCCACAGGATCAAAGGCGTTAACGGCCGGAAGGCATCGTCGAGCAGTAAGAAGCTATTGGCCTGGGATGAGTAGGAGACCGCCGTGATGCTTCCGGCTGTGGTCCGCGCGCTTTCCATGGCCTCCCTAACACATGAATGCAGCGTCTGCCAGAAAACCGGTATCTCCAACTCATACCATGAACCTCTTCTTGCGGCCGCTCCGACTGCCCGGCGACCCAATCCGTGTAACCTGCCGTCGAGATCGAACACGCCGGCTTTAAAATAGCTCGTCCCGAGGTCTATGCCGAGAAAAAAACTCATCTGTCAAGCCGTGATATCAGTTCCATCGTCTCCTTTACCAGGATATCCCCGGCGGTATGGTCGAAAAACGAGTTCCCGGACTCGTAATAACCCTTCTCGTGAGCCTCTTTCGTGGTAATGTAGCCCTGCAGTTCCCCGTTGGCATATGTGATGAGGGCTATTTCGTCTATCTCCGCCTTGAGCCCCAGCCCATACCCGGCGAACACCTCTCCGGGCCACGCGGCGAACCACCGGCCGCCGATACCCACCGCCTGTATTTCGGCAGGCAGGCAGCTCCCGTAAATACTCTCCAGGCCGCCCGGGCAGGCAAGACGGGACAATGTCAGCAACTCCTCGGAACCGAACCAGTCGACCTCCGCAGTGCGTATTTCGCGCGGGTCCGCGGCACTCTGCCTGAGAGTTTCGAAACGCCGTTTAAGTTCATCCCGGTGCCGCTCTGCCCATCCGGCGTCGGGAAAAGTGCGGCGGGGCAGATCCGTAAAGGTTTGTCCCGGCCTTATCGGAATATCCGTCGAATATTCCGGACCCGATGCCAAAGCCGATATCAGGGAGCCGGCAACTATCCGTCCGAGGCGGTGCGCCTCGTCGAAAGTATTCTCCCTCGCGGCATGGCGCGGGCTCTGGTCTCCTGCCGCACCCGTGAAATATATGACAGGACATCCTTCTCCGAGAACTTCACTCTGCAGGGTCTGCCTGACATAATGCGGAAAGTCGCTGCTGTAAAGGGTGGAATCCTCGTGCAGGATAGTCGGGTGCATACTGCATACCAGCATGCACGCTACATACCGGCCGCCAGCATCGCGCACAACCACTGCAGGAACGTTCATATCTTTCGCACCGGCGGGATCATGGCGGTTGCCCCCCGTTCCGGATGCGTCCCCATTGATAAAAGCCGCCCCGGCAGGTGCGGCATTGCGGAAAGCGAGGCAAGCCGCCTCTATGGTTTTTTCTTCCATATACCCCAGGTAATCCCTGTCGGCAGGCGGGACCACCGGGTCATCGCTGCTTGCGGCGCAATCGACGGTCACCGGCCCGGAATGGGTATGAGTCGCGGCTACCATGATATTCGAAGAGGGAACGCCGGTCCTTTCCGAAATACCGTCCCTGATGCGCGCCACGGTTCCCTTGTCCAGATAAAGTACATCGTTGGAGAGGAACAGCGCGCACTCCCGGCCGTCGGAAAGAAACAGCGCCGAACTCAACAGAGGATCGTGCGTTCCGGTACTTATCCTTTCGACGAAAGGATAGCCGTGAAGAAAATGCGGCGTGGGCGGAGTGATATCCGTGAATGCCGCTCCCGCTATCAGGGAACCATGTTTCATAAACAAAAAAACTAATATGCCTTGTCCCAGTCCAGGACTATGTCCTGGGCTATCGTTTCCGAAACATACACGTCCGTCCTGAGCGTCTGCAGGATTGATTCCGGAACGAGCGGAGTTACCGGTCCGTGCAGAACCAGGCGCGAGATGAAACGCTGCCAGGCGGTCGATGTCCCGTGGACGGTGATGGCGTGGATGTCGATGCGTTCCTTTGCCTTTATGACATCCGCCGGGCCGATCGTGGCCGCCCTGGGCGGCACCGCCGCCAGATTGCCGCTCTTGCCGAAACATCCGTGCAGCGAGTTCTGCGCAAGCGTGAACGGGCTTAACGTACATATACGGGGGCCCATATTTTTCCACTCCTCGAGGCTTCCCCGGAATTCCGGGGCGTCGGGTTCTATGAAAGCGAGGTGTCCGGTCCATCCGGGACCGCTGTAGCATATATCCGCGCCGCCCAGATCTTCGATCATTTTGCCGTAATCGTTCAGATTGCCGTTGGTAAACCCCGTAAAGTGATCCTTCGGCGGCCTCAACTCCCCGTCGATCTCGTAATAGAAATATTTCATCATGGCGTTGGTCAGGCCGTGCTCCCAATCGACAGGCGCGATATTCCCCTTCTCATCCGCATATTCATCCATTGCGAAAGCATAAATATTACGGCAGTCTATGCGGCAGGAGTTTATCAGGCGCGCCACATGCCTGTATACTGGAGCCGGATTGGGAAGTATCATAACGAGCCTCTCGCCCGTCTCGGCCGACCGCTTTATACGCCGCAGCATATCCGCTATCCAGATGGCATCGATGTCCGCATCGGGAACCACTTTTATTTTAAAATCGGGGTTCGGATGTTTCCCGATATCCTCTCTCCTGATCGCAGAGACCCTTTCGATCTCGGCCTTATCCCTGAACGGAACCCATTCCGACGGGTTATAATCAAATCGCTTCATAATCAATATTTAGTTGTTTCTGTAACGGCATTCTCCCCCGACCCAGGTCCGGAGTATATTAAGATCACTATCCATAACGACAAAATCGGCATCGTAGCCGGCAGCCAGGCGGCCTTTCCTGCCGCCGAGGCCCAACACTGCAGCGGGATTTGCACTGAGCAGCCTTATCGTCTCCGGCAGACCCAGTTCCAGCCATTTCACGGCATTCCTCAACGCCTGGTCCATGGTCAGGCCGCTCCCCGCAAGCGTGTTGTCCTTCACCGCCCTCGCCGGAGCACCCCTGTATTCAAAACTGACTTCGCCCATATTCCCGAAAACAAACCGGCCCGGCTCCAATCCCGCCCCGACATTCGAGTCCGTTATCAGGCAGACCCGGCCCGGTCCGTCAGCTTTGCATGCCAGAGCCATTTTGACGGCAACGGGATCTACATGCACCCCGTCAAGGATGAAATCGACGCTCACCCGCGGATCGGCCAGAACAGCCTCTACCGCACCGCACGGCCTGACTCCCGGTTCGGTGACTTCGGGAGCCGGGAACACATCGTAGAAATGAGTGGCATGCCGCGCGCCCGCTTCGATCGCCTTTTGAGTTTGAGAGACCGTTGCAGCGGTGTGGGTAATGAAGACGGGTGCGTCGTTTCCCGTCATCACAGGTATCACTTCCGCGATCCCGCCGACATCCGGAGAGACGCTGAAAACGGCTTTATAAGGTTTGGCCGCCTCGATCAGGGAGTTCACCCGCGCGGCATCGGGTAGTGCCGCCGAATCGGAATTCAGCGCCCCGGTCAATTTGAGGAACGGACCTTCCAGATGGAAACCCAGTATCTCCGCGCCTTCATACTCCCCCCCTGCCAACCGGGAAAGGAACCCGGCATCTTCTCCTTCCGGACGCGGCGCGACTGTCGGCAGGAAACCCGTAACACCGTACTGCGGCAGTGTACGGCACATTTCGGCCAGGTCTCCGGGACCGTTGTCGACCAGCGAGAGGTGAATGCCGTGGATGTGCATGTCGATAAAGCCGGGTACGATGAAAGCATCGCCGAAGTCGGCCATGCAATCCGCCCCGCATGACCCGCCCACCCCGGTTATGACACCGTCCCGGACTGTAACGTATCCGTCGGCAATACCCGAATCTGTCACTATTTTTCCCTTAAGCGAAAACTCTCTGTTCTCTCCCATCATCTCCCGCATTTATGCATTCAACCCTCCGTCCATTACTATATTCTCGCCGTTTATGTAGGCTCCCGCATCGGAAGCCAGCAGGACCATAAGCCCTTTTATATCGTCGCTGCCCGCCATACGGCCGAGCGGGACCTTTCGGCAGTAATTCCCGAGAAAACGTTCGGGCTGGTTGTTGAAAAGCCCGCCCGGACTGACACAGTTCACCCTTATATTTTTACCCGCGAAGACCTTTGCCAGGTAGCGGGTAAGGTTTATCAGCCCAGCCCTGTGGAAAAAATAATCGGGCGGCGGCCAGCCCATATCCGTACCGTCGTAATTCGACAGGTCGGGTCCCGACATTCCCATCATCGAGGCTATGTTTATCACGCTTCCGCCGCCGCTCTGTCCGATCAGCCCGCACATTTCACGCAGGATATCCATGGCTCCCGTGGCATTCACAGCCATCGAAGCCGCAAAATTTTCTATCGGATCGTCATACCCTTTCATCGGCCTGGCCACGGCGTTGTTCACGAACACGTCCAGCCGGCCGAATTTCGCGGCGATCTCCTTCCTTAATGCCAGCACAGAACCGTGATCGGCCTGGTCCACCTGCATGCCGTGGACGTCCAATCCCTCGGAACGGAAGCGTTCGACAGCTTTTTTTACATTATCCGGGTTTCGGGAGGCGATGATGACCGTCCCTCCCATTTCGGCCATGCCTTCCACGATGCATTTACCGTAATTTCCTGCGCCTCCCGTGACCAGGATAACTTTACCTTTTAAACTCAACAGCTCTTTGATGTTCATGATCCCGCACAGCTATCAAAAATCAGACATATTTATTTTTACTCCGCCCGACAACCGGCTCTCTTCAGCCGCGATCAGGGTACGGATTATGTTTTCGGTCGTCCGGAACGGAAGGCGCGGAGCCCCCTCTTCGACCGACTTTATAAACTCGGTTATATTATTCCGGAACATCGAATAGTAATTTCTCATATCGACCAGCCGCCACTCCCGCTGTCCGAAAGCGGAGAACTGGAACGTCGACGAAATGTCCATGAAAAGATGGAACACGGCCTGGATGCCGCCTTCGAACTCCACGACGACGATATCCTTGTCCCTGCGCCCCGCGTGCCTGACCGAAACGGTGCGCGGATCGTCCAGAAATGCGGATACCGCCTCGAGCATATGCACCCCGTATTTCAGCCAGTCCTTCTTCCCGACAGCCGTAACCAGCTCGATCTTTCCCAACGAACCGGCATCCCGTTTGGCATCCAGGTTCTCGCACGCATAGCGCATCGACGAACAGGACATGATGAATCGGCCTTTGGCATGCTCGCCGGCGAAATACCGGAGGTCTTCACGTGTGCAGGCAAGAGGTTTGTCTATGAACAGGGGTACCCCGGCGTCAAGGAACGGCTTCGCCATGGCGGCATGGTTTCCGGCATCGTCGCGGGCCAGGATCACGGCGTCCACCAATGGTATCATCTCTTCAAGGGTGTGCGCTATATGGGTTATGCCGCTGTTCCCGGCGATGCTTTCCGAAACCGCCCTGTCCTGGCTCCAGACAGACACCACTTCCGCACCCGGAATTCCGAGCGTATCCCTGTTGGCTTCGAGATATTCCGTGACTCCGGGATATCCGGCCCTGCAGATCTCATCCCCGTCGAAACGGCCGTTTATTATCGAAGACCACGAGTAAGGGTGGGCATTGCCCGGGCTCATGCCTATGATTCCTATTCTCATCTCAACCAGTTCATTTTGTCCCAATAAGGGAGGTTTATAAATTCGGGGTCGGGATATGCGAGCTCCCTTGCCCTTTGTAATATATCTCCATCCAGATACGCTCCGTTTGCAGTCCGGATGCTCTGATCCAGGTATTCCTGCCTGTCGATACCGACCAGCACGGCCGATACTTCCGGGAACGAGAGTGCGAATTTCGTCGCCAGGGCAGGCAGGTCGAGTCCCGTGGCGGCGGTCAGTTCACCGTACCCGGCGATATGCGCTTCGACATTTTTCAGTGCCGGATGCAGATTCCGCCCCCGGTCGCTCAGAAGCCCTTTCAGTAATACCGAACGGACCACTATACCGATGCCTTTTTCGCCTGCATCCGCGAAAAGTTCGCCCTGCCGCTGGTCCATCAGGTTGAAAGGAAGCTGTATCATATCCCAGCATCCCGATTCTATCGCTTTCCGCGTCTCCGCCGCCGTGTAGGTCGAAACGCCCGACGCCCTGAACACTCCCCGTTTTCGCAGCTTTTCGAAAGTCCCGGCTATCGCTTCGTTTTCGAGTATCCGGATATTTGCCTGGTGGAGCATGAATATATCAACATGATCGGTGCGCAGGGCCTCGAGGCTCTCGTAAAGCGACTCCTCGATCATCTTTTCAATTTCCCTGTCCGAAGGCAGGGTTCCGTCGGGCAAGGCCAGGTGGCGGCATTTGGTGGCCAGGACGACGCGGTCCCTGCGGTCATGGAACGCCTGTCCCATAATCCTTTCGCTGCATCCGTACATCCGGGCCGTGTCGAAAAAATTCATACCGGAATCGACGGCGCTGTGAAGCAGGGAGACGGCCTCTTTCTCCGTAAGCATATCTTCGGCGCCGTTGACGCCTATGCCATACGGAAGGCCTATCTCGACTCCCCCGAATGCGATCTCCGAAACCCGGATTCCGCTCCTGCCCAACTCTCTTTTCCGCATTGCCCGCTATTGTTTATTATAAGGACCCGAAGGGCCGTTCGTCTTTCTCCCTGTTTGACCGTTCAGTTTGGCAAATCCATCCGCCAGACCGTTGCAATAAGCGCTTAGTCCTATGACATCAGCTCCGACGCTGATAAACCGGTAGCCCATATCTATCAGTTCGGGAAGATTCTGCAGGGTTCCGGTGGTCGCCGCGAACTTCCCGTGTTTGCGTGCCACCTCGGCGACGCGCCTGCGGGTTTCAAGCAGCAACGGATGATCCCACTCGCCCGGATGCCCGATACCCTGGCTGAAATCGCCAGGGCCGAAGAAGAGCATGTCGTACCCTTCGAGTGCGGCGATGGCCTCGAGGTCGTCGAGCGGCTCGGGATCTTCGATCTGCAGCGCAACGAATCTCTGCCGGTTGGCCTGGCTTAGGTAACTGTCGAAATCGAGATTTGTGTAGCCTCCGTCGGCGTTCCCGCCGTCGATGGGACGCCTGCCCTGCGGATGGAAACGGGTGTAATGGACGACACTGCGTGCATCATCCAGGCTCATTATGTGCGGAACAAGTATTCCTGCCGCATTAAGCTCCAATGGTTTTATGAGATCGCTGTAGCTGCCGCGCGAGACCCTCACCATTACATCCGCGCCGTGGGCCCGGGCCGCCCAGTTCTGGGCCTTGATCTCGCTCCAGTCCTGCACGACATGTTCCCGGTCGAGCCAGACGCAGTCGAATCCCGACATGGCCGCAATCTCGGCGATCTCCCCGCCGCCCAGATTCAGTTTGAAACAGCTGACCACCTCTCCCGATCTCAGCTTCTGCAATACACGGCTTTCATACATTCTCTCCATACGGTATGTTTTTTCAACGTTGTTTTAAAGGGTTGTCGTTTTTAAGGTATTTCTTCACGAGCCAAAGCAGCAGCACGCACACCGCTATGCTCAGCGACGCGGCCTGGAACACGACGCCGAGATTTATATGCGAATCGCGCAAGGCGCCCGCAGCATAGATCCCCACGCCGCCGACCAGGGTGGCGAACATATTGAGGATCCCGTAGCCGGTCGCCCGGTAGCGGCTGTCCACACATAGGCTCAGGATCGGCATAAGGTTGGTGTCGACGAACATCCTGGTCAGTCCGTAGACCAGGAAGAAAGCGATCGCCATGTAAAGTATAGAAGTGTAGCTGGCCGCAAAAACGCACGGGGCGGCTATGGCAAGTCCTATCATGGGAACCAGTATACGGGCGTAGCGGTTCTTCACGCTCCATCTGTCGGACAGGAAACCGCCGAGGAGAAGACCTGCGATGGATGCCGGATAGAGGTATACGGTGGCGTAAACACCCGCCTGGGTCTGCGATATACAGAACTGCTCTTTATAGTAAGTGGGAAGCCATGCGTTGACCATCCAGCTTACAACGCCCATCACCCCCCAGAAAACAAACAGGAAGATGAACGACCGGCTGGTAAAGAGGTTTTTCATGGCGGCCGCGAATTTTATCTTCTCCTCTTCAATTTTTTCCTTCCCGGGAAGTGCCGCGGCGACCGCACCCTTTTCACGGGGCGCGTCTTTCAGGACAAAGAACAGCAGCACTGCGTAGGCCACGCCTATCAATCCGAAGAGATAGAACGCACGGTCCCACGAGTGCTGTTCGGCTATCCATCCGCCGATAAAGCCGAGGCTCTGGCCCACCATCACACCTGCGATATGCATCCCCGTAGCAAGGGACTGGGTGCGCCCTTTATGATAATCGAGGATCAGGGCAAGTGCGGCCGGGATATAGAACGCCTCGCTTATACCCATCAGCGCCCTTGTCGCGAGAAGTTGGTTGTAGGTAGTCGCATGGGCGGTCAGCCATGTCACCAGCGACCAGACGAAAAGGCTGGCGATAATGACCTTGCTCCGGCTGAAACGGTCGGCCAGGAATCCGGCAAAAGGACTCAGGATGCCGTAAACCCACAAAAATACGGATGTCAGCAGACCGAACTGGGCGTCCGTCATGGGTATCGACCCGACGAGAGACTCGCGCATGGTCGAGATCATCGTGCGGTCGAGGTAGTTCAGCGCCCCCACCACGAAGAGCAGGAGAACGATGAGCCAGGCGTACCCGGACGGCCGCGCACAGTTGTCGGGCGGACGGTTTATTGTTTGCGAAGACATCCTTAGTCGGTTGGTTGTATTAATATTATCCGGCTTTTATACGGCTCGGTTCCGGCAGGCCATGCCAGTCCGACGTTCATCAGCAGATCACCTTTACAGACGCTTATAACCGCGTCGCCGGAAGAGTCCCTGACCGTGTATTGCCGGCCGGGGTCCAATCCGCGCAGCTTCAGGACCGAAGAACCCCTGTCGGCATATTGGCTCCCCGGGAGATAACCGGCCAGATTGTAGCAGAACACGACCGCGGCGCTTTTATCGTCCGCGACATACTGCACGGCTGAGCGGTCGGTTTCGAATGGCGAGACCAGAGAATAGTACGTGCCCTGCTGGACGATCGGCCTTATCTTTTTGTAGAGGGCTATCTTGCTTTTAGCACTCTCCCTGTCCGCGTCCGACCACTTCGTTATATCCGCCCCGATCCCGAGCACCCCAGTCATCGAAACGTCGAAACGGAAGTCGAGCGAAACAGGCTGGTGACGCGTCATGCTCGTCACCCACGACGACATCGTGTTCGCCGGAAGCATCATCGACCAGCCGTGCTGGATGAAAAGCCTCGCCGTCGGGTCGGTATTGTCGCTGACCCACGCCTGGTCCATCCTGGACAGCATCCCCAGGTCGACGCGGCCTCCACCGCTGGCGCATGTCTCGAACGCCACGTCGGGGAAACGCCGGCGGAGTTCGTCCACCAGGCGGTAGACATTGTCTATATGCCTTATGCGCGCCTCACGTTCGAGTCCGTCGGGCGCATTCAGCCAGCCGGGTTCGGATAGATAGCTGTTCTGGTCCCATTTTACGTAGTCGACGGCGTTCTCCGACAATATTTTCGACAACGAGTTCAGCAAGTGGTTGTAAACATCTTCGTTGGCAAGGTTCAGCATCTTCCGGTAGCGTCCCTTCTCCCTGTCGCGGAACTGGAAAGTCCAGTGGGGATTCGCCACGAAAGCGTCGCAGTTATCGCTCACGCTCTCGGGTTCGACCCACAGCCCGAACTTCATTCCCAGGCCGTGAACGTGGTCGATCACCGGGGTCAGGCCGTTGGGAAATTTATTCCTGTCGATCTCATAATTGCCGAGTCCGCTGTTGGAAGCCGTCCGCGCCTTGAACCACCCGTCGTCTATGACGAACAGCTCGACCCCGATCTCTTTTGCAACATCGGCCAGCTCCATCTGCTGCCGCTCGCTGATATCGTAGTAGCGGTTCTCCCAGCCGTTGAACAGCACCGGCCGCAGTTCTTCCCTGAAACGGGCCGGCAGAACATGCTTCCGGACATAGCCGCCCTGATTGACCGACGCAAGGTCGGTCCCGGAATCGCTGTATCCGAAAGATATTTTTGGCGAGGCGATGGTTTCGCCGGGATTCAGCGTCCATGAGGTGTCCCAAAAGTTGATCCCGCCGGCGATCTGGAGCGAATTCTCGAAAAGTTTGTCGAACTTCAGCACCCAGTTCCCGCTGTAATGGACCGAACCGAACCATGCCGGGCCGCTCTCCTTCGTCGTTTTTTCCGTACTTACCATAAACCACGGGGCGTTGAAATTGGACTTGAAGGCTTTCGATTCGATGACTTTCAGGCCGGGCGACAGCGGAACGCGCTGCACCTGGAACTCGTTCATCTCGAATCCCGAAAGATGGGTCAGAATGTAATTGCCGTGGGGCAGCACCACGCTGCCCGACAGCAGGTTCTCCACCATGATCTTCTCCTTGCGGTTCTTTGCTGTATTCGTTAAAGATACCCATTTTTCCATTATGTCGAACTCCCCGAAGAGTTTAAAGTACGACGCGACCTCGAGCGGATAGTGCCTATCCCTCTGAACTATCTTCAACACCGGTATCCCGTCTTCCTCGGTGATCTCGTCCGAAACATAGACCAGGTCGATATCGCGGACTCCGTTCGGGAACACTACCTCGACGGCAGGTGTCTTGAACGGGAATCCGCCCCTGACCGGCACCTCTTCGATCACATCTATCCAGTTCACCCGCTTCTTGATATTGTTTGTCCAGGATGCGTTCTCCTGCCCGTAGCCGGCCTGCGCGGAACTGCCGTAATAAACGGGCAGCATTTTCCCTGCATCCGTCAGCAAAAGCTGGCAGGTGAAATTCCGGCCGCGGATCATCCAGCCCGCGGGATCGTCCGTACGGATGATATCCTGGGCGTCAAGTCCCTGAAACATAAAGAGCAGCGCCGTGCATACCCAGGCAAACTTTTTTATCATCTCTCTCTCCTAGTTATTGAATTTTATTGAATAGAGGTCGGCATCCTTCATGCGGATACGAAGCCGGATATTTTTCGAGGAGAGGCTTTGCAGGTTCTTATTGCCTTTCCACGAGACGATGCGGGCAATCTCGTTGCCGATGATCGTATCCGAATCGTCCATCGTGAAGCCGGGGACCGGCACCCCGTTCTCATCCTGTATCTCGAACTTCAGCTCTCCGGGAGCCGAAGTCGAGTAATTTATCTCGAGCTCTTTCCCCGTGAATGTGAATACTTTCGTAAGCACCTCTCCGCCCCCGTAAGGCGCCTGCAGCGAGGAGAAGCCGTCGAGCCTGAACGAATAGCGGTTGAGGTATGCCGTCGGCTGGGCGTAGTTCTGGTTGACATAGACAGACATCTCCGCCGGACCGGTCTGGATCACGTTCAGCGCAGGATAGTTGGAACGGGAGACCCAGTTGCTCATTCCTATGCCGGGACGGATGAGCGCCTCCATAAAAGTGCGGTCGTAGAGATTGCCGCCGCGCGAGGTCATCAGCACCACATCCGAACAATCCTTGAAATAGCGGTGATCCACGCCGAGTTCTCCGGCCTGTTCTGCCGTCACCACCTGGCGATTCGGCATGAACCGGGCGGCCAGGGCGGTGTAGATATGCGGCGCCCTGAAATAGGGACTGGTCTGGTTGATGTAAAGATGCTCCATGGGAGTATCTCCGAAGCTCATCGGTTCGGGCGCAGTCCAGTTCAGGAAATCATCCGACGTCATCCGCGCGACGGTCCTGATCCCTTTGTACTGGGTATAGTTCCCGTCCGACCAGATGCGGAAATAGCAGATGTATTTCTTCTCGCTTTCAGACCAGAACGCCACGTTCTGCGAATCGAACTGTCCCTTCCGGCTGATCGGTTCGTCCCGCACTTTTTTCCAGTGTATACCGT
The DNA here is from genome assembly GCA_031547885.1 of Rikenellaceae bacterium. Taxonomy (GTDB): domain Bacteria; phylum Bacteroidota; class Bacteroidia; order Bacteroidales; family Rikenellaceae; genus UBA940. The sequence goes on from JAVBRO010000008.1 coordinate 108,508, forward strand.
CGGGAGAGGCGTAAGCCATCAGTCCGGATTTGTCGATACCCCCTATCGCTTTATACCTCTGTTGAGGGTCTGCGTCCGGATTCGTGTCGATGAACGGACTGAAATTGTGCATTATGGGAGCGTCGTTGGCGATGATGACGTTGTTTTTGAGTGTGCCGTCCACCTTATGTATACCCAGGTCGGGCTTCGTCCAGGTCACACCATCCTTTGATTCGGCATAGCACGTGAATTCGGTGTTCTGCCCATCTGAAGCCACAGGGGTTCCGCGGTAGTAGGCCCTGTAAACGTCTCCGTCTTTCATGACCGTCACATATCCGGAGAAACTGCTCTCCCACGGATTGTCGAAAATGATCGCCGGTCCCTCGTCTACGGGCGCGTGAAGCACCAGGCGGACGTTGTCGAGCCTGTCGACAAGGTAATGGTCTACGAAAAGTTCCCTTCTGTCTCCTATTTCCGGGTGCGCCTGTCCGCACAAAGCGTCGATCGAAAGCACGGCGAACAAGGCGCACATCAGTTTTTTGCACATAATGCTGTATCTCTTTAAAAATCCTAAATTATTATCAGAAACTGTCCACGAATTTGACCTCGGTCCCGCTGTATTCGGCATAGAAATAATATATCTTGCCGGCCTCGGTTGCGTGCATGGCCCTGCCTTTACCGGGAACGGATGTCGTGTTGTTGTCGGATCTTATCGTGGTCGTAGAGCCGTCCGTGGCGCCGTGGTTAAGGTCCATCCGGATCAGATAAGAAACGGGTACGAAATTCTTATTGGGGGCATACGACGCCCAGTATTCATACACATTCCCGTTGGAGACCAGTTCGAAAGTCCTGTACATATAGAAAGTGGGTCTGTAGCCGGTTTCGGCGAAAGTGCCGGTCAAGAAATTATAAGTGGCGTCGTTGCCGGTTCCACCGCCCCAGAAGGGCGTGTTGGGCGCATCGTTGACACCTACAAAGGTCAGCCCCAGTTGCCTGAGCCCCTTATCGGTTCCGGCATACGTGCTTTTGATCTTGACGCAAAAGAGTGCGCCGGTATGCTTGAACGCCACGTTTACAGCCGCAGACTCCACGTCGATCGCCTTCTTTTCGAATATCAGCATGATCTGGTTCCTGGCTTTCATATCGGCAAATCCCGCCCTGCTCAGCCAGGGTTCCGTCGGGAGTCTGGCCAGGGTCGGGTCGCTGTCGCTGAGGCCCCGTCCGCCGTAAACCCCGTAAAGATCGAATTCGCCCGTCTGTATATCGGCGGGAACGACAATATCGAAATAGGCCTGCTTTTCGTTGGCCGAAATGCCCTTTACCGTGGTGGTCGCTTTTAACCTGATCTCGTTCTGCACAAAGCACAGTTGTATCTGGTCGCCCACCTGCCAAGTGAGTTTTATGTTCGCCCCGTCGCGGAGCAGGTCGATACGTGTCTCCTCGTCCTGGGCGGGAAGGTCGGAAACCACTGAAATTACCCTTCCCTTGCCGTTGTCCGGGTCGGTGCCGTCCGGAATATCCGCAATGCCGCCATCCTTCGAGCAGCCGGCAAAAACCATTGCTGCAGCTGCCAACAGATAATACTTTTTCATTTTATTCATTTTTTAATGTTTGTAATCTTGTTTTTAATAATCCGAGCCGGTCATGGTCAGGTCGGAGAGCGAACTGCCCGTACCGTCTATCACTTTGCTGAATTTAAGCGAATAAAGATCGGCGTCTTTCATCGAGATGCGCAGGCGGATCTTCTGTGAAGCGAGCTCCCTCAGTGCGCGTTTTCCGGTCCAGACGACAGTCCTGGATATGTGGTTACCTGTGATACCCTTACATTCGTTCATCGTGAAACCGCTTATGGCCTTGCCGTCTTCGTCCTGTATCTCGATCTTTATCTCGCCGGCGGCCGAGGTGGCGTAGTTGATCTCGAGCTGGTCGCCGGTAAAGGTCATGAATCTGGTCAGCAGTTCGCCGCCGCTGTAAGGGGCCCTCACAGAGGCGAAACCGTCGATCCTCATCGAATAGCGCCTAAGGTGTGCAGACGGCTGCGCGTAATCCTGGTTGACGTAGAGCGACATTTCTGTATCGCTTGTCTGCAACACGTTCATAGCCGGATAATTGGTGCGCGAAGACCAGTTGTTCAGTCCTATACCCGGTTTGATCATAGCTTCCATGAAAGTCCTGTCATAGACGCTTCCCCCGCGGGTGGTCATGAAGAAGACGTCGGAACATTCCGCTATAAAAGAGGGATGTACATTAAGTTTAGCCGCCTCTTCGGGAGTGAGTATCTGGTTCGGCACCAGACGCCCGCCGATCGCCATATAGATATGGGGCGCACGGTAATATGGACTTGTCTGCTGCGTGTAGAGTTCCTCCAGCGGAGTGTCCCCGAATGTCATGCGCACGGGTTCGGTCCAGTTGATAAAATCCGTCGAAGTGGTCCTTGCCACGGTACGCTTGCCTTTATACTCCGTCCATCCGCCCTCGCTCCAGACACGGAAATAACAGATGTACCGATTCTCCGTTTTTGACCAGAACACCACGTTCTGCGAATCGAAAACACCCCTTGTGAAGACCGCATTGTTATCCATTTTGGTCCAGTGGACACCGTCCGCCGAAGCATAGGCATAGAGTCCGCCGGGACGTTCCCCTCCGAGAGCCTTGAACTTCTCGGCGGGTTTGGCCAGCGGGTTCATGTCGATGAAGGGAGAAAAGTTGTGCGTCACAGCCCCTTCCTCGAACAGAAAGACGTTATTGTTGGTCGAGCCGCCGGTCGTGTATATCCCTAGGTTCGGCTTCGTCCAACTCACGCCGTCGGCGGAAGTGGCATAACATGTGACCTGCTTGCCGCCGTCGGGAAGACCCCTGTAGTAAGCCAGATAGGTGTTGCCGTCCTTAAGCATGGTGACGTAGCCGCAGAAAATACCTTCCCAGGCTTTGTCGAAATAGAACGCGACGCCTTCGTCCTTCGGCTCGTGCATCACTATGTTCGCATTGGTCAGCTTCTTGACAAGCAGGTTATCCACGAACAGTTCCCTTTTGTCGTCCATCTGGATCACGATAGTATCTTCAGGCTCTTCCGGCGGTTCCGGAATATCCGGAATCTCCGGGATCGGCGTTTTACTGCAGGAGCACAACACAAGCAGGAATGCTGACAGGATATAAATGTATCTCTTCATCTTTTAGAGGTTTATGTGGAATAAAATTAATAATTTTCCCCTGTGAAGTCGGGCAGTTCTTCGGACCCGTTATCGTTTATATAATGCGGCTTGCCCACCACGACCAAAGTTCTGAAGTCGGTGAAGAAAGGATCTATGGCATTCGCTTCAGGCAGGAATTCGGTACAGTAGTATATCTCCTCGTTCACGTCCTGCAATATAGTCGTAGTCTCGCCGGGCGGAACCATCAGAAGATGTTGCTCCCCGGAGAATCCGGTATACCTTATTTCGCTCCCTGTCGATTTTTCTATCGCGCCGTACCATTCGAGGGTCAGTTGGCGGGTGGTCTGGTCCATCACGAAACTTTTGATGATCCGGTCCCTCAAAGACTTCTGGAATTTGCTGCCGTAAACATTACCACTCGCATTGTACACGACGGACCTGTTCTGCATATCCTTGTTATAGGTAAAGAGTTCGAAGTAGTAGTTCCCCTCCTTGAGCTCCCTGATCTCCACAAGAACCGCATCGACCGTCCCTTTTTCAGGCAGCTCCAGCATGACTGAATCGGTGCGCGAGTTCCAGTATATCTTCAGGTTTTTTGCATTGGGGTCGGGAATCGTGCAGGACATTACCACGCGCCCTTTCCCGGCTCTCACCGTCGCATCGGAGACCCTTCCGGTGTAGATTATCTCGCCGTTCTCCAGATACTTGTCATGAAGGTCGTTCATCCCCGAGCAGGCGGTCAAAACGGCGGCCAGCATAAATCCGGATAACAATCTATAGTATGGTTTCATTTCACTGTTTTTTAGTTGTTTTCAACTTGTATTGAGTTTATCTGGGGCTGCCGTACATGGTAAGCTCCATCATCTGCACCAGGGCGGCCTGTCCCCAGGTCTCCTGCGCCACGAACCGGATATAACGGAGTGCCGGCGCTTCGGAATCGACATTCCACTCCTCTCCCTTGACCTGCGCATACTCCAGATCCTCATCCGAAACCTCTCCGAGCGGAAGTCCCGAAGGCTTCACCGATTCGAAATCCCCGATATACTGCCAGTCGTTGAAATCCGCGCTGACCACCGTGGTGGTGGAACCCCACAACTGGAACCGTTTGGGATGGCCGTAAGAGTAACATAAATTGCCGCCCCTCTGATTGAACCTGAATCTGCTGAGCTTTGCAAGCTGGCCGATATCGAAGGTAAACTCCAATGTGTAGTTGGCAAAACCCTTTGTGATGGTGCCGTCCCAGAGGTTCTCGATGTACCAGTCCGTCGACGTGTATGCATTGTAGGGTATTGCCGCAGGATTCCATCTCCTGAACTTCGACTTATCGAGCTGCTCCTCGAACAGCGGCAGGTAGGTGTCGGAGAATATATCCGTCTCGTTGCCCCAACGGTCGCTGACCCTCACGGCAAACACGGTCTCTGTGGAGGGCTGGTTGCGGACATTGCTTTTCCCCTGTTCGGCCTTGGAATAGAATCTGTCCACCTGTATCATATTGTCATCCTTGTCCGGAGACAATACGTCCACTATTATAGCTATTGTGGCAGGGTTGTCCCATGTCAGGAAAATTCCCCCGAAATCGCTCTTGACGACCATGGAACTCATTATATCATATATGGGCGAATCCAGCGGATTTGTTTTTACATGCACCGGTGCGGATTCGTTCCGGCTTCTGTCGACCACGGTCATGGCGACATCCACCTCGCGCGAGCGGCCGATCCCTTCGATGGTAAGCCGGTCGGTAAAGACAGAGGCTTTTATCTCCATCGGAGTGCCGTTATCAAGGCTGTAAACAGCCTTCACATAGAGCGCATCCTCGTCCTTTGGAATGTCATAACTGATCACCGCGCCGCCAGGCGTGTTCTCCACCTCGACGGAAGAGAGGACCAAAGGGGCGGGAGCTGTACTGTCTGTCGGGTATTGCCCTCTCGGCTCATCCTTGCAGGCGCATATCCCGACAACGACTAATAAAAGAAAACTTATTTTTTTCATATTACGCAATGTTAGCGGATACTGTATAACGATTGGAAACAGTCATGACCTACCAGCCGGGATTCTGAACCATGTTCGGATTTATCTGTAACTCCGATTCCTGAATAGGCCATAATATATCCCGGAAAGTATAGTTGATATTGTCTATGGTGATCGGCTGGTAGAAGTCCTTGTTATCGGCTCCTTCGATGTTCCATCCCTGTATGGGCTGGGTAAAATACTCGATCGCAAGCCCCCACCGGCGGATGTCCCAGAAACGGTGCGCCTCGAAAGCCAGCTCAATATTCCTCTCCTGCTGGATTATTTCACGCATCCCTTCCTGGGTCGTGTGCTTGTCATTATATTTCGAATAGGTGCTCCAGGATTTTTCGACCCCTTCCAGCCCGGCCCTCTTGCGCACCAAATCGATGTATTCGTACACTTCACTGTCGGGTTTCGCCTTGCACTCGTTAAGAGCCTCGGCATAGAGCAGATAGAGGTCCGCGAGCCTCATTATCGGCCAGTCGTAGCGTTTGGGCACAAAGGTCGCCCCGCTGTAGGTCGTCTGATAATTCAAAAACTTCTTGAGATAGAACCCTGTGACCGTATAGCGCTCGTTGCCGACGCGCCCTCCTTCCATCTGCCCCAGTTTGAGTTTAAGGGGCCACTGGTTGTTCTCGTCGATCCTGCCGAGGCCGAACCACATTCCTCCGTCCACACCCATGCTTCCGTAGAACCGGGGCTCGCGGTTCAGGTGCAGTTTCGCGGTTATTACCCCGCTCTGCATGTAGCGTTTATGGTAAGTGTCGTCACCCGGAAGACTTTTCAGGCCGTAGCGGTCGTCGAAGTCATAGGTAATGTCCTCGTTGATGGGGACTCCGTTCTCGGTGTAGAACATCTCGGCCATTTTCAGGGTCGGGACCATGAACGGGTAGGCTATCTGCGAGTGGTCGGAATGCAGGCGCGGTATCGAGGCCCTCTGCAGGTCGATATACGCACCGACGAAATTACCCATGCTCCTGCCCCATATCTGTTCCTTGTTCCACTTATCGGCGACGACCTGGCTGGTCTGTATCACCAGTTTAGATTCTTTGCTGAGGTTAGGTATCGCATCGAACGTATAAAGCTCGTGTCCTGCCTGGCGGCATATATCTATCGCTTCCTTGCAAGCCTCGGCCGCCCTCTCCCATTTCGCAGGGTCGAGGGTCTGGTTGAAAAGCACCCGTCCCTTGTTATCCTTCAGTTGGGCGTAGGCTTCGTTGCCGTTGAAAAGCGGACTGGCGGCTGTCACCAGAACCTTAGCCTTGATAGCCAGGGCCGCCGGCTGGGTGATTCGCCCGAGTTCCGAGACTTCGTTGTCGATCTTCAGCGGAAGGTAAGGCGCCGCTTCGTCGATCAGTTGTACGATATAGTCGACCACATCGTCCACCGGATCGCGGTACACTGCGACTTCCTCGCTGCTTGCGTTTACCGGCAGGTTCTCCCGTACTATAGGCACCGGACCGTACATCTGCAGCAGGAAGAAGTAATGGAAAGCCTTTATGAATTTGACTTCGCCTATCCAGCGGTTCTTCTCGCGGCTGTCCATGTCGCCGACCTTGTGTATGTTCTCCAGAAACACGTTGCAGTTGCGGATACCCACATAGCGCCCTCCCCAGTAGTTGAACAGAGGCGAGGAAACGTTGTTGCCCTTCCTCATCAGATCCCATCCCGGCTGGGCGTAATTGTTCAGGTCGACATGGTACCAGTTGGCATCGCCGCACACCATCCCCGGTTCGGTACTCGTCCCGAAGGGAGGAATGTAGCCGTAGCAGGTGAACAGGTATTGCTCGGCGCGTTCCCTGTCGCTGAAGGCGTTGTCTATCGTCGGGATGTTGTCGGGAACAACATCCATGAAATTACTGCACGAGACAACAAGGAACAATGATAAAAATATTATTATGCTTCTTTTCATGATCGTCATTTCTTAAAATGAAACTTGAATACCGCCGTTTATCACCCTTTGTAAGGGATAGCCCAGGCCGTTACCCGCCATTTCGGGATCCCAAAGTTTGAAGTTGCTGAACGTAAGCAGGTTAGTTCCGCTGACATAGAGTCTGATCTTCGATATCCTGATCTTTTTGGTCATAGATTCAGGAAACGTGTATCCCAGTTCGGCCGATTTGAGGCGCATGAACGAACCGTTACGCATGAACCATGTGCTCCGCAGCCTGTTGTTGTCAATGGTCTCGTTGGCGAGACGGGGCCACAGCGCATAGATATCGCGGTTGTATTCCGACCAGTGGTCGTCGGCATATACTTTCAGCAGGGCGTTCTGCGAGATCACGCTGGAAATGTCGTCGGTATCGATGAACGGAGCGGTCTTCCTGGCGTCTATCCAGAAGGATTCGCGGCCCATGCCCTGGAAGAAACAGGAGAGGTCGAAACCTTTATACCCCACCGAAAAACCGAACCCGTAGACGATCTCGGGAGTCGTGGGATATCCGATCGGCACCATGTCCAGGGTCGATATCTTTCCGTCTCCGTTGATATCCCTGTACTTGATGTCCCCGGCCATGACGCTGGTCCCCTGGTCCGGCGAGTTCAGTACGTCATACTCGTCGACGAAGAGGCGCTCGGCGACATATCCCCACTGCTGCCCGATCTTCTGCCCGATCCTGGAGAGCCAGGGAGTAGCCGCATAATTGGGCTCTTCGTACCGCGTATATTCGCTCGACGCATAGGTGAAGTTCACACGTCCGGTCAGCCACCAGTTCTGGTTGAATACTTTATTGTAGTCGATCGAGAAATCCACCCCGTGCCCTTTTGCCTTGCCCAGATTGGCTTTGGGAACGTTGCTTTCGGTGAGCCCCATCGTCCACGGAATGTAAGCCCTGTCTATCAGGATATTGCTTCGCCTCTCCATGAAGAAGTCGGCGTTGATCTCGAGCGAGTTGAACAGGTTGACCTCGAGTCCCAGGTTCATCTTGTTGGCAACCTCCCACGTGATGTCCGGGTTGGCGTACCGCAGGATATTGATCTTGGGCTTCGTGTATGAGAAATCGGAACCGAATGCGAGGGTGTTGCCGGCGTTCATGTCGACTTCGGAAAGGAAGAAGAAACGGTTTTCGTCGCCCCCGATATTGTCGTTACCGACCAGCCCGTAGGTAGCCTTGAATTTCAGCTTCGGCATTATCCTTTTGATCGATCCTTTATAGAACGGCTCGTTCGAAAGGATCCATCCGGCACCGACCGAGGGGAAGAACCCGAACCTGTGCGCAGCGTCGAAACGCTCAGAACCGTTGTATCCGAAGTTGGCCTCTATGAAATAACGGCTGTCGAAGGAGTAGGTGGCGCGGCCCGATATCCCGAGATTCCTGTAGGGAAGGGAGAGCTGGAGCGACCCTGCGTTAGCCATCTTCTTTTCGCGGCGTATACCGACAACCATAGCGCTGACGGTGTGCTTCTCGTTGAAGGTACGGTCGAAATTCAGGGCTATTTCGGAATAAACCGTCGAAACGATGCTCTTGGTCCCTTCGTTATAGTCGAGATATTCCCTGCCTCCTGTCGGATTCAGGCATTCCAGAGTGTAGACATCCGTGTATTTATCGTAACCGGCAACAGTGTAGTAGAAAGGATTGTAGCTGCGGTTTATCTCGTTGTAGGCGTTGCGCGTTTCGCTGTGGAGCCCCCTTATCTTCAGCCCTTTCAGAATGAAACCCAGATCCTGCCTCAGCTCGAACTGGGCGAGTACGGTCGAGGTGGTGTAGTCCTTGTAGCCCTTGACCATGTCCGCATAGGGATTTATATAATTCCCCGACCCGTAATTACCGAACAGTATGTGATTTTTGGATTCGTTGGCTTCATCGGGCGGGAAATAGGCGGGATAAAGCACCGGGCTGGTGCGCATCACTTTGTTGAAAAGCGCGGAGCCGCCGTCGATGGGGCCCGTGTAATCGTCGAATGTGGAGTGCAGGCGTATGACGGCCTCGGTAGTCGGCGTAATATTGATGTTGATGTTCGAGTGTATTTGATAACGCTTGAGATCGATATTGCTGTTGAAGTTGTTGCGTTTATCGACGTTCAGGACGCCGTTATCGGAGCTGAACGAAGCCGCTATGTAATACCGGGCCACTTTTCCCCCGCCGTTCACATTGAGGTTCGCCCTGTGGTTTATCGCCTGCTGCTTGAACAGCATGTCGTACCAGTCGACGGCCGGATAGACATATTGATTGACGCCTGCGGCTGTCTTGTCGATCTTCTCCTGGCTGTAGGGCTGGATCCCAAGCGGATTTCGCGTGGCCACGGCTTCGTTGTGCAGCTTCATGTAGGTGATAGGGTCAGCCAGCTCCACGTTACGGGTAGGCGAAGAGACTGAGAACTCGTACCGGGCCGAAACTTTGGCTTTTCCCTCCTGTCCCTCCTTGGTGGTGACCAGTATGACCCCGTTCGCTCCCCTCGCCCCGTAGAGCGCGGTAGCCGTGGCGTCCTTCATGATGGAAAAGCTCGCGATGTCGTCGACCTGCAGCCTGGCAAGGTCCTGCGACGACATCTCCACCCCGTCTATCAGGATAAGCGGAGACGAAGCGTACCCGAAAGTCGTGACGCCGCGTACAAAGAAATCCGCATTGTCCAGACCCGGCTCGCCGCTCCGCTGATAAGAGATTATACCGGCTATGCGGCCGGCCAAAGCAGTGGTCAGGTTGCTCGAAGGAACTTTCAGTTCCGAGGGTTTTACAGTCGAAATGGAGGATATGACACTCTCTTTCTTCTGGGTGGCGAAGGCGACGACCGTCACTTCGTCCATTACGTCGGCCTTGTCGTCCAGCGCAATGTCTATAACGGTACTGTCTCCTATTTTTACCGTCCGGGGCTCCTTGCCCAGCATGGCAAACGTCAGTTCGTCGTCGGACGAGGCTTCGATGCTGTATCTGCCGTCGTTACCCGTGATCGCGCCTCTGTTCGTACTTCCGACAGTTACCGTAACCCCGGACATCGGCACGCCATTATTATCGGTAACGATGCCGTGAACCGTTTTGGCAGGGGTCTGCTGATCTGCGGCCGGCCATGCATATAGATTATCCGGTCCCGTTATCGCAAACAAAAAGACCAGGGATAACACACAGCGTTGAATCTTCGATGGGAAAACCCGCATCAATTCGTAAAGTTTGAAATTCATTCTTACCTTATATTTAATATACAGAATATGGATAGCTTCAAAACAATTATCAAGAGACCTCTCTGGTTCTTAAATCTTGAATGAGGATTAAGAGTTTAGCTAAAATTTATTCGATATATCTGTTATTGTTTTGTATCAATAAAATTCAGGCAAACTCTAAAGGCGCAGCAGCATATTTCTTTTCAGAAAACCGGCCTTAAGAATATTGGGATGAGTAGTAGCTTGGAGGTGTTTGCAGAGTTACATGGATCGGCGCGGGTGTTTTTCCATATTTCAACAGATTAACAGGTTAATGTAATTCGGGTTAGTATGTAAATAATTGACGTCAATGTCCGGTCAGCAGTGCAGACAGCGGTACGGATTTATCACTGAGCATGACGGATACCGTCATCATGCATATAAATACCACTATTTGGCATTGACAAAGTAAATCATTTACATTCGCTTCCGACAGATTATTTACGCACTAATAGTGACAATTTGCGAAAAAATAATTATTTTGGTGCCAAATAACGGCCGTATCGTCCGGAATCCAAGATATATTTCCGACATGAACAACAGCCCATAATTATAAAGAGCGATATATGATAAAGATCCTGGTCCTTTTCGATTCGTCGAACGAGTTCAGCCGCAGGTTCCTGACGGGATTTATAAATTACGCCACCGAACACGGCCCCTGGCTATTCTACCGCCTGCCCACCTATTACAAGACTCTTTACGGCGAAATGGGGATATTGGAGCGCATAGAAGAGTGGAAGATCGACGCCGTCATCGCCCAGTGGGAGCATGAAGACGTCGGCTTTCTCGAGAAACTGAACATCCCGGTGTTCCTGCAGAGCTACAAGGATGAAAATGTAATGTGCTCCAAGATCGGCGGCGGCCACAAAGAAGTGGGTATCATGGCTGCAAATTTCTTTGCGAAGCGCCGGTTCCGGAACTTCGCGTTCTACGGACATCCCGGATTCTTCTGGTCGAAAGCGCGCGCCGAAGGATTCCGCACCGAGGTCGAAAAGATCAAAGGCAGCAATTATTACTATTTCGAATCGGAACCGCTGAATGAATCCGAATGGAGCATCAGCCACATCGAACTGGACGACTGGCTGAGATCCCTGCCCAAACCGGTGGCGCTGTTCACCTGCGACGACAGCTACGCGCTGCAGATATCGGAGATCTGTAAAGTCAACAACATAGATATACCCAACGAGCTCTCCCTGCTGGGAGTGGACAATGACGAACTGATATGCAGTCTCTCCTATCCGGCCATATCTTCGATCTCCACCGACGATAAGAACGGAGGATACGAGACAGGACGGATGCTGCACGAAAGTATCCTCAACAAAAGCGACGCGATCTTTAACGTCTATATCAACCCCCTGCAGATCGAGCTACGGCAGTCCACGGAGAAATACAATATCCAGGACAGCGTGATATTGGATGTCGTGAACTATATAGACAACAATATAACATCGAATCTAACTATAGACGACCTGGTAGGCAAAGTTCCGCTTTCGCGCCGGAATCTCGAGATAAAATTTAAAAAGGCGATGGGGACTTCAATCTATCAGTTCATTCTCGACAACAAAATAAAATACATATCGAACGAACTGCTTACCACTGATAAGAGTTTGCTGGATATCGCTCTGGAAGTGGGTTATAACGACGTGCGGAATATTTACCGAATATTCAAGAGCTACACGGGATATACCCCTATCGATTTCCGCAAAAAGTACAATCAGATAAATAAATTGCACGGATCATAGTACCCGCCGGGAACATATGAGATAGTATTTTAACGTGAGTTTCATGAATTCAAACATATCTAAGTAATTGCATATCAGAATGTCATTGTTGTTTGAATTCATAAAACCCACGTTAAGGGCGTCTGCGACGCCCCACTGCGTTGACATTCCCCCTAAATCCCCCTTTGAAAAGGGGGACTTTGCCAAAACCTGTGGTTTTGGCGTAATAGGAAATATTTGTGCAACAAACATTTATCGTTTCGCAAATTCGCGAAACTCACGTTACTTTATTTGTTACCTTTGAAAAAAAATTATCAGGTATGGGATTTCTTATATTTCTGGGAGTTGTCGCACTGGTGGTAATTATCGCCGTCCCAATTATCGTATTGTCGAGAGTCGCGTCGATCGAGCGGCGCCTCGGACGCATGGAAGGTATGCTCTCATCAGGACGGCCTTCACCGGCGGCAACCCGGCCGCAGGCGGAGATCCTGCCCGAAGCGCCCCGGACGGCAGTTCCCCCGCCCACTCCGGCCCCTGAATATGCCGCGAAGCCGCAGGCCGCCGTCCCCGAACCGAAACCCGTCATACCGCAGCCGGCCGTCTCCGCCAAGGCTGCGGAAACCGTGCTGAAAACAACGGCTCCGGCCGTCGAGGAAACAGATGAGGCTCCGGTTAAGCCGCGCACAGAAGCAGAAGCGCACATCACTCCCGCCGTGAAGAAAACATCTTCCGGCACGCTCCATACCCCAGCCCCTGAGCGGACCGAAACCCCTGTGGAACGGAAACCGTCGCCTCTGCGGGCCCTTTTCACCGAGAACTGGCTCAGCAAGGTGGGGATCATCACCCTCGTGCTGGGCGTGGCGTTCTTCGTCAAATACGCCATCGACAAGGATTGGATCAACGAGATCGGCCGCGTGGGGATCGGCATCCTTGCGGGCGCCGCAATACTGCTGGTCGGACACCGGCTGAGAAAGAATTACCACCTGCTCTCCTCGTTGATGGTCGGGGGCGGGATCGCCGTATTCTATATCACAATAGCGATAGCTTTCAGGGAGTACCACCTTTTCGGATCGACGGCCGCTTTTGCGATCCTGGTCGGGATCACGGTCGTTGCAGTCTGCCTGTCGCTGCTCTACAACCGGCAGGAATTGGCCCTGTTTTCGCTGCTGGGCGGATACGCCTCGCCGCTGCTGGCCAGTTCGGGCACGGGCAACTATGTGGTACTGTTCACCTTCCTGCTGATCCTCAACGCCGGAATGCTCGTGGTGGCGATGCGCAAACGCTGGAATATCATAGGCATAGTGAGCTACCTCTGCACGCTCGGATTTTTCTGGGGGTGGCTGTTCACGGGTTTCAAGGAACAATATGCCGGGGCGACGATCTTCGCAGTACTTTTTTTCGTGCAGTTCTACCTGCTGGCGCTTCTGGAATATTTCCGCAAGCGGCGGATCACCGTGTTCCAGGTGGCGGTCATACTCAGCAACAACCTCTCGCTGCTGCTGGCCTGCACACTTATCTTCAAAAACTACCCGCTGCACATAATGGGGCTTGTGACGATACTCATCGGTGCGGCCAACGCCGTGGTAATGGGCGTGCTGATGGGTGTGCGGCAGATCGACAGGCGGATGCTCTACCTGGTGATCGCAGTGGTGCTGAGTTTCGTGTCGCTGGCCGTGCCCGTGCAGCTCAAAGGACACGTTATCACCCTGTTCTGGGCGGCCGAGGCGGTGATACTGCTTTGGCTGTGGCAGCGTTCGCGCATCCGCGTGTTCCACGGCGCCTTCCTGCTCATATGCGTACTGGTGCTGGGATCATATTTTATGGACGCGGCGAAAAACTATGTTTACGAATATACAGCTACAGGCGCGCACTCGATGCTGCCGGTCGTGATCAACCGCATCTTCATCACAGGCATGGCCGTTATTGTCTCGCTGGGACTCTGCCGGTGGCTTACCGGACGGGACAAGAACCCGGACGGCGGAATACTGCCTGCACGCATCGTGACCCCGGCGCTGACCGGCGCGCTGATCGTGATTGGTTTCCTGGTACCCTTATTCGAGATTATATATCAACTGGAACCCGCCGCCTACCCGCTCAGGGACTTTATGTTCAGCGCCGTGATGATCTGGATGGTCACTTATGCCGCAGGGATGGCAGCCGTTTTCCGCCGCCATATCGCCGACAGGCAATGGGTTTACATGCTGCTGTTCGCCGCGGCAGCGCTGTTCGTCTGCGCCGGACTGCCTGCCGTCGCCTATTTCCGGTGGAGCGTTTTCTACAACAGCGGGAGCTCCGTCTTCCTGCTCCATTACCTGATGTGGCCGGGCGTGGCATACCTTATATATGAACTGGTGCGCAATCTGCACTCGCTGCCGCGAAAGACCATGGTCGTGTTCGCTTGGCTGCTGACAGCGGCCGCGGTGGCCCTGCTGAGCGTCGAGGCAGACAGCACGACGGTCCAGATCGCGGGCAATGCAGATAATTATGACGCCCTGCTCCACGACGTGCGTACGTTCGGCTATCCGATCCTTTGGGGCGTCGTCGCGGCGGGCCTCATGCTGTGGGGTGTGCGACGGAAGACAGCACTCCCGCGCCAGATCGCCCTGGTGTTCTTCGGGCTGATAGTGCTGAAATTCTATGTGTTCGACGTGTGGCGGATGTCGCAGACCGGACGCATTATATCTTTCGTGGCGCTGGGAATTATCCTGCTGGCGGTTTCGTTCCTGCAGCAGCGGATCAAGACGCTGGTGCGCGAAGATGAAAAACCTGAAAATAATGTGCCTGACGGTACACAGAAACAATAAAATCGGGAGCTAATGAAAAAGGCATTTGTTCTGATACTTACGCTCACAGCAACTCTCGTGGCAACGGCACAGGAGCGATGGAAGGCGGCCGTCGACACGGTCGGAACCGAAGGTTACTATAATATATGCCTCGATCCGCAGATTATCGGACTCTCGGGCGGGAACGACTTCGGAGACGTGCGCATCCTTGACGAACAGGGCGTCGAAGTGCCATATATGGTGCGCCAGGCCGTTCCGGTGCAGCAGGTGAGCAGCATGGAGATGTACCCGCTGCTGAAAAACGAGGGGCGGGACAGTTTGAACGTAATAGTGGTGGACAACGCCGCCCGGGAGCGGATTGAACGCTTTTATATTGTCATGCGTGCGGCCGATGTGGGTAAACACGTGAGCGTGCGCGGCGGCGACCGGCCCGGCCAATGGTATGTGGTCCGGCAGCGTGCGCCGCTTCATAGCCAGCGCGGGACGGACGGCAGCGAAATCGCCGCAGTTGATATTCCCGGGGGCGATTACCGGTACTACGAGATCACACTGACCAACTCGCAGGGCAGCCCGCTCTCCGTGACGGGCGTGGGCAAAGTCGACAGCCGGAGCATCTATGGTCAATATATACCTGTGGAGTCTGGCGGAATCGCGGTCCGGGAAGACTCCCTGCGCCGCACCGTGGTAACCTTCCCCGTCCTCAGAGGACCATACCGGATCGACCGGCTGGAGATCGGGGTGGCGGGCAGCGGCCTTTACCGGCGCGACGCACGGCTCATCACCGGCGGACGCAACCTCTCCATGACAATCTCCTCGAAAGAGAGCAATATCTTCCAGACCGTCGGATTTCCGGTCGACAGCACCACCCGGATCGTCATCAGCAACGGGGACAATCCCCCGCTGACGGTTGCAACGGTGCGGATGTGGACCCTGGCGCGATACCTGTGCGCCAGGCTCGAATCGGGAAAACACTACACTCTTGTAACCGGTGCCGAGGGACGCAGCCTCTACGATCTGGAATATTTCCGGGATGAACTTGACAGGGAGCTACCGATAGTAAATACAGAAGCCCCCGTCCGCGAGGAGATAACACCTGCTCCCGCTCCGGCAGTGCGCTTCTTCGAAAGGCCGGGATTCCTCTGGACGGTCATGGCTTTGGCGGGAGTGATCCTCGTAGGGGCGTGCCTGCAAGCGATGCGTGCGGCCCGGAAACGGTAAGACCGGGTGTCCGGAGCCAAGGTCTGGCCGGCCGGTTTCTAGAAATTATAGCCGACCGTTATCATGAAGTTGCTGGTGTTGCGGGCCTTCACGCCATCCAGCTTGCTGATGTTAAGGAATCCGCACTCCCATCCCACCGAGGCGTAAACATGAGACCACGCGACGCCCAGTCCAAGCGACATTCCCACGTCCGAACGCTTGAAATCGCCGGTGTCGTAGAGCTTCTTCTGCACCGTCTTCTGGTCGTCGAGCATATCCACCGAACGTCCCCACAGTCCCACGGCGTAGTGGAACCCCAGGAAAGGCTCCAGCGAGAACGTATCGAGATCGATGTGGTAATTCAATTTCGCCGGTATCTGCAGATAGGTCATCCCGAGCATCACGCTTTCGGTGGTGACGGTGTTTTCCACGGTCTGCGAACCGGCCCATTTGCCCCCTTTATTGGAGAGGTACAGCCCGGTCTCGAAATATAACGGCACGGTCTGGCCCAGCATCAACTGGTATGCGAATCCGGCGTTCCAGCCGAATTTGGCTGGACGATCGGGGTAGGTGTCGCCCCATTCGTCGTCGGCGAGCGAAGAGATGTTCAGGCCGGCGCGTATGCCGAAAATGTTTTTCTGGTAATCCTGCGCCGAAGCGGCCGAAACGGCCGCGGCGCAAACGAGCATTAAAAGTATTTTTTTCATAATTAATTGGTTTTCAAATTTTTCTTCAAGTTGATTCCGGCGAAGTTAAGGAACAGTGCGACCAGTGCGAGCACCGCCAGCGCCCAAACTTGCGCCCCGCCGCCGAATTTCACGGCATAGGACATAACCGGCGATATCACCGCGCCGCCGCAGATGGCGGTTATCATCAAGCCCGAGACCTCATTCTCGCGCGACGGGGCCGACCGCATGGCCAGCGACAGCATTACCGGAAAAAGACTCGAACAGGTAAGTCCGACAACCCCTATCAGAACGAGTATCAGAACCTCGCCCTGTGCGAACATCAGTCCGGCGAAGGTCAGGAGCATGACGGCCACGTTTATCCTGTAATATTTCAGTGCGTCGGATTTGGCAAGTATGAAAGCCCCGGCAAGCGCCCCCAGAAGACGGCAGGCGAAGTAGGGTGTCGCCGCATGGCTCGTCCGCGTCACCGATCCGGTCAGGTTGGGGTCGAGTCCCAGACGCTCCATCAACAGGCGCGGAGCTTCGGTGTTGGTACCTATGTCGACCGCCACGAAAGCCATCATGGCGAAGAAAAGCATCAGTATGCGCCGATCCTTCAACAGCGCGAAGGCGGCCCCGAAAGATGCGGACTGCTGCCGTTCCTCGCGCGGAACGTCGGTAAGGAGCAGCCACACGGCCGTCAGCACCGTGACAAGGCCATATATGAGGAACACCACGCGCCAGTTGTCGAGAGTCCGCGCGGCAAAACCGGCGATGAACGGTCCGGAAAGCGAACAGGCCGACCTGAAAACCTGGCCCCAGGTGAGCGTGCTGGTCATCCGTCCGCCCGAAACCACGTTCGATATCAGCGGGTTTATCCCAACCTGCAGTATGGTGTTGCCTATGCCCAGTAGGGCGAAGCCTATCAAAGTCGATATGAAACCATAGAGAACATAGGGCATCATCACCCCCACGACCGTAAAGACCATGCTCAGCAGGACCGTGTTCTTGCGTCCGATGCGGTTCATTATCACCGCTGCGGGGATCGACAGAAAAAGGAACCAGAAAAAGACCACCGACGGCAGGAATCCGAACACCTCGGCAGGCATGCGATCGCCGAAATCGGCCTGCACGTAGCTCGTCGAGATGCCCACCACATCCATGAACCCCATCACGAAGTACGCGAGGAGCATGGGCAGCAGGACAAGGGTGGCGTTCTGTTTTTTCATATCGTTCTTTTGGGTTTCCCAAATATAGTGAAAGCCGAGCGCAATCAAGCTTGCTTGAATTTGCCGAGGCGCATCCTATATTCTTCAAAATTAACAAAAATCCAAGCAACAACCGTGCTGCAATATCGGTCCGGAGAATATTTTATGGTGATCGAGATGCGATTGCACAGATTTTGTGTAATTTTATGACAACTTTAAAATATTCCATTATGAAATCACTCAAAGATAATTTTATCCTGAGCAACGGCGTCGGGATACCGTGCGTGGGATTCGGAACGTGGCAGACCCCCGACGGAAAAACAGCCGTGGATTCGGTCTTGTACGCACTCCGCACAGGTTACCGCCACATCGACACAGCCGCGGCGTACGGCAACGAAAAGAGCGTCGGCAGGGGCGTCGCCGAGTCGGGCATCGCGCGCGAAGAGATATTCGTCACCTCGAAGTTGTGGAACGATCAGCGCGGCTACGGAACGACCCTGAAGGCGTTCGACGCAAGCCTGAAGCGGCTAGGGCTCGACTACCTCGACCTCTACCTGATACACTGGCCGTCGAACAAGCCCGACGGCGCGCAGGTCAACGCCGACACGTGGCGCGCCTTCGAAAAACTGTACGGGGAGGGGCTGATACGCTCGATCGGGGTAAGCAATTTCCTCGTCCACCACCTCGAGCCTCTGATGAAAACTGCCTCGATCGTGCCGATGGTGGATCAGATCGAGTACCATCCGGGATTCCAACAGCCCGATACCGTGAAATTCTGCCAGGCGCACGGTATCCTCGTCGAAGGATGGAGTCCCCTGGGATCGGGGCGCGTCCTGGACGATCCGCGGCTGAAAGCCATCGCGGCGCATTACGGCAAATCGGTCGCCCAGATCTGCATCCGATGGGCCCTGCAGAACAACGTGCTGCCGCTGCCAAAGTCGGTCACTCCGGCAAGGATCGACGAAAATGCCGATATCTTCGATTTCGAAATAACCGCGGACGACATGCAGGCTATCGCCGGCCTGCCCGTTTTCGGATTCTCGGGCCTGGATCCCGACAAGGTGAAATTCTAAAAATTGAAGGCTCTCGTTAAAGGAGAGCCTCTTTTATATCCTGTCATCCCGAGCCAGCCGGAGCCTCGAGGATCATGAGAGCAAAAGATATAAAGTCCGGCGACGAGGGATCTACATTATAACAAACCCGCTTCTATCCTATAAATTATATTGTAGTTTCCTCGTCGTACGATAGGACCTCCTGACCCGCGGTATCTTGCCGGATCGCACTCGCTCGGAATGACAAATTCATGTCGGTCTCTCTTCATTCTTCACTCTCTCCGTACCATGAGGCATAGAGCATATAGTCGCGGCAGGTGCGCTCGATGATGTCGCGACGCTGATCGGGAGTGATCTCCTTGACCTTTTTGGCGGGGACACCGGCGTAGACGCTGTTCGGTTCGAGTTTCGCATTGGATAAAACCAATGCGTTCGCAGCGATTATACATCCCGACGGCACCACGGCGTTGTCGAGGATCGTGGCGCCCATTCCGATCAGGCATCCGTCCTCGATGACGGCGCCGTGGATTATGGCGTTGTGGCCTATCGAAACGTCGCTGCCGATGTGGGTCTGCGACGGATTTGGCGAGCCGTCGAAAAGCGTGTGCAGCACCGCGCCGTCCTGGATGTTGGTGCGGTCGCCCACGGTTATCTTATTGACGTCGCCGCGCAGCACCGCTCCATACCATATACTGCAGTCGCGGCCTACCGTCACGTCGCCTATCAGCACCGCCGTCTCTGCAAGGAAAGTCCCCTCGCCCACCACGGGGGTAAAACCCCTGACACTTTTTATAATAGCCATACCCTTATTAAATTACGAATGACGGCGGCGCTGTGCCGGCTGTTTCAGATCAGCAACCACCTTTATCATCAAATCCGCTGCCGCCGTTGCGGCTTTTAGCTTCGTTCCAAAGGACGTCCATTTCGGCGAGGGCCATGCCGCCCAGCTCGCGCCCCGACTCCGCGGCCTTCGACTCTATATAGTTGAACCTCTGGATGAATTTTTTGTTGGTGCGTTCAAGCGCCTGCTCGGGATCGACGTTGTAGAGGCGCGCGGCGTTGATGAGCGCGAAGAACAGGTCCCCGAACTCCTCTTCTATGCGGCGTTGGCCGCCTCCCCCGTCTATCTCCGCTTTCAGTTCGGCCCTCTCTTCCGCGACCTTATCCCACACATCCTCGCGCTTCTCCCAGTCGAAACCTATCGAGGCGGCCTTCTCGCCCACCCTGTAAGCCTTGACCATCGCCGGAAGGCTCTGTGGGACGCCCGACAGCACCCCTTTGCGTTTTTTGCCCTCGCGCTGTTTCAGCTCTTCCCAATTGTGTTTGACCTGACCCGGAGTATCGGCCTGAACGTCGCCGAAAACGTGGGGATGGCGGTAGACCAGCTTGTCCGAGATTCCGTCGGCTACGTCCGAAAGGTCGAAAGCCCCCTTTTCGGAGCCTATCTTCGAGTAAAAAACGATATGCAGCAGCAGGTCGCCCAGCTCTTCGCGCACATGGTCTAAATTTCCCTCGTCTATGGCGTCGACCAGCTCGTAGGTCTCCTCTATGGTGTTCTTGCGGAGCGATTCGATGGTCTGCTCGCGGTCCCACGGGCATTTCTCCCTCAGTTCATCCATTATGTCGACGAGGCGTGCAACCGCATCGGCCGTTTTTTTGTTCATTGTTCACAATTTAGAGGCGTAAAGGTAATGGTTTCCGGGCAAAAAAGCATAAATTCGCAGGATATTAAAACCGTCCCGTTTTGAAAAATTTCCCGTTACTGTTTATCCTGTTTTTTGCGCAGGCGTGCCTCGCGCAGCCTGAGCGTGTTGCTGACGGCATCAGGGTCGGCGCCGAGAGGATGTACGAATATCTTCCGCTGTTGAAGGGCAACCGAGTCGGCGTGGTGACCAACAACACCGGAATGGTCGGGCAGACCCACCTTGTGGACACGCTGCTGTCGCGGGGTGTGAACATAGTGCTCGTATGGGCGCCGGAGCACGGTTTCCGCGGAAACCTGGGCGCAGGCGAGCATGTAAGCGACGAGACGGACGCAAAGACCGGGATCCGAATAGCTTCGTTGCACGGCAGCAGTAAAAAGCCGAAAGCCGAGGACGTGAAACAATGCGACGTTGTGGTATTCGATATCCAGGACGTGGGACTGCGATACTACACATACCTCTCGACGCTGCATTACGTGATGGAAGCGTGCGCCGAGAACGACGCCGTGCTCCTCGTACTCGACCGCCCCAACCCCAACGGGATGTATGTCGACGGCCCTGTTTTAGACACTTCGCGCTACCGCTCGTTCGTGGGGATGCACCCCATCCCCATCGTACATGGAATGACGCTGGGCGAACTGGCGATGATGATAAACGAGGAAGGGTGGCTCAAGAACGGCATAAAGTGCCCCGTAGTGGTGGCCAAATGCACCGGCTACACCCGAGCGACACGCTATGAACTTCCCGTGAGGCCCTCTCCCAACCTGCCGAACATGCGCGCGATATACCTTTACCCGTCGCTCTGCTTCTTCGAAGCGACGCCTGTGAGCGTGGGGCGCGGTACGGATTTCCCGTTCCAGGTCTACGGCAGTCCCGGCCTCGCGGGCGATTTCACTTTCACCCCGAGGCCCAATACGGGCGCACCCTCGCCCCCGCAGAACGGCAAACTGTGCCGCGGACGCGACATGCGAACCGAGCCTGACAACGAAACCCTTATAGCGAACGGCGTGGACCTTACATACCTCGTGGATTGCTACCGCCAGATCGGGAATGCGAAATTCCTGACACCGTTCTTCGAAAACCTTGTCGGGGTGCCGTACGTACGTGAAATGATCGAACAGGGCCGCACGGCCGAAGAGATAAAAGCGCGCTGGAAAGAAGATGTCGAACTGTTCCTTATCGAAAGGAGCCCCTACCTGTTATATGAAGAAGATTAAAATTTTAACCGCCATACTGTTATTTTACACCGCTGCAACGGCCGCAGAGATCGTCCCGAAACCGGTCTCGGTCGAAAAAGGGGCGGGCACATTCATCCTGACCCCCACGGTTTGGATCAACTACACCTCGCCGGAACTGATGCAATTGGCGGGCTACCTCGCAAGCTACCTGCCCGGATGCCGCCCGATATGCAGCATGGGCACCTACAACAACTATTCGAGGATGAACAACCACATCTACCTCGAGATAGACGAGGGGATGCACATTCCGGCCGAGGGTTACCGCATGAGCGTCACGGCAAACCGCATCCGCATCTGCGGAAAGGACTACGGCGGCGTTTTCAACGGCATCCAGACCCTTCTCCAACTGCTTCCTCCAGAGGTTTACGAAAAAACGACGCGCAATTTCGCATGGCCGATAGACGGAGTTATCATAGAGGATTACCCGAGGTTCGCCTACCGCGGCTTCATGCTCGACGTGGCGCGGACGTTCGTACCTAAAGACCAGGTGCTGAGATTCATCGACAACATTTCGTATCACAAGATCAACAAACTGCATTTCCACCTCACCGACGACGAAGCGTGGAGGATCGAGATAAAAAGCTACCCGAAACTGGCCGAAGTGGCAGGTTTCCGCGGCGGCGGCTCGCCCGTCAAACCCATCTACGGCGCGTGGGACGAGCAGTACGGCGGATACTACACCCAGGCCGACATACACGAGATAGTGGCCTATGCGAAGGCGCGCAACGTCGAGATAATCCCCGAGATCGAACTTCCGGGCCACAGCCGCTGCACGGCGCTTGTCTATCCCGAAATGCTCTGCGCCTATACGCCCGACCTCACATCGACAGCGGGTTACGACCGCCGCAACGTGTGGTGCGTCGCGCGTGAGGAGAACTACGCGATGCTCGACAAAATACTCGGCGAAATGAGCAAAATGTTTCCGTCGGAGTATATCCATCTGGGCGGCGACGAGGTCGAGCCGGGCCAGTGGGCGCACTGCCCGAACTGCAAGGTGCTGATGGCGCAGAAAGGGATCAAGGAAGTGCCCATGCTCGAGGACATTTTCATGGAACGGGTCATCGGAATCGCCGCCAAATACGGGAAGACGGCAGGCGTGTGGAACGAGGCCGCAGCGAGCGGAAAACTCGACAAATCGACGGTGGTTTACGGCTGGAAGAATGTCGAAGCGTGCCGCAAAGCCGCCGCCGCGGGATATCCGACAGTCGTTGTCCCCGGAAAATATTTCTATTTCGATATGCGCCAGTCGCCGAACGAGACCGGGCACATCTGGGCGGGCATAGTTTCGCCGGAATTAGTCTATTCGTTCGATTTCGGGAAGGAAGGTTTCACGGCCGCCGAAATGGAGAACGTGCGCGGCGTCGAGGCCACATTCTTCAGCGAACTTCTGCTGTCGCAGGGGATGGATTTCCTCGACTACCAGCTTTTCCCGCGCATCTGCGTGCTGTCGGAGCTGAACTGGACTCCGCAGGCCGAACGTTCGTGGAGCGATTTCGAAAGCCGTATGACGGACGTGCATTATGACCGTCTGTGGGCGATGGGGATAGAATTCCGCACTCAGAAAGATGTGGTCACCGCCGAAAACATGATTCCCATGTATCCTCGGCAGACCCCGGCCGTAGCGTTCACAAGCTCGCTGAAAGAGGCGCCGAAATACCCTTACAGCAACGTCGTATCATACAAGACCATGGCCCGCTCGGCAATTACGTGCAACAAGGGCGACTGGTTCATGTGGCGGTTCACCGAGCCGCTTTCGTGCCGATCGATCACGATAAAGACCGGATACGAACACCTGCCGCGCGCCGGGGTGCCCTACGGACGGGTGGAAGTCAGCTACGACGGCAAGAATTTTGAGACGGCAGCCGAACTGCGCGACCTCGGCGCGGTGATCCGTCCCGGACGGCCGGTATACGCCGTCAGGATAGTCTCGGAGACCGAAGGCAACGGCGAACCGTTCGTGATAATACAGCCATTGGATATAAGATAGAATATTATGAGTTTAGAAAAACAGGTAAGCCAGGGGATCATGGAAGCCATGAAGGCAAAGGACACGGTGCGCCTCACAACCCTGCGCAACATCAAAAAGTACATCCTCGAAGCGAAAACCGCCGGTGTGAACATCGACGAGCTCCCCGATGCCGACACGCTGAAGATCATCCAGAAGCTGGCCAAACAGGGTGCCGATTCGGCTGAAATCTACCGACAGAAGGGACGCGAAGACCTCGCCGCCGAAGAACAGGCACAGGTCGAAGTGCTTAAAGAGTTCCTTCCGAAACAGATGTCGGACGCAGAACTGACCGCCGCGGTGAAAGCCATAATCGCCGAAACCGGAGCCGAATCGATGAAAGATATGGGCCGCGTGATGGGCACGGCGTCGAAACAACTCGCCGGCAAAGCCGAAGGGGCCGCCATATCGGCTAAAGTAAAGGAACTGCTTTCGTAAAATTGTACACCAACGAGGTCAGCGTCATTGCGAGGGCGGGAAGCCCGAAGCAATCCAGAAAAACTAAAGGCTGGATTGCTTCGTCGGTCTGCGACCTCCTCGCAATGACGATGGCCGTCACCTAAAAAGAGAAGCGCATGTCCCAAAAGATGCAGACGCTGATGATGCCCGTGGCGATGGTCGCGGGGGGCGTGTTCCATAACTTTATGGACACGCTGGGCTTCCTCACGCCATACCTCATCTTCGTGATGCTCTTCATCCCGTTCTGCGGGGTGAACCTCAAGGAGATGAAGATCACGGGACTGCATATCAACCTGCTGCTGTTCCAGGCTGTGATGTGCGTGCTGGCCTACGCATTCATCCAGCTCTTCGACGAGACCATTGCACAAGGGGCCATGATATGCATAATCGCACCGACGGCGACCTCGGCGGTCGTGATAGCGGCAATGCTCGGGGCGAAGGTTTCGACGATGCTCACCTATTCGCTGCTGATCAATATCGCCGTGGCGTTGGGCGTGCCGTTCTTCTTTTCGGCCATTTCGCCCATGGCCGACATCTCGTTCTGGAAGTCGTTCCTCGAGGTGTTCATGCGCGTGATCCCGATGCTGGTGCTGCCGTTCGTGGTGGCGCTGCTGCTCAAAAAATTCGCGCCCAGGGCGGCCCGCACCGTGCAGAAATACCAGCCCGTGTCGTTCTACCTGTGGCTCGCGGCGCTCTGCATCGTGACCGGCCGCGTAGTCAATTTCATCATGACGCAGGACGGCCTCACCTGGGGAAAAGGGATTATCCTGGCTGCAGTAGCGCTTGTGATAAGCTTGATGCAGTTCCTGACGGGACGCTACATCGGACGGCGCTATGGCGACACCGTGGCGGGCGGACAGGCCCTCGGGCAGAAAAACACGATCCTCGCCATCTGGCTGTCCCAGAGCTATCTGAACCCCGTCAGCTCGATCGCCCCCGCATCCTATGTGCTGTGGCAGACGCTTATAAACAGTTACCAACTCTGGCGGAAAGGACAAAAAAAGAAGACATAGAACTACAACCGCAACCAATATGAAAAGATCATCCATTATGTCACTGTTCATATCGGCGGCCATTTTAGTGTCCGCACACGCTCCGGCGGCGGCGCAGAGCGGCAAACCGCTGAGGCTCGCTGTCGCGGGACTTTCACACGGCCATCTGGGCGAGGTGGTCTCGAAATTGGACCGCGGCGACTTTGTCGTTGTCGGGGCGTGGGAAAGCGACCCTGTCGTGAGGAAAGAGAATGGTCTGGCCGGGCGGCTCGACCCCTCGCTGGTCTTCAGCGACCTGGGAAAAATGCTCGACAAGACGAAACCCGAAGCGGTGATCGCATACGGTTCGATATACGACCATCTGGCGGTCGTCGAGGCATGCGCACCGAGGGGGATACACGTCATGGTCGAAAAACCCCTCGCCGTCAACACCGAACACGCCGAACGAATGGCGAAACTTGCGCAAGATAACTGCATCCTGCTGCTCACCAACTACGAAACCACGTGGTACGCCTCGAACCATGAAGCATACCGGCTGACCGGGGTCGACGGAATCGGCGACATCACCCGAATAAACGTTTACGACGGCCACCAGGGTCCGATAGAGATAGGCTGCGGTCCGCATTTCTTGGCATGGCTCACCGATCCGGTGCTGAACGGCGGCGGTGCGGTGATCGATTTCGGATGCTACGGGGCGAACCTTGCGACGTGGCTGATGAAAGGCGAAAAACCGCTGAGCGTCTATGCCGTTCTGAACCACCAGAAGCCCGCCGTCTATCCGCTGGTGGACGATGACGCGACCATAGTGTTGGAATATCCCGGAGAGGTGACGGTTCAGATAATGGCTTCGTGGAACTGGCCGATGAGCCGCAAGGATATGCACATATACGGGAGTAAGGGATACATCTACCAGGACAACGCGACCCAGATGCGGGTCTGCACGAACGGGAAGGAGGAAGCGGTCCGCGCCCCTGCTCTGGAAGCCCCGTACAACGACTCGTTCCTCTATCTGAAAGCGGCTGTGCGCGGGGATATAAAGATCGGCCCGGCCGACCTGTCGGCGCTCGAAAACAACCTTACGGTCGTCGAAATACTCACCGCGGCCATTAAAAGTTCGCAGACCGGGATACAGGTAATTCTTCCGCGTTAATTCCGGCAATGCCGAACGACACGAAAAAGCCTCCGCAGTGTGCAGAGGCTTTCTTCATAAAACCAAACCTTTTAATTCTTAACCCGTCGGCTATTTGCTTTTAGCGGCGGCCACAGGCTTTTTTGCGAAGTCCTCGAGTTCCTTTTCGGTCATGCTTCCGGCGACTTTGCGGACCTCTTCGCTGGCCTGCGGATACTCCCCTCTTTTATAAGCGAGAGCCGCACCCATCAGTCTCCTCTGTTTTTCATTCTTTGCGGGCATATTCGTTTAATTTATGGATATCGTAAACAACAATTATGCCCGCCTCGCTAAAATCCGGTCACAAGAAGCCGCCGCGCACCGTTAAGGCCGCATTTTTGGTATTTGTCGTATGCCGCAGCGGCCGCTTCCCGGACCTCTTCCGCACTTTTTCCCTTTATATAGGCATCCAGCGCATCGTGCAGGGTGTACGCCTCGGGACACATCAGATTGGTGGTCCAGAGCAGCGGAGAGGCTTTGGCGGCCTGCAGATAAGGCGTGAAATACTGCTTCGAAGCGCAGGCGAGTATTATCGCGTCGCGGGTCAGGCCGTCGGCATTGCGGTAAGTATTTGATAAGCTGAAATCCATAAGGCCGTTGTGGCCGATGTAAGCGACTGCCCTGGCATTGCCGTAAATCCCCAGCGCCACGCCCCCGGCCTGCAGGGAATCTTTTTTCATTCCGGCGCAGGATTCCAGGAAATCGACGGTGCACTCTCTGATATTCCGGCCGTCGTAGGCATCGGCGACAAGGTAATACACGCCGTCCTTATGCCTGAACACAGACCTGGCGAGCAGCGTTTCGTCGACCTTGCCGTTCGATACCTCGGTCCAGTCGGCGCTGTTGCGGAAAAATGTACGGATGCCGAAAGCGCAGCCCCAGTATAAATTCCCGGAAGGGTTCTGCCCGTTGCCTATCGCCTTCGGAACCTTCACTATCCCCTGATTATCGTTATCGCACAGGGCGACCAGCACATGCACCACTTTCACCTGCTGCGCATGCAGGAAAGCAGGACAGGCTAGAAACAAATACAACAATATTCTTTTCATAACGGCGCAGGTCAGACACAAATGTACTAAAGTACTGCAAAATAAAAGGCCGGGCGGTTGTGAAAACCGCCCGGCCTTTCAGCTATTGTCCGATTAACTTTCTGCGGGGGAGCTACACGAGCCCCTGCGCGAGCATCGAGTTGGCGACCTTGATGAAACCGCCGATGTTGGCGCCTTTCACGTAGTTGATATAACCGTCGGCCTCGGTGCCGTACTTCTGGCACATCTCATGGATAGCCAGCATAATGCCGTGGAGTTTCGCGTCGACCTCCTCGGGAGTCCACTTGATGCGCATGGAGTTCTGCGACATTTCGAGGCCCGATGTGGCGACTCCGCCGGCGTTCGAAGCCTTGCCCGGAGCGTATAGTATCTTCGCGGCCTGAAACGCTTCGATCGCTTCCGGGGTCGAGGGCATGTTGGCCCCTTCGGCAACGCAGATGCAGCCGTTCTTGAGAAGAGTCTTGGCCTCTGCGCCGTTCAACTCGTTCTGGGTCGCGCAGGGAAGGGCGATGTCGCACTTCACGCCCCAGGGGCGTTCGCCCGCGAAATATTTGGCGTTGGGATATTTATCGGCGTACTCCTTGATGCGGCCGCGGTAGACGTTCTTCAGTTCGAATATGTAGGCCAGCTTTTCGGCGTCGATGCCGTCGGGATCGTAGATGTAGCCGTTGGAATCGGACATGGTGACCGGTTTCCCGCCCAGCTGCAGCACTTTTTCGACGGCGTACTGGGCGACGTTGCCCGAGCCGGATATGGCCACGGTCTTGCCCTTGAAGCTTTCGCCGCGGGTCGCGAGCATCGCTTCGGCGAAGTAGCAGGTCCCGTAACCCGTCGCTTCCGGACGGAAGAACGAACCGCCCCACTCCTGGCCTTTGCCGGTGAGCGTGCCGGTGAATTCGTTGCGCAGCCTCTTGTACTGGCCTAACATGAAGCCCACTTCGCGTCCGCCCACGCCGATGTCGCCTGCTGGAACGTCGGTATCGGGACCGATGTGGCGCTGCAGCTCGGTCATGAAACTCTGGCAGAATTTCATCACCTCGTTGTCGGATTTGCCTTTGGGGTTGAAGTCCGAACCGCCCTTGCCGCCGCCCATCGGGAGCGTGGTGAGGCTGTTCTTGAAGGTCTGTTCGAAGGCGAGGAACTTCAGGATCGAGAGGTTCACGCTCGCATGGAAGCGGATGCCGCCTTTGTAGGGGCCTATGGCGCTGTTATTCTGGATGCGGTATCCCTTGTTGATCTGGACTTCGCCTTTGTCGTCGAGCCAGGGAACGCGGAACATTATTATGCGTTCGGGTTCCGCGATGCGTTCGAGTATCTTCATCTTCACGAGCTGCGGGCGCTTCACGATGTACGGTGCAACGCTTTCGACAACTTCCTGAACAGCCTGGTGGAATTCGGGCTGGTTGGGGTTCCTGGCAATGAGATCGGCCATAAAATCTTCTACATACTTCTGGGCTTCTTTTTCCATCTTTTCGTCTTTTTGCTAATTAAGCCTATGTTTTTTCGGCATCAACACAAAAATATAATTATTTTTTCAAACCGCCAACCCCTCAAAAGAGGGGGTGTTGTGAAAATATTTTTAATCAAGGCCTTCTATTCTTGCAATCAGAGAGAGTCTTGTCTCCGGAAACTTACAATCTGAAATCCCGGAACCCCTGTACAAAGAAAATTATAATTTTTAAAATATTTTAAAAATCTTCAATTTTTACTAATAAAGTTTCTGC
The DNA here is from genome assembly GCA_031547885.1 of Rikenellaceae bacterium. Classification (GTDB taxonomy): domain Bacteria; phylum Bacteroidota; class Bacteroidia; order Bacteroidales; family Rikenellaceae; genus UBA940. The sequence continues at coordinate 137,750 of JAVBRO010000008.1, forward strand.
TTGTTAAATTTCACACCATATACGTAAAAAAGGGACATATACTGAGAGGCGGTATGGGCTCGCTGTCATGTCGAGCGGAGCGCAGGCGAGACATCTGACCGAGCATAGCCCTACGCAATCAGATCCCTCGACGGACCGCTGTCGGCGTTCCGACCTCGGGATGACAACAAAAAAAGAGCCGCCCTTTGCGGACGGCCCTAAAAGTTGTATAAAAAGATTGGATTGCTTCATCGGCCTACAGCCTCCTCGCAATGACGGTAGATTGTTCGCATGCTTTTACAAACAATGCGTAATGGCTTTTGCGCTGTGCCGGGAGTCTCAGACGGCAATCGCATTTATCATCAAATCCGCTGCCACCGTTGCGGCTATTCGCCTTCACTCAGGGCGGCGTGCGCGGCGGCCACACGTGCGATGGGCACGCGGAACGGAGAGCACGACACGTAGTTGAGGCCTGCGAAGTGGCAGAATTCAACCGAGCTGGGTTCGCCGCCGTGTTCGCCGCAGATACCGCACTTGAGGTTTTCCTTTGTGCCGCGGCCTTTGAACACAGCCTCGCGGATCAGCTGTCCCACGCCGTTGCGGTCCAGGATCTGGAACGGATCGGCTTTCAGGATGCCTTTTTCGAGGTATACCGGCAGGAATTTGCCGATGTCGTCGCGCGAGAAACCGAGCGTCATCTGCGTCAGGTCGTTCGTACCGAAGCTGAAGAAGTCGGCAACTTCGGCGATCTGGTTGGCGGTGACGGCAGCCCTGGGGACTTCGATCATCGTACCGACAAGATACTCGATGCGGTCGTTGCGTTCGGCGAACACTTCACCGGCGATCTGGTCGATGATCCTCTTCTGGTAGCGCAGCTCCTTGTGGTTGCCCACCAGCGGCACCATAATCTCGACGTGTACCGGAGTTCCGGATTTCCTCACGTTCATGGCGGCCTCGATGATGGCACGGGTCTGCATCTCGGTGATCTCGGGATATGTGTTGCCGAGACGGGTCCCGCGGTGCCCGAGCATCGGGTTGACCTCGGCCAGGGATTCGATCTTGGCGGCTATCTTTTCGAAAGAGACGCCCATCTCCTTAGCCAGTTCACGCTGTTCCTTTTCGAAGTGGGGAACGAATTCGTGGAGAGGCGGGTCGAGCAGGCGGACCGTCACGGGATGTCCCTTCATGATCTTGAAGAGACCCTCGAAGTCGCCTCTCTGGATAGGCAGAAGTTTGGCGAGGGCGACGCGGCGTCCGGCTTCGTCGTCGGCGAGTATCATCTCGCGGACAGCCATGATGCGGTCGGCCTCGAAGAACATATGCTCGGTGCGGCAGAGGCCGATACCTTCGGCTCCGAACTTAAACGCCTGTTCGGCGTCGCGCGGAGTGTCGGCATTGGCGCGGACCTTCATCGTGGCGTATTTTGCAGCGAGATCCATCAGCTTACCGAAGTCGCCGCTGAGTCCGGCTTCCTCGGTCGCGACCTGGCCCAGGTAAACCTCGCCGGTCGAACCGTTGAGCGAGATCCAGTCGCCTTCCTTGATGGTGATGCCGCCCACCTTTGCGGTGCGCGCCTTGTAGTCTATCTCTATTTCACCCGCACCCGAAACGCAGCATTTACCCATACCGCGGGCGACGACGGCCGCGTGGGAGGTCATACCGCCGCGTGCGGTGAGGATACCGATCGCGTCGTTCATACCCGCAAGGTCTTCCGGAGAGGTCTCGATGCGGACGAGGATCGAACGCTGGCCTTTTGCAAGCGATTTTTCGGCATCTTCGGCAAAGAAGACGACGGGACCGGTAGCGGCGCCCGGAGATGCGGGCAGACCCTTCGTGACGACCTTTGCATGTTTCATCGCCGTCCTGTCGAACACCGGGTGGAGAAGTTCGTCGAGTTTGGCCGGCTCGCAGCGCATAACGGCTGTCTTTTCGTCGATCAGCCCTTCGTCGAGCATATCCATCGCGATCTTCACCATCGCGGCGCCGGTACGCTTGCCGCTGCGGCACTGCAACATCCACAGTTTGCCGTCCTGGATGGTGAATTCGATGTCCTGCATATCCTTGAAGTAGGTTTCCAGATGCTTCTGGATGTCCCACAGTTCCTTGTATATCTTCGGCATCACCTCTTCGAGCGACGGGAATTTAGCGGCGCGGTCGGCTTCCGACACGTTCTGAGCCGCAGCCCAGCGCTTCGAGCCTTCCATTGTGATCTGCTGCGGGGTGCGGATGCCCGCGACCACGTCTTCGCCCTGTGCGTTCACAAGGTATTCGCCGTTGAAGAGATTTTCGCCCGTTGCGGCGTCGCGCGAGAATGCCACGCCGGTCGCAGAGTTGTCGCCCATGTTGCCGAACACCATCGCCTGCACGTTGACGGCGGTACCCCACGCTGCGGGAATGTTATTGAGTTTGCGGTAGAGAATAGCGCGGTCGTTCATCCACGAACCGAAAACCGCCATGACTGCCCCCCAGAGCTGTTCCCACGGATCAGCCGGGAAATCGGACTTGGTCTGCTTCTTGACGGCCGCCTTGAACCTTGCGACCAGTTCCTTGAGGTCTTCGGTCGTCAGGTCGGTATCTTCGACGACTTTCTTTTCTTTCTTCATCTCGTGGATGAGCACCTCGAACGGGTCTTCATCTTCCTTGCTTTCGGGTTTCATGCCCAGCACCACGTCGCCGTACATCTGTACGAAACGGCGGTAGGAGTCCCATGCGAAACGGGGGTTGCCCGTGCGCTTTGCGATGGTTTCGACAGCCTGGTCGTTCATGCCGAGGTTGAGGATCGTGTCCATCATACCGGGCATCGACGCGCGCGCGCCCGAACGCACCGACACCAGAAGCGGGGCGTTCTTGTCGCCGAACTTCATACCGGCGGCCTCTTCGACCCCTTTCATCGCCTTTTCGACTTCGGGCTTGAGCATCGCGATCACCGCCTCTTTGCCGCTCCTGTAATACTCGGCGCAGACCTCGGTGGTGATGGTGAATCCCGGAGGAACGGGAATGCCGATCAGGTTCATTTCAGCCAGGTTGGCGCCTTTGCCGCCCAGCAGCTCTTTCATCTTACCGTTACCCTCGGCCAGCTTGTTGCCGAAAGTATAAACTCTTTTAGTGTTAGGCATATTCGTAGATTATCTATGGATTATTATGATAAATTCTCTTCCAATAAGCCACAAAAATAATCTTATTTAACATGAAAAGCAAACGCTTTCCAATGATTAACAGACTATCAATCTGTTAATTATTTCACAATGAAAAGATAGGCTGGGAAGTGATCGCTGTAACCGGCCAGATATTCACCGCCGTAGAATGTGCGCAGCGGTTTGCGGGCGGACGAAGGGGCGTTTCCGGACGTTTCGGTCATGTATTCCTTCACGAAAATCCCGGCCTCGGCGGCCTTCATTCCCGAGCCGCGGGCCAGCGCAGGACTCACCAGAATCCAGTCGTACATATACCAGCGGCCGCGGTAGGAATAGGTCCCTTTGCCGGCCCTGTATTCTTCCCACTGCGGGCAGTAGATGAAATCATAGGGGGATTTTACGGTTCCGAGCGTTTTGCGGACGACCTTCTCGCCCGGAGCGGCGTTCATGTCGCCCATGACTATGATCTTAGCCGCAGGGTCGTCCTCAAGAAGCCGCTCAAGATATTTCCGCAGGGCAGTCATACACTGCAGACGGGAAGTGTAAGCATTCATATTGGAAGCCATATGGCAGACAATCACCTCTACCCTTTCGCCCATCAGTTCGCCCGAAACATGCAGGAGTTCCCGCCATATACCCGATTTGACGAGCCTGACCTCAGCGGGGAAGAATTTGTCGCCCTTATACAGCAGCGCTACATCCATCCCGCGGCTGTCGCTCGAAGAGCGGTGGATATAGTTATAGTCGGTTTTGAGCGCCATGACGAGGTCGCGCACGGCGGTTTCGCTCTCCACTTCGGCAATCCCGACTATATCGGCCGCCATGTCGTCGACGACGCGGGCGAGATTGCGTACTTTCATCGTGTAGCGCTCAGTATTCCACTTCCGCACGCCGAAGGGAGTGTATTCCGAATCGTCATGGAAAAGGCTTGGGATGGTGTCGTAGAAATTCTCGACGTTCCAGAATGCGACGCTCACTGCCGGCGCCTGCGCCGACGCAATGGTCAATGATAAGTGATTAGTGGTTAATAAAATATACACAAAGCAAAATTGTGCGATTTTCCGCACAATTCTCTTGTCTCTTATGCGCGCCCTCTCATTAACCATTAACCATTAACCATTAACCATTAACCATTTAACGATCTATCACTCCTGAGCCTATAAGTTCCTCGTCGTCGTACCAGGCGGCGAACTGCCCGGAAGTGACGCCCCTCTGTGGCTGGTCGAAAAGCAGGTATGCGCCTTCTGACGCGCGGATAAGGCTCCCTTCCTGCAGAGGCTGGCGGTAGCGGATGCGCAGGCTGAAACGTTCGCTAGAGTCTGCAGGGATTTCGCGGTCGGGGCGCACCCAGTGAAGTTCGTCTTCGCGCATATAGAGCGCACGGCGGAACAGTCCGGGATGCTTCTCCCCCTGCCCGACGTAAACAACATTGCGCACGACGTCCGTGGCGATAACAAACAGGGGCTCGGGCTTTCCGCCCACGTTCAGCCCCTTGCGCTGGCCTATTGTATAAAAATGCGCTCCGGAATGTTCACCGGCTTTCACACCGTCGGCCGGGCTGTATATGTAAGGAGCCGCAAGTGCGGCTGGGTCTTCGGTGTTTTTCGGAGCGTAACCGCTCCAGTCCGCCGGGATCTCGACGATATCGCCTTTCCGGGCGGCGAGTTTCTGCTGCAGGAAAGTCGGAAGATCGACCTTGCCGACGAAACATATTCCCTGCGAATCCTTGCGCTTGGCCGTGGCGAGCTTTTGTTCTTCGGCTATCCGGCGCACCTCGGGTTTGAGCATGCCTCCGATCGGGAACATCGCCTTTGCAAGCTGCTCCTGCGATAGTTGGCACAGGAAATAGCTCTGATCCTTATTCTTGTCTGCCCCCGCCAGCAGCCGATAGTACACTTCGCCGTCGACCATCGTCTCGCCCTTTTGGCAATAATGTCCGGTCGCGACGTAATCCGCCCCCAGCTTCAGTGCTTCCTTCATAAAGACGTCGAACTTGATCTCGCGGTTGCACAGCACATCCGGGTTCGGAGTGCGCCCTTTTTCGTACTCGGCGAACATATAGTCCACCACCCTTTCGCGGTACTGTTCGCTCAGGTCAACATAATGGAACGGGATGTCGAGCTTTTTCGCAACGAGTTCGGCGAAAAGCTGGTCGTCGGCCCACGGACAGTCGCCCGAAAGCGTTCCTGTGGTGTCGTGCCAGTTGCGCATGAAAAGCCCTATCACCTCATATCCCTGCTCCCTGAGCAGATATGCGGCGACAGAGGAGTCCACGCCCCCCGACAATCCAACGACCACTTTTTTCAATTACGAATTACGAATTAAAAATTACGAATCAAAATTACAAATTCAAATCAAAACTTCGTTCGACATCTCATTGTAACAAAAAAATCGAGACAAACTCATTACAAAACTGTGCGAAGCACTCCACAATTCGTAATTCGTAATTTTTAATTCGTAATTCATTTATTAAGTCCCAACAGCCCTTCGGGCAGCGAGAATATCACCTTGCGGCGGCGCTCGTCGAACTCGACGATGAATTCGTCGGCAGCCGGGATAAGTTCCGTCTCGCCGCCGATCTCTATCTCGAACAGCGGATTCAGTTCGCTGTCCATAAAGCCGGTTATCCGGCCGAACTGGCCTGTGTCGAATTCGGCGTCCCAGCCGACGAGGTCCTCAAGATATAACTCTTCCTCTTCTACCTCGTTTTCAGCGTGCCCGCGGATTGAAAATTCCAGGCCGACAAGCTCCGAGGCGCGGCTTTCGGTGTCGATGTCGGCGAAAACCACCGTCGCACCCTTCTGCCCCCGTCTCTGGAACCTGTCAAAAAAAAGAGGAACCGTGTGTGAATCTATCTTCACGAACACAGGTTCCTCTGTATTGAAATCACGCGGAAAAACGTCGTAAAGGGTCACCATAAGTTCCCCCTTTACCCCGAAGAGCTTGCCGACCCTTCCTGCCGTGACCATCTGTCCCATAGCGCGGACAGGATTATTCGGCAGCTTTTTCTTCTGCGGGAGCTTCTTCGGCGGGTTCTTCAGCGGGAGCGGCAGCTTCTTCAACTGCGGGCTCTTCGGTGGCAACTTCAGCGGCGGGTTCCTCTGCGGGAGCCTCTTCCGTTGCGGCCGCTTCTTCTGCGGGAGCTTCTTCTTCAGCGGCGGCGCCTTCGGCTTCGGCCTTTTTGGCGGCTATCGCTTTTGCCTTCTCTTCCTTGGCTTTGACTTCAGCGGCGGCGCGGGCCTTATCGGCTGTACGTGCGTCGCCTGCTATTTTCGAGGTCTTGGCTGCGGTCTTGGCGTTCTTTTCGTCGAACCATTTGTTGAATTTGGCTTCGGCATCGGATTCCGAGAACGCGCCTTTGGCAACACCGCCCAAAAGGTGTTTCTTATACATAACGCCTGTCTCCGAGAGGATTGCGCGGCATGTGTCCGTGGGTTGTGCGCCTTTCTGCAACCAATCTAAAGCTTTCTCGAAGTTTAAATCAATTGTAGCAGGATTCGTGTTCGGATTGTACGTGCCAATCTTTTCGATAAACTTACCATCACGTGGCGCCCTGCTGTCTGCGACGACGATGTGGTAGAAAGCGTAACCTTTCTTCCCGTGCCGTCCTAATCTGATTTTTACAGGCATTACTTTTCTTTAATTAATTTATTCTTGGTTTGTTGTCACTCTGTGGAAGCACCGCCTCGCGCAAATTTGACGCGCAAAGGTAGTGAAAGAATTACGAATTACAAATTACGAATTACGAATTTTCACAATACCGCAATCTCCGGCCTCTATTTTTTGGCAGCGGCGGCCTGCTCGGCCGTGTATTCGGCGTTGAGCCCGTCGAGTATCACCTTCGTGATATTTAGGGCCGGATCGGCATGAAGCACCGGCGAGTTGCCCGACGAGGTTAGGATCATCTTGTACCTGAAATCCGAGTTAAAATTCTCGACGTATTTGATCACCGAATGGATAACCTGGTTGGTGAGTACCTGCTCCTCTTCGCCGAGGGCACTGACCTGCTGCTGGCGCTGGGTTTCGAAATCGTTACCTTTCTTTTCGAGCTGTTCCTGCAGTGTTGCAGCCTGCGAACGGGTAATAAGACCTTTCTGCACCTTTTCCTGGAAGTCCATTATTTCGTTCTGGAGCCTGCGTGCTCTCGATTCGAGGTCGCCCTGAACTTTGGTGGCTTTGGTTTCGAATTCGGCGCTCAGGTCCATGTAACGGCCGTAATTGTTGATCAGCGAGTCCATATTGACATAGGCGATGTCGTATACAGTCTCTACCGTGCGGGATTCGTGCGTCCCTTCGCCGTCTGCAGCAGCCGTATTGGGGTTGTTTTTGCAGGCCGCGAAAGCGAGCACAGAAAGTCCGAGAACGAATAATTTTTTCATATAGAAAATGTTTGTTGGTTTATCCATTTACAAAAACAGCCCCGCGGTTTCTTCGTACAGGTCATGTCTGAAAGGCAAAAGTACAAAAAAAATCAATTATGCAATGCATTACAGAGGAATATGACGCGATTTAACGGCCGGATTCCGGAAATACCGCCGAATTAACTATTTTTGCACGGACAACAACGCATATAATATTATGTATGAATTTATTTCAGGCAAAGTTGCCGATCTGACACCTGCATACGCCGTCATAGAGGCGGGCGGCGTCGGTTACTACCTCAACATATCCCTGCAGACTTTTTCGGAGATCGAAAAACAGAGCGAGGCGAAGCTCTACGTCCATTTCACAGTGAGAGAGGACGCCCAGATACTCTACGGCTTCGCGACTCGGGAAGAACGCGAGGTATTCCGCCGGCTGATAAGCGTTTCCGGCGTGGGCGGCAACACGGCCCGCATGGTGCTTTCGACCTACTCGCCATCCGAACTTTCCAATATCATTTCGAGCGGTAACGCCGTCCTGCTGAAGAACGTGAAGGGGCTCGGGCTGAAAACGGCCGAGAAGATCATCGTCGAACTGCGCGACAAGATGATCGGCATCACCGCATCCGCGGGTTTGAGCGCCGCGCCGGACGACGGCAAACACCAGGAAGCCCTGGCGGCCCTGGGGATGCTGGGGTTCTCGCGTGCGGCGTCCGACAAGGTGGTACGCTCGGTGATGAAGGAGAACCCCGTGGCGCCCGTCGAGGATATCATACGTTTCTCTCTGAAAAAGCTGTAACGTTCCAGGCGGCATACCTTAATATATATACAGCACCGCATCGATCCTGCCGCAGGCGCTGAAGGAATAATCTTTCAATTAAGAGTCCCCCAGCGAAAGTTTGCGCCATGTCTGTCGCTGTTTAAGGAAAAAGTCATATTTTTATCTTCGCTGCGCTCGATTTAGATAGGATGCGCCTCGGATATGCTCAAATAAATTTGGCACATCCCTCGGCTTTCACTATCTTTGTCGGGTTATGGCAAGGTATACCGGAATCGGATGGGGGGTTATCCCCGTTGTCGCAGCGGCGCTGTCGCTGCTGGTGTCGTGCAATAAACTCGCCGACGCAACGGATTCGTCCAAGACAAAGATACTCGCCAGTTTCAGGCAGCAGGGCATCTACGAGCGCAATAACATTCCCGAAGACACCAACCCGAATTCCATAAAAGGCTATTACGATATTATCGGTGGAGCCTACCGTTATATTACAAACGAAAACCGGGACGGAAGGGCGGACGCTCAGGAAATAAGCGCCGGAGACAGCGTATCGTTCTACTTCGACGCGCGCATATTCGTGAGCAGCTACGACAACTCTAAAACATATTTCACCAACAGCTACAGCAGAATCAAGTACCTCGGCAACAACAATCCCGAATTCGACGCTTCGGGATGGTCGTCGGATTCGTTAAGAATTAAAGTCGGCAGCGACCCCGAGATACTGAAGTCGGTACAAAACGTACTGCCCGGATGCAGGGTCGGCGACGAAGTAAGGATATATCTTCCCCCGAACGTGGCCTACGGCAGTAAAAGCAACGGCGTGGTGCCCGGGAAAAGCACGCTTATATTCGAACTGACCAGCCTCAGGATGCTGGACTACGAACTGGATGAAGCCGCAAAGGCATCCAGAACCGCGATTACCGACTATCTTACAGCCAATGGCATCTTCAGGCGATATAACGTCCCCGAAGGAACCCCCGAGGCTTCAATCGCGGGTTATTACGATATTGTCGGCGGGGCATACCGCTGGATTACCAACGAAAGCAGGGCGGACAGGGCCGATCTGCCGGCGATAAGGGCTGGAAACGACATCTCGTTCTATTTCGACTCACGTATTTTCACAGGTAACTTCGACAACGCGGCCACCTGGTCCACCAATATCGCGGACAGGATCGATTATCTCGCCGTCAATAATCCCGGAATAGATACATCGGGATGGTCGACGGCTCCGCTAAAAATCAGGGTAGGCAGCGACACCCGGATACTAAACTCCGTACAAAATGCGTTAGCATCCTGCAGGCCCGGCGACATTGTGAGGATATTTCTTCCTCCGGACTTGGCCTACGGCAATAAACAAACAGGCCTGGTGCCTGCCAAAAGCACGCTTGCATACGAACTGACCAACATTGAAATAACAGAATAACCCACCGATATGAGGAGATTTTCCCTTGTAATACTTATCACGGCCGCAGTCCTGGCGGCAGCAGCGTCCTGCGCCCAAAGGGAGTCGGAAGATACGACCAAACTGGAAGAGATGGCTTTCGACGCATGGATGCTCAAATATGTCAATAAAGGCGTCGAGAACAGCGTCGCGGTCAAACAGCCCGACGGCTCATACATAAAGTTCATAACCGACGGCAAGCAGGATATGGATGCCAGCGCGGACACCATCGTGTGGCTGAGGCTGGACTACACGGGCACCGACCTGTTCGACAACGTTTTTGTGACCCGCAACGAAGATATGGCCCTGCAGCAGGCAACGTATACGACAAAAACCCATTATATATCGGATTATATATTCTGCGGCGACGAAAACCACAGCATGATCAAGGGGCAGTTCGACGCTCTGAAAGACAAAAAACTCGTGAAGCCGGACGGGACTACCATAAAAATGAGCGAAGGCACCGAAGTTATTCTTTACATGCCTTCGTACCTAGCCTTCGGGACCAGCGGATTCACCGACGACCAGGGATACGGCGGGCAGTATAAGCTCGGCGGAACAAAGCCGGTGATCGAAAGGCTAAAAGTGGTCGAAATCGTAAAGGACCCTGTGGAATGGGAGGAAAAAAGGGTTGTCAGCTATGCCCTCGACAGATACGGAATGCCGGAAACCGACACCACGGCAACATGTTTCTATATCGACACCGTCAGGTTCAACCAGGAACTCGAATTGAAGTACGGCGAGCCTATGTCGCTGCCCTTCGAAAAAGAGTATGCCCTCTCCGCCGACTCCACCGCAAAGATATGGTTCATAGGCAAATTTCTCGACGGGTTCATCTTCGACACCAACATAGACACGACCTATTACCGGTTCTACAACCGCCGCTTCGCAGACGGCTACAAAGCCGACGACCCTGAAAGCGACCAGTTTAAAGTAATGAGCTATAATCCGGACGACAATAAGGACGAATATATCTCGGCGTTTTTCAAGGCCATTCCGGAACTCCGCCGGGGACAGTGGAGCCGCATACTGTTCACTTCGAACTACGGATACGGCGCCACAGGACTGTCGGCTGCGCTCAAGAGCCAGCAGGATTACTACAACTACTATATGAGCTACCTCTACAGCAGCTACTACAGCGGATACGGTTACGGCGGCTATGGCAGCGGATACGGCGGTTACGGCAGCGGGTACTATGACTCGTATTACAACAGCAGCTATTACAACAACCCCTATTATAATTACAGCACCTCTTCTTCGTCTTCGGATGAACCCGAGATCATGACCGAAGTACAGCCCTACACCCCTCTGATTTTCGAGATATACATAGAGGTCGACGAAGACGAATAACGGCCGTAATTCACGACCGACATAAATGAAGAGCCTTCCGGGGCTCTTTTTTTATTGCCCTGCATTCCGGCAGAAGGTTTCGGCATGCGTAAAAAGAGGATTTTTTAAAGGTCTTTCTCCTCCCCCGTATTGCATATTCGATAAGTCCGAACAGGGCCTGGATGGGTACAAATTCGGGTTCATATTTGGTAAATTAGTTTTTTCACTTAACTTTGCTTTGTATTGTCCCCTTAGTCAACAACTTAAAGGGGTTTAAATTTATAACTACAAACAGGCTTTGACAATCGATTTGCAACCCGGACAGCAAAAATTGTTACTAAATCCATGTCAGACGCAGCAAAAATTTACATATTTTGTCTGCAGCCCGACATGGTCCTGTAGCACTGTGATGCCCTGAAAAATGCCTGGCGCTTCCCAAACTTTTATGATCTTAAGGAACTCACAACCTAATTTTTATTTAAATATTTTTTAATATGAGGAAATTTGTACTATTGTTTCTCGCAGTTCTGACGGCAGGATCCCTTCTCGCCCAGAACAGACAAGTATCCGGAACAGTATCTAACGAGGAGGGCGGTCCTGTCGCAGGAGCGACTATCATTGTTAAAGATACAACCATCGGAGCTGTCACCAACTCCCAGGGACACTATTCTATAATGGCTCCCGCCAACGGTGTGTTGGAAATATCATCGCCCGGCCTGCAAACAGCGGAAGTTGCCATAAACAACAGGTCCGTGGTAGATGTAATGCTCACGTTATCATCCACCCACCTCGATGATGTGATTGTGATAGCATTCGGTACCGCCAAAAGAGAGTCATTTACCGGTTCGGTCACGGTGGTCGGGTCTCAGGAGTTGAGCAAAACGCAATCCTCGAATGTGGGGGACGCTTTGGTCGGTAAGGTCGCCGGCGTACAGTTCGCCGCGGCTTCGGGACGTCCCGGTGCCGGTCAGTCCTTATACGTCCGCGGTGTCGGTTCGATCTCCGCCAGTGTGGGCAAGGGCCCGCTGTGGGTTGTGGACGGTGTTCCCTTCGAGGGCGACATCAATAACATCAACCCGGCCGACATGGAGTCCGTTACCGTTCTCAAAGACGCCGCCTCAAATGCGCTGTATGGAGCTCGCGGCGCCAACGGCGTTATCATGGTAACCACCAAAAAGGCGAAAGCCGGAGAAGCTTCTGTTACGTTCGACGCCAAATGGGGCGTCAACACCCGCGCTTTGCGATCCTACGATGTCGCCGATGGCGGTGAGTTCTATGAGCTGCACCACAAAGCGCTGTTCAACTATTTCAATCTGTCGCAAAAACAAAGTGCGGACGTAGCCTACGCTTCGGCCAACAATCTGTTGCTGAGCACCAGCGCCGGAGGTGTGGGCTACAATGTGTACACCGTACCCGATGGGCAGAATCTGATCGGCAGTAACGGCCGCCTCAACCCTAATGCTACGGTAGGCCGCCTGGTAAATTTCAAGGGTCAGGACTACTGGCTCCAACCCGACAACTGGCTCAACGAGATCTACAAATCGGCATCCTTCCGACAGGAGTACAATTTTAGCGTGGCCGGGTCTACCGACCGCTCGAACTTCTACGCTTCGCTCGGTTATCTGAGTAACGAGGGCATCATCGACGGCTCGGACAACGAACGCCTGACCGCGCGCCTGCGCGCCGATTATCAGGTCAAGAAATGGATGAAGTTGAGCGTCAATTCGTCATTTTCCCATTTTAAATGGTTCAACGGTAACGACCCCGATGACGAAGGCGCAAGCGACGGAGGTAACGTGTTCCAGACGGCTATCCGTATGGCTCCCATCTATCCTATCTACATACGCGACGGCAACGGCAATATTATGAAGGACCAGTGGGGTTTCGATCTCTACGACAACGGTAGCGGACGTAACGGCGGCGCGGTGCGCACAAACGGAGGCCAGAGCAACCAGTTGCAGGATATTCAACTGAATAAATACATCAACGAGGGCAATGCTTTCTCGATCAACGGACAGGCTGATTTCGACCTGTACGAAGGACTGAAATTTACGGTGAACGGCAGCGTGTATGTCGACGAAACCCGCACGACACGAATGCTGAATCCCTATTACGGTCAGTTTGCCACGTCCGGTGGTGTTATCGACAAAGGACATTACCGCGATATAAACTACAACTTGCAGCAACTTCTCACTTACGACAGAAAGATCGGCAGCCACAACTTCAACATACTCCTCGGTCACGAGTATTACAACATCAAGCAATACGGTTTGTCTGCCAGCAAGTCGATGCTGTGGTCTCCGAACTCTATTGAACTCGGCAGCGCGGTGGTCGGCTCCGATTATGAAACTTCGTCGATGGGCGAATACAATAATGAAGGGTATTTCGGCCGTGTGATGTACGACTTCGACGATCGCTACTTCTTTTCCGGTTCATACCGCCGCGACGCCTCTTCGCGCTTCCATCCGGATCACCGTTGGGGTAACTTCTGGTCGTTGGGTGCAACGTGGATCATGAGCCGTGAAGAATGGTTCCACGCTTCGTGGGTCGAGATGCTCAGAGTGAAGGCGTCCTTCGGTTCGCAGGGCAACGACAACATCCCCAATTATCTCTATGTAGACTATTACGACATTCAGAATGACGGTAACGGCAAGCCCACATCGACGTTCGCCCGCAAGGGAAACGAGAAAATCACGTGGGAAACCAACGCGAACCTCAACATTGGTGTCGAATTCGACCTGTGGAAAGGCCGTTTGTCGGGTGGCGTCGATTTCTTCAATCGCAAGACTACCGATATGCTCTTCTCTATGGCGGTTCCTTTGGAAGCGGGCTACGATGCGATCTTCACCAACGTGGGCGACATGGTCAACCGCGGCGTCGAGATAGATTTGCATGCGTTGTTGATAAATACGAGGGACTTCACGTGGAGATTCTCGGTCAACGCCAGCTATCTGAGTAACAAAATCATCAAATTGCCGGAGCAGTACAAGAACAACACGACGGCCGACGGACTCACCAAAGGGCGCCGCGACGGCAACTACTTCCTGGCGGAGGGCAATGGCCGATATGCGTTTTACATACCGACATTCGCCGGGGTAGATCCCGAGACCGGTGAGTCGTTGTGGTATAAATATAAGGTCAAAGACGGGGTTGTGGATCCCGACAAAACAAATCCCGACCACCTGGAGCGTGTGACGACCAAACTCTACACGGAAGCCTCCACGGACGGTCGTGAGTACCACAGCGATCCCTATCCCGACCTGTTCGGCGGCTTCGGCACGTCGCTCAGATACAAGGGTATAGATTTTTCGGCAGCATTTACCTATCAGATCGGCGGACTGGTGCTCGACAGCGGTTACATGTTTTACATGGGTTCTCCGCTGCAGACTTCGACCGGTAACAACTATCACCGCGACCTGTACGATTCGTGGACTCCCGGGAACACCAACACGTCCATTCCGCGTTTCGCTTACAACGACGCCAACGTCAGCGCTACGTCCGACCGCTTCCTCACCGACGCATCGTTCCTGAACATTCAAAACATTTCGATCGGCTACACGATCCCCAGTAGCTTTACGAAAAAGTTCTTTGCTCAGTCTTTGCGCATATATGCGGCTTGTGACAATGTGTGGTACTGGTCGAAGCGTCAAGGCCTCGATCCTCGCCAGAGCGTTTCCGGCACAACGAATCCCTTCTATTACGCTCCTGTCCGTACAGTTTCGGGCGGCATAAACATTACGTTCTAATCTGTTAATGACGAATTATTATGAAAATGAATAAAATCATATCAATCACATTGGCGTTAGCCGGTTCAGCCGCACTTCTCGCCGGCTGTATCAAGGAGACATCCCCCTCGGGTTCGACTGCCACCATAGATCAGAAGGCCTCGTCGTTCGAGGATGCCGTAGCCGGACTGCCGACGATCCTGGTCACCAACTATACCAACGCCACCACAGAGCACGTCAATTTCGGCTACGGTGGGATTTTCGGAGGAACCGACCGTGCGATCGGCGAGGTATTCCCTCTGTCGGCCAATATGCCCGGCGGAAATCAGTATTATGACCGTTGGCAGGCTTTCCTTTATCCCGGCAACCAAACCGGGTTGAACCAGCTCGGTTGGGCGACCGCATTTGTTTACAAGAACTATCAGACGTTCGTCTACACTGCTAACGAAGTGATCTCGGTGGCGACCGATAACGAGAGTATGACGACGGAGTTGGGTATAGCAAAAACTTTCCGCGCCCTGTATTATCTCGACATGGCCCGTTTGTACGACCCGCTCCCCGCCAAAGCTCCCGAAAGACCCCAATATGAGTCCGACCTGGCGAAAGTGGCAGGGTTGACCGTTCCCCTTAGCCGGGTAGGGATGACCCTTGCAGATTACGAAAACAATCCCCGTGCAACGCGGGAAGAGATCTTTACGTTCATTTTTGAGGATCTCGACGACGCCGAAACTCTTTTGGCCGATTACAAACCCGCGACCAGGAACTTCCCCTCGCTGGCGGTTGTTTACGGTTTAAAGGCACGCGCCTATCTTTGGTTGGGCGGGATCGACGAGTCATTGGGAGAGATTCCCACCGGTAACGCTGCTTACACTCTGGCGGCCGAATTTGCCCGCAAAGCGATTACGGCTTCCGGCGCCAAGATTATGAGCGAATCCGAATGGACGGATCCCAAGACCGGCTTCAATACCATCGTTTCGTCGTGGTTGTGGGCCATGATCCAGTCTTCCGACACCGTACTCAACAACCTCTTGTCGTGGACGGCTCACATGGCGCCCGACGCCATATATGGATACGCCACCGGTTCTCAACCGGGAATCGCCGTCTGGACTTACGCCCGCATCAACGATGGCGACTTCCGTAAGAAAGTAATCGTATCTCCGGATCGTGATTATGAGGCTATCGCGCCCTACATCAATCTTACAGAAGAGGAATTTGAAGGTGAGGCTGATGATACCTTTACCATCGCTCCTTATACAATGTTCAAATTCAAGCCCAATAAAGGCGAGAAGTACAATGACGCTATCGCTAACGTCACGTCGGTTCCTTTGATGAGGGTCGAGGAGATGTATCTGATAGAGGCGGAAGCCTCGGAGCATGCCACCCCGGGCAGCGGCAAGACGTTGTTGGAAACTTTCATGGCTAACCGCTGCCCCGGTTATACCGTTCCGGCGGGCGCGGATCTGGTCGACGAGATCATCTTCCAGAAGCGTATCGAACTGTGGGGCGAAGGGTTGATGATATATGACTTTAAGCGCCTGAACATGAGTATGCACAACGGCGACGACGGTACTAACGCCCCCTCGGGTGCGCGAATCTCCACCGATGGTCGTGCGCCCTGGTGGAATTTTGTAATTCCGGATGCCGCCGTACAGCAGAACAAGGCAATGGCGGATAAAAACAACCCCGATCCTACACAGACAGTTAAATCTAAAAGTTAATTAAACTGAATATGAAAAATATAATGAGATTTTTCCCAGTGATCGCCCTCGGAGCTGTTTTGGCGCTTGCCTCTTGTAAAGACAATGGCATGGGGCCCTCCCCCGTGGTAGACGGAGTGTTCATCCACTCCAGCCTCGGCAATGCGACGGTCAATGTTTTTGCAGACGACCCTCAATTCGTGGTTCCAATTATGCGCACCAATAAATCGGGCGCTGTTACAGCTAATCTTGTGTGGACGTCGGAAAATACGGCAATATTCTCCGACCTGCCCGCCAGCGTTTCTTTTTCCGATGGTCAGGATCGGGTGGATTTAACCATCCCCGTCAACACCGACCTCTTGGAATTTGGAAAACCGGTCAAGACGAATCTCTCCCTGGAAGATTGTCCCACCACTCCGTATGGGTTGAGCGCCGCGACGATGAATATCGTGAAACCTCTCATATGGGAAGCATGGGCTACCGGACTATATACAAGTGGTTTCATTGGATTTGTAGACCCTGAGACGGAAGACGACACATATGAACTCGAATTCACGTTAGAAAGGGCCAAAGGACTAAACATGTTTAGATTCCCGGATCTGTATGCCAAAGGATACGACTATGTATTTGAATGGGACGTGGACAATCAGGATACTTCTATAATGCCGATCGGAGAATCCGCGACTTTAGGTGGAACTCCGGTAATTTATCAGAACACAGGAATTCGTTATACTCAAGTCACCGGTGCCTATATATACCTGTTTACAGATTATGACGAAGATTATACAGGGTATGACCCCGACACGCAGACTCTTTGGATCAATTCATACAACGGAGTACTTGATGCCGGCGGCGTATTGCTCGGCGGATATGGCTGGTTTGACGATACATTCGAAATTGAAACTTTTATTCAGGACAATCCCTGGGAATAATAATCTGAAGTTCTCTTTTTAGATTTCCAGATGCAGCCTCCGTTCGGGGGCTGCTTTTTTAATACCCAACCAGGGTAAAAGAAAATTCAGAACAGCTCAAGTAATTTTGGCCCGCAATTTGAATTAGGTGTTATCAACTCTGAAAAATAAACAGAAAAAAACAAACAAACTATATAAAAAAACAGACAGATAACAACTATTTAAATTCGTAAAACCATGAAAAAAATTCTTCTTTCAGTAACCGCTTTAGCCGCCGTTTTCGGCGCAGTGGCACAGGTCAATCCCATCCAGATGTATCCTAACGAACCGGGGGATATTATAGTCACTAAAAGCTACAATGCTCAGGGCAACCCGGGCTACACTATGAAGTACACCGTCGAGGACAGCCGCGATGCTGAATACACGGAAAACTATCTCGAGATCGCATTCACTATAACCGACGCGAATAACAAAGTGGTCGACTATGGAACCATCTATGCGGACTATGACGGCGTAAATTTCCAACTCAGCATGTCGAACCGTCCTACAACGGCGAATCTCTCAAATTACCTCAGCCTCAACACCAAGCTGATGAATGACTTCCTCGACTATCCCGACCCTTTCAGGGATGATCTTATCGCTCCCGGACCTTTCAAGTTCGAACCCGCTGAGTATACGATTAAGATCGGCAAACGCAACCGCGATTTCGTCAGCGTAAAGGTTTACGACCGCGACCTGGTGGATGAAGATGTGAAGATCACTACTCCTGCCGGTGAATTCCGCGCATCGAAGACCACTTTCGTCCTGGAAGTCTATAATAACGATACGAAAAAGACAAACAAATACGAAGGAACGGAATGGTACGCTGTAAATACAGGCATCGTCCGCACCGAGATCCGCGACCACAAAACCAAAACACTCATCGACTACAGCGAGGTGACTGAACTGGTAAAACAGGAGAAGTAAGATATTACAATAAATAAAAAAACGGACCGATGGTTGAACTTACCCCCAAAAGTTAGACAAAAAACTTTTGGGGGTATTTTTATGGGATCGAGCTTAAGGACGTATCGTCATTACGATGTAGCGAAGAAATTGGATGCGATTAACCTCTACGACCGGGGTTACGGATGCGTGAATATCGGTAAGGCGTTGGGTGTTAATGAGAGTCGCGTTGCGGAGTGGCTTGCGCGGTATCGAGCGGAAGGCTTGTCTGGTCTTGAGCGTCGCTCGACTTGCTCCCTTTGTGTGGCGAGCAAAGGGATGATTGTTCGCGAAGTTCTGGAAGAATCGCTATCTTTGGAACAGGCGGCCTTGCGTTACGGAGTAAGCCGCTCGGCTGTCCGCTGCTGGGTCATTAAGGTCAGGGCGGGTGGTTATGAGTCGCTTGCCGAGGTCAAAAAGCGTGGACGCCCGCCTACAGCCATGGGACGGCCGAAGAAGAAAGAGCCTCAAACGGAGCTTGAGAAGCTTCAGGATGAGTTGCGTTATCTGCGCGCGGAGAACGCCTATTTAAAAAAATTGAGGGCCTTGGTCGAGGAGCGCATCGCTCGCGAAAGCGGGAGGTTGCCGGAGCCATCGAAGGACTAAGGCCGTTGCATGGGCTTTCGTATCTGTTGAAAGCCTCGGGGATGGCTCGTGCGACATTTTACTATCATATCAAGCAGTCGCATAGAGGGGATAAGTACGCTTTTGTCCGTGAAAGGATAACGGCTATCTATCATCTTCATAAGGGACGCTACGGTTATCGCCGCATCACGCTTGCCTTGCGCAACGAGGGCATTGCGATCAACCACAAGACCGTCGAGCGGCTCATGCGCCGGGACGGGCTTAAAAGTCTGATACGGATTAAGAAGTATCGTTCCTATCGCGGCCAGGTAGGACGCATTGCCCCCAATGTACTGATGCGCAATTTCAAGGCCGATAAACCTAACCGTAAATGGGCGACCGACGTGACCGAGTTCGCGCTGTTCGGACAGAAAAGATACCTCTCGCCTGTAATGGATCTGTTTAACGGAGAGATAATAAGTTACACGCTATCCAAACATCCGAACCTACTGATGGTGACAAATATGTTGAACAAGGCGGTAAAGAGGGTGAAAAGTGACGATGGCCTGATAATACACTCCGACCAGGGCAGCCACTACCAGAACCCGGCATACCAAAATATACTCAAACAAAAGGGCATTACCCAAAGTATGTCTCGAAAAGGAAACTGCCTGGACAATGCCGCCATGGAAAACTTCTTCGGGATACTTAAGTCAGAAGTACTATATTTACAGGCGTTCAAATCAATAAATCACTTCTCCGCTGAACTCAAAAAGTACATCGAGTACTATAACAACGACAGGATCAAAGCTAAACTAAAAGGAATGAGTCCCGTAAAATACAGAACTCATTCCTCGAATATCTAAATATTAATCCGTCTAACTTTTGGGGGGCAGATCA
>JAVBRO010000018.1:0-106261 GCA_031547885.1 Rikenellaceae bacterium
ATCCGCCTGCCTACCTGCCGCGGGAGGGTGTTCTCCCCCCTTAACCCGCCATTTACTTAAAAATACGCGGCTGCAGGAGTTCCTGCAGCCGCTTCTTTTTCAGTCATTGCACTGGTTTCGCTTAAACGGAACAAGTTGTTGATAACTTCCCGTCTGAAGACTGAATCCAATGGAAAGATTGGATACTTTTGTTTCCGATACGGCTTCCAAACTGCCTGCCGGGCAGCAGGAATTAAATGGGAACCTTGTGAAATTCAAGGACTATCCCCGTAGCTGTAAGTTCCCGGACCGGTCGTTGTTGAAATAGAGCGACCGGAACCTAAAAGCGGATGCATCCTTTGCCACTGGCCCCTTCAGCCGGGAAGGCGCACCCGCCGGAACAAGTCAGAAGACCTGCCGTGTCGACCACATACCATCCGGGCTTTCGGGCGAAAAGCGTCGGGAAAGGCTTTGCTGCGGACACCGTCCGCAAAGAGAAATTTTCCCCCGACCATGCCGCCGCCCGAAAGGGAGAAGACGCTAAATTTGTTTACAACCAACGATATACAATGGAAACATACATCATCAAACGAGACGGCAAGCGCGAACCGTTCTCCGTCGACAAGATCAAAAGCGCCATCGCCAAAGCCTTCCTGTCGGTAGGCAGTTTCGCCACCCAGGACGTCATCACCAACATCCTGAGCCGCGTCAGCATTTCGAGTGAAATGACGGTCGAGGAGATCCAGAACCAGGTCGAGGTGGCGCTGATGGCCGAGCGCTACTACAACGTGGCGAAAGCCTACATACTTTACCGCCGCCAGCACGCCGAAGACCGCGAGGTGTCGGAAAAACTGAAGTTCCTGATGGAGTACTGCGACGCCTCTAACGCCGCCAGCGGCAGCAAGTACGACGCCAACGCCAACGTCGAGAACAAGAACATGGCGACCCTGATCGGCGAGCTTCCCAAGTCGAACTTCATCCGCCTCAACCGGCGCATGCTGACCGACCGCCTGAAGGAGATGTACGGCAAGGAGCTGGCGGACAAGTCTATCGACCTTTTGAACAACCACTTCATATACAAGAACGACGAGACGAGCCTTGCGAACTACTGCGCCAGCATCACCATGTACCCGTGGCTGATCGGCGGCACGATCCCCATCGGCGGCAACTCGAAGGCCCCCACGAACCTCAAATCGTTCTGCGGCGGCTTCGTGAACATGGTCTTCATCGTTTCGAGCATGCTGAGCGGCGCCTGCGCGACCCCCGAATTCCTGATGTACATGAACTATTTCATCGAAAAGGAGTTCGGCGAGGATTACTATAAAGACCCGGGTAAGCTGGCCGACCTCTCGCTGAAGCAGCGCTCGGTGGACAAGGTCATCACCGACTGTTTCGAGCAGATAGTCTACTCGATCAACCAGCCCACCGGCGCGCGCAACTTCCAGGCGGTTTTCTGGAACATCTCGTACTACGACCGCTTCTATTTCGAGAGCCTGTTCGAGAATTTTATCTTCCCCGACGGCAGCGCACCCCACTGGGACTCGCTGAACTGGCTCCAGAAGCGCTTCATGAAGTGGTTCAACCAGGAACGCACGCGCACCATCCTGACCTTCCCGGTCGAAACAATGGCCCTGCTGACCGCCGACGGAGCGCCCAAAGATAAGGAGTACGGCGATTTCACGGCCGAAATGTACGCCGAGGGGCATTCGTTCTTCACCTACATCAGCGACAATGCCGACTCCCTGAGCAGCTGCTGCCGCCTGCGCAACGAGATCACCGACAACACTTTCAGCTACACGCTGGGTGCGGGCGGCATCTCCACCGGTTCGAAAAGCGTGCTCACGATCAACCTCAACCGCTGCATCCAGCACGCCGCACGCCAGGGCAAGGCCTACCAGTTCTTCCTCGAAGAAGTGGTGGACCTCGTGCACAGGGTGCAGAACGCATACAACGAGAACCTCAAGGAGATGCAGGCCAAGGGGATGCTCCCGCTGTTCGACGCGGGTTACATCAATCTGGGCCGCCAGTACCTCACCATCGGTGTCAACGGCCTGGTCGAGGCGGCCGAATTCCTGGGCATCGAGATCAACGACAACCCCGAATACCAGCGGTTTACCGAGGAGATCCTCGGCACGATCGAACGCTACAACAAGAAGTACCGCACGAAGGACGTGATGTACAACTGCGAAATGATCCCGGCCGAGAACGTGGGGGTGAAGCACGCCAAATGGGACCGCGAGGCGGGTTTCAAGGTGGGACGCGACTGCTACAACAGCTATTTCTACATTGTGGAGGACGAGAAACTGAACATCGCCGACAAGTTCCGCCTGCACGGGCGCAAATATATCGAACACCTGACCGGCGGTTCGGCCCTGCATATGAACCTCGACGAGCACCTCACGAAGGATCAGTACGCGCAATTAATTAAGGTGGCGACGCAGGAGGGGTGCAACTACTTCACTTTCAACATTCCGAACACGGTCTGCAACGACTGCGGACACATCGACAAGAACAACCTCGCGAAGTGCCCGAAGTGCGGTAGCGAAAACCTCGACTACCTGACGCGCATCATCGGCTACATGAAACGCATCAGCAACTTCTCGCAGCCCAGGCAGAAAGAGGCGGCACAGCGCCACTACGCCACGCCGGGGCAGTTATAAACTGCCCCAATTACGAATTAAAAATTACGAATTACGAATTTGCCTTGAATATTTTGCGGTTAGAATTAGAATGCTCTCAAACCAATTTTTCGTCAGAACAGTGATTATGCAACGCTCGGCGAAGAAAATGAGGAGGGAGTTTACTGATCGTAAATGACCGACTCATTTTAAAGCTAGCGGCAGCAGAATTGCTGTTATCACGAAAAATATGTTACTGGCAAGTTATGATATTGTTTTCCAGGAAATTCCGGGCGAGGTGACACTCGCCCTTAATCTTTCGGGGTGCCCGAATATGTGTTCCGGCTGCCACAGCCCCCATCTGCGCGAGGAGATCGGCGAACCGCTCGACGAAGAACTGCTGGTCGGACTTCTGGAACGGTACGGCGCGGCCGCCACCTGCGTGGCTTTTATGGGGGGCGACGCCGACCCGCGCGAGGTGGAGCGTCTGTCGCTCTTCGTCCGGCGGCGTACCGGACTGAAAACCGGCTGGTACTCAGGAAAACCGGCCCTGCCGGAAGACATGGCGGTCGAAAACTTTGACTACATCAAACTCGGCCCATACGTCGAAAGCCTCGGCGGGCTCGACTCGCCCGCAACAAATCAAAGGTTCTACCGCGTCGAAAACGGCCGGATGACAGATATGACAGACGCTTTTCGCAAAAGAGGTTAATATTCCGTTATTTTTTCGTAACTCATACACAAATAGGGAAGAAAATCGTTAGTTTTGGGAATATGTGAATCATACGCCCCTATGAAAACCCCCGCCCTCATAATCCTTACGGTCTGCATGGCAGCAGCCGTCAGCGCCCAGAAACCGCCTTATTATTATTTCGAAAAGGATAACATCGCCCTCAAAACCGTCTACGACGAGGACGGCGAGGTGATCGGCGAACAGGAATACTCTGTCCTTTCGGGCGACGGAACCCGCGTGCTGGGGCAGAACGTCATCACAAAACCGGGCAAGAAAAGCGAAACCACCGAATGTCATTACCAGTGCAGCGACGGCCGGCTGATGATCGCCATGGGGACGAATAAGGATGGCGAGGAGATGTTCCTCGATTATTACAGCGGGATGCACCCTGGCAGTCCGATGATCGAAGGCATCGAGTTCCGGACGCAGGCGAAACTTGCCGGGATCAGGATCAACGTGAACTGCACCATATCCGGACGCGCCGTGACGGCGGCCGAAGAAACCATCGCGTCGGGAGACCGCGTGTGGAAATGCGTGAAGACCGAGTACGACATGGAGCTCCGCAGCAGTTTTCTGGGGATCCCGGTGAACGTCCACGTCATCGAGTGGTTCGCTCCGGGCTTCGGGGTTGTCCGCACCGACGTATACCGCCGGGGAAAACTCTACGAACAGCGCCTGCTGACCGGTTTCAGGTCTGCAGACACCGAAGCATTGGCAAAGAAATAAAAAAAGCCGGAGTTGTTAACTCCGGCTTTTCATTTCATAAAATACCCTAATGAACTACCCCGGGGCAAGCCCCGAGGAATTCTTCTGATTAAAGGTTCAGCATCATCCCCTGCGGATATCTCACGCTGTAGCTGATCTGGTAGGTGCGGGTTTCGCCCGGTGCCAGCTCCTCTTCCCACGTGATGACGCCCAGGTCTTCCTTGTTGGCGGTCCAGGGGGTGGTCTCCTTCACGTTCAGAACCACGACGATGTTCTTCTGCGTCGAGATGGGATACTGGTCTTTCAGCACCATCTTCACGGCCTGCGACTGGTTGTTGCGGACGGTCATTTTATATGTGAAGACTTTCTGCACATCGCTGCCTATGGTCTTGCTGGTACTCATTTCGCGCTGGAGTTCGCGCGTGACGGCCACCCTCTTGTCTGCGCCGAGCGTCAACGCCAGTTTCTCCTGCGTCGAAGAAGCGTCGATGTATGTTTCGCCTATGTATGTTCCGGCGTAAGTGACGTTCGCCGTGCCGCTCAGAAGACCCAGCTTCTGCCAGTCGGATATTTCGGCCAGCAGGTAGGTGGCCGGATCGAGCTTCGGCGCGCAGTAGTATTTGTATTCGGCGGTGGTCTCTTTCGTGGTGAGGTCGATGTTCTGGGCCTTGCCGTTTCCGGGGATCGTGTAGGGCAGGTCGATGTTGTAGACCACGTTGAGGGCGTTGGACTCCTCGGTTATGAAGTCGTCCATCGAACTTTTGAGCGTCACGACTATAGCTCCTCCGGCCGCCCTCGAACCGTAGAGACCCGTAGCCAAACTCTCTTTAAGCACATTCATATCCTTTATCAACGACGGGTCGATATTGTCGAGCTCATGCTGCGAAGCCTCCCGGCCGTCGATAATTACCAAAGGTTTGGGAGGTTCCGCGGAAGGCACGGTTGCACTGCCGACCATCGAGACTTTCCTCTGCGTCTCGAATCCGCGCACAACCACCTCATCCAGGGCCTTATCCTCTTTCGCGTAAGAAATGGAATTTTGCATAGCCAATCCCGGAACATAGCCGGCTGACGACGCCCTGGTCAGTTCCTGCTGTCGGAGCATCCACGCCGAAAATAGCGGTGCGACCTTGCCATTGCTCGGAACTGCGGTCGAGAGTGTCAGTTTGACGTTCTCCCAGTCGAGCCCAGTGGACTGCACCACCTTCGATTTGGCGGCTATCTTGATGGGCTTGTCTATCGAGGCTATATTGATCTCGTAATATGGGGTCCAGCCCGCCGCCGAAGTATAATAGGTTACCGAAACGGGGAAAGTCCCTGCCGCCGGGGCCGAAAGGTTGAGCTTCAAGAGGCCCGAGGTCTTGTTGTTGCGTCCCGACTCCTGGTTGTACTGATTCTGCAGGCGGTTTATGTTCGCCGAAAGGCCCCCCTGCTTTTTCTGAAGCGCCACAGCGTTGTTCTGTATCTCTTCGGACTTGGATTTATAATAGTCCATCGTCTTGCGCAGTTCGTCGATGCCCAGCCCCGCTTCCGAGCCTGAAACGTTCTTGGCGATACCGGTTTCCAGATACCCCTTGAGCCCGTTGTTGACGTTCATCTCGATCGTCGTGCGGCTCTGTTCGGCCTTGTAGAAGTTGATCGAGTCGAGCATCCACTGCAGCGAAGCGGGCGATTTACGGCCGGCGCTCAGGTAGTCTATCGAATATTCGTATGCCGATATCACCACGCTGCCGCCGATGTTTATGCGCAGGCTGTTGCGGTCGATGTTCGGGCTGAGTCCTTCGAGCGTGATCTCGTTGACCCCTTTTTCGAGCCGCGCCTGAGCCGTGTGCAGCAGCTCAGCACCCTGTATGAATACGGTCGCCTCGGCGACCTTTGTGTTTATGCGTTTCACATCCTGCGCCGTCGCCGCGCAGACGAACATTACAGCCGCCGCGGCCACTCCCCACTTACCGGTCTTTTTCATTTGTCTGAGATTTATTGGTTATTTGAACAAGTTTACTGATTGGATGCTTAAAAGTCGGATATTCCATAAACAAAGATAATTATTCGGCGGAGAAAACAGCATCTCCCACTCTTTTTCACGAATATAGCCGCTCCATGCAGGCACGGATATTGCATCTGCGCAACACTGCGGTCAATCGGCTTAGAGCTTGTTTGGATTTTTCCAACGAAGCTATTTATCAGCCATTTTTGTTCCATTTTTCACCTGAAACGAGGCGCATAGCGGCTCCTATGTAACGAGTTTCAGGTGAAAAATGGGGCGAAAAGGGCAAAAAAGAACGAGATTGGAAAATTCCAAACAAGCTCTTAAAACCAAGAGGCATGAGAAACAGATTCCTCAACATATTCCTGTATATAGGCCTGGTCGGTATCGGCATCGTGGCGGGCATAGCCATCCGCCATTACCGTAACATGCCGCTGAGCGAAACCATCAACATCATCGACATCGCGACTCTGGTCACGACGGTTTTCCTTGCGGTCTACATCCCCGAGGTTCTCGACCGCAAGCTGCAGATGACGCGCGACAAGAAGGAACTTCTCGAAAAACGCCTTCTGGAATACCAGACCCTTATGCGCCGGGTGAACATGCTGGTCCAGGGCGATGCTAAAATGACGGAGGACGATTTCCTGACGCTGCAGAACTCCCTTGAGGTGGCCGCGGGCAAGCTCGATTCCATAGGGCGCCTGCTGCAGTATGCAAGGCTCGGCGACACGTTCCCAAAAGAGATGGATAAAATCAAGCGGATGGACGCGGAACACAGAACCCTGCTGGGGCTGCCTGACAGCCGTCCTGTTGTAGCCTACCCTGCCGAAATACGCAAAAAGGAAGGCGGCCTCTACAACAGGATCGACGAAGAGACAACCATGCTGATATTCAGGATAAGCGATGCGAAATGATCTTTTTGCAGGTTAAA
Source organism: Rikenellaceae bacterium (assembly GCA_031547885.1). Taxonomy (GTDB): domain Bacteria; phylum Bacteroidota; class Bacteroidia; order Bacteroidales; family Rikenellaceae; genus UBA940. Next base: position 6,954 of record JAVBRO010000018.1, read on the forward strand.
TTACTCTTTTCGTCGATAATTTAAGGTAAATCGCAGAATAACCGCGATTTTTATCTATCTTTGTGCAAACTCGCAGTTAATGTACAAACCGAATATAATATCCGCCGGGAAGATGATGGCGATCGTGGTGATGCTGTTCGGCGTACTGCATTTCGCCGCATCGTACGCGCCGGTACAGGAAGGGTTGGGAACGCTCGCACCGGGAACGTTCAAGGCCGTGCCGTTCTACACCTACCTTGCCGGAGCGCTGTTGGTCTTTCTGGGCGGAGTGCTGCTTGTCCTGTTCGTGCAGGCGGGCGGGAAACGCTCCCTGGAGACCCCCATACTCGTCGTGGGTACACTCATCGCCGTCTGCGGGATACTTTCGGTGGCCTTCGTTTACAGGAATCCCTTTTCGTGGATGACGGCCATACTGGGACTTGCGGTCTTCATCGACTCGCTCTGCCTGAAACTCGTGGACAGTAAGAAATATAAGAAAGCCGCCCGTTAAGGCGGCTTTTTTACGATGGTTATTCGACTCCGGGTTGAGGTTGTTCGAACATGGGAGGTGTGGAGCCCGGAGACACCCGGCTGGGAGTCGCGCTCAATACCTCGTAGACTATGTATTTGGAAAAACCTCTCCAGGGCAGGGCACCGAAATACTCTTTGTAGCGCAGTTCCACCACGTAGCCGCCCATCCTCATAAGCGTATCGGCAACAACCTTGTCCACTACCGAAAATACGAATTCATTGGATTCGACACCCTTTTCCGGCGTGGTATGAAACCCGCTCTGTATCAGCCTGCCTTCATTTGTTTTGAATATCACTCCCTTGTAAACCATATCCCTTAGCTCGCCCGTTTTCACCCCCTTGCCGAAGGGATAGTAGAAACGTATGGCAAAAAACGCCGCGAATCCCACGACGACCACGATGATGGTGATGTTGCGTATCTTCCGGAACTGTCTCCTGCGAGCGGTTTTCTTATCGCCCCTGACCTGTTCGGGCGTTTTATTTTCTTCCATGTCGATATACATTAAAGTCTGTTGTAAAATCAAAGATAGCGGGATTTTTACAATAACCGAGCCGCCGCGTCCGGATAACAAAAAAATATTGCTAAATTGCATAATTATCCACAACCAAAAACTTTTAAAAACATTGATATGAAGAGATTTATTATCCTTGCCGCGGCGCTCGCGGCCGCATTGAACTGCATGGCCGCCAAACCGGTCAAACTCTCGCTGAACCTCGAAAAAGGCGGCACTTACGGAATAAACACGGAAGCTTTGACGACCATAAAGCAGAACGTATTCGGCCAGTCGCTCGATATCGACATGGTGATAACCGGGGAACTTCTTTTCAAGGTGGAAACGGCCGATACCGACGGTTACGGCATGTCGGTCTGGTACCAACGGCTGGCCATGAAGATGAGCGGAGTGACGGAGATGGAAGCCGACTCGGACAAGCCTATAGAGGACGATCCGTTATCTGTGGCGATGAAGGCCATGACCGGGAAGCCGTTCACGATCATGATGAGCCGCAGCGGAAAAATCGTCTCGATCGAAGGCTCCGAAGAGATGATGAATGCAATGGTCGCCGAAATGGGCGAACTGTTCCCTGAAATAGACGAAGCTACGACGGAGACACTGAAAAAGCAGCTGGCCGGTTCATACAGCGGCGATGCGCTCAAGGGCAACATAGAATCGGGCATGGTGGCATTTCCCGACAAACCGGTTTCGGTGGGCGACAGCTGGACCGACCATTTGCGTTTCCAGGCGCAGTTCGCGATGGACAGCGAGAGGACTTTCACCGTCACGGATATCAACAAAAAGGGCATTACGATAAAATGCGAGGCCGCGATAACAACCGATCCCGACAGCGCTCCGGTCGAGATGAACGGTATGCAGGCCAAATACGAGATGACAGGCACCATGACGGCCGAGACCGTTATCGATCCCGCCTCGTGTTGGACCGTTTCGGGAAATACCATACAGGACATGTCGGGAAATGTGAAGATCCTGCCCAGCGCACAGATGCCCAACGGGTTCAGCATCCCTCTTACCATGAAGACCGACACGACAGTGACGGGCATCACGGTCGAATAATTGAATTTTGACACCCGCCCCATCACGCCAAAACCTAAAAACCCACTGATATGAAGAGGCTTATTACTCTCATCATGGTACTTGCAGCCGTATCCGGCTGTATGTCGTCCGGTCCTGTCCAACTCTCGCTGAACCTCGAAAAAGGAGCGGTCTACGGGATGAACACGGAAGCATCGTCGACCGTGACGTCGGCTCCGCCGGTAAATGTTACCTCAACGTTGAAAGGAGCTATTTTTTTCAGGGTGGAAGAGGCCGACGCCGACGGTTACGAGATGTCGGTCTGGTACGAAAAACTGGCCATGAAGATGAACGGGCCGTCGGAAATGGGCGGAGACTCTGAAAACACGGCGGCAGGCGATCCGTTATCGATAGCACTGAAAGCTATGACCGGAAAGCCGTTTACAATCAGGATGAGCCGCAGCGGAAAGATAGTATCGATCGAAGGCACCGAAGCTGTCCTGGATGCCGTGGTAGACGAAATGCGTGAACAATTTCCCCCCGAGGCGGACGAGAGCGGGGTCGAATTTATGAGAAACTCATTGGCAAATTTTTACGGGGGCGATGCATTCAAAAGCAATATAGAATCGGGCATGGTGGTGTTTTCTGACAAGCCTGTTTCGAAAGGCGACAGTTGGAGCAGCCATACAAGCACGCCAGGCCGGTTTACACTGGATATCGAGAGGGTTTTCACGGTCATGGATATTAATAAAAACGGTATTACGATAAAGAGCGAAGCCGTGCTGGACACCGATCCCGACACGACCCCGGACGGAGTGGATGTACAATACGACCTGCATGGTACGATGACGTCTGAAACCGTTCTCGATCCTGTATCGGGTTGGATCGTATCGGGAAAAATCACACAGAAAGTGTCGGGAGAAATGAAAATACTGCCTGGTGCACAGGAGCCTGACGGATTCAGTGTCCCCCTCGACATGAAAAACGACATGACCATAACCGGAAGCATTTCAAAATAGAGCATACTTTAACCTAACCATTACGAATTATGAAAAGAACAGGCATACTGGCGATATTTGCATGGGCGCTGTTGGCCGCGCTTCCGCTGGTTTCACATGCACAGGCGTCCCTCGCCTATACCGATGCAACGAAGCTGACCCTGACAGGCAAGGCCTGGACCACTCAGGAGCCCTATTACAGGGTCGATGTGGACAAGTACCCGGAACTGACCAACGGTGAGCGGAATCTTCTGACATATCCTACCGGCATTGCGGTGGCGTTCAGGACCGACAGCCCGACGATCGGCGTGATGGCGTCCTACAGGGTGCGTACCGTCAGGACCAACCAGCCCGAGATGACCACTGCCGGATTCGACCTCTATATAAAACGGGGCGGCGAGTGGATATTCGCAGGCTGCAACGTTCCGCCGCAGGAAGCCGGCAAACCGGCGATCCTGGTCGACAATATGGAAGAGGGCGAAAAAGAGTGCCTGATGTACCTGCCGATATACAGCGAACTCGAAACTGTGGAGATCGGCGTCGCGGAAGGGTCGCGTATCGCGCCGATGGAGAATCCGTTCCGCAGCCGCATCGTCTTCTTCGGATCGAGCTTCACCCACGGCACCAGCACCGCACGTTCGGGAATGAGCTACCCGGTCCAGATCGGCCGCCGCACGGGACTGGGAGTGATTAACCTGGGAGTGGCCGGAAGCTCCAAGCTCCAGCCCGTTTTCGCCGAAATGCTGGGCAACATGGATGTCGACGCTTATGTTTTCGACGCCTTCTCGAATCCCACGGCCGAGATGATCCGGGAGCGTTTCGACGACTTTGTCGCCGCCCTGCGCAAGGCCCAACCCGGCAAACCGCTGATCTTCCTGCAGACGATATACCGCGAGAACGGCAACTTCAACCTGAAAACGCGCGGGATCGAGGAGGCCAAACGCGCGATGGCCCGCCAGGTGGTCGCCGAGGCTATGAAAACGGATCCTGATATATATTTCGTCGATGTGCCGAACCCGACCGGAACCGACCACGAAACCTCGGCCGACGGTGTGCATCCTTCCGACCTTGGCTATTTCAGATGGGCGCAGGCCGTCGAGCCGGAAATAACCAAAATCCTGTCGCGCTACGGCATCAAATAAATCAGCCCCCCTAAAAAAGAGGACGGTCCGGACAGGCCGTCCTCTTTTTTTACGCAAAACAAAAGTTACAAGGGTTCGCTGGCAATGTTTTTGCAGCTATTATATTTTAAACAAACTTCTAATCCATAAAGCCATGAAACAAAAAGACCAACTTACAACGCAGGCCGGAGCGCCTGTGGGCGACAACCAGAACATCCAGACGGCCGGTCCGCACGGCCCCGCGCTGATGCAGAACGTATGGATGATGGAGAAGCTGGCGACTTTCAACCGCGAACGTATTCCCGAGCGTATCGTCCATGCCAAGGGCTCGGGCGCCTACGGCACTCTCACGATCACAGGCGACATCACCCGCTATACCAAAGCCGCTGTTTTCAGCAAGGCCGGCAAGAAGACCGAACTCTTCCTGCGCTTCTCGACTGTGGCGGGTGAACGCGGCGCGGCGGACACCGAGCGCGACGTGCGCGGTTTTGCAGTGAAGTTCTACACGGATGAGGGCAACTGGGACCTGGTGGGAAATAACACCCCCGTCTTCTTCCTACGCGACCCGACCAAGTTCCCCGACTTCATCCACACCCAGAAGCGCGATCCGAAGGACAATATGCGCTCCAACACGGCTATGTGGGATTTCTGGGGCCTTTCGCCCGAAACGCTGCACCAGGTGATGATCCTTATGAGCGACCGCGGCATACCCGCCAACCTGCGCCAGATGCACGGCTTCGGCAGCCACACCTACAGTTTCATCAACGTCGACGGCGTGAGACATTGGGTGAAGTTCCATTTCAAGAGCCTGCAGGGCATCGAAACCTACACCAATGCCGAAGCGGCCGAGATCGTGGCCCACGACCGCGAAGCGTCGCAGAGGGACCTGTTCGAACATATCGAAAAAGGCGAATTCCCGCGCTGGCGGATGTGCGTGCAGATCATGCCCGAGGCCGATGCGAAGAGCTACCGCTTCAATCCTTTCGACCTTACAAAGGTGTGGAGCCAGAAGGATTACCCGCTCATCGAAGTGGGGATCATGGAGCTGAACCGCAACCCGGAGAATTATTTCGCCGAGGTCGAGCAGTCGGCTTTCAATCCGGCCCACATCGTGCCGGGCATCGGTTTCTCGCCCGACAAAATGCTCCAGGGACGTCTTTTCGCCTACGGCGACGCCCAGCGCTACCGCCTGGGGGTAAATTCCGACCGCCTGCCGGTGAATGCTCCGCGCTGTCCGGTACATAACTACCACCACGACGGGGCGATGCGTTTCGACGACAACAACGGCGGTGCGGTAAATTACGAACCGAACAGTTTTGGCGGCCCCATAGAAGACCGTTCTTATCTGGAACCGCCGCTTGCTCTGGAAGGCGCTGCCGACACCTACGACCACCGCGCCGACAAGGACTACTATACACAGCCGGGCGACCTCTACCGCCTCGTCCCCGAGGAAGAGAAGGTGCGCATCGCATCCAACGTGGCCGAGGCCATGTGCTGCGTACCCGAAAACATCCGTATCCGCGCCATCGCCCGCTTCTGGCAGGCCGACGAGCGATGCGGACGCGACATTGCCGCAAACCTCGGCATCGATCCCTCCATGATCGTCGAAGAGGTCAGGCGCCAGCAACAGGAATAATCCCTTTCAACTTACTCAGGACAGCCGTTTCTAGGACGGCTAGTGAGGGCGGCTTTTTAGCCGCCCTTTTTTGTCGGTATAATTTATCCCGGCAGTCTCATTTTTTTGCGCAAAACAGCCGAACCGCCTGTCGCCGGAGAGCTAAATCCGGCGGCTTTGTTGTAAATATTACAGATTTCCCACGGCGGGAAAGAGGAGCGGCACCCCTAAACTACGTGTAACAATCTAATATACAAACACATTCAGCTCATTAAAAAGTTTGGTCCGGGTTTTGAAATATATCCGGTCGTTTACAGACAATATTCACAAACTATAACAGACAATTATTTACCAACTTTTAAAACAATTATCAACATGAAAAAACTACTGTTTCTCCTGATCGTTCCTATTACGGTCATCGCATGTCAAAAGGATCCGGATTTCGATGAGCTGAGCGACGACTATCTTGTGGTCACCACCTATGATCCGGATTACAATTTCTCCACTCCGACCAATATTTATGTTCCCGCGAGCATCGTATTGTTCGAAGACTCGCAGACGCCGGGCACATGGACCGACTCCGACGCCCAGCAGATCCTCTCGAAATTCACGACCGAGCTGGAAGACGCAGGTTACACCGTCGTTGACGACGAGACCATCGCAGACCTCCTCCTCGATGTCACCTACGTGGAAAATACATCTTATTTCGTGGACTACCCCTACTACTGGTGGTGGTGGGATCCCTACTGGTGGGACGGCGGCTACTGGCCCGGCTGGTACTGGCCTTACCCGCTCGTTTACAGCTACTCCACCGGTTCTCTCATAGCCGAACTTGTCGATCCCGCTGAAATCGATCCGTCCAGCGAAACGCTTCCGTCGGTATGGTACGTATACATCGCAGGCGACGAATCGGGATCGGAAGATTACGACACCGGGCGCATAGTTACCGGCATCAACAAGGCATTCACGCAGTCTAAATACATAAAGAAGTAAGGCGGCATACCTGAGAAAGTAACATAAGTCGAATTTTTAAAAATTACAATACAAATGAAAACACTTAAAAGACTATATCTTGCGGCAGCCGTTCTTGCAGCAGCCTGCATAAGTATCGTCCCAGGACGCGCCCAGGACAACGCCTACTTCAACATCGACTGGCAGTTCAACAACACGATGGGCACAAAGTTCGCCGACAGCTTCACCGGCTGGGGCGGCAACTTCGAAGGGGGCGCCTATATCAACGGCGGTAAATTCGGTCTCGGAGGCTTCTTCAGCTTCCACACCAACAGCGAATACATTCCCATGCAGACGATGCCGGTGGGAGCCAACGGATCGGCCACGATCGACCAGCAGCACTCCATTTTCCAGATACCTTTCGGTGTAACCGGACGCTGGAGCTTCAACGACCGCAGCGGAGTGGTCGCTCCTTACCTCGCTCTGAAAATGGGTGCGAATTACGCCCAGATGACCAGCTATTACTCGGCATTCGAAAGCTACGACAACACGTGGGGCTTCTATGTATCGCCTGAGATCGGCATGGTCATATATCCCGCCGCAACGCGCAATTTCGGTTTCCACGTTTCGGCCTACTACGCTTACGGCACCAACAAGGGAGAGACGTTCTATTACTCCATCAAGGGTGTGAACAATCTCGGCCTGCGTGTAGGTATACATTTCTAATCACCGGGATTTCCTCAACGGATCTCGTGTATGGCAACCGGGCCGCCGCCGTATGTGCAGCTGCCCGGTTGTTTTACATCCGGTAATAACAACCAGTATCGAGTTATGAAAAAAATAACGACTATCATCAGTTTCCTGGCACTCTGCTTTCCGCTGGCGGGTGCGGCGCAGGCCGACTCGGTCAGCGTCTACATCCTGAAGCGCATGGCGGCCAACATCCAGGGAGCACAGGCCGTCTCCTTCGACGTCGCCACTTTCTACGACGTGGCTGTGGACGGCATGGGCTATGTGAAACACGGCGACCGTTCGACGGTCCGCATCTCTGCGCCCAATAAATTCCTTGTGGAACGCTCGGGCGACAAGGGCGAACAGCTGGCCGTATACGACGGCAGCAAGCTGCAGGTCTACAACATGGCGTCCAACACCTATTCGAAAACGGCCATGAAAGGTTCCGTGGTGCAGGTGATGCACCTGGCGGCGGCCGACTACGGGATGGAGTTCCCTGCGGGCGATTTCTTCTATCCGGCGTTCGTCAATGACGCCCTCTCAGCCTCGACGGCCCTCTCCTATATCGGCATGACCGAGATCGAAGGCCAACGCTGTTTCCATATAGTTGCCGTCGGCAGCGATATGATCTGGCAGCTGTGGGTTTCGGCCGACGCTCTGACTCTTCCCGTCCGCATGGTGATAACCTATACGGAAGTTGACGGCAACCCCCAGTACCAGGCCGACTACCGCAACTGGAACTTCAGCCAGACATCCAATGCCATCTTCAATTTCACTCCCGTGCCGGGCGCGAAAGAGGTAAAGATGAAAAAAGTCACACCTGAAAAATAGAACGCCATGAAAACTATAATTAAAAAGACGCTATTTGCCGCCGGTGTTTTGGCGCTGGCGCTCGCAGTGGACGCGGCATCGGCCCAGCGCATGATGCACCGGCCGCCGATGGGCGGGGGCATGGCTTTCCATCCGGTCCCCCATCCCCAGCCGCCGCACCCTGTTCCGCATCCCGGACCGGGACCGGGACCTGGTCCTGCACCTCATCCTGTCCCGCCTCCCCCACATCCTGGGCCGGGACCCGGACCGCATCCCGGGCCGCCTCCCCCGCCCCATCCGTACCCGTACCATCCCTATCCTTATCATCCACCGGTGGTTATCAATAACTTCTGGGGATTCTACCCGTATGCATGGCATCCTTATTATCCCTACGACTGGGGCTATTACTGGCATCCGATCGGATGGTTCACCGCCACGCTCGCCACAACGGCGATCGTAGTTGCGGTAGTCGACAGCACCACCGACAAGTCGACCGACTATTACTACGACAACGGCGTCTTCTATTCGAAGAGCGACGGCGGTTACACAGCCGTTGCCGCACCCGTCGGGGCCGAGATAAAATCGCTTCCGCAGGGCTACACCACGGTGGCGGTCGACAAGAAGACCTATTATTATTACGGCGGCACCTTCTTCGAACAGAAAGGCGGCTCCTACAAGGTCGTAACGGCTCCCGAAGGGGCGGTCGTTAAGAACCTTCCGCAGGGGGCGCAGGAGGTCGACGTCAAGGAGAGCAAACTGCTCGAATACCAGGGCACTTACTACCAGCCGATCATGCAGAACGGCGACGACGCCTACGAAGTGGTGAAAGTAGGCTGACAAACAAAACTTATTTAATATCACGAACATACCCCGGACGATCCGGGGTATGTTTTTTAAGCCTGCAGTTAAACAGGCCGGGGCGGGAAAATCGGAATCGTTTTATTTTTCCGTTACCGGAATTATGTTTACCTTTGCGCGTCCGTAACGTAAAGCATGGTTTTTTGTTACATTTTCATATAGTTTTGTTCATTAATTCACATGATATTAACTATTAGGTATGAGTAATTCCTCGGTTTTTCTGGTTGTTCTCATCACGGCATTCGTACTTGTCGGAGCGGCCCTGTTGATCGCGCTGTGGCTTGCGCCGCGCTCGATGAACGCGCAGAAAGGCGAAGTGTACGAATGCGGCATACCCACCCGCGGCACGTCGTGGATGCAGTTCCGCGTGGGGTACTATCTTTTCGCCATACTTTTCCTGGTTTTCGACGTGGAGACCGTGCTGCTCTTCCCCTGGGCCACGGTAATGAAGGACCTCGGCGTCGCGGGCCTTGTCAGCGCATCATTTTTTATCGTCGTACTCGCGCTGGGGCTTGCCTACGCATGGAAAAAAGGGGCTTTGAAATGGAAATAGGCGCTCTTGCGCCTTTTACCGGCCGCAGGCGGACCGGATTTCGGGCGTTTGAATGCGGACGGATAAGTCAATAAATTCCGGATATGAAATTATCTAAGAGAACGCATATCAAGGATATGCAATACGAGGATTTCAAAGATAACGAATACCTCGAACAATATGTCGAAGAGCTCCGTAAGGGCGGTACCAATGTAGTGGTGACCACGCTGAACGACATCATAAACTGGGGGCGCTCCAATTCGGTCTGGCCGCTGACGTTCGCAACGAGCTGCTGCGGGATCGAATTCATGTCGATGAGCGCGTCGCGCTACGACTTCGCCCGCTTCGGCTGGGAGGTCTACCGCAACTCCCCGCGCCAGGCCGACGTCATCATGGTCTTCGGCACTGTGGTTCACAAGATGGCGCCCGTTCTGAAGAGACTCTACGACCAGATGGCCGAACCCAAATATGTCATGGCCATAGGCAGCTGCGCCATCAGCGGCGGCCCGTTCAAAAGCTCGTACCACACCGTTATGGGGGTCGATAAGATCATTCCCGTGGACGTTTACGTACCGGGCTGCCCTCCCCGTCCGGACGCCATCCTGTACGGGATGCTGCAGCTCGAGCGAAAGATCAAAGTGCAGAATTTCTTCAAGCTTCCGCAGGAGCCGAAGGTGGAAGAAGATATACCCAACTTATTGGAAACCAAGGCAGATGAAACAGCAACCGACAGATAATTTCGACCTGTACGCAGAGGTCTCTGCGGACGGCAATGGACGGCAGGTGTATACCGTTCCGGCCGGGAAACTCCACGATGCGGCCCTGTACCTGCGCGAGAGGGGTTTCGACTTCCTTGTGGACATGGTGGGAATGGACCGTGACGAAACGCTCGGCGCGACATACTACCTTTCGCGCAGCAACCTGACCGAAACGGTTGTGCTGAGAACTTCGACGGCCGACCGCGAAAATCCCGAACTTTCCACGGTAAGCGACATATGGGACGTCGCCGAGATGTACGAACGCGAGGTCCACGACTTCTTCGGGATCGTTTTCGCGGGACATCCCGACATGCGCCGCCTCTTCCTGCGCGGCGACTGGAAAGGTTTCCCCCTGCGCAAGGACTACGACGCCGACCCGGCGCTGAATCCCGTCCCGTCCTGCGACGAGTCCTTCGAATCGATGGACGCCGTGCCGTCATGCCAACCGGAAGGGGCTGAAGGCCGCACCTGGAAGATGATGTACGAAAACGACGAATACGTCATCAATTTCGGGCCGCAGCACCCCGCAACGCACGGCGTGCTCCATCTGCGCGTCTCGCTCGACGGCGAAATAGTGAAAACCATCGATCCCCACTTCGGATACATCCACCGCGGGGTCGAAAAAATGTGCGAAAGCTACGCCTATCCCCAGATACTCCACCTCACCGACCGCCTCGACTACCTTTCCGGCGCCATAAACCGTCACGGCTTCTGCATCTGCTGCGAAAAGGCGCTCGAAATGGACGTTCCGCAGAGAGCCGTCGTCGTCCGCACCATCTTCGACGAACTCACCCGCATCGCTTCCCACCTTCTGGGCTGGGGCTCGATGTGCATGGACATGGGGGCGGTGACGGCGTTTATATATGGTATGCGCGACCGCGAAAAGATAATGGACATCTTCGAGGAGACCGCGGGCGGCCGTCTGATGGTCAACTACAACGTGATCGGCGGCGTGATGAGGGACATCCACCCCAATTTCCAGAAACGTGTCAGCGAGTTCATTCCCTACATGCGCAAGATGCTGAAAGAGCATCATATGCTCTTCACGGGCAACCCCATTGCGACGGGGCGTATGAAAGGCGTGGGCTACCTGCCGCGCACGAAGGCCATCTCGCTGGGCATCACCGGACCTGCCGGAAGAGCTTCGGGCTGGGCCAACGACCTGCGCAAATCCGATCCCTATGCCGCCTACGACCGCGTCGATTTCGAACAGGTGCTGCGGAGCGGCGGCGAGACTTTCGACCGCTACATTATCCGCCTCCACGAGATCGAGCAGTCGCTGCGCATCATCGAGCAGCTGATAGACAACATACCGGAAGGTCCTTTCGCCGAAAAGACCAAACCGATCGTGAAGCTTCCCGCCGGGGAGTTCTACCAGGGAGTCGAGAATGCCCGCGGCCAGTTCGGGGTGCATATCACCAGCACGGGCGAGAAGAATCCCTACAGGGTTAAGTTCCGTTCGCCCTCGATGACGCTTGTCGGCGCGCTGAAAGAGGTGGCCATCGGCAACAAAGTGGCCGACCTCATAATGCTGGGCGGCTCGCTCGACTATGTTATACCCTGTATAGACCGATAAGCCGGAACGCCGGCGGCGGATTTGGCAGGGATGTCATTCCGAACCGACGCTCGCAGCGGGAGCAGAGATTGTTTACAAGCTATGCCCCGCAAGAAGGAGGAAAACGAAGTTAACCGGAACGAAGTGAAGTGAGAGGAATCTACCTTATATTATTTGAAGAATATTGAAATAAGATATGTGGAGTTTTGAAAATGTAACCGGATGGATCGACGCCACGCTTCGCGGCTGGATGCCGGGCGGATGGGCGCTGTTCATCGAATTTCTGCTCATCGGCATAGCGATACTGGCCGCTTACGCAGTCCTGGCGCTGATCCTGATCTGGGTCGAGCGCAAGGTGTGCGGATTTTTCCAGTGCCGCCTGGGCCCGAACCGCGTCGGCAAGTGGGGGATATTCCAGTCCGTCGCCGACATGATAAAAATATTGCTGAAGGAGATCGTCCGCATCGACAAGTCCGACAAGGTGCTGTTCCGCATGGCGTCGTTCCTGGTCATCGTCGGATCGGTCTGCACCTTCGCCGCGCTGCCTTTCGCAAAAGGTCTGCAGGCGCTGGACTTCAACGTGGGAGTGTTCTACGTGCTGGCGATATCGTCGCTCGGGGTCGTGGGCATCCTGCTGGCCGGATGGTCGAGCAACAGCAAGTACTCGATGATCGGGGCGATGCGAAGCGGGGCCCAGCTCATAAGCTACGAGATCTCGGCCGGGCTTTCGCTGATGACCATCGTTGTGCTGAGCGGAACGATGCAGCTTTCCGAGATAGTGGAACAGCAGGCCGACATGTGGTTCATTTTCAAGGGGCACATACCGGCCTGCATCGCATTCCTGGTCTACCTGATTGCGGGACACGCCGAGACCAACCGCGGCCCGTTCGACATGCCCGAGGCCGAGAGCGAGCTCACGTCGGGCTACCACACCGAGTATTCGGGCATCCAGTTCGGCTTTTTCTACCTTGCCGAGTACCTCAACATGTTCATCATCGCGGCTGTCGCGGCGACGATGTTCCTCGGGGGGTGGCAGCCGCTTCATATCCCCGGATGGGAGGGCTTCAACGCGGCGATGGACTACATCCCGTCGTTCGTGTGGTTCTTCGGCAAGACCTTCTTCTGCGTCTTCCTTGCCCTGTGGGTTCGCTGGACCTTCCCGCGTCTGAGGATCGACCAACTGCTGGGCCTCGAATGGAAGATACTGATGCCCATCTGCATCATCAACCTCGTCCTGATGTCGATCGTCGTAATACTGTAGCGATATGGAAAAGATATTTGAAAAGGTATTTGAATATATACGGGATATAGTGGTGGGCGTCTGGCACCTGTTGCAGGGGATGTACATCACGATGCTGAATTTCCTGCGCCCGAAACTGACCGAGCAGTACCCCGAAAACCGCGGCAAACAGGTCTATTTCGAGCGTTTCCGCGCACAACTGACCATGCCCCACGACGCGGCTAACCACCACAAGTGCACCGCCTGCGGGATCTGCATGAACAACTGCCCCAACGGGACTATCACCGTCATCAGCAAGATGGAGGAAGACCCCGCGACCGGAAAGCCGAAAAGGGCGTTGGACCGCTACGTCTACGATCTGCGCAGCTGTACTTTCTGCGACCTCTGCACCACTACCTGCCCGTTCAACGCGATCGAATTCACCAACAGCTTCGAGCACTCGGTCTTCACCGCCGAACGCCTCGTGCAGCAGCTCAACCAGCCCGGTTCGTCTCTCGCGCCCAAACCCGTGAAGGCGCCCGAGTCGCCTGCGGCTGAGACAACCCCTAAAACAGCGTAAGTTATGGAATTAACGACCAGCCTTATAGTTTTTTTCTGCCTTGCGGCAGTGATAATCGCCTGCTCGATCCTGGCGGTTACGGCACGCAGGATGCTGCGTGCGGCGACCTACCTGCTGATAGTGCTCATAGCCACAGCCGGGCTCTACCTGATGCTAAACTACCATTTCCTGGCGGTGGTCCAGCTTTCGGTTTACGCCGGGGGCATCCTGATACTCTTCATATTCGCCATCCTGCTGACGAGTTCACGGGGCGACACTTCCGAACGACGCGACAGCCGCCGTGTTGTGGCAGGTATAGCGGCGGCCGTGACCGGACTGGTCATTACAGGCTTTGTTATCGTCAAGCATAAATTCCTCTACGGCGCCAATCCGACCGTCGTGGGCGACCAGGAGATAAACATGAAACAGATAGGCCAGGCGCTTATGGGGACCGGAAAGCACGAATACCTGCTTTCGTTCGAGGCGCTGAGCGTACTGCTGCTTGTCTGCGCCATCGGGGGCATACTTATAGCCCGCAAACGTTAACCGTAAAACCGCAGAATGATATGATACCAATGGAATATTATCTGATCGTCAGTTCGATCATGTTTTTTGTGGGGATTTACGGATTCATCACCCGCAAGAACCTGCTGGCGGTACTGATCTCGATAGAGCTGATACTCAACTCTGTGGAGATCAACTTCAGCGTATTCAACCGCTACCTCTACCCGGAGCAGATGGAGGGGATGTTCTTCAGCCTTTTCGGCATCGCGATTTCAGCAGCCGAAACTGCTGTAGCCATCGCCATAATAATCAACGTCTACCGTCTGGCGAACAACATCGACGTCCGCCATATCGATAAATTAAAACATTAGCAGGCTATGGCATTTACGGCACTCATAATTATCATACCGCTCGTCATGTTCCTCTTCCTCGGGCTGGGGAGCAAATGGCTCAAACCGCGTGCGGCGGGGCTGGCGGGGACTCTGGGCATGGCTGCAGCGGCGGTTATGTCATACATCGCGGCATGGCGCTACTTCTTCCCGATCCAGGGCGGAGGCTACAAGGCCATAACGGCCGTCTCGGCCGAGTGGCTGAAGTTCGGCGACAAGCTGCATATCGACATGGGCGTTCTTCTGGACCCGATCTCGGTGGTGATGCTCGTGGTGATCACGACCGTTTCGTTGATGGTCCACATCTACAGCCTCGGCTACATGAAGGGCGAACGCGGATTCCAGCGCTACTATGCGTTCCTGTCGCTGTTCAGTTTCTCGATGCTCGGGCTGGTCGTCGCGACGAACATTTTCCAGATGTACATTTTCTGGGAACTGGTGGGCGCATCGTCATACCTGCTGATCGGATTCTATTATACCAAACCCGAGGCGGTCGCGGCGTCGAAAAAGGCGTTCATCGTGACGCGCTTCGCCGACCTTGGCTTCCTGATAGGTATACTCGTACTGTCGTACTATACAGGCACTTTCGATTTCGGACTCATCACGGCGGACAATGCTTCGCTGGCGGTCAGTTCGCTTGCCGGAGGCTCGTTCCTCGGACTGTCGGCGGCCACGTGGGCGATGACGCTGCTTTTCATGGGGGCTGCCGGCAAATCGGCGATGTTCCCGCTGCACATCTGGCTTCCCGACGCGATGGAGGGCCCGACGCCCGTTTCTGCGCTGATACATGCCGCGACGATGGTAGTGGCCGGTGTGTTCCTCGTGGCAAGAATGTTCCCTGTCTACGTTTTCGCCGCGCCCGACGTACTGACTCTTATAACTTATGTGGGTGCTTTCACCGCGCTTTTCGCGGCCGTGATCGCCATGACACAGACCGATATAAAGCGCGTGCTGGCATTCTCCACCATCTCGCAGATCGCCTATATGATGGTGGCTCTGGGAGTCTCGGGAATGGGCGGACACGCGGGCGAAGGCTACACCGCCTCGATGTTCCACCTCTTTACCCACGCATTCTTCAAGGCCCTGCTGTTCCTGGGTGCGGGTGCGGTGATCCACGCCGTCCACAGCAACGAAATGGAGAAAATGGGCGGACTGCGGAAGTTTATGCCGATCACGCACATCACGTTCCTCGTCGCATGCCTTTCGATCGCGGGGATCCCGCCGTTCTCGGGATTTTTCAGCAAGGACGAGATACTCACGGCGGCTTTCGCACACGATAAGGTGATCTTCGCGACGATGTGGGTCGTGGCCGGTTTGACCGCGTTCTACATGTTCAGGCTCTATTTCCGGATATTCTGGGGCGCCGACCGCAAGTACGATGAAAAGCACCTTCCGCACGAAGCTCCGGCCTCGATGACGGTTCCTTTGATATTCCTCGCGGTACTGACCTGTGCGACCGGTTTCATTCCGTTCTCGAAGTTTGTCAGTCCCGATAATGTCCCCTATGCCACGCACATCAACTGGTGGATCGCCGGTGCGAGCGTCGCCATAGGAGCGCTCGGGATATGGATCGCCATGAGGCTCTACAAGAAGGAGAGCGACCGTCCGGCACGTATCGCCGCCAGGGCCGCAGGGTTCTGGAAAGCGGCTGCACACAAGTTCTATATCGACGAAGCGTGGATGTTCGTCACCAAAAAGATCATCTTCCGCGGCGTCAGCGACCCGGTCGCGTGGTTCGACCGCCATGTGGTCGACGGCACTATGAACGCCCTGGGCTACGGCACAGAAAAGGCGTCGGAAGCGCTCAAGACCGCGCAGACAGGCAAGGTTCAGACTTATGCGGTGGTGCTCGTCTTTTCGGTGCTCGTTATCACCGTCATAATGTTGTATCTGTAAAATCAGGGGAATATGAATATACTTTCTATATTGGTCCTTATCCCGCTCGCGACGATGCTCGCGTTGTTCGTGAGCCGCAACCAGAATTACGTCCGGACTGTCGTTACGGCCGGTTTCGGCCTGATGCTCGCGGCGGTCGCGGTGATAACGGTGATGTTCCTTCAGCAGAGGGCGGTTTCCGCCGCGCCGATGCTCATGACGGCCGACGTCGTTTGGTACGCGCCGCTCAATATCCACTACGCGGTGGGGGTCGACGGCATTTCGGTGCTGATGCTGATCCTTTCGGCGGTGGTTGCGTTCTGCGGGGTCTTTTCGGCCTGGAACATGGAGCGCGACTTCTTCGCGTGGTACTGCCTGCTGGCGATCGGGGTGTTCGGCTACTTTATCTCGCTCGACCTCTTCACGATGTTCATGTTCTACGAGATCGCGCTTATCCCGATGTTCCTCTTGATAGGCTTATGGGGTACGGGTAAAAAAGAGTACGCGGCTATGAAGCTGACGCTGATGCTGATGGCCGGTTCGGCGCTTCTGCTGACGGGGATACTCGGCATCTACTTCACCACCGGCGGCACCACCATGAACATCATGGAACTGTCGCATCTCACCGTTCCGCACGGACACCAATACTGGATATTCTGCCTGGTCTTCGTCGGTTTCGGGGTACTGGGGGCACTTTTCCCGTTCCACACATGGTCGCCCGACGGCCACGCCGCGGCTCCTACTTCGGTGTCGATGCTCCACGCGGGGGTGCTGATGAAGCTGGGGGGGTACGGCTGTTTCCGCGTCGCGATCTTCCTGATGCCCCAGGCGGCGCACGAGCTGTCTTGGATATTCCTGATACTTACCGGTATAAGCGTCGTTTACGGCGCCTACGGGGCTGTCGTGCAGACCGACCTCAAATATATCAACGCCTACTCTTCGGTGAGCCACTGCGGACTGGTGCTCTTCGCCATCCTGATGCTCAACGAGACGGCCATGACGGGCGCTGTGCTCCAGATGCTTTCCCACGGTCTGATGACGGCCTTGTTCTTCTCGCTGATCGGGGTCATCTACAGCCGCACCCACACCCGCGATATCCGCGAGATGGGCGGCCTGATGCGAGTGATGCCGATAGCTTCGGTCTGTTATGTTATTGCCGGGTTCGCCTCGCTGGGACTTCCGGGCCTGAGCGGTTTTGTCGCAGAGATGACGGTCTTCGTCGGTTCGTTCGAAAACGCCGACATGTTCCGCCGGGTGCTGACGATAGTCGCCACGACTTCGATCGTGGTCACGGCTGTCTATATCCTGCGCACGGTGGGTAAGATTCTTTTCGGCCCGGTACAGAACCCCGACCACCTGAAACTGGGTGACGCGGCGTGGTACGAACGTGTCGCGGCGGTGGTGCTTATCGTCGGCATCGTAACGATCGGCGTATGGCCCTCGGGCGTACAGCAGGTAATCTGGGACAGTCTGAAACATCTTAACATATTCTAAGCATGGACTTTAGCAATTTCTTAATGATGTACCAGGAGCTGGGGCTGCTCGCAGTTTTCCTCGTCCTGCTCGTCTTCGACATATTCGCCAGCGGTACCCCTCTGATGAAGTGGTTCCGCCCTGCGGCGATAGCCATGTTCGCCGGGCTGACCGTCGCCGGATTCCTGCCGGTAATACCCGCGGGCGAGGCTTTCGGCGGGATGTACGTGACGAACGACCTCGCGGTGCTGATGAAGAACATACTCAACGTCGGCACTCTGATAGTGCTTCTGCAGGCCGGCGAGTGGCTCAAAAGCGGCGAAACGGCCATGCGCGAGGGCGAGTTCTACGCGATCACGGCGTCGACGCTCTTCGGGATGTACCTGATGGTCTCGGCCGGGAACTTCATGCTGCTATACATCGGCATCGAGATGGCGTCGCTCCCGGTTGCCTGCCTTGCAGCGTACAACAAATACAAGGAAAAATCGGCCGAGGCCGGTGCGAAATACGTCCTTATGACGGCTCTGTCGTCGGGCGTCATGATGTTCGGCCTGTCCTACCTCTACGGCGCGATGGGGACTATGTATTTCGCCGACATGACCATGAAGGTAGCCGCCGAGCCTATGACCATCATGGGTTTCGTATTTTTCTTCTCGGGTCTGGCGTTCAAGATCTCGCTGGTGCCGTTCCACATGTGGGCGCCCGACGTCTACGAAGGCTCGCCGACAGCCACTACGGCCTTCCTGTCGGTGGTTTCGAAAGCCGCCGCGGTTTTCGCGCTGATGCTTACGCTCCATCATGTTTTCGGAAACCTGGGACAGGTCTGGTACTATATGCTATGGGCGCTGACGGTGCTGACGATAGTAGTGGGCAACGTTCTGGCCGTCACGCAGAAGGATATAAAACGATTCTTCGCCTACTCGTCCATTTCGCAGGCGGGGTACATCATGCTGGGCGTGCTCCACGGCAGCGATGCGGGCCTTACCGCCACGCTATATTTCGTGCTGGTCTACGTATTTTCGAATCTTGCGGCTTTCGGGGTCATCACGGCCGTCGAGAACCGCACGGGCGAGACCTCGATAAGCGCATACAACGGCCTCTACAAGTCTAATCCGATGCTTGCGCTGGTGATGATGCTTGCGGTCTTTTCGCTGGCGGGGATACCGCCGCTGGGGGGATTCTTCAGCAAGTTCTTCATATTTGCGGCGGCAGCGCGCGAAGGCGACTACATTCTGGTCTTCATCGCTCTTGTCAATACGGTGATCTCGCTCTATTACTATCTGCGCATCGTCAAGGCGATGTTCATCACACCGGCCCATGACGGCGCCGTCGGGCGTTTCAAAACAGATGCCTACAACCGCGCCAGCCTGATCGTGTGCGTCCTGGGGATGATCGCAATAGGCATCGTCAGCGGAGTGTTCGATTACATCGCCCGGGCCGGATTTTAACAGACCCGCGTACAGCAAAACAACGGGGAGTCCCTATCAGGACTCCCCGTTGTTTTGTTGTGTTTTTTGTTATCTTTGCATAGTCGTAGCCTTAAATGGACCTGCCGCCCGGCAGTGCAGTGAAACGGATTCCCGGTCGTTCTACCTCTACCTTAACCTGGATATTCAAGTTGGGCTCAGTTTCCGAGCCCTGCCGCATACCATGATAAGAAACCATTAAAACCGACTAACCATGAAAACATTCGCAACACTGCTGGCGTTCGCCGCCATGATGATGGCAGCGCCCCTTTCCGCACAGACCAAAACCGAAACCGTCGAAGGACTCTACACCGTAGAGATCCCGCAGGATTGGATAGCGGCCTCTGCCGCTAAATCGGTTTTCGTCTTCACGAACATCTCCACACCCGACGCTTCCGCAATGATCTCCATTAATGCGACCAAGACCCCGATGGCCCTTAAGCAGGGGTATAAAACCATGGTCGAAGCGGTAAGCAAGAACAAGTCATACTCCGGTTATTCCGTCATCGGGGAGGGCGAGTCGGCCATCGGCGGCCAGCCGTGCAAATGGATATGCTGTTCATATACGGTCTCAGGCATAGCCATGAAAGGCAAACAATACGTTCTCCGCAACGGCAACCGCCTCTATTACATCCAGTACCATCTTTCCGCCGACGTTTTCGACAGCTACACAGCGCAGTTCGAAGAGATAATCGCGACCATTTCATTCAAATAGGCAGGCGGCAGCGCGTGGCCCGACGGCATCATGCACGATTAATTCCGCCGCAGATACAAAACAACGGGGATTCTGATCAGGAATCCCCGTTGTTTTTACTGTATATCTTCTAACACATACCCGCGAGCGAGAAGATATAATATATCCCGGCGGCAAGCAGCCCGCTGATCGGGATGGTGATTATCCAGGCCCACAGCAGGTTCACCGTCACGCCCCAGCGCACGGCCGACATCCTTTTGACCGCCCCCACC
The DNA here is from genome assembly GCA_031547885.1 of Rikenellaceae bacterium. Classification (GTDB taxonomy): domain Bacteria; phylum Bacteroidota; class Bacteroidia; order Bacteroidales; family Rikenellaceae; genus UBA940. The sequence continues at coordinate 27,374 of JAVBRO010000018.1, forward strand.
CCGATAATTGCACCGGTAATGGTGTGTGTGGTGCTGACCGGGATCTTGAGCCATTCGGTGATGAACAGGGTCAGTGCGCCTGCAGTTTCGGCCGCAACGCCTTCCAGCGGGGTCACCTTGGTTATCTTGGTGCCCATCGTCTTCACGATGCGCCATCCGCCCGACATGGTCCCCATAGCGATCATCGAGAAGCAGGCCAGCGGCACCCAGATGGGTATATTGGTTATATCGCCGGTGTGTCCCGACACAAAAAGCGCGGCGGCGATTATCCCCATCACTTTCTGCGAGTCGTTCAGACCGTGTCCGATGCTGAAAAGTCCCGACGATACCAGCTGGAGCTTCTTGAACCACGATTCGGCCCTGTGCGGATTGGCCCGCTTGCAGATATGCATTATAATAATGGTGATGATTATTGCCATCACCATACCGATCAGCGGCGCCAGCAGTATGAACGCTGCTATCTTGAGCACGACGGCGGCATGTATGGCGTTGAATCCCCCATAGGCAATGGCTGCACCCGCGAAACCGCCGATGAGGGTGTGCGACGACGACGAAGGGATGCCTTTCCACCATGTGAAGAGGTTCCAGATGATCGCGGCGATTATGCCGGCAAGTATCACGGGCAGGGTTATGAACTCCTCGTTGACGGTTTTGGCTACGGTGTTTGCGATCCCGAACTCCCCTATAATGTATTTGGCAATAAAAAAGGCCACGAAGTTGAACATCGCAGCCCACAAAACGGCAAGGAACGGACTTAGAACTTTGGTCGACACGATGGTCGCTATCGAGTTGGCGGCATCGTGGAAACCGTTGATAAAGTCGAACACCAGCGCCAGTGCTATTATGACTATCAGCAGGGTCATCAGGCGTATTTTACAATGATTGTTTTCAGCACGTCGGCCACGCGGTATGCCTTGTCGGTGGCGTTCTCGAGCATTTGCATGATCTCGACCTGCTTGAGAAGTTCGATAGCGTTCTTTTGGGTTTGGAAGACGTCGATGATGAAATTTTCATAGACGTCGTCGGCGCTGTTCTCTATTTCATGCAGGCGGCGGCAGCATGCCCTCACCACTTTGGGATCGCGCCTGACCTTATTCAACTCATCGATAGCCTCGCTGATGGTTTCTGCGGCCACCTTGATGTGGTCAGCCATTTCGACCATCGCCTTCGGCATCTCCTGGGGCTGGTACAGAACCGTCCTCTTGGCCGAGCCGTTGATCAGGTCGAGCACGTCGTCGAGATGGGATGCCAGCGCGTGTATGTCTTCGCGATCGAACGGCGTGATAAACGATTTGTTGAGTTCGTCGAGTATCTCTTCGGTGATGCGGTCGCAGTGGCTTTCCGTTTTTTTGATCTCGACGTAGATCGGTTTCCGGTCCTCGTGTTTCGGTGTCTGGGTAAATTCGATCAGCAGGTCCGAAGCTTTTAGTATATCGTCGACCTGTGCGCGTAGCAGCGGAAGGAATTTGGTCTCTTTCGGGAGGAAGAACTGGAAGATACGGCTGATGTTATAGCTCATTATTGAAATGTTTATTTGACGTTGCGAAGATAATATTTTCCCCGACAAAAGCGGCCCGTCCCGGCCTGTTTCTGTGATTTTCAGAAACAGACAGGGACAGGCCGTTAAAGTTTTGGAAAAGCATGCAACTTACTTCTGAAGGAATTGCAGACGTGACAGTGCGTACTCGTTATCGGGTTCATACTTGAGGGCCTCTTCGAACATCGAGATAGCCTTTGCCTTGTCTATATCCGAATAGTATGCGCCGATACTGATGTATGAGTCGGCAAGCTTGGTCCGCGTCAGCGGCTTGGCCGTTTCGGCCTCGCCTTTTGCCAGGACCACGTCGACAAACTGCTGGAAAAGGTCTGCGACTTTGGCCTCTGCACCGGTAATGTAGCGGTTGAGGCGCGCACGGTTATAATAGGGGTCCTGCGTCGCGGGTGCAGCCTCCATTATCTGAGCGTACGCTTCGTCGGCCTTCATCATCTCGGGAATATAAGCCTTCTGAGCTTCCTCTTCCATGTTTGCCGCATTGTAGAAGATGGAGTTGGCATAATAGAGTTTGTCCATCAGCTTGGGATCTTTCGCTTTGATCAGTTCCCCGAAAACCTGCGAAGCGTAACCGTACTGGCGCGCTTTATAGAGAGTCACGCCTATATCGCTGAAATCGTTGTCGACTGGAGCGTCCTTTTCAACAGCCAGGGCGAGGTTCGACAGCATTTTCTGAAATCCGGCAGTATCCAGATTGTCAAGGCCCTTTTCTTCGAGCAGTTTGCCTTCCGCTTTAGCCAGATATGCGTAGTCAATACCGAGTGCACGGCGCGGGTCGATCACATTAAGGAAGCTGCTGAGCGCCTGTGCTGCTTCTGCGTAATTGCCGTTTTCATAGGCCGAATAGCCGAGATAGCGGAGGATACGCGGATTGACGTCGTCTATCGCCTGCATTTCGGCGGCCACTTTTTCGAGCGACTCATAGTCTTTGGCAAGCACGAGGAAGTCGGCGTGCCTCATGCGGGCGTCGAGTGAGTTTTCGGTACGCTGCATGTACTGTTCATAGTAATCGAGAGCTTTGGCTATGTACTCTTCGTGCACCTTCGGATCGAGCTGCGCCCACATATAATAAACCTCTGCAAGTTCCCTGTAGGATGGGCCGTACGAAGGATCCAGCGCTATAATCTCTTCCAGCGTGGCGACTGCTTCGGGAAAAGCGTGAGAGTCCTTTGTAATGACCGCCAGGTTGATTTTTCCGCGGAGCAGGCTGTTGTTGTAGGAGTAAGCGTTGCGGTATGCCCTGTATGCCTCGTTTTGGTTGTCGAGCTTGTATTCGGCGTCGCCGAGCACCAGCCATGCGGCGGCCTTGTCGGGAGTTATTTCGACAGCTTTCCGTGCAAATTCAGCCGATTTTGCATAATCGGGGTTGAACGAATCGTAATAAGCCTTGGCGATGTAAAGATATTTATCGGTATCTTTCTTTTTCATCTTGTACATGGCCTTGTCGAATTCTGCGGCGGCAGCGTCGGGCTTACCATCGTCGAGCAGGATGCGTCCCAATCCTATGTAATTGAGCTGCGCGTTCTTTTTCTTGACGGCGCCGCGTTCGAAACTGGCTTTTGCAGAAGCGTCTTCACCCAGCATAAGGAAAGCGTTCCCCAGATGGAAGTCGTACTGCCCGTCGTCAGGGTTTGCCTGAACAAGTTTTTCAAGAATATCCCTGGCCTGTTCATACTTTTCAGCCTCATTGGCATTCAGAGCATCCGCAAGCGACTGGGCCTGAACCCCGGCGGCAAGAAAAACGGATGAGAGTAAAATAAATAACTTTTTCATTATCCTTTGAATGTTTATAATTGTTTGCGTATAACTATTTCGCGTTTAGGATATGTCACCGGCACAAGTCCCGATTTCAGGATGATGCGCTGCCCGACATCTCCGGCGATGAATGAGGCGAAACCCATTCCGAGGCCGGCAAAACCCTGGACATTAATCAGATATATTTTTCGTGTCAAAGGGTATTTTCCCTGTGCGATATTGTCCTGCGTCGGCTTGTAATAGCCCGACTCATCATCGCCGACGGCCATCAGCCGTATACGGTCGAGATACGGACGCTGATCAGGACCCGCTTCGTAAAGCCAGTCCACGCCGACAAAGCCTATTGCTCCCGGCGTCATAGCAACGTATTCGATAACTTCGGCGTCGGAGTTCAGCGAATAGGCTCCCGGGATGGAGTCCACCCCTGCGAACTCTTTCATATAACCGATCAGTCCTGAAACCGGGTTATCGAATACTAAAATACGTTTGTCTTCGCCCGTAAGCATCGCGCCCAGGGTTTTGGTCCCGAGAATCGAATCCCGGCTCTCCCGGTTCGATATTACTGCTATCCCGTCATACGCCACTTCAGTAACGCGCATCACGATCTTTTTCGCTTCGAACCACTCTTCTTCTGCAGGCGTAAGCGGGCGTGCCATTACAGCCAGCTTCAACGAATCGCCTATTAACAGTTTGGATATTTCATGCTCGGGCATCGGCAGCAGGTCGAGTTTTGCATTTTTATATTGCGCATCGAACACCTGCGCCACAGCATCCACCATTGGGAATACCGTAGCGTCAACCATCACGGTGGCGTCACCGCGCGTAGGCGTTTCTCGAGCCTGCTTTTGCCGGCCGCCGCAGCCGGCGGCTATCAAAGCCGCGGCCGCCGCAGCGAGCATTATCCATTTATTCATCTAACGTTTTTTTTCTAACAGCCTGCGCGGCATCCAGTTCCGCCTTTCGGAGGTCGCCGGCGACGCGCGTCATACGGAAAACCGAATATATCAACAGTACAACCCCAAACGTGATCTTCAGCACAGGCTGCATCACGAAAGGCAGTTCCTTTACAAACAGGAACATTATGCCGACGCCCAGATAGAGCAGCGAAAAAACGCAACCCGAGATTACCCGTGCTTTGCCTGCCGGGGTGAGCGATCGGAAGCTGTTGATACCCATTCTTCTCCGTTTACTGGATCTGGATGGTCATCGGCAGTGTGTAAGCCACGCGCACGGGTTTACCGTTGGTGACTCCGGGCTGCCATTCCGTACTCCAGCTCAGGACATTAGTAGCAAGTTTCGCGATATCGGGATATCCGCCGTCATCTATGACCTTGATATCGGTCAGCTTACCGTTTTTCTCGATCACGAATCCGAACTGCATCTTGATATTTCCGCTACCCTCTACGCTGATATGTCCCATATTGTCGATCACGAACTGTATAAAAGCCCTCATACCTCCGGGATACTCCGGCTGTACCTGGACATTTTTAATATTGTATATATTTCTGTCCTCTGTGATCACCTGGTCAGTCGTCTTGTCGGATGCCACTCCTTCGATCACGATCTCGCCGTCATCGCTGGCGTCGACATTCTCCCTTCCGGACTTGGCGGTCTTGAGCACTTCCTGATCGACGATCTCTTCAACGACCTCATCGACATTAGCCGCGACCGGCGGAACGAATCTCTTCACATCGGCGATGGACTTGATTTCCGGCGGAGGTGGCGGAACGACTAAATCTTCCGGCGGAGTTTCCGCGGGCGGCGGCAGTTCGATAACCTCTACCACCTTGTCGATCGTATGGAGGCCGCCTCCACGACTCGCGCTGATCTTTTTCATAAGGACAGGAGCGCTCATCATCAGTGAAAACGCCACTACGCCTATCACCGTAGCCAGGACGGTTATCCGGGACTCGCGGCGGCGCAGGTCATACGCGCCGTACTCCTTATTGCGGTCTTCGAATACGGTGTCGATCCAATCCCTTTTAAACAGGTTTATTTTAGCTATATTTACCATAATTACATAGAGGTTAAAGTCAATTAGCCTGCGCCGTCGCCGGCATCTGGCCTCCCGCCATCTCTTTCAGCAGTTCCTCTTCCACGGGAGAGATATCGACTATGGCGTAGGATTTGACCTGAGTTATCACCATTTCATCCAGCGCATCCACAAGATTACGGTAGGTGGATTCGGGACTTGCTTTGATAATGGCGACAAGTCCTTTTTCCAGATCCTGCGTATAGGCGAGCGCCTGGCGATTTTTGTCCAGGAGCAACTGCCTCAGACCGTTTTTACCGTAGCTCTGCAGTTCGGGTCCCCCGAGAGGTTTTTCAAACTGCCCCATGTACCACACGATTTTGTTATCGGCGCCCAGAAGCAGCGTGAGGGTGCGGTTCTCATCGACCTTGATCTGATCCGTTTTTTCAGTCTTGTCCGGCATGGCCAGATTCATCGACTGAGGTTTGGAGAGCGTGGTCGTCAGCATAAAGAAGGTAATCAGAAGGAACGCCAGGTCGACCATTGCGGTAAGGTCGACGAACGTGTTCATCTTTTTACTTCGTACTTTGCCTTTACCTTTTTGTTTAGGTTCGGCAGTATTCAGTTCAGCCATTAGCTTTCAGTTTTTACGTTTTTAAAAATCTTCGCCGCGCAGGGTGGTCACAAGGAAGAAGTTATTCTTCTGCTGGGCCTGCAATACGTCGATAACCTTTTTTATCATCGGATACTCCGTGTCGGCGTCACCTTTGATGGCTATATTGAGGTCGGCATTGGCGTATTGCCTGGCGGCAAGCCTGGCATTGTATATCCAGTCGTACAACTGGGTATTGAGCGAGTCCATGGGTATCCCGGGCTGTACTCCGGGTTTGTTGCGTTCGGAACCCTTCAACGCAATCAACTTGTCGAGAACACGGATGTCCACTCCGAAACCGTCGATCAGCGCAAAAGCCTGTACCTGCTCGGGCGTGAAAGATATCTTGTATTGGGCAGCCATTTTCTCGAGCGTCAGCTTCCGCTCCTCCTGGCCCGTCATCCCGAAGAACACCTTGTCTTCGCCCACCGTTATGGTAGCGAGATTGGTGTCCGGCAGTTTCGTCTGCACCGTAGATGCAGGCGTATCCACCGGGTATGGCTCGGGAAGCCGCGCCGTAGAGGTCATTATGAAGAAGGTAAGAAGCAGGAAGGCCACGTCGCACATCGCGGTCATGTCCACCCTGGTACTCCCTTTCTTTGCATGTACTTTAGCCATATTTTAACTCCCGAATTATTTCGTGCCTTTGGCCTTGCGGTACGATTTGATAATGGTGTTGCCAGCTTCGTCGATGAAGTATGTGAGCGTGTCTATCTTCGTGTTGAAGTAGTTGTAGCCGATGGTAGCTACGATCGAGGTGATGATACCGGTAGCGGTATTGATAAGTGCCTCGGAGATACCTGTTGCAAGTTCCGCCTGGTCGGGAGTACCTGCGACGGCCAGACCTGCGAATGCGCGGATCATACCGAGCACCGTACCGGTAAGCCCGAACAGCGTACCGATCGAGACCAGCGTAGCGAGAACCATCATATTTTTCTGCAGCGAAGTCATTTCGAGCGAAGTGGCTTCTTCGATCTCTTTGGAGATCATCTCGGCGGCAGCTTCGGAGTCGAACCCTTCGGCGATCACTTCGTCGTATTTGACAAGACCCGCTTTTATAACGTTAGCCACGGAACCCTGCTGGGCGTCGCACAGTTTCTTTGCTTCTTCGATCTTGCCTGCTTCGATTTTATCCTGTACGTTCTGTACGAATTTTTCAAGGTTCTTTTTGCCTTTCGAGCGTGCAAGAACAATGGCGCGTTCTATCGAAACCACGATACCTGTAAGCAGAAGACCCAGCAGGATAGGAACGATGAAACCGCCTTTGTAGACCATCCCGAGGAGGTTTCCGTCGATAGGCATGTTGTTCGGGTCGCCGCCTTCGAAGTTCGAGGGGTCACCCATGATGAATTTCCAGATAACATAACCCACTCCAAGGCAGATAATGATGGTCAGGGAAGCGAAAAGATTTGAAGCCCAACTGGCTTTCGGTGCAGTTTTTGTTTTCATTTCGGATTTTTTGTATTAGTTTGTTAGTATTTTGGATATATATTTCCCTTTTTTGCGCAGACCTTTTACGGTCTGTAACGCGACGCATGTTATTCTAAACAGCAGGTGCGGCAACTCCATGCACAGCCCTAACTCCTCTTTTTACCAAAAGCTAAAGCCTGCCGGAACAGGAATGCCGGCAAGAAAAAAGAGTGTCCGTAATGATTTTTTCATAGCGTCGGTGCAAATTTATAAAAAATAGATTTAAAAAAATGATTTCGCCCGATTATTTGTCACGAATCTCCTTTTTGTTTTAACTGAACGATTCCTGCCCCGCAAATATTTTTCAAAAAGCATGAAAAACGTTCCGTTTTTTCACAACAGCCATAAGCGGTCCTGTTGTAAAGTTACACAAGTTTCTCGATAATAGCAAGTCTGACCATTGCGGCGGTATTTTTTACGCCCAGTTTAAGAAGCAGGTTTTTCCGATAGCTGTTTATGGTTTCGACGCCCAGGAACAGCTTGTCGGCGATCTCGCGGTTGGTATAACCTTCTACGATAAGGCTCAGCAGTTCGGTTTCGCGCATGGTGAGAAAAATACCGCCTTTTTCGCGGTGCGATTTCAGTACAGCACCGGCCTCGTCGCTGAAATACTCCCCACCCTCGTACACGGTGCGTATCCCTTCGGTGATCTCTTCTGGCATCGCGTTTTTGAGCAGGTATCCGCTGGCTCCGTTATGGATCATCTTCTGCATGTAGAAATACTCCTTGAAACCTGTCAGGGCAATGATCCGCAGGGCCGGATAATGCCGTTTGATATACTCGCACAACTCCATGCCGTTGATATCGGGCAGGTTGATGTCTAGCAGCACTATGTCGGCGGGGGTGCTTTTCAGGAGTTCCCTGGCATCGGCCCCGTTCATGGCGGCCCCAACCACATTCATGCCGGGTTCGGCGTCGATCAGCTGCTTCATGCCGTCGATCACTATGGGGTGATCGTCCACGATAATCACTTTTATCATAGGCATTCAGTTTTAATACTCCAGTTCTATAGTTATTTCAGTCCCGCTCCCGGGCCTGGAATATATGTTCATCTGCGCCCTGAGCAGTTCCACGCGCGATCGCACCGTCCTCAACCCGTCTCTGGCTTCCGAATCTCCCAGCCCTTTCCCGTTGTCGGAGACGGTCAGCGAGAGTTTGTCGGCCGACTGGATCAGCTGCACGTTGATCTCCGTGGCGTCGGAGTGTTTCAGTGCGTTGTTCACCAGTTCGCAGGCTATGCGGTAGACGTTGATCTCGATTTTTTCGTCTAGCCGCCGTTCCTCTCCGAAAAAGTGGAAGCCGATCCGTTCGGAGCCGCCGCAGAACTCTTCGAGCACGGGCTTTATCCCGAACCTCGCCAGCGATTCGGGCATTAGATTGTGGGCCAGCCGCCGCATTTCTGTGATCGACCTGTCCATCATGCCGATGGTGTCGTCCAGCCTTTTCGACTCTTCCGGGATGGTGCTTTTGATCTGTGCCAGGTCGAGGCGTATCATTGTCAGCAGTCCGCCCAGACCGTCGTGCAGTTCGCGCGAGAGACGTTCGCGTTCGTGGTTTTCGCCGTCGAGCAGCGATTCTGCGGCCACGAGCTGTTTCTCCTGCTCCAGTTTCTCGACCTGTTCCTGCACGCGGATCCGTTTCAGGCGCTGGTACCGGCTGAAGAGCAGCAGCGTCACAGCGAGCAGTACGATGCCGGCGCCCCCGACCACAGCCAGCGTGAGATAAAGCCTGCGCTGCTGCGACAACTGGGATATGCGGGCCTCTTTCTTCTCCGTTTCGTACTTTATTCCCATCTCGGTCAGCGTACGTTTGGTCTCCTGGTCGTTATACCGCGCCGTCAGTTTTTTGTAGTCGTCGAAGTACCTCTTTGCCGACGGGATCTCCCGCATATCCATATGTATCTTCACGAGGTGCTCCAGCAGTTCGATATTGTGGTAATCGAGCGAATCGGTCCGGTCATAGGCTTTCAGTGCGTGCTCCCGGGCCGCCGCAGGCTCTTCCATGGCATAATATATAAATGTGAACATGCGGTGGCAGAGTGAGATCTCCTGCGCGTACCCTATCTCTTCGGCCTGCTTCAGCGCGCGGGTGGTATAAGCCAGTGCGTTGGAGTAGTCCTGCCTGTATGCCAGGTAGCTCCGCGCCACTCCCAGCAGGGCCTGTATCTCCTCGGGATAGAAACCGATCTCGTGGTAGAGGTCGGCGGCCTGTTTCGAGTAATCCAATCCCTTTTCGGGACGTCCCAGCTGCGTATAGATATCGTCGAGGTTCACGAGAATGGCGGCCAGTGCGTTTTTATAGTCGATCCGTTCGGCCAGCGCTTTGGCTTCCAGAAAATACTCCTCGGCCTTGTCCCAGCTGTGCATCTGCTGGTAAACGACGCCTATGTTTGTCAGTGAGTAGCACTCGGATTCCGCCTCTTCCAACTGGTGGGCAAGCCGCAGGTTGGTTAGGTAATACTCCAGGGCCCGGTCGAACTGGGCCAGGTCGCTGTAATAGTTTCCGAACGCATTGTTCACCATGAATATCAGGTCATTATCGCTCAATTTGACCCCTAGCTCCATGGCCTTACCGTAGAACTCTCCTGCAGATTCCATCTCTTTATTGAGGTGGTAGGCAGTGCCCAGACCCAGATAGAGGTATCCTTTGGTCTGTTCGTCGCCCAGCTTCTCGGCCAGCAGAAGGCCTTCGCTGGCATAGCGGAGAGACTTCTGGAAATCGGAATTGTGGTATGCCCAGCTCAGCTCGTCGTAGAGGTATAGCCTTTCTTCCTGCGTCAGCGATGAGTCCCGCAGCTGAGCTTCCAACGCATCCACATCCACGTTCTCCTGGGAAAAAACGGCCGCCGGAGAGGCGGTCACCAGGAATAGAAAAATATATGCAGCCCTGATCTTCATTGTCGGGTTATGATTTACGTACACAAAATAAGAATTTTTTACGGAAAATCCAATACCCCGAAAAGGGGGTTTTTATTTCCTGTCAGACAATTACCCCTTTTTGGGGGTGAGGGAAGATTCCGGGATGCTGTAATTTTGGTTGCAGATTTAATGATCCCGGACGCGGAAATGTGTATAGACACTACCCGGACACTGACTGCACCCCTTTTTCGGGGGAACAGGCAGTGATGAAAAAAATACACTAACCAAAACATGAAAATCATGAAACAGATCTTTATGACCGTGTTGCTGCTTATTATGGCGGGCGGCACGGCCGAAGCGCAGTTCCTCAAGAGGCTCGGCGATTCGGCGGGAAAGGCGGCCGAAAAAGCGGTCACCCGCAAGACCGAGCAGGCTATCGACAAGGCGGTGGACAAGGCCACCGACCCCGACACCTACAAAGGCGACGGAACGGAACAACCCCAGCAAGAGCAACAGCCTCAACAGCAGCACTCCGCACCCGCCGCAGCGGCCGAAGTTCCTGCCGAAGAATCCGCCGAACCCGCACAGCAGGAGCAGTCCCTCGAGATGACCTACGCCAAATCGGATTTCGTGGCGGGCGACGAGATCATCTTCGAGGATCTGGTGACGAACGAACAACTGGGGGAATTCCCCAGCCAGTGGGATCTGCTGCACGGGGTCGTCGAGATAGCGCAGATCAACGGAGATAAGGTGATACTCTGCGTGAGCCAGGACGACCCGGTCATCGCGCCGCTGTTCAAGGATATGAAAAACTACCTGCCGGAAAAGTTCACGCTCGAATTCGACTTCTGGGTGGGCCCAAATGCCCCGAAAAAGGGTTACGACTGCCCCCAAAACAAATATGTAGTGCGATTTTACAAGCCCGATTCGAGTACCCGCCAACAGGATATCAGCATCGACACCTGGTATTATAACGCCAGCGAGTATGGTGCGTCTATGAGCTGGTCTTACTATTCCACCAGCGGCGACAGCCGAAACGGAACGGATAAAACCGTCCGCCCTACTCCAAATTCGTGGAACCATTTCGCCATTTCGTTCAACCAGCGGGCGATGAAGGTCTACATAAACGGCATCCGCTACGCCAATATTCCCAACACGGTGGCGCCGTCGCGTTTCGATATCCAGTTCTACCGGTCGGGGGGATATTATACAAACAACACTTCGATCCGCAACGTCCGCGTAGCCAAAGGCGCGGTGCCGCTCTACGACCGTATGATGTCCGACGGCAAGTTCATCACCTACGGCATCACCTTCGACGTGGGCAAATCGACCATAAAACCCGAATCGATGGGCGAGATCAACCGCATCGTGCAGCTGATGAACGAAAATCCGGCGCTCAAATTCTCCGTCGAGGGCCACACCGACTCCACCGGCAGCGCCGCATCGAACCAGACCCTCAGCGAGGCCCGCTCGCAGGCCATAGTCGCCAAACTCACGGAACTGGGCATCCCGGCCGACCGCCTCTCGGCCTCGGGCAAGGGGCAGAACAACCCCATCGCCGACAACTCCACAGACGAGGGCAGGGCCAAGAATCGCCGCGTAGAATTTGTAAAGACAAACTAAAACAACGACCATGAAAAAGACAACATTACTACTTGGTTTGCTATGCCTGGTGAGCGCAGCGAACGTATCTGCGAAAGGGAAAAATGCGCTGTCTGTTAGGTCGGGTGACTTTTCCGTCTTGCGCGAACCTTCGACCGCTCTTTTCGAGATCGACTATTCGGCCGCGACAGCCGATGATCTGCCTCTCGACGAATATCTGAAACAAAAAGGCGGCAATCTGGAAAGGGACTTTTACACGAAAATAAAAGATCAGTGTGTTTTCCAGTTCATCTACATTTTCAAAAAGAACAAGGGATTGCAAACGCCGAAAGACGCTACGGAAGCTCCTTACAAGATCGTTGTTCACGTAAACACTCTTTACATGGGCGGCGGCGCAGGAGCGTTGCTCGGCATTGTCGGAGGAGCGACGGCATTGGCTTCCCAAAAGGCGGGAGGAATCACCTTGAGCGGCACGATCGATATAGTGGACACGGCGACGGGCGAAACCGTCTGCACAATTGGCGTCGATGAACTGAAAGCACATTCGGGTATCAACGTACAGGCGCGCCTGTATATGTTGTATTGTGATCTGGCAAAGCAAATGCGCAAGATGAAGCAGCCTTAGCCGCGCCGCAAACCCGCTTCGCGCTTTTGTGAAGCTATAAAACCGAATCTTAAAAATATAGAACCATGAAATTTACAAACCTTATTATAGTATCTATGGTCGCAGCCGCAGCGTGCAGCTGCACCAAGACCCCGCCGGCCCAGCAGCCGGCTGCAAAAGAACGCATCAGCATAACGGCCAGCATCGTTTCCCCCACCCGCGCCGACATCGTGGCGGAAAAGGACGGATTGGACTTCGTGCTCAAAACAAAGTGGGCAGAGGACGACCAGATCACGGTGTATAACACCACCACCGGGACATCCGCGCAGTTCACCGTCACTGATATAGTCGCTGCCGGCTACGTTGCGATCTTCAGCGGCGAGATCGAGACCGAAGGCGGACAGCTTTACGCCACGCTGGGATGCTGGAACCCCGGGGATGCTTACGATGATGACGGCAATGTTATCGGCTACGGCCCCCAGACCAGGGACCTGGGCTATTTCTATACCCAGGAAGGCAACAACAACACCGGCCACCTGGGTAATTTCGCTATCCTGTACGGCTCTTTCACGCCGGAGAATACGGCGATCAATTTCCGCCACACGATGGCTTTCTTCAAATTCACGCTCACATTGCCCGACGGCGAAACGATACCTGCCGGCAGCGCCGAGATCACTCTGGACGTGCCCACGGCGCGTTATCCCCGCATGAACCTTACCGACGGGACCTATTACCCGGTCTATGACGAATGGAGCACCGGCATCCTGCGCGTTACGGTCGGCAGTATAGGGTCCGGAGCGGCGAATGTGGCCGGCTATATGGCCGTGTTCCCTTCGGACGCCGGCGGCCGCGACCTGACGCTGACGCTGGATGTAAACGACGGACAGGGTTCGTCCACCGCTTACGTCAAGACGCTGGCGGCCAAAACGCCGCGCCTCGTCGAGGCGGGAAAATACTACACCGTCACCGAACAGATGGAGTTCCCGCCCGTTCCGCCCCTCACTCCCGGCGGCTCGGTCGCTCCGATGACTCCGCAGGCATTCTAAAACCGGGTAAACATGAAAAAGATACTGTTTACAACGATAATAACCCTTGCAGCGCTGACGGCGCGGGCACAGGCTACTCCCGAAGCGTTGATCGGACAGTGCCCGTCCATGCCCTCTGTGGCCGTTCTGGCAGCCGCTTACGGCAATGACGACGCGGCATTGGCAAGGGTCGAGGAGTTCAGCGGGCAGATCCGCCGGCTCCAGGAAAAATGCCGCCAGGAATCGGAGCGGGGGGTCGAGGCGGCAGCCATGAGCGATGCAGAGCGCATTGCGAAGCAACAGACGGGACACTCCATAGCAGAACTTGAAAATATGAGCGAAGCCCAACTACTGGCGGCGGCGAATCAGATGGCCGGGAAAAAGATCGCCGCCGCCGGGTTGGGCAATATGTCGCTCAGCGACCTGCAGGCTCTCGAAGGGAAGAGCGACGAGGAGATAATGAAAGCCTTTACAGGCGGCACGGCCCTCGGCGGCCTTACTCCCGAAGAGCTCAAGGCGATGGAAAATATGACCGACAAGCAGGCCGAAGCATATCTGCAGCAGGGCGACCGGATGCAGCGCATTCAGGCCGCAGCCGACTCCCCGCAGGCAAAGGCCCGGATGGCCGAGGCCGGACAGCAGGCCGCTAAAGCCAAATCCCAGACCGATATCGCCGCTGCGATGAAGAAGATCACCGACCGCTGGGCCGAGATCGACCGCCTCAACAACAAGGAGATGGAGGATGTGGTGCTGCAGATCGACGCGGTCTGCAAAAGATATGACGCGCAGATCAAGGCCGTACCGCGTTCGGCCCTGCTGCACGGCCACGTCGATATATACAGCGAATCGGAAGAGCGGACCGTAAGAAACCTCTCGAGCGCCCGCGACAGCGAGTGTTTCACCCTGTGGAGCAACCAGATAAGCAAAATGCAGGGACGCCTCAAGACGAAACTTGCCGATGTTCCGGAATACGACGCCCTGCTGAAACAGCAGATGGCCGGCGGAGGAATGACTGCCACGGCGAAAGTGATGCCCTCCATGGGGCTCGACATAGCCGCGCAGTATCTCTCCACCACCGCCGGCGTAACATCTTATCCGATAATAATAGGAGACTAAACGACAGACAATATGAAAATATCTAGATCGACAACAGCTATCGTGCTGCTCACAGCGGCAGCCGTGATCGCCGTATCGTGCGGCGGCAGGAAATCAGGTAAACTTACCGCAGACGGAAAGATCGACGCCCAGGCGGTGGCGGAAAAGATGGTGAAAGAGGCCGAAAAGCTCGACGCTTTCTCGAAAGCGGCCGCCGAATATTATATGAAGAAGAACGGCGGCCTGAATCCTGCCGACATTCTGCCCGACTGGAGCTACACCACCGAACCCGAGAAGAACAATTTCTACGGCGAGGATGGCAAGAGCATCATGCGCTTCGTGAAACCCGAGGGCGAGGAGCTTTCGCAGGAGGATTACATCGCCTGGGTGCGCAAGGTGTATGCCGCGACCGCGAAAATCTCGGATGACGGTTTCAACATCAAAGGCTTCGAGAACGCGGACGACAAGGAGACCGCCCTGAGCGAAAAGCCCGTCGACGAGATGATCGAACAGAGTCTCGGGGGCTGGATCTACCTCGGCATGTACGATTGGGGCTACCGCCTCGACGGCCGGATGATGCGGATATGGTTGAACCGCAACGAAAAGGATAACAAATATTGGGCGCAGATCGATGTGTGCCGCGCCATGGAAAAAAACATGGACGAACTTTTCAAGGACGCCGAAGAGGCCCTCGAAAGAGAGGACGTGCAGAAAGCGCTGAAGGAGTTAGCAAAATAACCGTCAGGAGCTCTCCGGATCGACGCTATAACGCAAAAGCGGAAAAACCGATATGAAAACACTCAGATCAGCGACAGTTATTGTGCTGCTTGCGGCGGCGGCCCTGTCCGCCCTGTCATGGGGTAAAGGGGGCGGCGAAAAACACGGCGCCGCTCCCGTCAAAGAGACTGAAGCCGCTGCAGATACCGGAAACATAACGGCAGGGTACGACAACTGGCAACTGGCTGTCAGAAAGGGTTACGGGATCGACTTTGCCGCGCCTGAGGGGTGGAAATTCGACAGCGTCAGCGCTCTCGCATCGGGAGGGGACGAAACGGTAACGGTGGTTTTCGAAAAGGCCGGCGGAAACGCCCGAAAGGTATCCGATGTGGCGAAATATCTTTTCGACAAGACTCTGGCACGTTCGCCGAAAGGTAATTTCCGGATCGGCGCGGAGGGCGCAGAGATGAAAAAGGGAACTTTCTTCGCTATGTTCGGAGACCTTTTCGAGCCGACGCGGATGTACGACGGTGTGAATGACATCGAAACATTCTGGCACTACAGGTACGCGGACGTCATCTGCCGGGTCGATGTGAGAGCGAAAAAAGGGATGATGACCGTCAGGTTCTCGCGGCCGCCCGTAAAACTGTAAGCTCTGCAAATCATTGAGAGTTTGTCTGAAACAATAAAACAAATCCAAAATATTCATGCAAAAAAAGAGGTTGTCCCGCTTGTTTCGAGACAACCTCTTCGCATTTACCGGCCGTGATCAGAAAGCCACTTCGACCTCTTCGCCGGTCGAAGATACGGCATAGACCTTATAGCCGTCGTCCCAGGCCGCGATAGTGTTGTCCAAAGTAAAGGATGCGGGTTCCGTTGTAACGAATATCAGTTTACCGTCTTTCCTCACCTCGAAAGCCGCTGCGTTGCTCCATCCGGTCAGCGTGACCTTCTTGCCGCTGCGCACGGCCCTTCCCGTCGTTATCGGAGCCGCTGACTTGAACATATCCGCGTTCTTGTCGCATATATACTCGAACCGGTGCGGAGGCTCGCTGTACCCCAGCTCCTTTATGCGCGTTTTGATCTGGTCGATCATCGTCTTTGTGACGTTCATTCTCCCCGAACCGTAATCGCCCACCTCGACGTCGACTTCCGTTAGAAATCCCCATTTTTCAAAAAATGCGGTCAGATCGAGTTCGGCGGCTTTGCAGGCTCTCACGACGAATTCCAGTTGGTGCCCGGCATTTGTCGTCATATCCGGTTCGTTGCGGACCATCTCATAAAGGTCCCTGTAGAAATCGGTCTTTCCCCGGGCATCCACGAGGTACAGATGCAGCTGCCATAAAGGCACCAGCTTGCAGAACACATCCACAAGGTTGGACTCCGCCGCGGTCATCATATAACAGTGCGGCCTTCCGGAACGGAAATAAAGGTTCATGGCCTTTTCATAGCGGTTGGTATACCCTCCTTCGCCCGACATTGATTCGGTTTGCAGCCTCGAGTCATTTTGGAACGCCCGCTGCACATACATCGCGTGTATATTATTGGTCACTTCAGTCATACCGATCCACCTGAGGCCCGGCCGGGTCTGGTTGATGTGTCCCGCTTCGTGGGCAGGCCCCCATATGGCCGATGTCTTCAACAGGGCGGGATTGCACAGTTCGGCGAGCGTACCGTCGTTGTATGCCGTATGGTAGGATGTGGCATACATGTACGAAGTATACATCACACTGAAATACATCCGGTTATTGAACATCCGTTCGTATTTTTCCAGCCCCATGTGCTCCATTTCCAGATATACGATCCGGTCGTAGGCATCGATGAGTTCCCTGCCCCGGTTTCCGGTATGGTTCCTGAACCGGCTGGTCGGGAATGTCAGGTGGGCGTACTTCCCCAGCACGTCGAAATAGTCGTGTGAAGCGCCTGCCAGCAGGCGGGTCCAGTCAGCGTCGGTGTGTATGGTGCTGTCGAAGTAGCCGTTCACTTTTCCGGACGGTATGTGTATCTTCACGGCTGGGGCCGTACGGAAGTCCGGGGTGTGGTACATCACATACAGCAGGCCGCCTTTCGACGGTATGATCTTATTGATCCCCTGCATCAGGGTATAAGTCACGGCCGTATAGAATCCGTTTCCGTTAGGTTCGTTCAGGTCCTGAATCCTCAGGCCCACTTTGCCGCCGCCGGTTTCGCCGACCATCACGATCAGTTCTTCCTTCGCTTTGACGGCTATCCCCGTGGGGTTGTCCAGAAGACTGTACGTCGAGGTCTTATTTGTCCGGGACTCGTCGTCCGGATGGGGATAGGCCTTGTATTCGGCAATGCGGAATTCCGCCGGGTAATTGCCTTTCAGCAGGTTGGTGGCGATACGCCGGAATAACGGGTATGTGCAGGCATCGATTTCCGCTTCGGTAATCCCTGCGCGCAATTCCGTGCACGCAGCGTCCGCAAAGAGTTCCAGCGGGTCGAAGCCGTCGGGATTTTTCCTGTAAAATTCCATCTCGGCGCACGAAGCGAAATCGTAGGCAGCGTCGCTTACTCCCGATTTCACGGAGAAACGAATGGCATCGACATTCCTGAGGGCCGGTACGAAATCCACCCGGGTGGCCAGATGCGATCCTCCGAAGTCTTTTTGCAGAAGAAGGTCGAAACCGGCAGCGCCTTTGTATTTCACGAATATATCCACCTCTTTGAAGTTGCCGTTCGTATGACCGCTCCTCGGGCTGTAAACCACATAGTCCAGCATCTCGGCGTTATTCAGGTAATAATCCAGCCTGACGGGGAAGGCCGTACCACCCCACGGAGAGTGGTACCAGGTACTCAGATCGCCGTCGTAAGAGAGCTCTATGCCTTCGCCGGACTGGGACGCAGAGGCCTCCCCGCGCAGCACCGTGACCTTGATGTCATCCTTGAGACCCGATTCCGCGACTTCGTATATCCCGGGTTCCTGTAATATGGTCGCCTGTGCACCGCTCACCGCTTCGATACCCTGGAACGTTATTATCGCCGAACGGGAGCCTCCGGGATTTTCATCCACGCTGAACGTATGCGTGAATTCCACCATGCCGCCGGCGCGCGAAGCGTCGTCCGCGACCTCTTTCACCCAGTCGGGAAGGCCTTTAACGATATATTCCACATTGGCGGTCACGCTCAGGGTCGCCCTTCCCCCTTTTGCCGGAACGGTCCCGGGCGGGGACGACACCAGGATCGCCGGATCGGCGCCCAGTTGTCTCACCTCGATATTGCGCGACAGGCCTCCTGCCGAGACCTCGACAGAGGTCTTGCGCATGCCGTTGCCGGCATTTGCGGAAACAGTCACCCGCAGGACATCCCCCGAAGCTGTGGTCGAACACCATTCGCGGCCCGCGGGGTCCACCGTAGCGGTCCATTCGGCGGCATTTGTCCTGACGGAAGCAGATTTCGTCAGCGCTTCTTTGACGAACTCCAGGCTTCCGGGGACTACTTCCAGAACTGTCTCCTTTTCCTTTTCCGAACACGAGCCGATCATCAGGGATAAAAGGAGCGATACAAACAGGCTTTTCATTTTCATAAAAATAATTTTCCACTTCTAATTAAGCCCGTTGTGCGTTCAGTGTCATCTGGCATAGCATGGTCCCCTGAGTCTGCTGCTGAATCAATCCCCCTAACTTTCAGCTTGTCGGGAACGACATCCCGACGCAGACCGGGGGAACATGCCAATACAAATAACTCACCGATGGCCGGCCTTCCGGCCGGCACTTCAAAAACGCACAACGGGCACTCTAAAATAAAACATCGGTGTTTACTCTTCGTCCTCTTCTACAAAATAAGCGAACTCGGACAAGGCCCAGAAATTATTATTGGTTATCGACTTATGATTCACAAATATGCGGATATACCTGTATTCTCTGGTTGTTGAATATATCGGCGATGTGTAACCCACCCCAGATGCGGCAGGAAGGCCGTCGTCAGCCGCGGTGAACGTACGGATAAGGAACCATTCGGACTCATCATCGCCGCCGGTGGTACTTCCCAGCAGATCGAACACTGAAGGTGTGTGTATATCACCAGGCCCCCTTCCGGCACGGGTCCCCCAATAGAACTGATACCTTCTGGTCACCGTTTTACCCAGGTCTACCTGCAGCCAGTGCGGCAGAGGAGGAGTGCCCCGCCATGAGGAGTGCCAGTAAGTATTCAGATTGTTGTCCAGCAGGAGTCCGAAGTCGGTTCCTTCGCCGGGGTCGGAAGCGTTCGACGAGAAACTGGCGGCGGTAAGCGGGACTTTTACCACACCGCCCTCCAGTTGGGTGACGGCGATCGGAACATCGTCGATCCACTGCGAAACTATGGTCAGCGTTCCGCTCCTCTCCAACCCTTTGTTCATTTTCGCCGTGAGTGTAAGGGCTCTTTCGGTCCTGACGACCGACAGCCATTGGTCGAGCCCTTCGCTGTACTCCACGTCCCACTCATCCAGGGCAAGATTCGTGCCGCTGCCATAGCTCAGCGGTATGTCCCCGCCTTCGTTAGTGAATTCGACGGTCGCTTTGGAAACGGACAGCATGGGTATCCGCCTCTCCTGGTTGACGGTGAGTTCTTCCTCCAGACCCATAGCCGAAACAATGATCTTGGCACTGCGCGGCGTGAAAGCTTCGTTTTCGGAAGCGCTTACTTTCACTCCTCCATCCTTGGAAAGGGTGAGCCATGAAGCATCCGACGGCTTTACGAGCTCGAAATCCCAGTCGCGTACGTTGGTCTTGACGGCGACGATGCGGCTGGTCGGAGCCGCGGTGAAATCCACGATCGGCAACTCCAATGAGAGTTCCGGTATTATCTGTTCCTGTTCTTCGTTGTCCGAGCAGCCGCTAAAAGCCGCCAGTGGAATGAAGAGCAGACAGGCGTATTTTAATATGTGTTTTTTCATTTTCTGATCATTTATAGATTAACATCTCCTGTATTTCAGATCTCGCTTCCCCGGTCAATCCTCCTCGTCCGTTTCGGGATTGACTTCCTTGACCGTTACGGTATAGAACTTGAATATCGACATGGTCCAGTATTTCGTGCCGGTATTGGTTGCATTGACCGAAAAGCGTATCCGGCTGAACGGGAAGGGACACTTCAGCACTTCTGACGTATAATCATCCGTGGAAGTGACCGGAAGGCCGTCATCTTCCTGCGTGAAGTTCTTGATGAGCTCCCAGTTCTCACCGTCGGTGCTGCCCAGAAGGTCGACGTCCGTCGGCTTGTTGGCCCCGTTCTTCCTCGGTGCGTAATAGAAACTGTAATGGTCGTCAAGGATCCGTTTAAGGTTCACATCCATCCAGTGTATGGGCGCAGGGCCGCCCCCGCCGCTCCATTGCGTATGGAAGAACGTATCCTTATTATTATCGAGCAGGTTCGCAATGGGCCCTTCGCTAGGTTCCTGCGCATTGGTGCTGAGATCCGCCGCTGACAGCATTATCTCCTGCTTGGCCACCTGGGTGATGATTTCCGCCGGATCCGATTTTTGGCTGATCTTCTTCGGAGCGCTCATATCGCCCGTAGGGCTTACCGTCCGCACGGTGAATTCATATTCCGGATACCTGGCACGGGTGTCGGGTATCTCGATGCGGTTGGCAAATACGCTCGCCAGCCTGACGACCTCTTTCTTCAGCCTGGGATCGTAGTAGGTTACCCTGATATATTCGATGGTCCCGTCGCGCGGGGTATCCCAGTTCAGGGTTATTGCTCCGGGGCTTGTCGCCGAGGCAAGATCCGTGATCTCGGACGGCGTTACCGATCCTTCATCCTCGCAGCCTGTCAGGCACAGCATGAACAAACCGGCAAACAGAATACATTTAAATATCTTTTTCATATCACTAATCGATTTTGTATTAATAACCCGGGTTTTGAACCAACTGCTCGTTCTTGTTAACGTCGCCCGAAGGGAATGGCAACAGATACTGGGCGGGCGAGTCGAACTTGCGTTCGAACACCACTTCCCGAAGGCTTGCAAATCCTTCTATCGTCGTAGCTTCGATATTCATTCCCTGGTGTTTGTGGTTGAATGCGGTTGCGGCCAGCAGCCAGCGGCGCATATCCCAGAAATTCTGGTTCTCGAGATAGAACTCGATCTGCCTTTCCTGGCGTACTATGCTGCGCAGTTTGGCCTGGGTCAGTGCGGCCACACCCTCCCACGAAGTTTCCACGGCCGGAATACCGGCACGGGTACGTACTTTATTGAGGTATTCGCGTGCAATGTCCAGATCGTTGGTCTCTACGCATACTTCCGCATAGCCCAGGTAAAGATCGGCCATGCGGATGATGGGCCACGGATAGTGCCTCGCGCCCTGCAGGTCGGTTTGGACCTCGTAGTCCGGATGGACGGCCTTCTTGTTCAGGTAGCCGGTGGGCGAATAGTCGTTCGTACGCATGCTCGAGGTATTCGGGCCCCTCGAACAGTTGCCTCCTATCACGAAATTGCAGACCAGGCGTCCGTCACTAAACGAAGCGTCGCTATCGTAAGCCCCCTTTGAGGAGCCGTTCTTGACCTCGTAATATCCGTTCTGGAAAGCTACCCATGCATAATATCTGGGTTCTCTGTCGAGGTTGAACCTGATGGTTTTTTCTCCGGGTTTGGCAACGTCGGCATACTCGTCCGTAACAACGACCAGTTCCAGCTTGTTCGCACTCCTGTAAGCCGGATCCTCATCGTAAGGCAGCCCGTTCTTGGTATAAAAACGGTTCAGCATATCCCAGGTGGGAGCCACCCCGTTCCAGGCGGATGATGCCGAGTAAGGCAGGGATTTATTCTGAACGCCGTAAGCACCTTCGTCCCTGCTGTCCGACCAGATCACCTCTTTGTTGCCCGCATCTATAACATTAAGCCTCAGCAATTTTTGCGTCGGATCTGTGGGCTTTGTGGCGTTGAATTCAGTGGAAAGTGTGGTCAACAGGCCCTGTCCAGCCGCCTCGCATGCCGCGATAGCCTCCTCGTAAGCCGTTTTGGCCGTCTGCCATTTGGCGGCGTCGTAGATCAGCGGCATAAGGGGAGTTCCGTCATGGTTTTTCAGGTTGGAATAAAAACTACTGTTGCCGTTTAACAGCGGTGAAGCCGCATAAAGCAGCATCTTGGCTTTCAGGGCCAGCGCCGCCTGTTTTGTAGCCTGTCCGTAACGGCTCTGCGCGCGGGTAGTGGGCAGAGCGCTTGCGGCCTCGTCGAACTTCCCGCATACGAAACTTATACAGTCGTCCAGTGGGGTCCTTGGCAGATAACTTTCAGCCGGGGTGTCTACCAAAGGCTCTTCCTTTATCAGGATAACCGGCCCGTAGCAGCGGATGAGCAGGAAGTGGAAATAACCGATAAGGAAATTGGCCTGTGCCTTATAATCCGCCTTGGTCTGGTCGCTCATCTTGGGCACGCTGTCGATGTTATTTAGCAATATGTAACATTGTTTCAGTCCCTGGAAAAGCGTATCCCAATAGGATATCACCGTATTTGAGGCGGAGAAGTTCCCCTTTGGGAAATTTGCGAACGATTCATGTTCGAATGCGGTGACCACTTCGTCGCCGGTCATCAGGTCCAGCGAAAGCGCACCCTGCCGCGAGTCGGGCAGATAGGCGTAGCAGGAATAAAGAAAGCGTTCGGCGGCGTTTGCGTCTTCAAAGGCATCTTTTTCCCTGGGCGTTTCATCAGGAACAACATCAAGAAAATTGCATGAAAAAGATCCCGCCAGTAAGATCAGTGCGCAGCATATATATTTAATCGTCTTCATAAACATCTCTTTTAATTTTATCTGAATGTCATTTGTACTCCGAGGTTCAACATGCGCTGGGTCGGATAGGAAAGGCCCCTGCCGCCGCCCATTTCGGGATCCCAGTGTTTGAACGGCGAGAAAGTCGCCAGGTTGGTCCCGTTCACGTAAATACGGATGTGTCTTGTCGGCGAAAAGCCGATCTCCGCATTCTTCAGCTTCAGGAACGCACCGCTCCGCAGCCAGTAGGTCGAAGGCTGCGTGTTGTTGAAATTCTCATCTTTGGTCAGGCGCGGATACCCCGCATTGATATTCTGGTTTGTGTCCGTCCAGTAGTCGGCGGCAACGTAATCGAGCACGTTACGGTTGTACTGGGCGCCGAAGGGGTGGAAACCGGACATCATAAGGGAGGTGTTCGCGACCCCCTGGAAGAATAAGGAGAAGTCCCATTTCCTCCACCGGATCGACGGTCCGAAACCGTACACGATCTCGGGAACGGTCGGATAACCCATGTAGATCCTGTCGTCCGAGGTAATCCTGCCGTCGTAATACCCGTTGGCGTCGGGTTGGTCGACGTACTTGATGTCTCCCGGCGATATGATGATACTGCCAAGCGTAGACGCAGGATTGTGTGCGATATCGTCCCAGTCGATGTAGAGGCCGTTGGCTACATAACCCCGATTGGTATAGAGCGTCTTGCCCACCTGCGACATGGCTTTTCTCAGACCCGGAGCTTCGTCGTACTTGATAACGTTGTTGCGTGCGAATGTGAACGTACCCTTGAACTGGATGTCCAGGTCATTGTTGATACGTTTGAGATAATCCACCGAAAGGTCGAAGCCCCAGTTCTTGACTTCCGCCAGGTTGCCGTACACCCTGGTGGCGGCCGTTCCGAGATAATTGGGGATCGAAGTACGCTGCTGGAATATGTCGCGCCTTATTTCGCGGAAACCGTCGAACGTTATACTGAGCGAATTGAACAGCTGGATATCCATCCCGACGTTGAGTTTTTCACCCACTTCCCAGGTGATGTTGTCGTTCTGGTAGCGGGTGTACACAGGTCCCGACGTCGAATAGGTGCTCGACCCGAATCCTGTCTTATAAGAGGCGCTGCCCGTCAGATTGATCTGCGACAGGTAAATGAACCGCACCAAAACGTTCTCGAGAATGATCTGGTCGTTACCCACCAGACCGTACGACGCACGGAGTTTAAGATTGTTGACCACCCGGCTCAACGGCTCGAAGAATTTTTCCGACGATATGTTCCAACCTACTGCGACGGAGGGGAAGAAACCCCATTTGTGGCCCTGGGCAAAGTTTTCGGAACCATTGTAGCCGGCATTCACTTCAAACAGGTACCGGTGGTCGAAGTCATAGGACAAACGTGCCGCATAACCCATCTTCCTCCGCGGAAGCGAATTGATCAGCAGCGTATTGAGGGCATCCGCCCCCGGCGTGTTATTGTTGTACTGGTCGATATTCCAAAGCGCCATGGCGTTGACGTGGTGCCGGTCGAAAGAGCGCGTATAATCCAGGTAAGCCTGCCCGTATATCCTGCGGTCGCCCGAAACGCCCGAAGTTGTTTCCAACACCGGTTTCGTGGGAGTGATCGCAGGAGTGAGGTTATAGCTGTATGTCCCGTCGTCTTCGAGCGTATAATCCGAAACGGAGTATTTATTGTAACCTTGCGAACGTGCTGTTGTCGACCTGTTGTAGTTCTTGAATGAGATCAGGGCTTTGAAGCTGAGTCCTTTGGTGACGAAATCGAGTTTCTGGTTAAAGTCGAGGTTCGCCATGACGGTGCTCTCGAACTGGTTGTTGTAACCTTTGACCAGTTCGGCCATCGGGTTAGAGGCGCCCTGGATGTTGCCGCCTATCCATGCACCCCACTTCACCCACGGCACGTCGTCCCCCGGGAAAGATACGGGGAAGTCCACCGGGTTGTTGTTCATGATCGCGCCGTAAACGGCGTCCACTCCTGCGGTTGGCGCTGTAAGGTCGGCCAACTGTACGTTAAGGTGCAGTGAGATGGTGGACGATTTCGTCATGTGGAAGTCGATGTTGTTCTGGAACGAATACCTCATCAGGTCGATATTGTTCTTGAACGAGAAGTAGTCCTGCGAGCAGTTCTTCAGCATACCGTTCTCGTGGTTGAACCCGATGTTCATGAAGTAGACGATCTTCTGCGTACCGCCGCGGATATTGAAATTCACCTTCTGGTTGAAAGTCGCACTTTTGAAGATCTCGTCGTACCAGTCAACGTCGGGGAAGAGGTATGGGTTGACTTTGTTGCGCGTATTGTTTATCTCCTCCTGGCTGTAGAGTACGTTGCCCGTCTGCTGGTTGGTCACCGCTTCATTGTATAGTTCCATGTATGACGCCCCGTCGACGAATTTTGGGATCTTGTTAGGCATCGAGGTGTATGTTTCCACCCTCAGGCCGATGATAGGGCGTTCCGAAACGACACCGCTCTTGGTTTTGATGATCATTACCCCGTTGGCTCCGCGCGTACCGTACATGGCCGTGGCGGTGGCGTCCTTCAGTATGGAGAATCCTTCGATGATCTCGGGATCGAGTGCATCCAGGTCCCCGGGCGACACTTCCACGCCGTCGAGAATGATAAGCGGCTCCAGAATCCCGCTCATCGTCGAGACGCCCCTTATGAAGAAGTTGGCTTCGTTCTTACCGGGTTCGCCGCTGCGCTGGTATGAGACTACGCCCGCGAGGCGGCCGGCAAACGAAGATGTCAGGTTGGCTCCCGGAACCACGAGGTCGGTAGGCTGGACCATCTGGACCGATCCGACGACACTCACTTTTCTCTGTCCCGTACCGAAAGCCGTGATGACGACATCGTCCAAAACTTCAGCCGGCTCCATGAGGATCAGGATAGAGGTTCGCCCATCCACGGCGATCTCCTGGGTCGCGTAGCCGGGGAACGATACTTCGAGGGTCCCGTTGGGCGAAACCCCGTCGAGCGAGAACTGACCGTTCTGGTTCGTAATAGACACCCTGGTCGTTCCCTGTACCGTGACGGAAGCTCCCACCAGCGGACCATTCTCGTCGGACACCACCCCTGCGACCGTAATCGTCTGATTTTGGGGCGACTGTGTCGCAGGTGCGGGGGCGCGCTGTGAAACCATGATCTGCCTTTCTGAAATGTGATACTGGGCATCGGTTCCGCTGAACACCTGGTCGAGTACGACATTCACCGGCTGGTTGGTTACGTTTACCGAGACCTTACGGTCCAGATGATTAAAACTGTCCAGGTAAAAGAATATGTAATCGCTGGATTTTTCTATCTCGGCGAAAACCTCTTTCACCGTGCAGTTGCTCATGTTGAGGGTAAAGGTGGCATCCTGGGAATAGCCCGCGTAGGCGAAACAGGTGCCCGTTCCTAAAAGCATGAAAAGGAACAACCTGGCGGCCTGCATCAGTCTTTTAGGTTTTACCCTCGTTTGTTTTGGATTAAGGTTCTTTAACATAGTTAGTTAGGTTAGGTTTGATTGGGGTGTTTAAAATGCATTTCGGATGGTTCAGAACGGGATATCCGAACGATCCCGCCCGGCTTTACGGATGAGTGCGATCGGGGGCTCTCTGATTAGAAACCGGGATAGAGACTGAATAACGTCTTCCGGCCGGCCGCGATCGCACATCCCGATGCGGCTCCGGACAAACTGTTATCCGCCTTTTCTGCTGGATGATTTTTTAGGGGGACATTTTAGTAGTGTTTTAATCAATAAGTTAGAATTAGGTTTAGGTTAATGTATATAGTAGGAGGATTCGCCTGTTTTATCGATTTCGACGGAAAGGACTTTTCCGAGCGAGTAGAGTATATCCTCTATATTCCCGCCCAGGTACAGTTTGCCGCTGCACGTCAGCCCGCTCAGTTGCTCACTCTGCGTTATGCTGACGCCGTACAGGTTGGATATCTTACGGAGAACATAATCCATTCTCTGCCCTCTGAACTGGTAATAGCCGTCTTTCCACGCGACATGGTCCCCGATATCGACCTGGCTTATAGTGCTTTGTCCGCTTTGGTGATCATACGAGAACATTTGTTCGGGATACAGCGTCACCGGATAGAGTTCGGGAACCCGGACGTTCACTTTGCCGTCGACAAGTACTACCTGTACCTGTTCGTCGGATTCGTATGCCGAGATATTGAACCGGGTGCCGAGCACCTCGACATCGAGGTCGGTGGTTCTGACTATGAAAGGACGGTTTTTATCCGGCTCCACTTCCAGATACACTTCGCCTCTGGCATAGATTTCCCGTTTATCCCTGTCGAATTTCTTCGGAAAGGAGACGGCCGAACCGGAGTTCACCCACATTTGGGTTCCGTCCTGCAGTTTTACCATGGAGCGCTTCCCGGGCGGTACCAACAACCTGACAGGGCTTTTTGATGTTCCGCGCGGGAAATCGACCCTGTCGACGTAGTTTATTATCAGTGAAGAGCCGTCTTCGGCATATTCGATAACAGTATTTTTTCCCGGAATGGATATTTCTTCTTTATTCAACAGCAGCCTTACGTCGCCGCCCGGTCCGGGACCGGCCTGCTCTATGTTTTCCAGCCGGGACAAATCTTTTTCGACTTTTAAATAGTCAGCCAAAAAAAGCCACGTTATACCCAGCAGCAGTACGACCGATGCCGCAGCCACATTCCTGAAAGCCTTCGCACTAAATTTGAATCTATGGTCATAGCGGCGATTCTCACGAACTATCTTTTCCCATAGGGCCCGTTTTATCTGAGGCGGGATCTCCGGGTTATCGGCGTAATTGCCTTCTACAGCTTTAAGAAAATTTTGCGCCGTTTCTATTTCTCCTGCCAGCCGGGCGTCACCTCGCGCCTGTTCCCGCCAGAAATCCTTGTCCGGCCGGTCGGGATGCAGCACCGACTTAATGAAATAATCGTCATTAAGAAGCTGTTCTGCACTGTATCCGGAATAATCTACTTTCATCTCCAGGTTATAGTTATAAAATCACACATTCGGCCGATACAGGCCGCCACTATCGATATCATTATTAATAGATACATGCAGGAAAGAATCGTACTCACTTTCCGGCGTTTTTTTGAAAAAAAATTTTACGTGATGACTATAACGCACAACACCGGAATCACGGATTTCCGGATTCCGGTGTTTTTGCATTAGTAAAGTTGATCGGGAAGGCTTATCTGTCGGGGAAGAAGAGAATGAACAGCGTCAGGAAGATCGCCACATCGCCGGCGAATTCCCTCCTTATCTTCTCCATGGCGCGGTGTATGAGATTCTTGGCAGACTGATGGTTGAGCTCCATCAGTTTACAGATCTCGTCCAGGTCGAATTCCTGTATATACCGGTAGTAGATTATCTCCTTTTGCCTGGGAGTCAGGGTGGAGATGATCTTTTCCACTTTTTTCCTCAAATGCAGGGATTCTTCATCCTTGATATACTGCTCCTCGACGGTCGGTTCGAGGATGAAACGTAAAGGATCGTCCGGTCGTGCCGCATACCGGGCTATTTTTTTCTGAATTATACGTATCAATGTGTTCTTCAGCGAGACCATCAGGTAAAGTCTGACATTGTCCGGGACGACAATTTTCGCCCTGCTTCTGTATATAGTAGTAAAAACCTCCTGTATGGCGTCGCTGATTGTTTCGCCGTCATCGGTGAAATGATGTCCGTATGCATAAAGAATAACAGAGTAGGTATTATACAGCCATTCATAAGCGTCGTTGTCCCCCGAAAGGAACAGGGTCCATTTAACCTTGCTCTCTTCTGACAGTTTATTCCTTAACATAATTACAAATATATATAAATTATTCAACACACATGCAAATTATTCAACATTTGAAATGGCCCTTTCTTCGGCATAAGGGAGTGGCAAACCATTAGTTTAAGGTTGATAATCATGCTTTTAGATGATGTGCAGCATCTTCCATTACCCAATATGTCTTATCCTTTGGGTAAAACATTTTGGTAGAACATTGGCTTAAAATGCCCTGTTTGTTCCTTATTTTTCCCTGCTTTTCGGCTAAAATATAGCTATCAGACGTGATAGCCATACAAAAGAAAAACATCCAACTCATTGCAAGTCAGATGTTTGTAGGAGCGGAAAACAGGCGGATTTTGCAGGCGAAAGCAAGAAGGCGTAAGTGTTTTAATTACAGTGAAATATGCGTTAGTCTGCCGTCCCGTTTTCGACAGTAAAACGCATGGAAAAGCAAAGTTGACGGCGAATTACGTTACCAGATCGTTACCGACAATGAAATGACCTTGTTTTGTAACGTGCTGTTTTACATTAATTTGCACAAATCTTCATCTTAACGTGCGACTCTAGGTATTTGGGAGAAATAGAAGACGAACGACGACTATTATATGTGGCGATGACCCGTGCACAGAAGTATTTGTTGTTATCAAGAGCTCCGGATGCAACTAATCGCTTATATCAGAAAGAATCAGAGTTTGTTAGAGAACTGGATACCTCAGGACTTTTGGTGTCCGATAAGAGTGAGAAGTTTTCTAATTTAACGTGAGTCCGGGATTGCGCTGTGCTTATCCCGAGTTCACAACCTAGGTGAAAACCGGGAGTATAACATAAATCCTTATCCGAAACTCACGTTAAATCAGATGTTTTTCAGCGCGGTAGGTATTCGAGAAGCGGTCCGTCGCGATCACTTCGACATGCTTCGCCCCGGTGGGAAGTGGCGCCGTATAATAATGATCCGACGGGCTTGCCGAAATCCATTTGTGTTCGAGTTTCGATGGATCGGCATACATCGCCCGCGCCTGCGGGTCTACAGCCGTCATACGTTCCATAGCGACCGGTTCTCCGCCGTCGACCGACATTGCGACGCTCCAGTCATCGTCACAATTCCATACATTGGCCACGATGCGCCCGGCAAATTCCGGCGCCTCGGTCCCGTCGTATATTTTCATCTGGAAATCACGCGGATAACCGGTCGATTTGTAATACCACTCGATCGCATCTCCGTCCACTTCGAAAACAGCGTATCCCGCCGGCGTGCCGTCGGTGCAGAGTTCTCCCTGCCACCATGCGGCGCCGAGCGACGCGACGTTGTGTTCATAAAGCCCGGGACGGACAGCGATGTTGGTCGTTGTGTGGATGTGTCCCGAAACGATATGTGCGTTATAAGGTTCCAGGAGTGAGTAAAGTCCGCCGTAATTACACATATATGAAGCAGCGGCGTCGTATTCGAAGCGGCTTTTCTCTTTCTCTTTCGCGGTAGGGATGTGAAGCGTTACGACGACGGTCGAACCCGCCGGAACATATTTGAGATCCTCTCCGAGCCATGCGAGCTGAGTTTCATCCAGATAGCCGATATAGAACCAGTCGCGCCCTATATAGAAACAGTTGTTCAGAACGACATAATGGACTTTGCCGACATTGTAAGAGTAGTAGCACGGGCCGTAGACAGCCTCGTAAGCCCGGTACGAAGTCTCGTGCGAACGTCCCCCGAGAGTCATGTCGTGGTTGCCCATGGCGCAGCGGAATTCCAATCCCGCCGCCGCCATCACACGGTTGTATTCGGGATAGAACCGGTGGTCGCTCATGATTATGTCTCCCGCGCAAATCCCGTGAAACGGCACGTCGTATCCCTGCACCGTATTGCGTATGTCTTCCGCCGCTTTTTCCAGCATGCCGAACTCTTTGCGGGCATATATTTGCGGATCGGCGACAGCGACAAATCCGTGACGGGTGTCGTCTGCGGGTTTACGCATAAGCTCGAAATCGTATGATCTGCAATTATCCTCGACGGGAAGATAGAAACGCACGACATTATCCTCTACGAGCGAAGCGTATCCTGCAGGAGTCGAAAGGTATATAAAGCGCGCATTCCCCTCTGAAGGAAGAGAAAATCGTCCGCGTTTGTCGGTTACGGCGCAATGCCAGCCGTCGGTCACCACGACCCCTGCGACCGCCTCTCCCCGGCAACTGACAGTACCTTCGTGCACTGCGGCGCCCGGCTGTGCGGCTAGAGTGATCGCGATTGCGGCAAATAGCGTGGTAAAAAGTATCCTTTTCATCGCTGTCATCTATTTTAACGTGAATTCGACGAATTCGACGAATTCGAAATATTTGTTACACAAATATTTACCATTGAGCAAACAGCACTTGAGCTGTTTGCATAGCCCTCTCCTACGGTTAGGAGAGGGTTGGGAGAGGTGATCGAACCTTGCGAATGCTGCAAGCATTCGCATAACGTGGGTTTTATGAATTCAAACAATGATGACATTCTGATATGCAATTACTTAATATGTTTGAATTCATGAAACTCACGTTATTTTATGTAGTTGCCGTTATGGTCGATCGGGCGGCTGAATGGATCGAGGTTGTCGTCGAGCATGATCGCCAATTCCCTGCGGGTCACGGGTTTACCCCTGTCCTCTTCTCGTACGGCAAACGGTTTGCTTCCGGCACGTTGCAGCAAATTCACAGCCTGCGCCGCAGTAAGCGGTGCAGGGTTCTCTTCCACCGCGATCTGCGGGGCATATTCGTTAAGCCTCCGGGTAAACTCCGCAACGGAGATCGTCCGTTCGGGATAGAACCACGAGCGGTTCGCCCAGTAGTACGGTTCG
Source organism: Rikenellaceae bacterium (assembly GCA_031547885.1). Taxonomy (GTDB): domain Bacteria; phylum Bacteroidota; class Bacteroidia; order Bacteroidales; family Rikenellaceae; genus UBA940. Next base: position 58,961 of record JAVBRO010000018.1, read on the forward strand.
CCCGTCATGCACAGGATGCCTGTCGCGGCTATGCGCTGCAGGATAGCGAAATCAGGATCTTCGGGCCCGACGTCATAAAGCGGCGTAATGTAGGCTTTCTGCGCCAGCAGCGCCCGCTGTAGATCGCGCACCGTCACATCGCCCGGAGTGCATCCACACTGAACGGAGAGCGCCGCAAGGGTTCCCGCCGCCTGTCCGGTAAGCATCACAACCGGCTGCAGGCGCGTCGAACCATTTATAAGATTTGAAACCGAGATAGCCTTGTCCGCCACGATCAGGTTCCGGGTTTCGGCGGGAATGAGCGCGCCGAGAGGAACGCTGAACGACGGGATAGGCGGAAATACTATGCGCCCGGTTTCCGCAGGCCAGTTGGTGTGATGATGGTCGACCGGATAGTCGCCTACCGATATCCCCGTGCGGTAGAGCGGCGCGGGACGGTTGTAGCGGTCGGCCACGTCGTCGAGCGTCAGTCGCACGACGCCGTCCAACCGGCGGCCTTCGCGGTGGTACGGCAGGTAGGCCAATCCGTCCGGCGTATTGAATTCATCGTCTGCAATGCCGAGGTTCCTGAACCCCAGTTCTGTCTGAATGTAGTAGACGAAACGCAGCGTTTTATGCCGCGCAGCTTCCAATGTCGCGATCCGCTCTTCATACGGCAGTTCGACGACGTTCAGTTCTATATCATTGCCCGATCCGGGCCAGTTGATCATGTATTTTCCGCCCGGCATCCTGCCGTAGTCCAGCATACGCTGGGGAGTCATGCCTGTCCGGTCTTCGTGTGCGCCGCAGCACCCGTCGAACTCCGCCGGATCGTATCCCGCGGGACGGTCTATCGTCATGTCGGCACCTTCGCCGAAATCCTTCAGAATGGCCACGATTGTGGGGTCCTGAACCTTGTTTATGGCGTGTTCCGGAGCCAAAACTTCGCCTGTGTCGGCCCTGGCGTCCATTCCCACGCGGTAAGCCGTTCCGCTGAGCGGAAGCGCCTCGCCCAAGTCGGTCGCGTCTATGACTATTTTTGCAGCCACCCGCAGGCAGTTGCCGTCGGCATCGACGAATCCCGCACCTGTCACTTTATCGCCGCGGCGGGTGACATCTGTCAGCCTGTAGCCGTAACGGACGTCGAGCCTCGGTTCGGCGGCGACCATGGCTTTGAGTAAGCTGTCGCCCACGTGCGGCTCGAACAGCGTGGCGCTCACCCACCCCGTGTGGACGGCCTCCGCACCGCCGTAATGGCTGCGCAGATGACCCCGGAACTCGTTCCAGATGCCCGAGTGCAGGTTGTGGTTGCCGTCGGACGCACCGACGCCCTGGGCCGTGAACATACCGCCCAGCATGGGCGTAGGCTCGACAATAAGGGCGGAGACTCCTTCGCGTGCGGCTGCAATGCCTGCTGCAGTGCCGGAGCCGGTGCCTCCGATGACCAGCACGTCGGTCTTGAGGCGGATCGTATTTTGTGAAACGCATCCGCCTGCCAGCAGAACGCACATCAGGACGAAAATGTGGGATCGAGAAGTCATAATAAATATATTTATTTTCAATACGCAAACATAATAAATATAATTGCCTATTGCAAGAGAATATTCGACGTTTGCAAATTTCCTGGCAAAGGCGATGCCTTCAGAGACAATCACGACCACAAAATCACATCTAAAAACATTTTGATGATAAATTTATTTCTTATCATTTAATATTTTATTGAAAAATATTTATATTTGTCTCTCAAAATACTGACTCAGCCAGTAAATATTAAATGTATGTTAAACCGACAAAACAGCAACATATGAAAAAGACGAACCGCAGGGATTTTCTGAAGAAGGCGGCTATTGCCGGTGTTTCTGCTGCGGCATTGCCCGTGATCTCGGGCTATGCTTCGGCCGCGAACGACAATGTTTTCGAACCAGGCCGCGAACCGATACCGGAACCATATCCCGCGCCCGCAGCGGGAGCATCGAAACTGCTGGTGCCTGCGGGGAACGCTCTGCGCATAACAGGAACGTTCCTCGACGAGATATCCCACGATATTCCCCACCAGAACTGGGGCGAAAAGGAGTGGGACCGCGATTTCCGCAACATGAAAGCCATAGGCATCGACACGGTGATAATGATCCGCAGCGGATACCGAAAATTCATAACCTACCCTTCGAAATACCTGCTGGGCAAAGGCTGCTACATGCCGTCGACCGACCTGCTGGACATGTTCCTCAGGCTGGCCCAGAAGCACGGGATGAAGTTCTGGTTCGGGCTTTACGACTCGGGCAAATACTGGGACACCCACGATATGTCATACGAGGTAGAATCCAATAAATATGTGATCGACGAGGTGTGGGAGAACTACGGCTCGCGTTACGACAGCTTCGGCGGGTGGTATATCAGCGGAGAGATAAGCCGCGCCACCAAAGGGGCCATTTCGGCTTTCCACGCGATGGGCAAGCAGTGCAAGGATGTCTCCGGCGGCCTGCCCACGTTCATATCCCCGTGGATAGAGGGGAAGAAATCGGTTTCGGCCAAGTCGGCACAGCTCACAAGGGAAGACGCGATCTCGGTTGAGCAGCACGAGAAGGAGTGGGACGAGATATTCGACGGCATACACGACGTGGTGGACGCTGTCGCATTCCAGGACGGCCATATCGACTATGACGAACTGGACACTTTCTTCGAGGTCAACAAGCGTCTGGCAGACAAGTACGGTATGCAGTGCTGGACCAACGCCGAGACTTTCGACCGCGACATGCCCATAAAGTTCCTGCCCATCAAGTTCGACAAGCTGCGGATGAAGCTCGAGGCGGCCAAACGCTGCGGCTACGACAAGGCGATCACTTTCGAGTTCCCGCACTTCATGAGCCCCCAGTCGGCATACCTGCAGGCGGGGCACCTCTATGACAGATATAAAGAGTATTTCGGCATAAAATAGGCGCACGGCATGAAAGAGAATATGAAATATATGGTGTTCCTGGCCGTGGTTGCCGCGATCGGGGGGTTCCTGTTCGGTTACGACACCGCCGTCATATCGGGTACGATCGGCCAGGTGAGCGCCCAGTTCGGACTCGACGGCCTGGCCAGCGGCTGGTATGTGGGATGTGCGCTGATAGGATCCATCGGCGGCGTACTGGTTGCCGGAGCTCTGGGTGATTACATCGGCCGCAAGCCGACAATGATGATCTCGGCCGTTCTGTTCACGGTATCGGCCGCGGGATGCGCGGTCGCCCCGGACTTCACGAGCCTGGTTCTATTCCGTATCGTGGGCGGCATCGGCATAGGTATCGTTTCGATCGTATCGCCGCTCTACATAGCCGAAGTTTCGGCCGCCAAATTCCGCGGCACGCTGGTGCTGCTCTACCAGTTGGCCATCACCCTGGGGTTCCTCGGGGCCTATTTCGTCAACTACGGGCTCGCCGTCAACGCGGCCGGCGGCGCTTCGGCAAATCCGACAATGGAACTTGTATTCCACAGCGAGGTGTGGAGAGGAATGCTCGGGATGGGCACCATCCCTGCACTGGCCTTTCTTATCCTTATCGCTTTCATACCCGAAAGCCCCAGGTGGCTGCTTCTGAAAGGGCGTGAAAGAAAATCGTTTACAATACTAGAACACATATACGGTTCGTCCGACAGGGCGGCCGGGGAGATGAACTCGACCAGGGAGGCGATAGGCAGCCAGGTTAAAGCCGATTGGAGGGAGTTGCTTAAACCTGGCGTCGCCAAGGCGGTGCTCATAGGCTCAGCCATCGCCATCCTGGGACAGTTCATGGGTGTTAACGCCGTGCTTTACTACGGCCCGACCATCTTCGAGAGCAGCGGCCTGTCGGAAAGCAGCTCGCTGCTGAACCAGACGCTCGTGGGCCTCGTCAACTTCCTGACTACCGTCATCGCCGTGTTCATAATAGACAAGGTCGGGCGCAAGAAACTTGTCTACTGGGGCGTTTCGGGAATGATAGCAGGACTGCTGCTGATAGCCTCTTATTTCATGTGGGGTGCGTCGCTCGGGATCCCGTCAGTGTGGCTGCTGGTATTCTTCCTTTTCTACATCTTCTGCCAGGCCATATCCATCAGCGCCGTGATATTCGTGCTGCTTTCGGAAATGTACCCCATAAAAGTGCGCGGGATGGCAATGTCGATATCCGGATTCGCCCTCTGGATAGGCACATACCTTATCGGACAGCTGACTCCGGTGATGCTCCAGGGACTGACGCCTGCCGGCACGTTCATCCTGTTCGCCTGCATGTGCGTACCATACATGCTGATAGTGTGGAAACTGGTGCCTGAAACCACCGGTAAAACACTCGAAGAGATAGAACGGCACTGGAATAAATAAGAAAATCTTACGATACAAAACCGACACATACGATCAATCATGAACTTTGAAAAATTAGCCGAACAGTATAAGTGCGAACTCTTTGACAACATACTCCCCTTCTGGCTGCACCATTCGCAGGACACGGAGTACGGGGGATATCTGACCTGCCTGGAGCGGGACGGATCGGTGTTCGACACCGACAAATTCATCTGGCTGCAGGGACGCGAGGTGTGGATGTTCTCGATGCTCTACAACAAGGTGGAGAAACGCCGGGAATGGCTCGACTGCGCCGTCCAGGGAGCCGAATTCCTCAAAAAATACGGTCACGACGGAAACCTCAACTGGTATTTCTCGCTCGACCGCCAGGGAAGGCCGCTCGTCGAACCATACAACATCTTCTCGTACACTTTTGCCACGATGGCCTTCGGACAACTGAGCCTCGCCACCGGAAACGAAGAGTACGCCGAGATCGCCCGCCGCACATTCAACATCATTTTATCAAAAACCGACAATCCGAAAGGAAAGTGGAGCAAGGTTCATTCCGGCACGCGCGACCTGAAAAATTTCGCGCTGCCGATGATCCTCTGCAACCTGGCGCTCGAGATCGAGCACCTGCTTCCTGCAGGCCAGCTAGAGAAACTGGCCGAAGAGTGCATCCACGAGGTGATGGATGTCTTCCTGCGCCACGAACTCGGCGGCATCATAATCGAGAACGTCTGTCAGGACGGAAGCCTGTCGGACAGTTTCGACGGACGACTGGTAAATCCCGGGCACGCCATCGAGGCGATGTGGTTCATAATGGATCTGGGAGCCAGGTTCAACCGTCCGGAACTTATCGAACAAGCCAAAGAGACCGCGCTGCGCATGATCGAATACGGCTGGGACAATAAATACGGCGGCATTTTCGCCTTTATGGACCGCAAGGGATATCCGCCCCAGCAGCTCGAATGGGACCAGAAACTGTGGTGGGTGCATGTCGAAACGCTGATCTCGCTGCTGAAAGGCTACAGGCACACGGGCGACAAACGCTGCCTCGAATGGTTCGAAAAGATGCACGACTACACCTGGGAGCATTTCAAGGACAAGGAGCATCCCGAGTGGTTCGGCTACCTGAACCGCCGCGGAGAACCGCTGCTGACGCTGAAAGGCGGCAAATGGAAAGGCTGCTTCCATGTTCCGCGCGGACTCTACCAGTGCTGGATGGTGCTGGAAAAACTGGCGGCCGAAACGAAAAACGGCAAATAGAACCGCATGAGAAGAGCCGGATTACGGAGCCGGTGCATAAAACTTTTTAATTCACCGGCTTTCAACCGGCTCTTTACAAAATTACAGGCACCGGATAAATTAGATTTGTCATTCTAATTTTATATTTTTGTGTCGATATATCAATGAAATTATTATGAAGAACTCTTTTCTTATCCAGGCCAGGGAAGGCAATAAAAACGCCGTTATAAAGAAGGAAATCATCCGCCGTTACATAACGAGCGGCGACTTCAGCATTACGAATCTCAGCAAGGAGATGAATCTGAGCGTGCCTACCATCACAAAACTGATAGGCGAACTTATGGATGAAGGGTTCGTCGAAGATTTCGGCAAACAAGGCACAAACGGAGGACGGCGCCCGAGTATCTACGGGCTTAATCCCGATGCGGGATATTTCGTAGGCGTCGACCTTAAGCAGGGCTTTATCGAGGTGGGGGTCATCGATTTCAAGGGACAGATGATCGACCTGCAGACGGCTCTGCCTTTTACTCTCGAGAACACCAGCCAGTCGCTTGATGAGATATGCAGCATAATCAATTCGGTCATAGATAAGCTCACCGTGCCGAGGGATAAGATTCTTGCCGTGGGCATCAATATTTCGGGGCGCGTCAATTCCGATACCGGATACAGTTACAGCTATTATTTCCTGGAAGAACGCCCGTTGGCGGTGTTGTTGGAGGAGAGGTTGGGATGCAGTGTGTTCATCGATAACGACTCCCGAGCAATGGCCTACGGCGAATATATGTGTGGAGGCCCGTATAACGAGAAGAACATGCTCTTCATCAACGCCAGTTGGGGACTCGGCACGGGTATGGTGCTCGACGGAAAACTGTTCTACGGCAAATCCGGATTCTCCGGTGAGTTCGGCCACTTCCCATTTTTCAATAACGAGGTAATATGCCGCTGCGGCAAGCGCGGATGTCTCGAAACGGGCGCATCGGGTTCAGCCGTACACCGGCTGTTCATAGAAAAGCTGAAAGAAGGCCGCGTCTCGACGTTATCCAAAAAATACGGCAAGGGCGAGACTATCACGCTGGATGATATCATCGGCGCAGCCAACAACGAGGACGTGCTGGCCATCGAGATCATAGACCACGTGGCTTCCGACCTCGGCAAAGCTATTTCAGGACTTATTAACATCTTCAATCCCGAAACAATAGTCGTGGGCGGTTCGCTCGCCGAAACAGGGGATTCTATCATGCTGCCTATCAGGAGTGCTATCAACAAATATTCACTCACGCTGGTAAGCAGAGAAACGAATGTCCAGCTTTCCAAACTCGGCGAGATGGCCGGGGTTCTCGGGGCGTGTATGCTTGTCCGCAGCAAGACCTTGGGTCTCCTCTAGCGGTTCCAGTTGCCTTACACCCTACTTTTTCGGTATATTTGTGTCCCGGATCACACCGTTATTCGGCTGGGTTTTACTTTTCGGCGATAACAACGGCTGTCGGTATTTTACGTTCTACGATGGTCGCACCCTCTAAGGTTGTTCCGGCCGTATCGCTTGGCATATTCAGCACCTTGCCCTCTTTGCCGACGAATGTGGATGAGCCGCCGCCGTCGAGATTTATGGCATAAGTACATCCGAGCGCGATCAGCTTACCGGCCAACTCCGGCAGTGTAAAACCGGCGCTGCCACGCTTTGTCCGGCCGTCGCAAACCAGCAGGATCAGTTTTTTATCCGCCGTAAAGCCGATCGCCGTACGAGGATGGCGTGCAAGACCGGCTACGCCCCCGCTGTCGAACACCTCTTTCCAATAGTTCTCCTCGGCCACATTGGCTCCCCCGTAGACCAGCATCGGGCCCGCCCCTATCGCATACTGCGCATTCCACCTGCGGGCTCCCGGAGTCGCCGGCGTAGGGGGCTCAGACATAAAGGTCTTGGTCTTTTCGTTGTTGTCCAGCGCAGACGGATAAGCGTAGGGTATATTACCGCCGCTCATGCAGTAAACCCATACCGCCTCGAAACTGCCGTCGGTCATCTGTCCCAAAGCCGCACGTACAGGATAGTACGTAACGCTTCCTATCACGTCGCTCCTGGCGGCAGGGCTCTTCACAGAGTTGTTGTCTATCAGCAAGCTCACGGATGTCGTACCGCCGAAAAAACCGCCATTGATCACCACCTGAGGCGTACCTCCGCCGGAAGTTTTAAAGGCGGAGAAGTATTCTGTAGGCTTTTTGGCCGCCGCCCATTGCGGACGGAAGATCAACCCGGGATTGCCGGCAAAATCGACAACGGCATAGAAGCCCAGGCATTTCGAACCGCCGGGCAGATCGTCGGTAAAAGGCACGACGGACAACCCCTTGGGATATCCGGCCAAGGCGCCGGGAATATCGTCGTCATCGTCGCCATCATCCTTACCGTCATCGCCGCCGTCGCCCGAAAGGGGTGGAGGAGCGGCGTGATTTTCCCCGCACTGCGTACTTATGCCGCATAGCAGGGAAACAATGAGAAACAGGTAAAACAGACGCGTCAGTTTCATAACATAATTATTATTCGATGGAATTAATTATAACAAAAATAGCAAGAAAGCGCAGAGAAACCAAAATAAATCAGACAAAACCACATACATTGACAAATTTTAAACAGTTAAGCCGGTTCAGCGTACATCTTTTTACTGATAATCTGCAAATAATTACTATCTTTACAAGATAATGCCTGAACTTTATTTACCATAATACATGAAAACTAATCACACACTACGTTTATTACTTGCGCTGCTCGTATTTCTGCCTCTTTCCCAGTATTGTATCGCTAACGGGAGCGGTCCTGCGGACGATATCGTCATAGAGAACAAAGAGATGCGCCTGGTCATAGGGGCGGACGGGAAGGCGCTGAGCCTCATTCATAAAGCCACGGGCGAGGAGTGCCTTGTGCAGGATACCGGCGTGCCGCTCTGCTCGATCACCCAATACCGTCCGTACGACAATGAGAATTTCCTGATGTTCCCGGCCAAACCGCGGGTATTCCCCTCAAATAAGATCGAACGCCGCGGAAATGAACTGTACGTGGAATTTCAGGACACGTACGATATAGCCATTATAGAACTGAACATCACTGACCACTACATCGGATTCAGCCTGAAAGATATAGATTACCGGATCGAGGATTTTGGCGTGAAGCGCAAAACGGAGATCGACGAGATCGCGCTTCTCCAGCTGCCGGTGAAGAAACGCGGATATTTCGGCGAGTGGCTCAATGTGGCCTGGGACGACAAAGTGGCCGTGAACGTTCTCGGCACCCATCCCACCACCTATATCGACACTTTCCGGGAGAAGGATCACATGACGATGTACGCAGGACTTGATTTCCAGGTAAAGCTGTTCGACTCAGGCGCGGCGCTCATAACGACATCCACAGATAACCTGCTCGCCTGTATCGACAGGATCGAGCGCGATTACGGTATGCCCCTCGGAGTCGAAAGCCGGAAAAGCAAAGAGTACCTCTACTCGTATTACGAACTGAGAGAAGTTACCACAAAGAATATAGACGAGCATATCGGATATGCGAAGAAAGGCGGCTTCAAAACGATAGTCATCTATTATCCCGACTTCGCCAAAGCCTGCGGGCATTTCGAGTGGAGGGACGAGTATCCCAACGGGATGAAAGACCTGCAGGAGATCACGGGCAAGATCAGGGCGGCCGGCATGATACCCGGATTCCATATCCATTACTCAAAAGTGGCCGTGAACGACCCGTACATAAATAACGGGATCCCTGACTCCCGCACCAACCATGTACGCGACATGATCCTGGCCCGGCCGCTCGACGCGATGAGTACTACGATCACGGTCGAGGGAAGCCTCGAAGGCGTGCGGATGGAGAAAGGACGGCGACTGCTGCACATAGACAACGAACTTATCACCTACGAGGATTACACGACCGAGCCTCCGTACCAGTTTACGGGATGCGTACGCGGTGTGCACAATTCCAAGGCGGCCGCCCACGACAAGGGGCAGCATTTCAGGCTGCTCGACGTCGACGACTGGCCGCTGTTCATCCGTGTCAACCAGGACACGGGCATACAGCAGGAGATAGCCGAACGACTGGGCCGGATATACAACGAGGCAGGGTTCCGTTTCGTCTATTTCGACGGGGCCGAGGATGTGCCCATGCCTTACTGGTACAATGTTTCACGTTCGCAGTCGGTGGTGTACAAAGAGTTGAAACCCGTGCCCCTGTTCGCGGAAGGGGCGCTGAAGTCGCATTACGGATGGCATATCCTGAGCCGCGGGAACGCTTTCGACATATTCCCGCCCGAACGCATCCGCCCAGCCATGAAAAAATACACGCTGCGTTGTGCAGAACAGATAGCCAACGATTTCACCTCCGTCAATTTCGGCTGGGTCAACTACCTGGCTCCAGGCGAAACGACCATCGGCATGCAGCCCGACATGTACGAGTATATCTGCAGCAAGGCGCTTGCTTGGGACGCCCCGATATCGCTGGTCGGCAACCTGGGGGAACTGCGCAAACATCCGCGTACGGAAGACAATCTGAGAGTTATAAAAATATGGGAAGAAGCCAAATTGGCGGGTGTGCTCAGCGGAGAGCAGAAAGAGATGCTGAAGAACCCCGACCAGGAGTACATCCTGCTTCGGGGCAAAAAAGGCGGGTGCAGCCTCTATCCTTACAGGCAGATAACGCCTGACGAAGAAAAGCCTGTCCGTGCATTTGTTTTCGAACGGGACGGCAAGGCTTGCATAGCGTACTGGCATATGAGCGGCTCTGGCGAGCTGGCGCTGGACGCGGCGAAAAGCAAACTCGCTTTGACAGATGAGAACGGTAAAAAAATTCCTTTCCGGTCGGAAGGTGGGAAAAGCGTCATTCCCGTGTCGGGACGCCTGTTTCTGGATATGGACCTGCCCGTTGAAGAGGCTGTAAGGCTATTTCTAGCCGCTGCCGACCACTTGAACGGTGGATCCGGCCAATGACCGCAGGCATTTCTTAACACCAACAAACCACTATAAGAGCGAATATGGTTCGTTTGGTGTCATACCGAGCGAAACGAAGTGAAGCCGAGGTATCTGATCGGGCAAGTCCTTTCGCAATCAGATCCCTCGACAAGCTCGGGATGACACTATTGGCAATGCTTGCCGCTGCCGATTAAATAAGAGAAACGGGAGCCTATCAGGTTCCCGTTCTCGTTTCGCATTCAGGGGTTACGTCAGACAGTAATCCCCCACCCTTTCTCATACTCTCTGCTCCACAGTTTTTCAGCCGCCGGGTCGCACAGGATACGGCCGCTGACCGGGTCTATGTTCAGCGAATGTCCCACACGCTGCGCTATATTGCCTAGCTGAACCAGCTGCGTGCTGATACATCCGTCGACGATCCCCGCGTTCAATGTACCGCCTTTGCGGATCACATCGAGCCAGTTCTGGAAATGGAACGCGTCCAACTGTTCGGACGGGTTCAGCAGATTACCTTCCTCGAATTTCAGTTCGCTCTTAACCTCCTTTACGGTCTGGCCTTTCATGTCGACGATATTATACTCGTTGCCGCCGCCGATGAACAAGGTTCCTGTCTCGCCGTAAAATGCGACGCCAACGCCTGTTCCATCCACCGGGGTGCTGTTGCAGCTGCGACCTTCCCACGAGAACGATGCGTCATCGCCGAACTGGTAGGTGATCATCTGCGTGTCGGGAGTCTCCCAGTCGTCCTGGAAACGGTAGCGGCCTCCAACCGAAGAGACCTGCGTCGGATACTCGACGCCAAGCCCCCAGCGGAGCATATCGACGAAATGGGTGCCGTTGTTCAGCGCCTCGCCCGTCCCCCAGTGCCAGAACCAGTGCCAGTTGTAATGGACCACGTTGTCCTTGTACTGTGTGCGCGGAGCAGGGCCCTGCCACAGGTCCCAATCGAGCCACTCGGGCACGGTGACTACCTTTCCCGTTCCGATCGAGGCCCGGTTGTTGGTATACCACGATTTCGCATACTGCACCCGTCCGATCGCCTCCCCGGACCTGATCTCTTCCATCGCCCGGATTATGTTGGGGAACGAACGGCGCTGGTTGCCCACCTGCACGATACGGTTGTATTTCAGGGCGGCGCGGACCAGCATTTCGTTCTCGGCCGGATTGTGGCTCGTCGGTTTCTCGAGGTAGACGTGTTTGCCCGCCTGCATCGCCATGATGGCTGCTTTGGCATGCCAGTGGTCGGGGGTCGCCACGATCACGGCGTCGAAGTCACCGGTCTGAAGCCATTTGCGGATATCCTTTTCCCCTTTGGGTTTGCGTCCGCTGATCTTCTGGATATCGGCCTGGCATTTGGCCATGGCACGCGAATCCACGTCGCAGATGCTGGTCACTTCGCACCCTTTCATCTTTGCAAAACCCTGCGCCAGTGCGTTGCCGCGCGAATTTACACCGATAACGCCGAGCCGTACCCTGTCGTTGGCACCCAGGATATCATCGGCCCGTCCGAGACTGAAACCGGGCAGTATGCTTCCGAAAGAGAGAGCCGCGGTTCCTGCCGCCACATTTTTTAAAAATTCCCTTCTTGTTGCCATAGTATTTGTTTTTAGTGATCGATTCTTTTGCGGAATAAACGCCTGGCTCCGGCAACCAGAAGCCGGATGACCCACAGGAGAAAATATATTAAAACGCTGATAACGACGACATATCCGATCTGCGATACCAGTTCCGTCCACGGGCGGTCGAAGCGCACCACGGCGATAATGTTTATTACGAATGAGATACAGAAACTCGCCAGCCAGAACCACAGCTCCCGGCGAATATCCCTGCCTGAAATGACGATATCTTTCATGAGCCTCAGAATTTCATGTAGGGTATTTTATACTCGTCGGGAAAGCGGATCAGCCGCTGCTCTTCCATCGCTCGGTTGCCCAGCAGGCACATCGTCGTGGAGCAATACGCCTCCTCGACGATATCGGGAACTTTTTCGCCGGTGATGCACGAGGTACAGAAGGCCGAAAGGATCGTGTCCGACCCGTCCCTGTCCGCGCCTATCATGCTCAATCCGCTGTTCACGCTGACGTTGCCGCCGATCACAGGATGCGGGGGATATTCGACCTTCGTCTCCTGCCGCCAGCTCGGGCCCGCCGCGGGGATCGCCGCGAACGTCTTCTCCTTAACCTGTCCTATCAACCGGCGAATACCCGAAGTGGAGTTGTCCTCTTCCAGGTAGTAGATACCCTTGGCGAGATCCATAGTGCCGCCGCTGCCGAGTATCTGGTCCTCCATGCCGTTGAATCTGTTGGCGATGAGGGACTCGTAGGAGATCTTCCGCCCGTCGGAATAGCGGTAGACCACGTTCACGCTGTCGTAAACCTCCCTGCCGTCCTTCCAGTAGACTATGTCTCCCAGACCCGTGACCGATTCGGGCATTTTCCCGGCCACCCAGTTGCAGACCTCCAGTTGGTGGCACGCAAGTTCCGTCATCAGGCCGCCGGAACTTTCCCGGTACAGCCGCCAGTTGATCCGCCTTTCGAGTTCAGGAGAGGGAACCGGCCTGCGCCAGTCGGCGTTCCGGAACCAGTGGCACCGCATCCCCACCACGTCGCCGATCAGGCCCGAGCGGATCATCTCCACCCCCTTGATGTATTTTTCGTCGTACATGCGCTGCATGCAGAAGTACAGGACCCTGTCCGTCCGCCCGTAAGCGTCGTATATGGCCTTACATTCGTCGAGCGTGAGCGCCATAGCCTTCTCGCAGAAGACGTGCTTACCGGCCGCCAGCGCATCCAGCACCATCGGCGCATGCCAGTTCAATGGCGTCGAGATTATGACGCCGTCGATATCCGGCGACTCCAGCAACCGCCGGTAGTCGGTGTATGTTTTCGCCCCGGGACAAAGTTCCGCGGCCTGCTGCAGGTTGGGCGCGTAATCGTCGCAAATCGCGACGATGCGGGCGTGCGCGATCTCCTTGAGGTTATGGATATGGTACTGCCCCCTGGAACCGGTTCCTATGAGGGCCACCCGCGCCATTTCGCCGACGAACGCCCCCTGTTTTTCAGGCACACAGGCCGACATCCACGGCGCCGCGCTCATCAGGGCGGCCCCACCTGCGATGTATCCGATATTTTTCAGGAACTCCCGGCGGGTAATGCCTCCTTCTTTATCTCTCTCGTCACTCATAATTCATTCACATCGTATAGATGACGCCTTGCACGTCCCTGAAATTCGCGGCGATCCGTTCCCACTGCCGGTCGTCGGCTATCATACGGACCGTACTGAGCACCTCGCCGTCCAGCGGATCGTCAGACAAGACGGTCGCGAATTTCATTTCGGCGTCGTAAACGCCCGTAAACGGGTTCCGGATATGCGCCGTGTAGCCCACAGTATTTCCTGAGGTCGACAGCGAACTGTCGCGGAGATCGAATTCGCCGAGCGTCACCCCGCTGTTCGGGTCCGGCAGGCTCACCTTCCAACAGTCGCCGCACGGATGGCATCCCAGACCCATGACCGAACTGCGTCCGAAATCGACGAAAGCTGTGCCGACCCCCGACTGCCGGAGCATATCGGAAATCTTCTTCACGGCGTATCCCTTTGCGAAGCCGCCCAGGTCGATCGACAACGAAAGTTCCCCGAAACTGACGGTGCGGAATGTCGGGAACGTAACCTTCGAGAAATCGGTCAGCGTTATGTCGAACAGCCCTTCGGTCATTTCATAATAGAGGCGGCACAGTTTGAGGACCGACTTCATCTCCGAAGTTATCGCTACGGGAGAGTCTGCCGGGCCGGAATTGATGCGGGAGACCTCGCTTCCCGGGTCGAAACGGTTCAGCATCCGGTCCAACCGTTCCAGTTCGCCCGCAACTTTACCCCATAAAGCCTCCGCGCCGACCTTATTCAGGCCGACGATCAGCAGGTCGAACCGCGTTCCCATAATACAGGGAACGAATCCATGGAACATGGATTCGTTTTCATAATATCCGGTTTCAGCCGCCAACATATTTACTTCCCTCCGTTTTCCGCCATCTCGACCGCATTTGTCGTAATATAATATTTCGAAAGCGTATTATCTTTTTCCCATTCGGGCATGCTCCTGCGGGACAGGTTCTGCAGGAAGGTTTCCGCGACAAGGCTGAAATGCTCTTCGTGGCCTGGCCTCTCCCCTACCGGAATGTCGACCAGCCAAAGATCCGGCCCTTCTTTTTTGACCGACAGGAAAGGATAGGTTTCACGCAGTTTTCCGGCCCTTGCCTGAAGTTGTTTCTCGAAATCCGCCGGATCGGTCTCCGGCGACCTGCGAATGTACAATTGTTTTACGAACCCGGTCCCTTCGTTCTGCATGAACTCCAGCGAAGCCCTGCTGCCTTTTATAACGGAAGACGAAATATCGCCGCCGACGGGCGAAACGTAGTTCCACATCACCTTCATCCCGACGTGTATTCCCTTGACCTTATAGATTATCGAACCGTTGGCCATCACATCCAATACTCCGTCTTTCACGTATTTATCGAGGAACAGCGGGAATGATCCGCAGCCGGTCGACTGGCTGAACTCGGGCAGCGAAACGGGCGTCGGCCAATGGCTGGCGGCAAGCACTTCCACATCCGTGCGACGCACCGGAACGTCCGGGAAACAGAGCCAGGCCACGATGTCGATCATATGGGTCGTAACATCTGCAAGCCCTTCCCCCTGCTGTTCGACGTCGTAGTACCACGCCGGGCGGATCAGAGGTTTTCCCGACACCGTTTTAAAGAAATGATGGACGCTCTGCATGGAGACCGCAGGCTCCTCTTCGGAACCCGGAAGCAGTTCCCCGAAAAGAGCGGTGTCGCGAAGCAGTTCCCTCGCCACGACATTAAGTATATCGTAGCGTTCGGTCATGATGTCCCAGATCAGCAGACCCTTCTCCCCCGCCAGGCTATAGGCCTCGGAGAGCATCCCGAAATCGTCTTTATTGATAGCCAGCGGTTTATCCGAAAGCACGCTGTACCCGGCTTTGACCGATCCCAGTATATAGCCCGTCTTTTTACGGTTGTTACCGGCCAGGACGACCACGTCGCCGCGGCCGTCGGAGAGCATACGTTCCAGATAGTCGCCGCCGAGATATATCTCTTCCTTCCATGAGGTCGGATCTTCGGGGCGGTGGTTGTAGGAATCTACGGCTGCGAGGAACTGACTGGCTTCCGCTCCTTCGGGAGCGTAGACGCGGACTGTTTCCGAAACATTCTCCAACCGCTCCTTCAGTACAAGCGAGGCGTGGAAATGGCCCGGATCGAGAATGACCAGTTCCACAGGACGCTCATGCCGGTGTTTACAACTGAAAAAAAAGCAAACCAACAGCAGCGCGGTCAGGACTCTGACACTTATACCGGCCCGCCTCATATCGTTATTTGTAGATTTTCAGCAACTTGACAGCCTCTTTCTGCCCTTTCTTGTAAGCTTCTTCCAGGGTTACTATCGCTCCGTTCCTGTCCCGGCTTATATTGGACGCCTCCATGAAAGCAAATATTTCGAGTGTTTCCTCTTTCGAGACCGGCGGAACTCCTGTTTTAAAGAATTCTATAATCTGCTCCAGCAGCACCAGATAGCCGACATATCCGCCCACCGGGACGGCCCCGTCCGGGGTAAAGGCCGTACCTCCGTATATGGCGGGCCTCTCCTTGAGTCCGCGGAACGTACCTATCCTGCCGTCTACCCATTGCCCAGTCACAACGTCGGCTGTGGAGGTGGACATACGGTTGACCGATTTGCAGCCCGTACCCATCACCGTATATAGCGTTTCGACGCCATGGATACCGTACCATCCGAAATCGGGATGCGACGGTTCATCGTAATGCGGCGAATAGCAGTAGGCGCCCGTGATCTTTCCGAAATCCCCGTTGCGCAGCGCCTGGTTCTGCGGGGGATAGCGCAATGCCGAAGAGGAGAAGATCGGCACCCCGTACCGGTCGGCCATTTCGTATATGGCGATAGCCTGGCCCAGGGTGGCTCCCAGAGGTTTGTCTATGAAACATATCTTGCCCGATTTGAAAACCTCTACCGCCTGTTCCAGGTGGATCTGGCCGTCGTTGGTCTCGAGCATGACGCAATCCACCTTGTCCAGGAGTTCGGATATCGACTGGACGATCTCCACGTCGTATTTCTTCATCTCTTCTACACCGGCAGGTATCCGGTTGTAGCTCGACTCGATGGTCTGCGAACCGTAAGGATAAGCCGCGACGACCCTGTAATCGGCCAGCGCACCGTCGTTGGATGGTCCGTTCAGCATTTGGGTAAAAGCCGTGGAGTGTGACGTGTCGAGTCCGATGATGCCGACTTTAACCGTTTTCTGCGCCCTTGCGCCGACCGAGGCGGCCAGGACGATAACAAGAAGGATCAGTAGTTTTTTCATATTCTATAAACCGTTTATGCGTTCCGCACTTTCATTATTCAAATATAAGCAAGTATTTTCTTTTCTCCGCAAAATACTGGCAGGACATTTTTCGGATATTTCACCGTACACGGTATTGAATACCGCATCCGCTTTGTTTTTAAAGGGCACTATGCAGAACAGCCAGTCGGCCCTCAGCAACAGCGGTATGGTCAGTGTCAGCGCTTTTGCCGGGACCATTTCAAAAGTATCGAAGCACTTTTCATTGACCTGTTGCTGACGGCATACCGGATCGAGCGCCACGATTTTAACCATCTCCGGATCATTGAAATCGGCCACCCCCGGATCATTGAAGGCAATATGCCCGTTCTCGCCGATACCCAGGCAGATTATGTCGGCGGGATAGCGCTCCAGCAGTCCGGCATAGCGGCGGCACTCCTTCCCGAGATCTCCTGCCAGACCGTCCATGTAATGGACCGATTTAAAAGGGACCCTGTCGAAAATACGCTGGCGCAGGAAATTTCCGAAACTCTCGGGAGCTTCGTGCTCGATGCCGATATATTCGTCCATGTGGAAAGCATTGATCCTCGTCCAGTCGATTCGCCTGTCGTTGACAATACAGTTTAAAAACTCATCCTGGGAAGGCGCCGAAGCGAAAATCATATTGATCTCGGGCTTCTCCTCCAGCAGTTCGATAATTTTTTCCGCTACCTCTTTGGCCGCGGTACGGCCCATTTGGGTGGTAGTGGGAAATATTTTGACTGTTAAAAGTTCACGATGAAGTATCTGACAATTAATTGCTGTAGATAACATGACCTTCGGATATTGTGGTTTTGACATTAATATGGTCGTCGAAAATAACGATATCGGCATCCTTTCCCGGTTCGAGCGAACCCTTGCGGGCATATATTTTTAAAATGCGGGCCGGAGTGGATGTGATCATTTTGACTGCATCCGCAAGCGGCACTCCGGCAATTTCAGTCATGGTCCGCACCAGGCGGTCGGCCGTCGCCACGCTGCCCGCAAAAGCCGAGCGGTCCGGGAGTTTGGCGACCCCGTCCTCGATGATTACCCGCTGTCCGTTGGACAGGCTCCCTATGATCGATTCGCCGCCGGACGTCCCGGCCCCGCGCATCGCATCGGTACAGAGGGCGGTTTTGTCCGGGCCTTTGAACTTGTATACGAAACGCAGCAAAGGTTCCGGCAGATGCACTCCGTCTGCAATGATCTCCACGGTAATGCCGTCGATAAGGTAAGCCGCCTCCACCGCCCCGGCATACCGGTATGCGTTCCTGCGGGTAACGGACGACATAGCCGAATAGAGATGCGTCATATGCGTATAACCGGCTTCGAATGCCTTTACAACCTCTTCATAAACCGCGTCGGTATGCGCGATCGAGGGAAGTATGCCGCGTTTACGGAGCTCGCGTCCCATCTCTATCGCCCCGTCGAGTTCCGGCGCGACGCTCCACCGTATAATATCGTCCGAAGCATCCAGAATCGCATTGTACTCATCGGGATGCGGCGTTTTGAGCAGATGCGGGTCCTGGGCGCCGCTTTGTTTCGGCGAAAAGTACGGTCCTTCCAGGTGGAGTCCCAGGAATTTTGCGCCTTTGCTGTTGAGTCCGTCCGCTTCACGGTAGACGGAAAGGACCTTCATGAGCTCCTCGTTGCTGCATGTAACGGTCGTGGGTGCCATACTCGTCGTACCGAAACGTGCATGGGCCTCTGCAACACCCAGAAAGGCTTCGACGGTCCCGTCCATAAAGTCATGGCCGCCCCCGCCGTGGAGGTGTATATCGATGAAGCCGGGAGATACGTACTGCCCTCCGGCGTCGATTATGCGGTCACCGGTCTCAGGGATGTACGATCCGGCCTCGACGATCCGCTCGATGAGCCCGCCGCGGCACACCACCGTCTTTCCGGACTCTATGCCCGACGGCAGTATCAGTTTCCCGCAAATTATGACGATTCTCTCCATCTTTTAAACAGTTTGGCGTGATGGTTTCCATGATGTAATCCTGTGTCCGTAAACTGCGAAGAATACAAGATATACGAAACACGGTATGAGCACCCAGTACCCCATCCTCAGGCTGTGCAGGTCGGCAAAATGACCGTAAACCAGCGGAAGTATGGCATTGCCGCACAGCCCCATGATGAGCAGCGACGAACCGGTCTTGGTGTGTCTTCCCAACCCTTTGATAGATAGCGGCCAGATGCCGGCATATATCAGCGCGTTCGGTAAGCCCAGCGCGTTGAGGAAGAATATCGAGGCGTTGGCGCGATGGCCGAACAGCGTAATGTCGAAATCTGCAAATATCACCCCCAGCGACAGCAGCATACCCGTTACGGTGCATATTATCAATGCCGTCTTCTGCGAAAGGTATTTCGGAATGAGCATAATGCCGATCAGATAGCCTATCATCGTGCAGGCCAGCGTATAGGATGGGAAGGCCTTGGCTTCAAGCAGGTCCATCCCCATGGAATTCGCGTAATTTATTATCGTGTCGATGGCGATGACCTGGGTCCCGACATGAAAGAATATCGCCAGTGCGCCGAGCACAAGGTACGGATAGGCGAAAATGCTCTTTTTGCCCGGCTGTCCGTTTTCATCCGCGGCGTTCTGCTCGTCCGTATTTATCTCCGGCAGAACGGAATATCTTATGCCGATGCCTGCCAGAAGAAGCAGCGCCCCGAGAACGATGTATGGTACAATGACGCGCCGTATCAGCCCGTCGAGCATTATGCTTTTCTCCGCAACGTCCAGCGTGCCCGAATCGATCAGTGTAAAGAGCTGGCTGTCGCTTGCTTTAAGGATGACCGCCGCGAAGATAAGCGGGGAGACGATCCCTGCGAACTTGTTGCAGATACCCATGATGCTCATACGTTTGGCCGCGCTGTCTATGGGGCCGATGATCGTCACATAGGGGTTGGCCGCGGTCTGCAGGATCGCCAGCCCGGTCCCGATCGAAAAGAGCCCCAGCAGGAACACCTCGAACTGGCGGCTCAACGCTGCCGGGACAAAGATGAAGGCCCCAAGAGCCGTGAACATGAACCCGTACATGATGCCCCGCTTGAACCCCACCTTTTTCAGCAGTATCCCTGAGGGGACCGCCATCACGAAATATGCGATGTAGAAGGCGAAGGCTACGAAATAGGATTCGAAATGGGTCAGTTCGCAGCAGATGCGGAAATAGGGTATCAGAATGGAATTCACCCACGAAACGAATCCGAAGATAAAGAACATCCCGGCCAGAATGGCGAGAGAGACGTAGTATGTTTTTCGCGACGCGGCGGGATTGGCGTTCATCGACAGTTTTTTTGGGTTTTCGTAGAATGTTCTGTTTTAAGTTCTTCTGCTTTCCGTTACTCCGCCGGCCGGATGGGACGGGTGATAACGAACTGGCAGAAGTCGTGGTACAGCTGCTTGTCGACAGGGTCCGACGAGAGTTTCAGCATCCGCAGCGACTGGCCGCCCTGATAATATGCCAACCGTTTTTCAGCCCAGATGCCGTTGTTTTTGAACGCTTTCATATAATCCTCCAGGCGGTAGCCCCTTCCCCTGCTTTTAAGAGCATTGTCGTCGAACTCAAGTTCCATATGCATATTGGAGGTTTTGGCCATGTTGCAGGCTTCGTCCAGACGCGAATACGGTATCGTTTCGCTGAAGAAATAGTTGGGCTGCAGATAGGCGTAATGAAATCCGAAGGACTTCCATTGGCTGTAGCCGTCCGCGGTGTAGAACGGGATCCAGTTGAAGCTGTATTTCAGGCCGTCCAGGTATTCGGCCACCGTATTGAGGATGGCGCGCGTATCGGTGGCCTTCTCGGCGAGCCAGTAAAAACCGGCCAGTTCTATGTTCTTGTATTTCTTTGCATCAAACCTCGCCCGCACCTGGTCGATGAACCACTGGCAGGCTTTGGCCCGGTCTTCGGACTTCGAAAAATCGAGCGCCTTGCCGTCGACCTCGCCCCAGTAGACCGTGGACTTCTGTTCGACGGTATGGTAAACGATCGGTTCGGGAATACTCATCACTATCTGCCTTTTGTAGGGTGGCGCGCCCAGGGAAACCGCACCCTCCCCGACGCTGCTTTCCAGGGCGCCCACACCTGTATCATTCTGGAAATAATAGTCGATCAGCTTCAGCCAGTCCTGCTTGTCGGCCGATACCAAAGGAGCGTTGTTGTATGTGTATCCATTGGCGAATTTCTTATTCGCCCCGTAGGGACCCGGGTCCAGTATCTCCAGGAAAAGGAAGCTGTCGAACAGCCAGTGTTTGTTTCCCGTCTGGTCTGTATAGAGCACATAATCCACTATTCTCTCCTTGCCCCATTCATAGGGGCTGCGGTGGTGCCCGCCGCCGTACATCAGTACCATGTCGGTGGAAGCAGGGATCGCCGTCCGGGCTTTTTCCCAATCGTATATTTTGTCCGCCACAAGCTCGTCGATAGGCTTGGGCGTGGGGGGTTTGGGAATATCGCGCGGCTCATCGTTGCCGCATCCGCTGATCGCGGCCGCAATGTGGCAGAACAAAAACGCCTGCAAAATAAAAGTCATCGGTTTCAAAACTTATAGGGGTTTAATAATAGCTGTTTATTTTTTCTTGAAAAATCCTATTGTCGAGACTACGGCGCGGTTGCCTCCGGTCTGGTCGTTCAGGTGTTCGGTGCCGGCCATCATTCCCGTCGAGCCTCCGCCGTCGAGGTTGACCGCCGCCACACAGCCCAGGCCTTTCAGTATCCGTGCAAGTTCGAGTAGCGTGGCGCCTCCGCTTGCGGTAATGCGGCCGTCGCAGATAAAGAGTATGACGCGGCCGTCCTCGAGATAGCCTACGGCCGTGCGGTCGGGCGACACGGTCGGCCCGAAGATATCATAGGGAATGATCTCGTAATTGCTGTAATAGTAGTCCGAGCCTTTAGTGGTCTCTGTAAAATCGAACGGGCACTTCCCGTCCTTGAGCAGTACGGGACCTGCGCTGAGGGCGTATTTCGGACTCCATGTTACGGGAGCGGCCGGATTCTGGCTGGTGACCGCAGCGTATTTGGCCTCGCCTTTGAGCGAAGGCAGCGGCCTGTCGTAATAGTATGTAGCCCCTGAGTTGGAGCCTGTCCAGTAAACTGCCGGAGAACCTGATCCGTCCACGCCGAAAACCCCGCGTGTGACGTTATACATGGTAGCGTATTCCACGGTTTCGGATGTGTTCAGGGAGCCGCGGACCGCCGGGGTCGCGCCCGTCACCACAGATCCGACCACGCCCAGTCCGGTGTGGCTGCCGTTGTAGAAATAACCTCCGTTTACCATCACATAGCAGTCGCCGCCGAAAGATGCAGCTTGGGCATCTATGGTCGCGGTGGACGACGGTATGTTTACGCGCACTTCAACGTTGCCTTTCGAAAGGTCGGCAACGGCGTACCAGGCATGGAAATTCTTGCCGTTCAGGGTGCTGGTAGTTTCATACACTTCTATGTCGGCGTGCAGCGAGCTCTTGGTCAGTTTGTTCCACGTCAGGGTGATCGCGGCCGGGGCCGTGCCGAGTGCACCGGTGGCCGGGCCGCTGTAATATGTTCCCGTCGACGTGCTGACGAACGCCCGGATGTTGTAAGTTTTCCCGTATTCGAGCAGGGCATTGGGAATGACCTGCGTCACGGCGCTTCCATTAGTCGGAAGTTCGGGGCCGTACTGCAGGGTATTGTCGATCGTCGGGGTGCCGTCCGCGCTCCAGCAGAGGCCATAACGCACGTTGGACTGCCCTTGCGTGTTAGCTATCCTGTATGAAACCGCAATACAGGAGGAGGTGGTCACCGTACTCCCGACTATCGCCGCGGAAGGCAGATCTCCGAGCGGGGTCAGCATGAGGTATTCGTAAACGACCCGCGAGTTGTTCGCCTCGTTGGCTGCATTGGCCTGTACGCCGAAATAGTAGGCTTTCCCTTCCGTAAGTTTCTGGCTGACCGTGTACGAGGTCACATTCGCCCCGACGGTTCCCGCCTCCCAGCGGTCGGTCGCGTCGGCCGCAGAGCGCACCCACACCGAGAAGCCGGTTTCGTTGCTGCTGTTGTCGATCCATGAGACGCGCACCTCGGTCGCGCCAGTCCGCTCCATCTTGATATCCGACGGCGCCTTTACGGTTGCGGGGTCCGGACCGTCGTTATTGTTGGTTTTAGAGCATCCCATGCAGATGATGCCGATGGACAGGAGTGTCAGGATTGTCTTTTTCATTACTGTATCGTTTTCTGATTATTTATTCACTCTCACTGCGCCGAAAGCCTTCACAGACGCCTGTTTCCCGTCGGGGAGCGTCACGCTGCGGTCTTTATCGCTCATGTTGACGACAATATAGGCCCGCTTTCCGGCGAGGTTTTCCCACTCGGCCGCCATCACCACGGGGGTTGTTTCGTAATTCGGGATGACCTGTGTGGGGTTGTCCCCTTCCGGGACGATCTCGGTTATAAAACGTCCGCCAAGGAACAGGTCGTGCTGTTTCTTTCGGAAATCCGCCAGGGTTTTCAGGAACGCCGCCTCCCTCTGGGCTTCGGGAGCCATAAGTATTTCGGGATTCACCCACCCCAACTGCGATCCCCACAGCAGGCTCTTCATGCTGATGAAGTTGAGCGAGCCGTCGTTGATCTTCCAGGGGATATATGTGTAGCCGCTGTAGATGCATCGGTCTGAATATATCAGCGGGAACAGCGGGACCATGCGGGTGTAGCTGTTGTGGGTGGTGTTGACGACCAGCATCATATCGAACAGGTCTATGTAGCACTCGGCGTTCTCCTCGGTGGTCATGGCCTGGTCCTTACCGTAAATATCCCTGCGCATCCCTTCCAGCAGGCTGCGGTAGGCGGCAGGCCACCAGTCGCCGCCCCCCGGCGCGTGTCCGTGGTTGGTCGCATAACAGGGTTCGCTGTTGGCGCACCCGATCTGGTCCATGTAGACGCCGTTGGTTTTCAGGTCCGTCAGCAGCCGGCGGTTTATATCCGTCAGGATATCACGCCAGATGTCGGAAGCGGGGCAGGTCACTGTGTTGAGCACTTTGGAGCTGTATACTTCGGTATAGAGCGTACCGTCGGCTTTACGGCACGAGGCATCCTTTCCGTTCAGCGTGCGGTAGCTTTCCGTGGCGGGGTCCCACAGACGGCCGTTGATGTACGGGGTCACGAAACCGCCCAGTTTCTGAGTCTCCGCGAGCATCGCCCTGAATCCGGGCTGTTCCGGAAAATATTCGGGATATTTGGTGTCGAAAGGATAGTTGTGCCAGTAGTACCAGTGCAGCCCCACCCCCTTGCCGTAATATTTCATGGCCTTGCGGACAGACTCCATCATGGATTCCGTGGCATCGGCCGGACGGAGCCACATATCCGCATTTTTGATCCACTCGACGATAGGCCGCTCATTGATCCTGCGTGCGCCCCACTGCGTGTCGAATGTGAACGGACGGTACCACTTCACAGCAGTTTCCTGCCATCCTCCGGCGTTGAAACCCAGCACGGCGGGCCATGGCAGCGAGAACCGGCCTTCCCGGGTCCAGCCGTACGAAGCGGTCACCTGCTGTATGAAGACCAGGCTGTTGCCCTCGCTGGCCATGCGGAAGACCTTCCCGGAGCCACCCTTGTCAGCAGCCGCGAAATAGGCAGTTCCGCCTTCGTGGTGCATCAGCACCAGTTGCATCGTGCCGGTACAGGAAGGATAACGTGACTGAAGCTGCCCGCTCGAACCGATCGTGTACTCGGTCCCATATCCCACGGGAAGTATCGCTTTTGCCCCCGCCGGACGGTTCACGGCGATGCGCGGGAACTCGGCCTCCGTAACGACCCATCCCTCGGGCATCTCCGCCTCGATCCTCCATTCGGGAAGTTCCGAGTCGCGGCCCAGCGTGACCAGCACCCGTACCGGACAGGTCGGAGCGCCGTCGAGGTACATCTTCCATGTGAAAACAAGAGTGGATGCGTCGGCGTCCTGCCGCAGTTCACCCCCCTGGTAGTCTCCCCACCGCGGCACCAGGGTCGGGTTTTCGCCGTTGGGTCCCCTGTAGATCAGCTGCCATGGATGTGTGGCGCTTCCGCCGTCGGGAAGCATGTTCACGCCCTCCGAACGGTAAGCCTTGAACAGGAAGTTATTCCCGCCGCTGAAAACAAGTTCCACACGGCCGTTCTTCAACACCATGTCTTCGGCGGGTTGGGCCGAAGCGATGAAGGGCATGCAGACCAGCAGGCAGATGGTTATGATGATGTTTTTCACAGGTTTTGTCTTAGTTCAGTTAGTATTAGGTGCTTACATTCCGGCCGCTTTAATCGCGGTAATCCATTTTTGCAGGCTCCCTTTTGCGGATCACGGGTCCGGCAGGTTCGGGCTGGCGGTCCGGATCGCACGGGTCGAAATAGTAGATGCCCAGTTTGTCGAACAGCGTGAAAGAGTCCTCCAGCCGCTGCATGAAATTTTCATAATTTTTGACTTCGGGCGCAGACCATGCCGATTCAGCCAGTGCGCAGAGGCGCGGGAAGGTCATGAAATCGACGCGCTCCTTATTGTGCACCAACTCCGCCCACAAATTCGCCTGTATGCCGATGATATGCGAGAGTTCGGCGTCCGAAAGGTTCCATCCGGCAAACCAGCGGTCGGGAAAAGCGTAGACGTCTTCCAGCGGGCAGAAACCGTCCCACCGGCGGCCCCAGCTGTGGCTGTCGTGCTGCACGAAGTCGAAGTAGAGCGGCCTGCGCGGACACATCACCGTGGTATATCCCCGGTCGAGGGCCTTGAACAACTGTTCCGGCCTGTCGTGACGCCACCACATTATAACGGTGCTCCGGGGGTCGGCGTCGAGGTCCACCAGTTCGTCCCAGCCTATCTGCGTCTTGCCGAGTGAGCGTACCGAATCGGTCATGCGGCGCATGAAATATCGTTCCGCTTCCTTCACGTTCTTCAGCCCCTCGCGTTCCATTAGGGCCACTACGTGCGGGTCGGTTTCCCAGGCTTTACTTCCGTAGGCCACCTCGTCGCCGCCGATATGCATATACTGCGACGGGAACAATGCCGCGACCTCCCTCAAAATATTTGTCAGGTAGGCGTAGGTCTCCTCCTTGCCGACGTTGAACGTGAATTCGGGGTGCTCGGCAGTCCCCCCGCCCGAATACTCGGGATATGCCCTGTTCGATGCCGTGGCGTGACCGGGCATATCTATTTCGGGAATAATCTCTATGTGGCGGTCAGCGGCATAGGCCACTATATCCCGTATCTGTTCCTGAGTGTAATATTGCGCCGGGGTATCGGGATCGCTGTGGCTCCCCACCCCTCCGACCGTAGCCAGCAGCGGGTATTTTTTAATTTCGATACGCCATCCCTGTTCGTCCGACAGGTGCCAGTGGAAACGGTTGATCTTGTAGCGGGCCATGATGTCCAGCATCAGTTTGACCTGCTTTTCGCCCGAGAAATGGCGAGCCTCGTCCAGCATATATCCGCGCCACGCGTAACGCGGTGCGTCCTTTATCGTTCCGCAACGCAGACCCCCGTTCTCAAGCTCCTGCAGCAGCGTCTGTATCCCGTAGAAAACGCCCGCGGGACTGCCGCCCGTTATAGTGATGCGGCCCGGGGCCGATTTAAGTTCGTAACCCTCTTTGTTCAGCGATCCGTCGAGCGACAGCCCGATACCCTTCGCCGGTTTTCCGCCGGAACGTATCTCTGCTTTGTAACCGAGACCGTCCAGGCGTTCTTTCAGAAATTCCGCTTCCCTCCGCAGCAGCGGCGAGGTGCAGTATATTTTTTGCCCGGCTTTCAACCGGCACTCCTTTTCCTGCACATCGACATGCGCGGGATAAGGGATCACACGTATTTCCCGGGCATGCGCCTGCGCCGCCAGAAGCAGTCCGAGGCAGATGCCGGTAAACAGTTTATACGCGGGTTTTGTGTAAATCATAACTGTTTGAAATTTATTACCTGCCTCCCCGGAACCGGCCAAAGCCAGCTCCGGGAAGCGGTAACTATATTGCGTATGCAATAATATTAAGGATTAGATGTCGTAACGCGTAAGTTCGTAGGCTATTATACCGTTGTCGGTGGTCAGCATGTAAACCTGCACGCCGCTGCCGTCCTCGCTCTTTCCGAAGCGCACGTCGCCCGTGGCGCCTACGTTGACAGTGGCATTCATCAACCCGAGGTCGTTATTCGGACCCAATATGGTCTCTCCTGAAACGAACGGGGAGCCCGCTGTCATACCGGTAACCGAATTGTTGCCTTTACCAGGGCCTGTCTCACCCGCCACCGGATCGTAGTTATCGAGGCGCGAGTCGAATATTTTGGCATTGCCCGAGGTTATTGAAGCGCCACTCGCCAGGCCGTCGATGTTGGATATACAGAGGCGGCAATTACCCGACCTTAACGGATTGTCTGTTCCGTTTACATTCTGTGTGGCCACCAGTTTAAGCCCATTGAACTCTACGTAGTCCGTAGCGATAGTGCCGGTTCCCCACCAGTCCCCTCCAGGTTCGAAGTACAATATTGCAACTCCGGCGCCAGTCGGTGCATAAACCGTCCGTCTTCTCCAGTTGCCGGAACCTGTAACAAAAGAACATTCGGCAGCGTCTTCCACTGACAACGGAATAGCCTTGCTCCGGACACCCCATGAAGAAAGGCCTCGTATACTACCTTTCAGTATCGGTTGAGGCGCACCGTCGATGAACTGCATACGCAAAATCATAGCACTGCCGGCCATCGCGTTGGCAAAGCTCATAAGCATAGCCGTGCCAGATGTGATATCGCCCTTAACGGATACAACGCGGCCTATTTCCCATGCATTCGCAGTCGACAGCGCATTGTTTCCGGTGCGCCAGTCGGCAAAGGAGGTTCCCGCTACGTTTCCGGTAAAGACCCTGGTGGGAGCGCTCGTTATGCCGTTCTTCCATACGTACACATCAAATACCTGGTTGGAACTGACGTCGGTCTTGAGATTCGCCGCGTATGTAACTGCGACCAGGTGGCCGGCATCGTCGTTGGTTATCGCATGGATAATCCCTGTGGGAAGTCCCGTGACATTAACCTCTACATCTGTCAGTAGTTTCCCTGTGAAACGGTTGAATACGGGGAACTTGTTCTGCGAGACGCTGTTCAATATCAGATAACTGCCTATGATGGCCATTGAACGGTTATCTCCTTCAGTGAATCCGTGTGGATCGGCCACCGTGGTCTGGAAACCGAACAGCAGGGAAATGTATCCCATCTTGCCGTAAGGTACGAACGCGGGAATGGATATCTGGATTCCGTAGGTTTGGACCGATCCGTCCTGGGCGGTCACCGTAATGGTGGGATCTCCGCTCATGTCATATGTCCCGTCGGGGTTTTTCGGCGCAGTGGTAGTGAACGACGCCCATGGAGATACTCCGATGGTAGCCGACTGCATAAAATCGGTTGCCCCCGTTACGAAGACGACGATAGTGCCTTTACCTCCTTCGGTTTCCGGAGCTTTTATCGCCGTGACAACGTTCGGAGCATCCGGGAAAGCGATCTTGGTCACCTGGGCCCTGTTGCTCTTCACATAAACGGCTTTGATAGTGAAATCGGTGCTCGTGCCGTTATTGTAGACAAGGGTCCGTTGTATGCCGGTCTGAAGGTCGCAGATGCCGGACAGACCCGGTTCAAAAACCGTCCCCCAAGGCAAAGTAGCGGTGAGAGTCATCTCCGACAGGTCTGCCTGGATAGGTTCCGTATCGGACATGAACCAGGGTATCTGTACGGTAATTGTCTTGGCGGCCATATCCACCACGGACGGGTAGGCGGTCTTATTCTTATCGCTCGGGAAAAAGCCGCTCACGACCAGGTTACTGACATCACTGTCGGTAGTGATCAGAGTATCCGGCTTTGCACAGCTTACAACAGCAAATGCCGAGACAAGCAATCCTGTAATTAAATATCTAATTTTCATCACGTAATAATTAAATGGTTCAATAAATTATTTCCACGGATCACTCTGCTGGCAGAGCGAATTGTTCTGCAACTCGGCATACGGAATGGGATAGACGGTGTACTTTTCAGGGAAAAGACGGTCCTGCGTATCGCATTCCACACGTTCGTATGAGAATCCACCGCTCACCGGAGTAATCTTTACTCCATGTAAACGTTTGCCGTTGAGCGTTTCGTGTGCAATACCCCAACGAACGAGGTCGAAATAGCGGTGTCCTTCGAGTCCGAGTTCGCAGATACGTTCCTTGGAGAGGTCTTTCAGATAATCGGCCCATGTCGATTTCTGGGCCCTTGCCGGCAATCCTACCCTGTCGCGTATCGCATTGAGGTCTTCGTATGCCAGTCTGAACTCATTCTTGCGCGCATTGGCTTCCGAACGGATAAAATAAATTTCCGCCAGGCGCATTTCGATCCAATACTGGTCGCTCAGGATATTTGTGAAATTGATCTTGGTATCCTCTTTCAGGAATTTACGGAAAAGGTACCCTGTGGTCGAATTATGCACTGCATCCTGTCCGGTGACTGCAAAATCCATGTAACCATCCAGCCCGTCTTTATAGAGTTGTATGGTACGGCTTTTCCATGTCGCGCCGTTGTAGAGGATGGAAGCGTAGAAACGCGGTTCGCGGTTGGTCCAGGGGGCGTTGCCGTAAGTGGCCAGTTTGCTCCAGTCGAACGCCTCCCATGTATCGCCCACCTTGATGTCGAACGACGAAGCGTATTCGTCGCTCGGAGTAGCGGCGGCGCCGACGGTGTTGTTATCCTTGCCGATCAGCAGACCGTCGCCCGGAGGGCCGTAAGTTCCGTCGAAACTGTGTTGTTTCAGCCCGACACCCTGCTGGAAATATACCGGCAGGATCAGTTCCGAGTTGTTAACCGTGGAATAGATCTTCTGGTAGTTGGCAACCGTTTTCCCGTCGAGCAGGGCGTATCCAAGTTTGAACACCTCGTCGCAGGCATCTATCGCATCCTGCCAGCGGCCTGCATAGAGCGAAGCCCTGGCAATCATGCCGTATGCCGCACCCTGGGTCAGACGGCCCGCGTCCGCCGCAGCCCATGTTTTCGGCAGGATCGGCGCAGCTTTTTCATATTCGCCGATTATAAAGTCCCAGCAGTCGCTTTCGCTGGAGCGGGCTTTGGCGCGTTGATTCGGGCCGTCCACATGGCTTTCGTCTATGCGGAGAATAACGCCGCCGTGGCGGATCACGAGTTCCTGATAGGCGAAGGCGCGCATAAAGCGGACCTCGGCGGTGCGGATAGCCAACTCGTCAGGGTTCAGTTTGCTGCCGTAGCCGTTGCTAAGATCGGCGAAATATTCATTGAGCCGGCGTATATAGTCGTACATACTCAACCAGTTCGAGCGAAAATTACCCTCGGGAGTGACGAAATTGATCGAATAGAAGTATCTGTTCATTGTTCCGTCGGCAACCCCGTACCACGAATATTTTATAAGGTCCGTAGCGCCGTCGTCCATACTGGAGCTGCCGAGTGCAATGTCGGCGTTGGCATAGAAAAGACGATAAAAGTCCTTGACGTACAGATCCACGTTCTTAATGGAGTTGTACACGACATTTTCACCGTAACTTCCGGTGGGATCCAGATCCGTCACGTCGCAGGAGAGCGTCCCAAAACACACGCAGACCATCACTGCGATACCCGTTACATATTTTATTATCTGCTTTTTCATATCGGTTTTAGTTTTTTAGAATGTAAGGTCGACACCGAAGGAGAAGGTGCGCTGCTGGGGGTAGTACCCTGTGATAACGCTCGAACTTTCAGGGTCGGTCCATTTGAATTGGGTAGTCGTAAGCAGGTTATAACCGCTTGCATAGATACGCAGTCCGTCCATGTTGATCTTTTGCATCCATTTGGCGGGCAGCGAATAGCCGACAGTCACGTTTTTGAGGCGCAGGTAGGCTCCGTTCCTCTTCCAGAAGCTGGATATCTGTGCGTTGTGGCTGTTCGACCCTATCGTCAGACGCGGATACTCGGCGTTGGTATGATCGGGTGTCCAGCTGCCTTCGACCAGATAGAGCGGACTGTTGTCGTAGTTGGCGTAGAACGGCACGGTAAGCGGCACCTGGTCAGTAACCCTCGTCGCATTCGAGCTCTGCCCCTCGGTGGTCCACTGGTACTGAAGCATCTTGTCGGTGATGGCACCGCCCTGAAGCTGGATCGAGAAGTCCAATCCTTTCCAGTCACCGTCCAGCATAAATGCGAACATCATTTTAGGCATGCGGTCACGGGCTATCTTCACATAGTCGTCGGAGGTTATCTTACCGTCGCCGTTGGTATCGACATACATGATGTCGCCAAGGGCCGGTTTGACGCCGGATGGAGCCAGGGGAGCATTCTGGAGCTGCTCTTCGGTCTGGAACAGTCCGATAGCCTGCAGACCCCATATATCTCCTATCGAAGACCCTAAACGATTCTGCCATGGCAGGGTATTGTCGGACTGATTCCTGCGCAGGATCCGGTTGTTGGCATATGTCAGGTTGGCATTCACGCCGTAGCTGAAGCTGCCGATCCTGTTCCGGTGTTTCAGCACCAGTTCGAAACCCCTGCTGTCAAACGTGCCTTCGTTTATTCGGCTCGGATAGTGGCCGCCCAAAGAGGGTGGATATATTGCGCCCGGATCCTGGAGAATATCGTATGTGAATCCGTAGAAAACATCGAACTCGACGCCCAACAGGCCGTTCCATGCGCTCATCTCGAAGCCTCCGTTGATCTTCCGGGTCTTTTCCCATGTAAGGTCTGTCTGAGGATAGGAGACAGTGTTCGCCAGGGTGTTCTGCGACTTTGGCGACGTGCCGAAGGCCACGCTGTTATTATTCCATCCATATATCTTGCGATAGAGATAAGGACTTATGTTATCGTTCCCCACCAGACCGACAGAGCCCCTCAACTTGAAATATTCGATCTTCGGAAGTGCATCCCTGAAGAAATTCTCACGCGACATCACCCATCCCAGAGAAACCGAGGGGAAGAAGCCCCAGCGGGTGTCTTTAGGGAAAAGGTACGATGCGTCGTAACGGAACGCAAACTCCGCAATATATCTGTCTGCATAAACATAGTCGGCACGTCCAATATAGGACGCATATGCCGAATGGCCCGACGAGCCGCCGTTCTGCGCCGTGGAAGAGTCGCCGAAATTGATCTCCGGAAGGTCGTACAGCGCGAAATTCGAGCGGCTGCTGTTATATGCACTGGTTTTGCCCTGAGTCTGCTCATACAGGAAGATCGCGCTTACATTGTGCTTGCCGAACTCCCTCTGATATGAAATATGCGGGCGCAGAAGGATAGTCTGGGCTTGCGATCCGCCGGTATACATATTGCCGGTTTGAGTGATATTGGCCGCCTGAGTCCATGAATACCCGTGTTCGGCATTCCCTTTATTCGCAGGGGTAAAGGCAAAAACGGAATAAGGTATGCTGAATGTCTTGCCGTCATTGTTCGACCAGTCCCAGCTTACGAACATCCCGGCCTTCAGTCCTTTGACGAACGGAGCCGAATATTCGATATTGGCGGATGTCTCCAGATAAAGATTATTATTTTTGGAGAATCCGGAGTTCTGTACGCCGTACTCGGGATTCGCAGCGGTGCTTGAATTACGGTATGCGGATGTGGGTTCGCCGTTCCACTCCTTGGGGACATAGGGAAGCGAATACATCATCAGGTGGAAGATATTGTAGGACTTCCAGTTGTCGTACGAATAAGCCCCGGGCGAGTAATTGTTCTTGTTCTGCACCGAGACGTTGAGCGACACCTTGACGTTCTTCATCGGTGTGGCGTCTACATTCGAGCGGAAGCTTCCTACCCTGTTCTTGTGTCCCTGTACGAAGCCGTTCTGGTCGAGATAGCCGCCGCTTATAAAATAGCTGACTTTTTCAGTACCGCCGCTTACAGAAAGGCTGTAGCGCTGCATCACTGTGGTTTTGAACATGGTCGACATCCAGTCCGTGTTCTCGAATCCGTCGGTCGGATCACCGTTATACGTCGCGGCGATATCGTCGTCGGAGAAGAAGGGTGTGGGTACCGGATTGCCCAATGCTTCGGCTTTCAGGGCCTGGGCAAGGTTGTAGTACTGCATATACTGGGTACCGTTCATGAATTTAGGCATCGTCGTGTTCTGGCTCAGCGTCACGCTGCCGCGGAAGTTCACCTGTGCCTTTCCCTGTTGGCCTTTTTTCGTCGTAACTAGGATAACGCCGTTGGCAGCCTTGATCCCGTAGACGGCCGTAGATCCGGCGTCCTTCAGGACGGTCACCGATTCGATATCGTTCGGATCGATATTGCCTATGGGGCGTTCCACTCCGTCGACTATATACAAAGGAGAAGAACCGGTGTAAGAGGAGTAGCCGCGCACGAGCATCGTCACGCCGTCCGCACCTGGAGCGCCGTTATTCTGCTGTGAGACGATCCCCGGAAGTTTTCCGACCAGGGCCTGTGTGATGTTGGAGGTCGTCGACTTCTTGATATCGGCATCCGTCGCCACGGCCACCGCCCCCGTCAGGTGCTCCCTTTTCACGGTTCCGTAACCGATCACGATGACCTCGCCCGTAGAGGCGACGTCTTCCTTCATCACGGCATTGACCGCCGTCCGGTTTCTGATAGCGATCTCCTGTGTCACCATGCCGAGATAAGTAAAGACGAGAGTTCCCTGTGCTGACTGGG
Organism: Rikenellaceae bacterium; assembly: GCA_031547885.1. Lineage (GTDB taxonomy): Bacteria > Bacteroidota > Bacteroidia > Bacteroidales > Rikenellaceae > UBA940. The sequence goes on from JAVBRO010000018.1 coordinate 92,425, forward strand.
AGCTGATCGAGTAGGTCCCGTCGGCAATCGTCGACGTACCTGTCGTTGTTCCCTTGACGTTAACAAAAACGCCCGACAGCGGTCTGCCGGAGTCGTCCGTAACCGTTCCCCTGATAGCAATGGTCTGGGCATTGCCCGTATGGGCATATCCCAGAAGCATTACCAATGCGAGTAAGAGAATCTTCAACGCTCCAGAACTTCTTTTTTGTTCTGAGTATTGCTCTTTCATAAGTTAAAGATTAATTAGGTTAGTAAAAAGATTTGGTTATTGAGATAATTTATTCCATTCTGTTTCCGCTGAAACATACATCACAAGTTGATTATTTAGAAATATTATTATTGATTCTCAGGTTAGATTCTAAAATATTTTTGCATACCGCCACATTTTCCGTGCATGTAATTACAAACAGAACATGAAGTCAATACAAAACTACACGGGATGGTCGTGCTTTTGCGCAAAAAAAACGCAAATACGTCTTCGAAAAACGAAATTATTTGATTGATTATAGTACGAAATCCGTTACAGCAAGTAACGGAGATAATAATAAAGTTGTGAGAAATTAAATCTAAAGAAATTTAAGAATTACTTCTGTTGAATCGATAATTTTTTCTGGCGGTATTCCTGTGGCGAGCAGCCTTTGAATTTTTTAAACACGCGGGATATATTGTTATAATCTTTGAATCCTGCTTCTACAGCGATATCAGCCATATGGCCGTCTGTTGTAAGCAACAGATTGGCAAGGCGGTTAACCCTGCATTCAAGAATATACTGATATATAGAGGTGTGCATGGTCTGCTTGAATCTCAATTCTATGTTACGCCGCGAAAGCGGAATTTTTGAGAGCAGGGATTCGATAGTAATATCGGAACAGTAATTAGCATCAATGTATTTGACTATTTTCAGGATATGTGGATCTTTTATATTATGTTTTTCGGTAGACTGCCGCAACTCCAGGCGCGTCGGATTAATAACTATATTGAATGGCGCTTCGGATTCCTTCTTGATCTGCTGATGCAGAAGCCTTCCCATGGTATAGCCACCCTGCTCAACTTCCAGTTCGATGGATGATATCGGAGGGTCCGATATATTGCATATCAATTCGTCGTTATCCACCCCGAGAAGGGATATCTCTTCGGGGATATTGATATTCTCGAACTTGCATATCTCAGAAATGAACAGGGCATGGGCGTCATCACAGCAGAAAAGGGCTACGGGTTTGGGAAGTTCGCGCAGCCACAGGCTCACCTGAGAACGTATCTCATCAAGCTCCTCTTCGTACTCAAAACTGCAGAAATTCCCGTTATTCCGTTCGACCTCCATACGGTATCCTTCGCACCGTTCGTCGGACCAGACGACCCCTTTGATGCCGAAGAATGCGAAATTATAGAACAACCTCTTTGCAAAGAACTGGGCCGCCATACGGCCGGTTCCCCTGTAATTGCCTGTAAGATTCGAATAGGTTGTACTACGGTGGTGATAGTTCTGCAATACGACAGGGATGTTCAGTTCCTTCAGCAAACTGGCGGCATCGTCGTTCCATTGTCCGATAATTGCATCGGCCTTCCACTCCCTCGCCCATTCGATAATGCTTTTTTCCCCATACATGTCATTGCTGTAGTATGATGGAAGGCGGTAGAAGAGCCATGGACCGTTCTCTTTGGAATAACGGACGATTCCCCGGAACAGACTTCTGTCGAAGTCATTGGAGAGGTTGATAAGAAGCAATATCCTGATCATTGTTCGTCTTCAAACAAATGTAGCAATGGACGATGGGTATTATTTAAAAAGGTTGATTATCGGAATGTCCAAACTGTTGGCAATTTTTACCAGTGTCCCGATAGTAAAATTAGTCCTGCCTTTCTCGATCCTGATTACATTGTTGTATTCGATTTCGAGTTTGTCTGCAAAGTCCTGGATGGACAATCCTTTTTCTTCTCTTAACTGTCTGATACGCAAACCTATTTCGGTCTGTATTTTTTGTTTGTCAGGCACGTCTTCTGTCATATATGATTGATCTCAAAGGAATGCGTTTATATTAGCAATCACACAATCATAAATGATTGTTTTGATTATATACATTCCCCTGTTCGACCTGAAGACAGACCGCAACACAAACACTTGTTTTTGTGCAGAAAATCCAGGATGGTTATTAGGACTCTATATCCTCTTTTACCCCCGAAAGCAATTCATTCATAGGCATTGCCCGCGCAAGGTCTTCGTCGGGTTCGAGGTACTTTTCTCTGGAAAGAATGAAAGTTTCGTTACGACCCCGCTGGATAACCACAGTTTCAGTCGTCGCCAGGTCGAGGTATTTTTTCATGTTGTTCCTTAATTCCGCACTGCTTATCACTATCATGGTCCAATGGATTTACATGTACATTATAGACATGGTGCAAAACTACACCCTCATTTTTACAACCGCGTAGACACTTCTACGACAAATTCGCTCATTTGTAGGACATTACAATGGAGTCGTACCCCTTACTCCTAAAATTCGTACCCCTTCGATGACATTTTTAGCAAGGGGTATGAAATAGGCCGTATTTCTCTGTCAAAACTGGGCTTTTTTCTGTCCTATCAGGTCTTAGTATGGAATAAAAAAATCCCTAAAAATCTAGCTTTTAGGGATTTGTCTACCTGTTGTCCTTATCAGACTTAGGGTTCTGAGCGGAAAACGAGACCCTGACCTTGAATTGCACTTCATTCTTAATCAGGCGATTACCTCGCTCATTTATCGTCAACCAAAAGGGGCAACAGTCAGGCAATACCTTTCTCCAACCGCCTTTGTGGGCTACTTCCCGGTTACAAATATAGTTGATTTATTGGGATTTCAAACATGATTTTGTAGGTTGAGTTCGGAAGTTTAATGCAGGCCGGTGGTTGTGTCGTTTTGAGGTTCGATTTATGATCCCGCAGGCAGCTCAGTACACCTCTTCTATTTCATTACAAGCCTCCGCTTCTTGGCCGAGTAGTTGGCAAGCTCTTGCAGATGCTCATCCTTACTCCGAATAATCCCGTTCCGAATCATCCTCTTGATCTCGCCAAAGGTGTAATAGTATTTCCCATGAACCACGGAATACGAAATCTCCATGGCTGTCCTCAATCTCTGCAAAGTCCGCTGGCTTATCTGGAGGTATTCACACACCTCCGCCGAATCGAGCGTTACCTCGTCGGCGTTACTCATATCTGTTTTCTGCGAACTGATATACTCGAAGATTGCGTTGACCTTCTCTGCCAGTTCCCTATATGCTTGCGATTCGATGGTTAAAACCTCCATTATAATCCTCTTTCGCAAAGAATAGGGAGTTTCTGCATTGTTTGGTTGAGATAAAAAATGTACTTGCCAACGTTTTGGCGTGAAATTTGAACGTTATACAAAACCAAAAGAAAATTAGCAGTTGGTTGTGAAACAGACGGAAATTTACTATATTTGTGAATTAATTATGCATAAACTACGTTGATAAGATGTGCTATGTACTGACAGCGGAAGAAATCCTGCTCAATTATTTTGCCGAGCAGAATGAAGTAACAAAGATCTCTTTCCAGGAGCTAGGCGAGATTTCGTGCCGTATTGTGCGTAGATGCAACAACAGTATAATTACGAGCATTACCGTAGAAGAGATTAGGTCTGCTGCTTATCGGCGTTCAGCTTTCATGAAGGTTGAGGACGCATCTGTAGTACTGATAGATAGATCATTTACGAAATACATCAGCATCTATAATAGAGGGATACCGGAGAGAGTGAAGAGCCGATGCATAGAAATATGTAGAGACTATGCCCCTAAGCACGGATAAGAAAATTTTTGAAGATTCAGTACACGGACATATTGCAATTCCTCGCAACTACTGTAAGTACCTAATCGACACAATCATATTCCAGCGATTACGCCGCGTAGAACAGACCTCTATGCGGCCTATTTTTCCGTCTGCTCATCACGATCGGTTCATACACTCTTTGGGGGTATTTCATGTGGGGAGTGAACTTTTTAAGCACTTACGTGCAAACACCCAAGCATTTGAACCAGCACAATACAACGCGGTTAATGACTTAGAACATCCTCATTTTGCAAAATTTCATACATCCATAGGCATATGGGATCTGCTACAAGAAACTTATCAAGCAGCCTGTCTTCTTCATGATTGTGGGCATGCTCCTTTTTCGCACACTTTCGAGAAGTTCTACAAAGACGAGAACAGTGCCCAAGAAGGAGATCCTCTAACAATCCCAATCTACAAAGATCTGATTAAGGAATACGAAGATTGCGTCAAAGAGCTTCCTTTGGGCAAGAGTGAAGCTCAACAGATTGTTAATGCATTCAAGCGCGATTTGGCTAACTGCAAGCCAGCACCACATGAGGTTGCCAGCGCTTGGTTGATGTTGCATTCCCGCGGATTTCGCAGAGCAGTTATTGATCATATCAAGGCCGATCCATTGCTTGCTGCCAGGATGATCATAGGGTGCAGATATCGTGATGCAAGTCAGAGCGATAGAGACTCCTCTGTCCTTACGGAACAAATTCTCAATTGCTTTATCTCAATGCTCAATGGTCATGAGATTGATGCAGACCGCCTTGATTATGCTGCACGCGACCAATGGGCCACTGGGTTACATACTACCCAAGTTAATCTTGAACGATTATTTTCGTCGATTTTTATCACTAATCATGAGGGTAAATTTATAGTTTGTTTTAAGAAGCAAGGTGTTACTGAGCTACAGGTATTACTCGACGCTAAAAATTACACTGCCTTCTGGATATTCAGCCATCACAAGATAAAATACCATGAAGACCTGCTTGTTAAAGCGGTAGAGCGGTTGGCTATTCTACTTCAGGGGGATAAAATAATACAAGAGTACCAAACGTACAAAAACGAACAACGAACTCTTACTGGAGCGACAGAAGAAGAGGTTGCAAGAGCAGTTGAACTAAAAGAAAAATGTGACAGTATAGGAAACACGGCACTATGCAACTTATTCGACTATCGCCGACTCGTCGATAAAAAAGAGTACGTCTATATATTGGACAAAAAGGAACAATCCGAATCGCTCTATCTAATGAGCGATGATGACATCATTCATCTTTTGAAAAAGTACTTCTGCGCTGAACGTAAATTCAAAAATGGAGAGTTGCGAAAGTTCATCAAGGAAGCTCCATATGCATTAGAGTGGTTCTCTCGGGATCAGGAAATGATTCCGTTATGGAAATCCTATTCTGAGTACAACGCGCTTTATTTGCGTGGTTTTGCACTTGAAGTGCAAGCCTTGGCGCGATTCAAAGTATGTTTATGTGAGGAGACGGCGAAGCGCAAGAAAAGTAGCGAACAATCCGGACTCGCAGAGGAGCCAATTTCTACAATAGATTGCCGCAATTGGCTTGATTCAGATCCTGAGTTGAAAAAAATCTTGGGAAAGATCACGCGAGATCCTTGTGTGAAGGAAGTAATTAAGCGCTACGCAAACTACATTGACGGTGCAACTTCATCGCCGCATGATGTGCTCAAAGAGATTCATGAAGATATAGATAGAGCTATTGCATATTTCTCCGAAAGCGGGGTTATTCAAGACGTATTATTGAAAATTGCCCATGAGGTCATCGAGCACTTCGGCAATGAGGGATACCATGTCAATCCTGGTGCGATTAAGCAAATAAAAGTCGACAATCTCAGCATGAAAGAGATTGCAGCTGATTCAGTCTATGTCGAGATCAAAAAACAACCATACTGTTATACCGAGTTAAATATACCGCAACGTAGTCGGCGCGGAGATTACAACTTCCCTTATTTTTATATGCCCAAAGCTTCTACCAGCAGAGGGGATGATTTAGATGCTAGAAAATATAGTACACATTTCTTAGAGCTGCTCAAAACCTATCCCCATCCAATATGGGAGTAGGCTTACTCGCCATAAGGAATTTCCAAGTTACTTCCTTATTTTTGATAAAATATCCCCTATTGCAATCTTCCGGCCTTGGTCGAAGTCGCTAAAATATTTCCACGTCGTCACATACTGGTATACCCTAATCCTTTAGGGCAAACTATCAAATATTTGTGTTTTCAGTATATTTGTATTAACGAATCCCTTTTTGTCTATCCTTCAGCTTGACTAGCCGATTTATAATGCCAAGGCTATTTGAGTCTCATCATTATTTGTTTGAGAGACGGGAGCAGCCTTTTTATAAACAATGGATTTCTTTGCATTCCTTTTCCTCAGCTTGAAATTTATCGGATTCCAATTAGAAATTTCCGGTAATTTCAAGTTAGGACTAATGAAATATTAAATCAGATAGTAGAAAGATCTACTGGAAATTCCACTCTAAATTGAAGAAGTAGTTCACTAATTATAAAGCTCTAATTTAAGGAGTTTTGAGACAAAGGGAGATGCTGTTTAGCGTGCTCTTAGGTATCCTCGTTATTTCAGAGGCTTCATCTATATCCACAATCGTTCGTTTCATGTTCGTGGGAGGTCGCAAGTTCTCCACCATTGCCTTGAGCCTGTCTACTTCTTGAATGAGATAAGTTACTGCTGCGGGCAACTTATCGTAAGTAATAGGCTCACGGCTCTCCATTTGGTTCTCATTCTTGCTTTGGGAAGCCATTACCATTTTGCGTATTTGGGTTTCCGCTTAATTCCTTCGCGCAACTGCTTCTCTATCTCCTCCTTCGTTTGGTAGACATTTCTGCCGCCATCAATCCACTCTCGTAACTCGGCTTCATTAAAATAGAGCTTTTTGCCCCGTTTGGATACGGGGATGCCTCCATTACTGGCAAGCCTATAAACTGTGGATTTTGCCAGCTTCAGCATTTCGCAGGCTTCATCGATGTCTATATACTTTTGTTCGTCCTCCGCCGGCGGCTGGAGAGTTGCGATTATCTCTTTGAGGCTTTCGACCTCCTGGATCAGATAAGCTATCGCTTCCGGCAGATTATTATGGGTAACTTCTTGGGATCTCTTAAACATGGCTCTTTCGATTGTATTGTGAGTAAAGATAATGACTTATTCTTTATGACGGTAGTGTGTACTTGATTTTCTCGGCCAAGGCATCCATATCGGCGCCGACTTTCTCGTTGAGCATCTTGGCGTAAATCTGGGTAGTGCTGATTTTCGTATGGCCGAGCATTTTGCTTAGGGACTCGATGGAGACGCCGTTGGCCAGCGCGACGGTCGTCGCGAACGTATGCCTGGCCAGGTGCGACGTGACGCGCTTCTCGATACCGCAGATGCCGGCCAGTTCTTTCAAGTATTGGTTGTACTTGGCATTACTCATCACCGGCAACAGACGATTGCCGTCACGCTTGGGTTCGTACTTGTGGAGGATTTGGATCGGCAGGTCGAGAAGTTTGATCGCGGCCTGGACGCCGGTCTTGATTCGGTCTTTGAGAATCCACTGACCGTTGTCGAAACCAGTGATCAGGTCTTCGGTGGTCAGGGTGGCGACGCCCGAATAATCGAGACCGGTCATACAGCAGAAGACGAAGATGTCGCGGACCTTTTCTAAACGCTCCGAAGTCGGCTTGTAGTTGATCAGACGTTCAAGTTCTTCATGCGTCAGGTATCCGCGGTCTTTCTTCTTTTTCTTGAGTTTGAAATCGCCGAACGGGTCGATCTTGATTAGGCCGTTCTTCCTAGCGATAGTCATAATGCGTTTGAAGATTCGCATCAGCTTCTCGGCAGAGTTGGTGTCAAGCTTGTAATCTACGCGAAGGAAATTCTCGAAATCCATCACGAAGTCAAGGTTGACCCGGTATAGAGGAATATCTTCCGCCCGCTTCTTGACGCGGAGGAATTCTGCAAGCCGACGGTATGTAAGATCGTACTTATTGAACGTCGATTGGGCGATGTCGATGCCGATCAACTTCTCATGCCGGTCGTTAAATGCGGCGAAGACTTTCAGCAAGGTGTCGTTCCTTACATCGAAACCCAGAAAGGCATCGCGTACTTGCGCGGCAGTAGTTGGTTCACCGTACCGGGTCAGTTCATTGAACTTCGTTGTCAGTTGGCCGGTAACTGTGTTGATGATGGAGTTGATCTCAAGAGCTTCCGGCGACCGGCCCACGGCCCGTCCTTGTTTCGGGTCCCAGATTTTCGGATTGACATCTTGCTTGATGCTGAATTGGACGGGCTCGCCGTCGATTGTCAGGCGCACTTGAATTGGGACTTTCCCATCGCGCTTGACACATTTCCCCTTAACGAAGAAGAGGATTCGAAATGTGCTTTTCATAGACACTGGTTAAAGGGTTATCACTAAGGAATAGTGGCCCCTAAACCGCTTGGTTTAGTAAAGCGTTGCCAAATCGAGACATTTTTAAGACAAAGTGGAAAAGGGCAAAATTAATGGAGCGCGACTTTGGCGAAAATGCCGCCGTAGGTTCGACTCCACTTTGACGCCGCGAGATTCGGATTTTCTCGAATCGTTGCCATTTTCGGTCAAAATCGTTGCCCCTTTTTGCATGAAGCAGGCAGTGGCAACGAATTTAACCACGAAAACTGTCCTTTTCTGTCTTTTGGATGTCCCTTTCTGGCTTGGAGAGGGATAAAGAAAACCCCCTGGAAGTGTTTCCAAGGGGTCTTTGTCATTTTGTTGTCGTCTTCTGGCTGACTGCTTGAGCGGAAAACGAGACTCGAACTTATTTGAGCTATTCCGTTATATTTCAGTACACTTGGACTCCGATGATCTGTCCTTGGTCATGATTAAGCACTTTACATCCTAATACAACCGACGACTTTACTACAACACAAATATAGCAATAAATCGTGTAATAACAAAATCATCCTCGCAAAATTCACTATAAAAAGCAGTTATGCTGGAGGCAACCCAATTATTACTTCAAAGGGTTCACATAATTATCGTCCAATAGTTTTATTATATCGGATCCTCCCCTTCCGGCGGGGAAAAGCAGATGATACGGTTCATAACCGGCAAGCTCGATGAACTTGGCGTCGCGTATACTGTCGACACTTACGGCAATATTTACGCGGTCAAAGGCAATGCCCGCAGCTATCCGTGCGTGGTTGCACATACTGATGAAGTTCACACTCGCAGGGGTAATGGATTCATGGCGGTCGACGTTCGCGGAGAGATCATACTCGGCTATGATAAGAACACGAAAAAGCTGACCGGCATCGGGGCCGACGACAAGAACGGCATATGGATATGCCTGAAATGCCTCGCCAAGTTCCGCATTATGAAATGCGTGTTCTTTACCGGCGAAGAAACCGGATGCCTGGGCAGCAATCGTGCGGATATGGGCTTCTTCGAGGATTGTCGGTTCGTGCTTCAATGCGACCGGAAAGGGAACAGCGACCTGATCACGAGCATTTCAGGCACCGGGCTTTGTTCACGAGAGTTCCTTCTATCCGTTTCCCCGAAAAAACACGGCTACAAGCAAACAGAGGGCTTGCCGACCGACATCTATACCCTCAAGCGGCGCGGGCTGGACGTTTCATGTGTCAATATCTCCTGCGGCTACTACAACCCGCACACCAGCGAGGAATACACGGTCATCGAAGACCTGCACAAATGCCTGCACTTCGTCTACCATATCGTCTGGAACTGCCGGAAAATCTATAGCCACAGCTACTCCCCTCCCCAACCGGCATACTCGCGCTATAATAACGGCTATGGCTGGGGGCACAGTCGCTATTTCGACGATGCCGAAGACGACCTATTTTCCCTATACGGTGGTTATGGCAACGCCCGCTAATACCATTTTATACGATAAAATCTTGCACAAATCTGCATCGGTTCGGGGAAACAACGTAAGTATAATGCAGATAAAAAGAGGGCCCAATGGCAAAATATCATTATCTTTGTAAATACGGAAAACGATAGAAAATAGATGAGCGATTTTGAAGAATATATCAAGCAAGGCGAACCTGAGAAGAGAGATAAAGGTATTGCCTGGCAAACGGCTATCGGCCTGCAGGATGTCGATGGACTGAGACCTTCGTCGTATCTGATCGAAACCGCAAAACAAAATATCGAGGGCGATATTACCATAAAAGAGGCGCAATATCGCATCGACAGCTACTACAAGTCGAAACCCGTTACGGATGAAAGCAGCCGGACGGAGGAGGCGGACAAGGTTTCCGCCCGGATCGCAGAGATCTTATCCGAAAAGACCTTTACTTTTTCTCCTGCCGAATATATAGCTATCCATAGACGCCTTTTCGAGGGGATTTATGAATTTGCGGGAAAAATCCGCAATTACAACATCACCAAAGCCGAATGGGTGCTGAATGGGGAAACGGTCATTTATGCAGGTGCAGACAGCATCCGTGCTACGCTCGATTACGATTTCGGGCAAGAGAAACAATTCAGCTATCGGGGGATCGGCATATTGGAAACCGTCCGTCATATTACTGACTTTGTGTCGGGAATATGGCAAATCCACCCCTTCGGCGAAGGCAATACAAGGGCTACGGCCGTATTTACTATTAAATATTTAAGGACTTTCGGGTTTGATATTAATAACACGCTGTTCGCCGACCACTCATGGTATTTCCGCAATGCGCTCGTCCGGGCCAACTATAACGACTTCAAGAACGGCATTCATGCTACTAATGAGTATCTGGAGCGTTTTTTCGGAAACCTGTTGCTTGGAGAGAAAAATGTGCTTAAAAATAGGGATTTACTGATCGTCAAAGACAATATGCAAAGTGCAAAAGAGCAGGATAATGCCACCCCAAAGAGCAATATTTGCACTTTGGATTGCACTTTGGAAGAGCGTTCAGTGCTGGAGTTTCTAAAGACCAATCCGAAGGCAACTCAAAAAGAGATAGCCCTTCATATTCAAAAATCGGAAAGGACAGTTAAAAGTCTGACAAGCAGGCTGCAGCAGAAAAATCTCCTGCAACGTCATAAAGGCCGGCGCAACGGTTTATGGATCGTAAAAAACAAATAGGAGCCCCCTTAATGATATACACCCAACTCCCCGCCTCCGTCGACAGGCGGTTCCCACGGATCGGTCGGGACATCGACTTCGGTTCCGGGGAGCGGCGTGCACTCATTCCATCGATCCTCCCAAAGGCTGCAACCGGAGAGCGAGGCCGTCAGCAGCAGCCCTGCAAGCAAAATTTCCCATTTCATAGTGTCAGGCCGTTAATGTAAAAAACGCTTAAACTGACCCCTTGCGCCGGAGCAAATTGACCCCTCAGATTTTGGTGATAAAAAAAAGTGCAAAAAAGAGCTTTTTGCGGGGGTGATTTCGGGAGTAGATTTTAGCGGTTTTGGGGCCGCTTTTTTGTTGCTTTTTGATGTGTTTCCGCGGGGTCATTTTGGCTCGCCGTTTAAGGGCGAGAGCCGTAAATAGCTCTCGCCCATAAAACGGTTTGGAGCGTGTTAACCCATCACAAAGTTAAAATAATTTACTTGAAGTCGTTTTGTATTTCAGCGGCTCGCTTGCGCATCGATTCGCCGAGCAGTTCCACGCGCATGGCGCGGTGTACGATGCGGTCGAGGATGGCGTCGGCGACGGTTTTCTCGCCGATTCGCTCGTACCAGTCGCTCACGGGTATCTGCGAGGCGACGATGGTCGATCGTTTGCCGTGGCGGTCTTCGATGATGTCGAGCAGGATGCCTCGCGAGGCGGCGTCGAAGGCCTGCATGCCGAAGTCGTCGAGGATCAGCAGGTCTGCCCGCTCGATGCGCTTCAACTCGGCCAGGATGGTCCCCTTGGCCTTCACTAACTTGAGTTGGCTCATCAGCTTGCCTGTGCTGGCATACTGCACCCTGTACTCGTTTTCGCAGGCGTGGTGGCCTATGGCCGAGGCAAGGTAGCTCTTGCCCGTTCCGGTGGGCCCGGTGATGAACAGATCCTTGCGATCGCGCACGAAGTCGAGCGATGAGAGGCGGCTGATTTGATTTCGATCCAGTCCGCGCTCGATGGAGTAGTCGATCCCCTCCAGTGAGGCTTTGTAGCGGAAGGAAGCCATCCGGGTAAGACGGGCTATGTTCCGGTTCAGCCGGTCGTCCCACTCGCTCTCGATGAGCATTCCGATGAACTCGTCCGTGGAGAGTGTCTCGCTGAGGGTTGTTTCCAATGAGTTTTTGAAGGCATCGTACATGCCGTACATGCGCATCTGGCGCATGCGTTCCAGTGTTTTATTGTTCATGATTTTTGTTTTTTTCAGATGATTTACTTGTAGTAGTCTTTACCCCGGATATTGTCGTGCTCGGGGATCTCGTCGTCCTCTTCTTCCTCGGCCTGGGCTTCCAGTTGATCGAGCCGACGATTCAGGATGTTTTCCAGAACCGTGTAGCCGTAGGAGTCGATGGAGGTCGCGAAGCGGCACGCCGAGGCGATGCGCTCGTGGCCCACCTTACGGGCCAGCGTCATAACGCCCGCACAGCACTTGTAGGCCTGTTCCGGATGCCCCCGGCTCTCCAGTATCTTCGACACATAGAACTCCACGTCGGGATCGATGGCCCGCGCCTGGGCGAGGAAGTTCTCCGGCGACCATTCGCTCACATAACGATGCTGGGGCGGCTGATGGTCGGGATTGGTCGTATAACCGTGCAGGGTACGGTCGCGCTTGTGGGTGGCCACCAGTTCGTGATCCAGGTAGACGGCCACGCTGTCGTTGCTGTACATCAGCTTAACCTTCTTGCCGATATGGATATGCGGCACGCTGTAGGAGTGGTTATCCTCCCTCAGACGAACGTGGCCATAACGGTTGACCGTTACCACAAGATGGGTGCGCAGTTCGAAGCGGATCGGATTCAGAGGACGCAGCACGTCGCGTTCCACATCTTCGAAGTGATCCCGCCGGAGTAGCTCTTCGAGGAGAACTGCTTGTTGTTGTAGATCTCCAGCGCCGAACGCAGGGCGAGGTTCAACGAGTGTAGATCGCTGAACTTCTGACCCTCCAGGCGCGTGTAGATGTGCCGGTAAGTCAGTTTTACGGCATTCTCGACCAGTGCCTTGTCCTTGGGCTTATAACCGCGTGCGGGGCAAAGAGCGATGTCGTAGTGATCGCCGAACGCGGCGAAGTCCTCGTTCAATACCGCCTCGTAGCGGCTCGCCTTAGTGACGGCACTCTTCAGATTATCCGTGACTAAAGCCTGAGGCACACCGCCGTAAAAATGGAGCGCATTCTCGCACGAGCCGATAAAGTCCTCCTTGCGCTGGCTCTCCGTAGCCTCGACATAGGTCAACTGGCTGCACCCCAGGATCGCAACGAACACCTCTACCGGCTGCTCGCTGTCGTCGGGCAGGGTCAGATGCAGCTTGTCGCCCGCGTAGTCGACATACATCTTATCCCCCGCCTTGTGCTCGACGTGCATCACTGCCTTCGAGAGTTGCAGATAGCGGCGGATATTGGCGCGGAACTGACTGATGCTGTACCCGTCAGGGTAATCGGCCAGATACTCCTCGTGTACCTTCAGGGCCGTCATACCCGGCTGGCGCAGCTTCTTGCAGTACTCGGGCAACTTCTCCTCCAACGCCTCCAGGCGTGAGTTCGGGGGAGCGGTGAGGCTGTTTACCGAAAAGAGGCGGGCAAGCTCATCGTCGCTCTTCGAACAGAACTCATCATAGCTAATACCCAGAGCATTCCAGATGCGGATATACTTCTTGATCGTGCCCTCGCGATGCGCGAACCATAGTCGCTATCGCCTTAACCGCCGTGCCGTAACAGTACAGCCGGCTTAATACGCACACGGTATGGTGAAAAGCGGGGTATTTTCGAGTAATACGCAAAAGGGATGGTCATTTGACCTCACGAGGCGGGGTTAACCCCGCCTCGTGAGGTCAAATGACGCTCTGAAATATTCATCTATAAATTTCTTTCGTCGTTCTTTCGACAGGCCGTTATGGTTGCGCAGCTTGCTCTTCAGGTCG
>JAVBRO010000014.1:0-47328 GCA_031547885.1 Rikenellaceae bacterium
TGTGGATGTGAGTTATCGACCTCGCATTTTCATTTGTATCTCACTTTGTTCGATGAATTTTTTTCGATGCTCGTTCGATGCACTCGGTCTGCTGCGCAAACCTCGGGTGCCGCATCCTTAAGGAGTTCACTCATAGTGGACCCCTTTTTTGTTTTATCGCAAATTGCAATCCGCCTAAAATGCTTATCTTTGTAAGAATCTACAATCATGACCGACCACAGGAACATAACCATAAAGAACAAGCGGGCCTACTTCGACTACGAGATCATCGAGGAGTGGATCGCGGGCATCGTGCTGACCGGCACCGAGATAAAGTCGCTGCGTCTGGGCAAGGCGTCGCTGGTCGATTCTTACTGCTATTTCTCGAACGGCGAACTCTGGATCCGCGGGCTCAACATATCGCTCTATCACTGGGGAACTTACAACAACCATCAACCCAAGCGCGACCGCAAACTGCTGCTCAATATGAAGGAACTCCGCAAGCTCGAACGCGCCTCTCAGGACGTGGGTCTGACGATCGTTGCGCTGCGGTTGTTCATCAACGAACGGGGCCTTGCGAAGGTGGTGATAGGACTCGCACGCGGCCGCAAAAGCTACGACAAGCGCGAATACATAAAGGAAAAGGATGCCCAACGCGAAATGTCACGCCTCAAAATACAGTAATCTGAACAATGACTAATATCTCCGGGGATGAAAATTTTACTACATCTGTCTATAGTTTGCATCATCTTTTTAGGATGCTCGTCTTTTTCTAACTGCAGGGCTGGCCTGTCAAGCCGTAATAATGATACGACAACGGAAAAAACATATAAGATGATCGATGAAGATGTTTTCTGGCGTGTCATTGACAAATCCTCGGCGAGGGCGGAGGATCAGGAAGAGCAGGAGATGTTCCTGGCCCGTGAAATTCAGAAGCTCACCGCAGATGAGATCATAGGCTTCATGTTGCGGACCGATAAATTTTTAAATGATCTGTATACTTCCGGGATGTGGTGCGCCGCATACATTATGAACGGCGGATGTTCCGACGACGGGTTCGAGTACTTTCGGCTTTGGGTAATATCCAAAGGTAAAAAAGTTTTTTACGATGCCCTTGAAAATCCTGACAGTCTTGTCGATGCCGTATCTGCCGATATTGATGAATATGAATTTGACGGCTTTCGCTATGCCATATACGAAGCATTTGAGAACAAGACCGGCGATGACATATACGACTATATTAAGCCCGGATACGATAATAAAAAGATAAATTTCAATTGGGACGAGGACGATCCCGGAAGCATGAAAAAACTGTGTCCCGGATTGTTCGAACTCTTTTGGGAATAACAAATTTGCAGTTGTGTCATATATTCTTTGCATAGAGACGGGTACTGACACCTGCTCGGTTGGACTTGTACGTAACGGCGAACTGGTCGCCCTGCGCGAAAGTGCCGATGAACGCGACCATGCCCGCCGCGTCGCCGTCTACACCGACGAGATACTCGAAGGGCACGAAATAGACGCCGCTGATCTCGATGCCGTTGCGGTAAGCAAAGGCCCGGGGTCGTACACGGGCCTGCGCATCGGGGTTTCGTTCGCAAAAGGATTGTGCTACGGGCTGAATATCCCTCTGATAGGCGTTGGTTCGCTCGACAGCCTGTGCGAAGCGGCGCGTGAGGACCACGAGGCGGGGCTTATCAAGGCTGCGGATTGGGATTCGGCGCTGCTGGTGCCGATGATCGATGCCCGCCGGATGGAGGTTTTCGGACAGGTTTTCGACACTCGGGGCAATCCGCTGACCGAGGCCGGAGCATGGATCGTGGACAATGACACCCTCGCAGAATACCGCGGAAAGGAAGTCATGATCTTCGGCAGCGGTGCGGAAAAGTGCCGCGAAGTGCTGCCTGAGGCGCGTTTCGTGGATGTAGCGCCGAGCGCAAAGGGAATGATAAGGCTTGCATCGGAGGCTTTCGCGGCGGAAAATTTCGAGGACACTGCCTATTTCGAACCGTTCTACTTGAAGGATTTCGTCATCACAACCTCTAAAAAGAAACTTTTTTGATCTCATATTATATTCGTAATTTGTAATTCGTAATTGAAATGGCTGGCTACGAGGAGACAAAACAGCACAAACTCGACATCCGCTACATCCGCATGGCGCGCGTATGGGCCGAGAATTCCTATTGTGTGCGCCGCCAGGTGGGTGCGCTGATCGTCAAGGACAAGATGATAATTTCGGACGGCTACAACGGCACGCCGTCGGGTTTCGAGAACATCTGCGAGGATGAGATAACGGGCAAGACCAAACCGTACGTGCTTCACGCCGAGGCCAATGCGATAACCAAGGTGGCCAAGAGCGCCAACAACTGCGACGGGGCGACGCTTTATATCACCTCTTCACCCTGCATCGAGTGTTCGAAGCTGATAATCCAGGCGGGGATAAAGCGGGTTGTGTATTGCGACGACTACCACAGCGACGATGGTGTGCAGCTGCTCCGCCGCGTCGGGATCGAAACAGTAAAAATCGACGCTTCAGAGTGTCAGTAAAATAAATCTGAAACCAACAACCGTCATTGCGAACCCTGAAAAGGGTGAAGCAATCCAGAAAAACAACTTATGAAACTCAAACTTACGATATTTGTAGAATACAGGATGCGCCTCGGACAAGTTCAAGCAAGCTTGACTTGTCGCTCGGCTTTCACTATATTTATCCTTGCCGCGGCGGCTCTGTTGTCGGCGTGCGGCGGTGGACGCAAAGAGGGGAACGCCCGGTCTACGGCCTATCTCGACGACTCGAAGTCGGTCGAAGCCCGCATAGAGGACGCTGTCAAACGCATGATGCTCGAGGAGAAGGTCGGGATGCTGCATGCGCAGTCCAAATTCTCATCGAGGGGTGTTCCGCGCCTCGGCATTCCGGATATATGGTGCACCGACGGCCCCCACGGCATCCGCGAGGAGATCATGTGGAGCGAATGGGCGGGCGCGGGCTGGACCAACGACTCCTGCACGGCTTTCCCGGCTCTGACCTGCCTCGCCGCGACGTGGGACCCCGAACTTTCGGCGCTCTACGGCAAGTCTATAGGCGAGGAGGCGCGTTACCGCGGCAAGCACATCCTGTTGGGTCCGGGCGTCAACATCTACCGCACGCCTCTGGGTGGCCGCAATTTCGAGTACATGGGCGAGGACCCGTTCCTGGCGTCGCAGATGGTGGTTCCTTATATAAAGGGTGTCCAGTCTCAGGGCGTCGCGGCGTGCGTCAAGAATTTCGCGCTCAACAACCAGGAGGCCGACAAGCTTGAGACCAACGTCTCGGTCGGCGACCGCGCCCTCTACGAGATATACCTTCCGGCGTTCCGCGCTGCGGTCGAAGAGGGGGGCGCGTGGGCCGTCATGGGTGCCTACAACCGTTACAGGGAGCAGTATTGCAGTCAGAATCAGTACCTTCTGAACGACATCCTGAAAGGCGAATGGGCCTTCGACGGGGTGGTCGTTTCGGATTGGGGAGCTGCCCACGACACCAAACAGGCGGCGCTGAACGGCCTCGACCTCGAGTTCGGAACGTGGAACGAAGAGGGCGGCAGCAACGATTACGATAATTATTTCATGGCCGATCCGCTGCTTGCGATGGTCAAAAGCGGCGAGATCGACGAAAAAATTATAGACGAAAAGGTCCGCCGCATCCTGCGTCTGGTTTACCGCACCTCGATGGACCGCAGCCGTCCGTTCGGCTCGTTCGCGACGCCCGAGCATTTTGCTGCGAGCCGTGCGATCGCCGAGGGGGGCATCGTGCTGCTGAAGAACGAAGGCGGTATGTTGCCGCTCGAACCGGGCAAGCCGGGAACGATCCTGGTGGTGGGCGAGAATGCGGCTAAAAAAATGACCCTCGGCGGCGGAAGTTCCTCGTTGAAAGCAAAATACGAGATCACTCCCATCGCCGCCCTGCGTGCTAGGTACGGCGACAGGATACGCTACATGAGGGGTTACACCAGCGCCGTCGATTCGGTCCGCCGCGGCGAACCGCTCTCCGAGATAATCGAGGCCGCGCAGACGGCCGACGCCGTCCTGTTCATCGGCGGCCTGAACCGCGAGCCCGGACAGGACTGCGAGGACTCCGACCGCCTCGCCATGTCGCTGCCTTACGGCCAGGACGACCTGATCGCGGCGCTGGCCGGTGCGAATCCGCGCACGGCGGTGGTCATCGTCAGCGGCAACGCCGTCGCGATGCCCTGGCTGAAGAGCGTTCCTGCGGTGGTGCAGGGATGGTACCTCGGGAGCGAGGCGGGCAATGCGCTGGCGGGTGTGATTTCGGGCGACGTGAACCCCTCGGGCAAGCTGCCGTTCACTTATTATTCGGCGCTGACCGACTGCGGGGCGCACGTTCTAGGCGACTATCCCGGTGCGAACCACCGCGAGACCTACATGGACGATATCTGGGTGGGCTACCGCTACACCGACAAGAAAGGCGAGGGGGCCGCTCCGAATTTCCCGTTCGGCCACGGCCTGAGCTACACGACGTTCGAGTACTCGGCCATAACGGGCGACAAGGACGTGATCGCGGTCGACGGGACGGTCAAGATAACGGTGACGGTGAAGAACACGGGCAAGAGGCCCGGTTCGGAGGTGGTGCAGCTCTACATCGGCGACAATTATGCCAGCATCCCGCGCCCGATCAAGGAACTGAAAGGTTTTCAGAAGATCACGCTCGATCCGGGCAAGAGCGAGAAGATCACTTTCACGGTCGACCGCACGGCCCTGTCGTTTTTCGACGACAAGCGCCACCAGTGGGTCGTGGAGAAGGGTAATTTCACGGCATTCGTTGCCTCGTCCGCGACCGACATCCGCGGCATCGTCGAGTTTTCGGTCCTTTAGCGGCAACGGCCGCGGCGGTCGGAACGCCGTCGGCGGATTTATTTTTCACACAGCCGTCAGGCTGTGCGGGATCCCCACTTTTCAAAAATCGTGGGCGCAGACGAAGACTAAAACGGAAGTCCCCATGTGCGATAGCTCCGCGTTAGCTCAAGGGGTACCGTTTTAGGCGAGGCGGAGTAGATTTTTGGAACGTGGGCCGGCTTTTGCTCCACTTTTGCCGGCCAAAAGTGGAAAAGAAAATAAACGACTGCGGTTCGTCATCCGTCAGAAAGCGATATAACTTAATATAGAATGACCAACCTATAAAACCGAGCTGTTATGAAAAGAGTAATTTCACTTTCACTTATCTGCTGCATCGTTCTTGCGGCCTGCGGACAGGCTCAGAACAACAAGGCGCAAACCACGAAGACCATGGATTCTGAAACGATCACCCTCACCGCACCGCAGGAGAGCGGCGCGACCCTGCTCGAAGCACTCTCGAAACGCGCCTCGGTGCGCGAATACGCCGACGAAGGGCTCACCCTTGAACAGCTTTCGGGCGTCATGTGGGCTGCGGCCGGACAGAACCGCCCGGACGGCCGCCTGACGGCTCCTTCGGCGATGGCGCTCTATCCCATCAAGGTTTACGCGGTCATTCCGAACGGTATCTACCTCTACGATTCGAAGGAGCACAAACTGACGCTGGTCAAAAAAGGCGACTTCATGAAACTGACGGGCCTGCAGGATTTCGTCTACACGGCTCCGCTCAACATCATGTACATAGCCGATCTGGAGGCCTATGCCGAGAGGATGGGCGGCATGTCCGAGACCGACAAGATACGCCTTTGCTCGCTCGACGCTGCTGGTTACTGCCAGAACGCCAACCTCTGGACGGCGGCCAACGGCATGGGTTCCGTGACGCGCGCCGGAGCGCAGGGCGCCGAATTCCTGAAGACTATCGAAGCTCCGGAGTCCTACCGCTTCATCCTTGCCCAGACCGTCGGCATCCCGAAAGGGAATTGATAATGGTTAATGTAGGCTCTAAAGGGTCCCCGTCATTGGCTTCGCCTTCCTCCTTCGCGCCTCGGCCATTCAAGTAAACCTGATGGCGCTCGGCTTGGCGTCGGTTGCGAGGAGCGTAGCGACGCGGCAATCCAGAATATTCTGTATAATAAGTAACAGGCCGGAACGTTCGATCGCTCCGGCCTGTTTCCGTTACTCGTCTTCGGTATGCTCTTCCGCCATTTTTTTCATCTCTTCCTCCGTAGGCCGGTAGTCCATCACCTCGTCGGGCATACCTTCCTTGTGTACGACGACCGTTTCGAGAGCGGGCGAATTGAATATATACCACTCCGTATTGGATCTGTTCCCGCTGAGGAATAAGGTATCTCCGGAGATGCGGACGGTTTTCAGCAGGTCGGCGCCGACATTCAGATATTGACCATAGCCCACACCCCGCATGCTCCTCGAAAAACGGTATTTGAGATATTCCGTGTCGCAGGTGTCGGTGCTGTTGAAATCGACGACGCGGATATCGGTCCGTTCCAACTGCGCCGCCAGTTTTTCGGCCACCGGCCTCAGCTTTTTATCCTGTATCCCGGCGTTTATGGCGTTTGCGGCACATATCGCGATGGCGGCGACGGCCACGCCAAGAAATATTTTAGTGCTTGTTTTCATCTTCCTGTCTCTTTATGTTTTTTGTATCGTTCCATTAAATCTGCGGGCGTAATGCCCAGCACATCCATCCTGTCGAATATCCCGGGCAGGTCGTACATCATGAAGAACTCCCGTTGCCGGTCGAGTATCTTGCCGCCGGCCCCTTCGCTGACGAAGAAACCGACGCCCCGTTTGTTGAATATCACCCCGGCTGCCTGCAGGCTTTCGTAGGCTCTCATCACGGTGTTGGGGTTCACCTGCATCTCCATGGCGAGTTCCCTGACGGCGGGGATACGCTCCCCGTCGGGCCACTCCCCGCGCATTATCTTCTCTTCCATCCGGTCGATTATCTGCCGGTAAATGGGTTTATCGAAATTAAAACTCATGGCCGTATTATTTAACGGAACGTTCTTTGAAGTTGAACCATGCGGCGACCCAGCCGATCAATACTCCCACGACGGCAAGGCATGTCGCCGTCTCCGGTCCGTCCATGCGGATATTTGCAATATCGGATAATCCGTAAGTGACAGCAGTATCTGCCAGATGGATAGTGCCGGTGTTGCCCATGAACAGCGGGCCGTAATGGATCACCGTATCGAATTTTTCGTGAATAAATATAGGTCCGCCCACGAAAAACATAAGTCCGGCTATTACGGCCACCCCGACCAGCAGCAGCGACAGTATATGTCTGCGCCGTTCCATCGTTCCTGCATACATCGCCACGGCCTGCAGCGGCAGGGCGAGCCACAAAATGAACCTGTATATTATGCCGCCGGAATTATGGAAATAGTCCTTCAGAGTACCCACGCCGAATACGCCAATGCCGAAGAGCGCCATTAGGAGATAGATAAAGAAGAACATCGCGAAGAACACCACGGTCGTATTGAGCAGGATGAAGAGGTATTTTTCGAACACGGACGCCGGGACGGTGTTCTCGACTGCCAGCGTGTGTCGGCCCTTCATGGGCTTCATCACCGATATCGTAAAGAAAACTACGCAGACGGCCATTATAAAGCTGAAATTGATCTCCACCAGATTACGGATATGCGTGGCGTCGAAATATTTGCCGTGCGAGATTTTTGTGATTATTAGTTCAAGCAGCAGCAGTCCGAGCAGCGACCCGGCCATGAGGGCGTATTTTTTCCAGTGCGAGCGGTAATCCCTTGCGGCGTAGGCGCCGAAACGTTTGATATCTAAAAAGTCATTCATGGCGTCAGGCGTTTTTACGGTTCATTATTTCGGTCAGTCTCTGACGGTTGCGCACGGCGGCGTTGAACAGCAGCGTCAGGTCTACGCTCGTTTCGGCTCCGGCGGTGTTTTCCGCAACGCCCATCAGCCCGGCCAGCATCTCCTCTTTATAAAGGCAGTCGGCATCCGCCGCCACCGGTCCGAAGTAGAGCATCTCTTCGAGGTCGCGAGTCGCCGCCGAGAGGATTATCCCGTTGTTGTCCATGATGGTGACGCTGTCGACCAGTTTTTCGAGGTCGGCCACCTGGTGGGTCGAGATGATGATGGTTGTTCCGGCAGCCGCCTGCGCGGCCAGAAGGCGTTTCAGGACGCTTTTCGCGGGAATGTCGAGTCCGTTGGTCGGCTCGTCCATGATGAGGTAGGGTGTGTTGCATGCGAGCGCGAAGGCGATGTACGATTTTTTGCGCTGTCCCATCGACATCGAGTCGAGGTTCACCGATGCGTCGACTTCCATGCTGCGGCAGTTCTCCAGGAAAGCTTCCCGCGAAAACCGGGGATAGAACGGCGAGGTCATCTGTGCGTAGGCTGACAGGGTCACAGCCGGCAGGTCGAACTCTTCGGGGACGAGAAACAGCTCGCGCAGCATCGAGGGGAGCCTTCGCTGTGATGCGCGGCCGTCTATCAATACGCTCCCGGCGTAAGGTACCAGCAGGCCGCAGACGGCTTTCAGCATGGTGGTTTTGCCGACTCCGTTGGCTCCCAGAAGCCCGTGCACGGAGTGTTCTGCAAAACTTCCGTTCAGTTTTTTCAGGACCGGATGTCTTTTACGGTATCCGACCGTCAGGTTGGTAAATTCGATCATATTTAAAGCAGGTTTTTAGGATGAATATTAATTCAGCTTGGTGTGTCGGTGTATTAGTGTATTAATACACTGCAAATATAGGCACTATTTTGATATATCCAAATATTCATCGCTGTTTTTCAGTTGGGTGGTTTTTGTGTATGACCTGGAAAAATACTATTTTTGCAGACTGTTTCGTTTATATACGATAACGGTAACAATGTTTTTGGAATGGCAAAAACCTTTAAAATATTTGGCGGAATACTCCTGTCGGTCGTTTTGGCCGCGGGATTCACGGCCTGCGGCGAACCGGAAGAGGACGACGGATATCTCTATCTTACTGTGAGTCCGTCGAAGGTTCTTTACAACCCGATGCACACTTCGCAGAACGAGATCACCATAGACACCAGCTCTCCGTGGACGGTCACGGTAAGCAATCCCGGACTGGAACTCAGCGCGATGTCAGGCGGTTCCGGCAAGCAAAAGATATCCGTGACCAAAATGGTCGACGGGGAGACCTACACGGCCACATTCACGACCACCCGCATCAGAACCGACGGAGCCCCCGAAATCAGGACCATCTCCGTCTCGACGGGTACTTTCAACTGGGCCGAACTTCCCGAAACGGTGAAGTCGAGCGCCGATTACAGGTACATCGTGCATTACGCCAGAACGGTCAAAACGAACAAGAACGTCCGCAACTATTCGGCCTGCTACGACACCCGCCGTCACAACCCGATGTATGTGGCGTTCCCCTACCACGACATATACCACGAAGGCGGTTCCGTCCGCACGTCCCCCGACCCGTGGCGTCCCGATCCCGACATGACCGACGCCGAACAGTCCATCATATATCCGGCGAACTGGGACTCCTGGACTCCTGGCGGCCCTGCGACTTATGTGACGTGGAGGGGCGGCAGCAACAACTATTCCTATACGCGCGGCCACCTGATGCGTTCGGCCGAGAGGGGAGCCGGGAGTGCGGGCGCGGGCACCGAACTTAACGTCCAGACCTTCTATCCGACCAACATCGCTCCGGAAAGGCTGAAGTATTACAGCCACTGGGAGGATGTCGAAATGATAATGCCGGACAACTGGAATTGCCGTGACACTATCTACTGCGTCGTCGGCTGCTATTATGCGAATGACGATTACAAGACTTATGACGCCACCACGAGCGGCTCCAGAAGTTCCAGGTCGAAAGAGGTGGTGGTTCCCGCCGCCCGCTACAAGGTGTTCCTGCGCACAAAGCTCGGGAATACCGGGAAGAGCATCGCGCAGTGCAATCCCAACGAGGTGATGGCCATCGGATTCTGGTTCGAGCAGAATTTCGGCCCGGCGATATCGGGAGATGCTCCGCCTCTGAATACGATCATCTATTCGGTCGATGATATCGAGAAAAAGACAGGCAATACCTTCGACTTCTTCCCGCAGGCTCCCGATGGGGTTACGGGCAGCTACAACATCAACGACTGGCCGGGCCTTTCCGCCATCGCAAACTGATTTAATATGGTATATACCGTAGTAGTACTGACCATAGTCGCCTACCTGCTGGGCTCGATACCGAGCGCGGTTTGGATCGGCAAGCATTTCTACGGCGTCGATATCCGCGAACACGGCAGCAAGAACGCCGGAACGACCAACATGCTCCGCGTCCTGGGGCGCCGTGCAGCGCTTCCGGTATTCGGCATAGATTTCATGAAAGGTTTCGTCGCGGTGACGCTTTCCAACCTGGTGGAGTATCTGCCTAACGTGGAGCAGAACGACATCTACAACCTGAAGATACTTCTGGTGGTCGCGGTGGTGCTGGGTCATATCTTCCCGCTTTTCGCGAATTTCAAAGGGGGAAAAGGGGTCGCCACGCTTGCAGGGGCGGTTATGGGGGTCTATCCTCCCGCGGTGCTGCTCTGCCTTGCGGTATGGTTCTTCATACTGATGGCGACGCATTACGTTTCGCTGAGTTCGATGATCGCGGGGTGCGCATTCCCGGTATTCATACTGATCTCGCCGAGGAGCAACGGCAGCATCTCGCTGATAATCTTTTCGTTCGTTGTGATGATCCTGCTTCTGGTGACCCACCGCAAGAACATCAAGCGCCTTCGCGCCGGCACGGAGTCGAAGATCTACATCTGGAAAAAACCGGAAAAAAAAGAGGCGCCTCCGGAAAAAAAAGATGAATAGTAAATACATGCGGCGGCAGAATTCTGCCGCCGTGTTTTTTATGTCATTCCGAGCGAGTGCGGTCGGAACGCCGACAGCGATTTAGCATGATCCTGCTGCGATGCTGGACAAGATGAAGTGAATGACACCGGCGAATTTCATGCGCCCCAAAAACCTATGCACTTTTAGTGCATGGTGGTTTATTTCTGACCCATTGTCTGTATACGGCGGCTCCCGGACCGCCGTTTCTTTTTGCATCTATTTTAGGCACGGTTTTCTCACGAGATCATTTATTGTTAAATTTTTCTTAATTTCGCAGAAGAAAACCACATAATACGGGCCTATTATGCTAGAAGTTAATTTAATAAAAATTTACGAGGAGAGTTTCCGCAACAACCGCGAACTGCCGGCGCTGACCGACTACTTCAAGAAGGAGACCTTTTCGTACTACGAAATGGCGAAGGAGATAGCCAAGCTCCACCTGCTGTTCGACAAGGCGAAGATAAAGAACGGCGACAAGATCGCCCTTCTGGGCCGCGCCAATCCGCGCTGGTGCATCGCCTACCTGGCTACCATGACCTACGGCGCGGTGATCGTGCCGATCCTGCAGGATTTCAACAACAACGACATTATCCACATCATCAACCACTCCGAGAGCCGCCTGCTTTTCCTGGGCGACAACTACTGGGACGTGATCGAGCCGGACCAGGTTCCGAATATCGAGGCTGTCTTTTCTCTGACCGATTTCCACTGCATTTTCGAGCGCGAAGGGCACAACCTTTCGAAGTTCCAGAAAAACATCACGAAGATCTACCGCGAGAAGTATCCCAACGGCTTCTCTGCCGACGATATCAAATACCCGGATGTCCCCAACGACCAGGTCATTCTTTTGAATTACACTTCCGGTACGACGGGCTACAGCAAGGGTGTGATGCTGACGGTAAACAACCTCACGGGCAACGTGCAGTTCGCCATCGACGAACATATATACTTCCGCGGGAGCCGCGTGCTGTCGTTCCTGCCGCTGGCCCACGCCTACGGCTGCATGTTCGACTTCCTGTGCCCGCTCTCGGAAGGCAGCCACGTCACGCTGCTGGGCAAGATCCCGGCCGTCAAGATACTTATGGAGGCGATGCGGGAGGTCCGTCCGCACCTTATATGCTGCGTTCCGCTGGTGCTCGAGAAGATCTACCGCAAGCAGGTCGCGCCGATGCTCGAAAAGGGGCCGATGCGTTTTGCGCTCAAGATACCCCTCGTCGACCAGGCTATCTACTCGACCATCCGCAAGAAGCTGCTGGATGCGTTCGGCGGCGAGGTGGGGCAGTTCATCGTGGGCGGCGCGGCCATCAGCCCCGAGACCGAGGAGTTCCTGATGAGGATCAAGTTCCCCATCACGGTAGGCTACGGCATGACCGAGACCGGGCCGCTCATCAGCTACACCTACTGGACGGGCTTCAAACCCGGCTCGGTGGGGATGTACCTCAAGAATTATCTCGAGGTTAAGATCGATTCGCCCGACCCGGAACATACGGCGGGCGAGATCGTCGTGCGCGGAGAGAATGTGATGAAGGGATATTACAAGAACGAACAGGCTACGGACGACGTTTTGAGAGACGGCTGGCTCTACACGGGCGACATCGGCACTATGGACTCCGACGGGACGCTCTATATCCGCGGCCGCAGCAAGACTATGATACTTTCGGGCAGCGGGCAGAACATCTATCCCGAGGAGATCGAGGCCAAGCTGAACAACCTCTATCTGGTGATGGAGTCTCTTGTGGTCGAGCGCGAGGGCAAGCTTGTTGCGATGGTCTATCCCGATTACGAGACTGCGCAGATCGAGGGCGTCGCCGACGAGGCGATCCCCGAGATCATGGAGAAGAATCTGGCCGAACTGAACACCCTGGTCGCGCCGTTCGAAAGGGTCGCCAACATAATAATCTACCCCACGGAGTTCGAAAAGACCCCCAAGAAGAGCATCCGGCGGTACCTCTACCAACTATAAACTATTAAGGCGGGATTTTCCCGCCTTAATAGTTTATAGTTGGTAGTGAAGAGTGAAGAACTAAGAGTGAAGAGTTTTTTGAGTTTGTTCTTAGAGGTAATGATGCAAAAAGATGTTGGTGGCATATGGTGTAACTAACAAAATATTTGCATATTACAGCGATAAAACAGAGATCAGAAGCCGGTTCCTACTAATGCAGGAAATGTCATCCCGAACCTCGTGTGAGGGATCTGCCAAATAGTTTGAATATAAGGTAGATTCCTCGTCCTGCTTCGTTCCTTGCAGTTCCCTCGGAATGACTGATTACCAACCACTTTTTGCACCATTACCTTTTAGATACTCTTCACTTTTCACTCTTAACTATTCACTCCTGTAATGCCGCAGGCATTACAGGTATTCCTCCCCTCCGTCGAATTTGAGGGTCGTGGTGATCTGTTTTATCTCCTGTTCGCGGTCTCGCGGCCACACCAGCAGCACGTCGTCGGTATCGACCACGACGTAGTCCTTCAGCCCTTCGATAACCGCCATTTTGCCTTCGGGGATATTCACCACCGTCCCGGTCGTTCCCGACAGCACGGTTTTCCCGGTCACTGTGTTGCCCTGCGCGTCCTTCGGCAGGTTTTGATAGAGCGAATTCCATGTCCCCACGTCGCTCCAGCCGAAGCTGCTGCACCGCACATAGACGTTCGACGCCTTTTCGATCACCCCGAAGTCGATCGAGATGCTGCGCGTTTCCGGATATATTTGCCTCACGACCTCGATCTCGGCCGGAGTCCCGAACTTCTCCTCTTCGGCCGCAAAAAGCTGGTAGGTCTCATTCAGATGGTCGGCAAGCGCGTCGAGGATGGTTCCGGTCTTCCAGATAAAGATGCCGGCGTTCCAGAAGAATTCGCCGCTCTCGACGAACACTTTGGCGAGTTCCTCATTGGGCTTCTCGGTGAAGGTCTTGACCTTGTTGACCCCTTCGCACCTCTCCTCGACCTGGATGTAGCCGTAACCGGTGTCGGGTCGGGTCGGTTTTATGCCGATGGTCATCATTGCGTCGTTCGCCCGCACGAAATCGACCCCCTCGCGGATTGCCTTCCCGAACTCCTCTTCACCCGTGATGAGGTGGTCGGCCGGGGTGACTATCATCACTGAGCCGGGGTTCACAGCCTTCAGCCGGAAAGCGGCGTAAGCGATGCATGGGGCGGTGTTGCGTCCCAGAGGTTCGCCCAGTATCTGTTCGGGCATAAGCATCGGCAGCTGGTCGGCGACGATATTGCGGTACTGTTCGTTTGTCACGACCAGGATGTTTTCGGCGGGTACCAGCGGCAGGAATCTTTCGTAGGTCTGCTGCAGGAAGGTTTTCCCGGTACCGAGGATGTCGAGGAACTGTTTGGGGTGCGACTGGCGGCTGACGGGCCAGAAGCGGCTTCCGACCCCTCCCGCCATTATGACGCAATAAATATCGTTCTGCATAGTTATAATAAGGTATCAGCGGTCTGTATTCATCAAATACAGTGGAAGCCGGGAGCAATTCAAATATATTTGAAATTGCCGAGGCGTATCCTGTATTCATCAAATATAGCAATAAAATCGGTGAAAAGCACTATCTTTGTGCCATAATTAACGGCAGCACTACGATGAAGATAAAAATGTTCACTCTTCCGAATATGATCACGCTGGCTAATCTTGCCTGCGGATGTGCTGCCATTGTGCTTGCGCTGGGCACACCGGGGAATCTGGCCCTGGCGTTCTGGTTCATGGCTGGCGCGGCGGTTTTCGATTTTCTGGACGGTTTTGCGGCGCGCCTGACGGGCCAGTACTCCAAAATGGGTGTGGAACTCGACTCGCTCGCCGACATGGTGAGTTTCGGCGTTGCACCGGCGGCTGTGCTGTTCGTGATTTACCGCGATTCCTTTGCGATCTGGAATCCGGGTCCTTTCCTTGCGGCGTGGCCCGGCTGGATAGTTTTCGCGGTGGCTTTGTTCTCGGCGCTGAGGCTTGCCAGGTTCAATATCGACGACCGGCAAACGACAGAATTTATCGGTCTTCCCACACCGGCGGCCGCTCTGATGATAGCTTCGCTGGGCTGGGCGACCTACAACGGAAGCCTCGAGATAGGCCGCGAGATCATACTCGCATTTTCGCTGCTCGTAAGTTACCTTATGATCTGCCCCGTAAGGATGTTCTCGCTGAAGTTCAAAGGCTTCGGCTGGCACGGCAACCAGTTGAGGTACATATTCCTGCTTTGCAGCGCCGCGATCGTGGCGCTGCTCGGCATCGAGGGCGTTGCGGCATCCATAATACTCTATATAGTCATTTCGACAGTGCGTTATTTCCTCGGCCTTCGCGGCGGCAAACCGGCTGATGCCGTAGAAAAGTAGCGTTTTTCAACCTTTTTGACTATATTTGTCCGGTTTTTGCATAGTGTATGGCGAAAAACATCATAATTCTATATATGATAGTGTCAGCAGGGATGCTTGTTTTCTCTCCGGGGAAGGCTGCGGCCCAGACGCCCAACCGCCCCAACCGTACCACCCCGGCCGGTCAAACCGACCAAACCGGGCAGAACCGCCTGCCGGGTTCGACCCGCCCGGTTGACCAGCCCGATGACAATACGCCTTTTTTCGGCGAGGGTACCGAAGAGGAGGTACTGCCGGATAGCCTCAAAGAGAAGAAAAAAAGGCCGAAACTCCCGCTCGAATCTTATCATTTTCCCGACTCGGTGCGCGGCCGCCAGAACATACAGTGGACGGTCGATCCGTATGTTAACGATGTTCATATCAGTTCGATAGATACTCTCCAGCAGGATTTCCAGATACAGTACCCGTTCATGAAGCAGGGTGTGGGCAGCGCTTACCTGGGCAATCTGGGAGCGCCGTCGTACTACCTCAGCTATTTCGACCGCCAGGAGAGTCAGGACCATTCGTTCGCCGATCCGTGGAACGTCTACATCCGCACGATGGACAACACCCCTTTCTACAACGTGAAGCTGCCGTTCACCCAGTTCAATTATGCGTGGGCTGGGCAGAAAACCAAGCAGGAGGAGGATTTCAGCGCCATTCATGCCCAGAACTACAGCCCGCAGACCGGATTCAACGTCAACTACAAGAGTTTCGGCACGAAGGGTATCTACGCATGGCAGGCAACGCGCGACAAGACTCTTTCCCTGGCGTTTTCGCACACGGGCAAGCGCTACACCGTACACGCGGGGTACATCTATAATTCGATCTATAACCGCGAGAACGGCGGGATGGTCGACGATGACGATATAATATTGTATATCAACGAAAACGAAGGACTTTCGCAGAATATACCCATGCATATGTCCGATCCGAAGAACTGGATCAAGAACAACTCCTATTTCCTGACGCAGTCCTACGGCGTGCCGCTCAGGAGGATGACCGAGCATGATTTCACGATGGCCGACCGCCCGGCCGTGTTCATCGGTCACACGCTGCAGTACAACCGCTGGGTGCGCAAATACCAGGATACCTACAACGGAACGGTGTATCAGGAGAAACAGGCCGGCCAGAGTACAGGCGCGGCGCTTCCCTACTACGAGGATTGGTATGTCAGCCCCACGGAGACGAGCGACTCGCTGTTCGAGGGCAAGCTCACCAACCGCGTATTCGTGCAGTTGCAGCCGTGGGACCGCAGCGGAGTGGTCGGCGTGATCGACGCCGGGGTGGGGGTGGACATGCTGAGCTACTACCAGTTCACTGACGGCGAATACCTCACAGGACCTTCAAAGGCCCACAGGGAGAACTCATACTATGTATATGCCGGCGCCAACGGCAATATAAAGAGATATTTCGATTGGGCGGGTGATTTCCGCATACACCCGTTCGGTTACCGCAGCGGCGACGTCGAGATCAACGCCTCGGCTTCCGCCAGTGTCCCCGTAAAGGGGCGTCCCCTTTCTGTTTCCGCCAATTTCCGTTTCAGTTCTCTGGAGCCGAGTTACTGGGAGCAGAATTTTTCCTCCAACCACTACAGGTGGTCGAACTCCTTTGCCAAGGAGAATGAGACCCGTTTCGATGTGACGCTGCGCGTTCCCCATCTGGGGTTCGAGGCGTCGGGATACCAAAGCGTACTGGGCAACAAGGTCTATTACGATGAGTATCTTTTCCCGGCCCAGGCCGCGGACGTCGTCAGCGTGACGGGCTTGTATCTGCGCGAAGATGTGAGGATCAGGATCAAATCCTCTTCCTTGAATCTCAACCACAGGGTAATGCTACAATGGAGCACGGATCAGAAAGTCGTTCCCGTTCCGCTTGCCAGCGCCTTCCTCTCCTATTACTACGAATTCAACGTGGTAAAGAACGTACTTAGGCTCCAGATCGGGGTCGACGGCCGGTATAATACGAAGTATTACGCCCGGGGCTACAACCCCGGCACGGCCCAGTTCTACAATCAGAGGGAGAAGCAGCTCGGCGATTACATCTGGATGGATGTTTTCGTCAATGCGAAATGGAAACGCATGAGAATCCTTTTGAAGATGCAGCACCTCAACGACGACATGTTCGGAACGAGGAATTATTTCAGCGTGCTGCACTATCCGATGAACCAGCGGATATTCAAGATCGGGATCTCGTGGAATTTCTACGATTAGCGGCTCATATTGTGCGTGAAATGCTGCCCGCAGAGTAACGATTTATGAACAAAAAAACTTATTCAGTACTGTTTGTTTCACTTGCCGCCTTGTGCGGCGTTGCGAATTTTACGGCGTCGAAATTCTTCCCGAAAGGGAGTCCGGCGCTTTCGGCCTCGTCGGCCCTTTACGAACCGGCATTGCAGAGTAACTCCCCGGAGAAGCTCGCCGGCACCTACATCGAGAGTAAATCTTTTTGGGCCACCGAAAACAAAGCCCCTTTGTGGATCCCCGAAAGGCGGTCGCGCGAGGTTATTTCGAAGTACGACCCCATGATCCGCCAGATAGCCGACGACAAGGGTTACGACTGGCGCTTCATCTCGGCCATCGCCTGTGCCGAATCGCGTTTCGACAACGAGATCGTTTCGGGAGCCGGTGCTGTCGGACTGATGCAGATCATGCCCGTCGTGGCGCGCCAGTTCAAGGTCGATCCGCTTCACATGAGCGATCCCCACACCAACATCGTGCTGGGCGTCGAACTTCTGGACTACATCTTCAGCACGCTCCGTTTCCCGGATTACACCCCAGAGGAGGACCGCCTGAGCATCGTCCTTGCCAGCTACAACTGCGGGATGGGACACATTCTGGATGCGCGCAGGCTTGCCGTGAAGTACGGCGACAATCCCAATTCGTGGCCAGTGGTCGCGCGTTACCTCGAGCTGAAGAACGAGCCGGAGTATTACGAGGACGAGGTGGTCCGGTGCGGGCAGTTCGTCGATAACCGGCAGACGCTGGGTTTCGTCAAAAAAGTGATGCGCTACTACGACTCGTACTGCCAACTCGCGATGTTGTAGGAAACAAATGCAGCGATACATTCAAGGCCGGAGCGATCCGGCCTTCTTTTTTCGGTAATGGTGCAAAAAGTGGTTGGTAATTAGTCATTCCGAGGGAACTGCAAGGAACGAAGCAGGACGAGGAATCTACCTTATATTCAAATTATTTGGCAGATCCCTCACACGAGGTTCGGGATGACATTTCCTGCATTAGTAGAAACCGGTTTCTACTAATTTCTGTTTTATCGCTGTAATATGCAAATATTTTGTTAGTTACACCATATGCCGCCAACCACTTTTTGCATCATTACCCTTTTTTCCGTCATTGCGAGGAGACTGAAAGTCGACGAGGCGATCCGGAAAAGGCTCTCTTCATTGCCGTTGGCTAAAGCCAACGGACAAAGAGAACACTGTCCCTCGGGCTTCAGCCCAAGCAAGCAGGCAGCGGGTTTTCCTCCCGCGGAGGGGGTACCCGCAGCGGCGGGGTGGTAACGTCATTGCGAGGCCGGAACGCCGACGTCGGATTTACTTTGTCATCCCGAGCGAGGCCGCAACGGCGGCAGCGATTTAGCAGCAGCGTCATTGCGAACTGAACGTAGTGAAGTGAAGCAATCCAGATGTCATCCCGAGCGAGCCGGAGTTGAACGGTTCCGGGAATGAAAAGATAAAAGTCCGGCGACGAGGGAACTACCTTATAATTTGAACGCTTTTTCTCACGATATACAGGATTTCCCTGCGCAGCCCATAGAGTTTCTGTTCTTCGGGCGGGAGCACGGCGAAATAATCAATCTCCTCGACCTCGAACCCCGCGCTGCGCAGACGGTCTGCATAATCACGGCCATAGATGCGCCGGTGGTCGTACTGCCCGAAAATACGGGTGCGCTCCGCGGGATCGGTGATCGAATCGTCCTCGAAAGTTTCGGCGCGGGAGTCGTCCACCGGAGAGAGCATCACGCCCCAACCGCCGGGACGCATCACGCGGTGCATTTCGCGCATCGCCAGCCGATCGTCGTCCACGTGTTCGAGTATATGGTTGCAGAAGACGACGTCGAACGAGTTTTCAGGAAACGGTATGGCCTGAACATCCATTTTGACCTTTGCGAGCGGACTTTCGAGGTCTGCCGTGACATACCGCGCAGCGTTTCCATCCGTGTAGATTTTATTGAATTTCCGCATCAGGCACACTTCAGGAGCGATGTGCAGAAATTCCGGCGCCGAGGTCAGCATATCCGTGCAGCGCTCAATCCACAGCCACAGCAGGCGGTGGCGTTCGAGCGCGAGGCACCTCGGACAGAGTGCGTTCTTCCGCGTTTCCACATACCCGTAGGGCATGAACCGGCGGTAGCGTGCGCCGCAGACGGGGCACTGCACCCCGCGTCCTGCGTAGGCCAAACCCATGACCGGGACCGCCCATCCAGCCATCTTCTGCAGGACCGGCCTCGGAACGCGGTTTAAAATAAATTTAATCATCTCCGATCATTAAATTAGAATTACGAATTACGAATTGTGCGAATTAAGAGTTAAGAAACTATTTCGCAAACCGCAACTGATGTTATAATACAAATAGTCCGAAAGGGCTCTATTTTCATAACCGAAGGTCTGCGACCTTCGGCGTACAAACCCGATCAACCTCTGCCTGAAAGGCAGAACTTAAAAATCCTGCCTTTCAGGCAGATCGCCTCAGTGGCGGTGTCTGCCCGCAGGCTAAAAGCCTGCGGTTATGAAAATTTGGGTTTTCAACCCTTAATTCGCATGAATTACGAATTGTTTCGGCCTATGATTGTCATTCCGAGGGAAACGAAGTGACGAGGAATCTACCGCTTAAGCAGTTTGCTTTCTTCATTCTTCATTCTAAATTCTTCATTCGTCGTCCTCTCCGAGGACGGCGTTAACCTCTTTTTCAGCCTTAGCGAGTCGCTCCTTGCAGTATTTTATGAGTTCGGTTGCTCGTTTGACCTCGGCGGCGAGTGTATCGACGTCGAGCGACCCGTCGCCGAACCGTGCCAGTATCGCCTCGACTTCGGCGATCGCTTCGCTGTAATTTTTCGGTTGTTTTTCCATATCAGATAGTTGCTTTTCGTCTTTTAAACTGTCATTCCGCAGCCGGCATTCCGGACGCGGATTTTTTGTCATCCCGAGCGAGGGCGGCGCATAAACTTAAAATGGGTTTTACGGTACCGCCGCCCGACGAGGGATCTACCACATAGTTAAACAGGTTTCCGCCTTTGTTATTTTCTTTCTTTATTCCGTAATTCATCCCAAATCTCGCCGATATTCTCCTGCCCTTCAAAAGTGTAGGGCTTCCCTGCGTTGCTGTCGAATATCGTCATCGAGGGCAGAAACAGCGTTTTGCCCGTGTCGGGATATCCGCATTCGTCGTGCCCGATATAGGTCCTGATGTCGAGGTAGACGCACGGCTCGCCGGTGTGGTTGTACATCTGGTGGGCGCCCGTTTCGCCGGTCTCAAAAAAGACGATGTCGCCGCTTTCGACCGTTTGCAGACCTTCGGGAGTCCGCAGCGTCGCCGCGCCTGAGACGATCATAAAGAGTTCTTCTGCATGCCTGTGAAAGTGGTAGAGCGAGGAGTATTCGCCCGGATTCAACTGCCGCAGGTCGAATTTGAGATTCCGTGTTTCGGCGTTTTTCGCGCTTATCGCAATCTCCGACATCAGCCTGAACCCGTCCATCCTGCCGGGGTTCTCCTTGAATTCTCGTTCACTTTTCTTAAATATCGTCGCCATATTTTCTATTCTATTAATCTTACCTGCGCAAAATACCACGGAACGGGTTCGCCGCCGGCATCGCAATTCATATAGTCGGCCAGCCCTTTCCATTTACCGTCATTTTCCAGCAAACCATAATCATTCAGTTTTACTCCGAATTTTTCATTCAGTTCCAAATCCATATCGTGGCAATGGAAAGAGTGAAAACTTCCGCCAGATTCGACCCCTATCAAGTCGTAACCAATGACATTTGTGCTGTCCGGATTCATTTCTTTCTGCTTCAGTTTGTGTACGATACCTATCTCTCCCTCATTCTCTTTTTTAGGCGAGAACTCTTTGATCAATTCTTCTGCTTCCGCCTCGGGAAGATACAGGGCCAGTAACTTTACATTATCCTCATCAGGAAAGAATTTACTTTTGTACTCTTTCGCTGTTTTTATATCATAAAATACATCAATATACCCGATTCTTTGCTCCGCATCCATCCGGTTTGTCCACTCATGGACCTGTGCGATTAATTCCGGATCTATTTTAAGGCCGGTTTCGCCTGAATTTATGTCATTCTTCTGTCTTGTCCATGAACGTGAAAAATCGTCTAATAAACTGTCGTTTATGCAACTGCTGCAAGTATATACGACTTTTGATTTAAGGCTTCCGAAAAACAGAGGCCTTAATTTTATTAAGTAATATCCCGCTAACCAGTAATTCATTATTTCGTAATTTTAGCTTTTGCTGTTCCTTTCGCCAGTGCGATATCCACCTGCTGCCCTTCGATGAGTTGGGATGCGTCACGAACGGCCCGGCCGCCGGCCCGGACTATCGCGAAACCAAGCGCAAGTATATTCTCGGGCCGCCTGAAAGCAACGGTTTTCTCCATTGTCTCGAGCCTTTCGGCCTGCCGCACAAGGAACAGCGCCGGACGTTCGGCAAGGAACGCCTCGTAGTTCGAAATCTTGTTCGCCTGCCGTATAAAGTACTCCCCGGACCGCCGCGCAAGTTCCGCCGAAAGCCTTTCGAGCCTCACTTCGAGCCTGCGCGTCATCTCCACGGCCCCGATCGAAACCACGCGGGCGATGCGTTCCAGACGGATGCGTTCGCCGTCGAGCAGGTACTGCGCCCCGGCCCGGATCTTTTCGTTCAATTCATCCAGCCGCCGGTCGAGCGCCGCGAGCCTTTCGCCGAGCCAACCTGCGACAGCGGTGGGGGTTTTCAGTTCGACGGCCGCCACCATATCGGCGACGCTGCGGTCCTTGTCGTGTCCGATCCCCGTTAGCACGGGCAGCGGGAACTGCGCCACATGACAGCAGAGGCGGTAGGAGTTGAACGCCGCAAGGTCGCTTTGGGAGCCTCCGCCGCGGATCATCACCACGGCGTCGAAACCGTCCGGGTCATCCGCGATGTTTTCAAGAGCGGCAATTATTGAATCCTCGGCCGCATGTCCCTGCATCACCGACTCGAAGAGCGTTATATGAATATGGTATGGGAAACGCCCCAGTTCTTGCATAAAGTCGCGGTAGCCGGCGGCCCCGGCCGACGAAACCACGGCGATGCGCTGGATGATATGCGGCAGGCCAAGTTCGCGGTTCATATCGAAAACCCCGTCGGCCTGCAGCCGTGCGATGGTTTCCTGCCGCTGCCGCTCCCAGTCGCCGAGTGTGTACGAAGGGTCTATGTCGGTGATTTGCAGAGAGAATCCGTAAAGTTCGTGATAGGTTACGAGTACTTTGAACAGCGCCTTCATCCCCGCCGCCAGCTCGCTTCCCGTGACCCCGCGGAAGTAGGCCGACAGCGAAGTCCAGTTCGAACGCCACACGACGGCCCTGGCCTGCGCCTGCGGGACCGAATTCGCGCCCCCTTTTTCGACAAGTTCCAGATAGCAGTGCCCGGTCTGGTTGACCTTCATCTCGGCGATCTCGGCGGCGACCCACACGGGGGTCGGAAAAGCCTCGTCGAGGCTCCGCCGGACCATGCCCTGCAGTTCGAGCAGCGATATGTGTTTCTGTTCGGCCATATCATACAAAGATAATTACGAATTACGAATTACGAATTACGAATGAATAAAAAATCGCGGCATCCGCCGCACCATAATCTTTCATCTTTCATTTTTCATCTTTCATTATAATTTGATTAATTTTGCGGACGATTACAAGATATATCCTATGGCAGACAACATTATATTACAGCGTCTCGACGGCCTGAAAGCCAAATACGAGGACCTTGCGGTGCAGATGGCCGCTCCGGAAGCGATGTCCGACATGAAGCATTTCGTGGCGCTCAACAAGGAGTACAAGGAACTCGGTCCGATCATCGCGGCGAGCGAACGGTACCGCACGGCGTGGGGCAACCTTCAGAACGCCAAGGACGTACTGGCCAACGAGAAGGACGAGGAGTTCCGCGATATGGCGCGCGGGGAGATCGACGAGTTGGAGCCGGAGCTGGAGAAACTCGAAGAGGAGATCAAGCTGCTGCTCATCCCCAAGGACCCGCAGGACGACAAGAACGCGATCCTCGAGATCCGCGGCGGCACGGGCGGCGACGAGGCTGCGATCTTCGCGGGCGACCTCTACCGCATGTACACCCATTATATCGAGAACCGCGGCTGGAAATACGAGGTCAACAGCGTGAGCGAGGGTTCGTCCGGCGGCTACAAGGAGATAGTCCTGCGTGTAGTGGGCCAGGGTGTCTACGGCGT
This sequence comes from Rikenellaceae bacterium, assembly GCA_031547885.1. Taxonomy (GTDB): domain Bacteria; phylum Bacteroidota; class Bacteroidia; order Bacteroidales; family Rikenellaceae; genus UBA940. The sequence continues at coordinate 23,505 of JAVBRO010000014.1, forward strand.
GCTGAAATACGAGTCGGGCGTCCACCGCGTCCAGCGCGTGCCGCAGACCGAGACCCAGGGCCGGGTGCACACTTCCGCCGCATCCGTTGCCGTCCTTCCCGAGGCCGAAGAATTTGATATAGAGCTGAATATGGGCGATATCCGCAAGGATACCTTCTGCGCGTCGGGCCCGGGCGGCCAGTCGGTCAACACGACTTACTCGGCTATACGCCTCACCCACGTCCCGACCGGGATAGTGGTGCAGTGCCAGGACCAGAAGTCCCAGCTGAAGAACTTCGATAAGGCTCTCGAGGAGCTCCGCACGCGCATCTTCAACCTCGAGTACCAGAAATACCTCGACGAGATCGCCGGCAAGCGCAAGACGATGGTCTCTACGGGCGACCGCAGCGCCAAGATCCGCACCTACAACTATCCGCAGGGGCGCATCACCGACCACCGCATAAACTACACGATATATAATCTCGGCCCCTTCATGGACGGCGGGATACAGGATATGCTCGACCACCTCGTCGTGGCCGAGAACGCCGAACGCCTTAAAGAAGCCGGCGGAATATAAGCCGGAACGCCGGCGGCGATTTAATTGTCATCCCGAGCAAGCTGAATATATGAAGGTAATGATATATCGAAAGGTTCTATTCAGCGACGAGGGATCTTCCTTATAAATTATTCGGTAGATTCCTCACTTCGTTTCGGAATGACCGATAAAAAAGCATCGAACATTATGACAGGAGCAGAACTTTTCGGGCAGATACAGAAAAAGCGCAGTTTCCTCTGCGTGGGACTTGACACGGACATCCGCAAGATACCGCAGCATTTGCTTCGAGATAAGATTTTTGGCAACAAGATAAAGACCGGTAAAGAAGGCCCAATTTTTTTATTTAACAAGGCAATAATAGATGCAACCGCCTCTTACGCCATTGCCTATAAACCAAATCTCGCCTTCTATGAAGCTTTTGCAGAGGCAGGTATGGAAGCATTTGCGTTGACTTGTGCGTATATAAAATACAAGTATCCTGAAATCCTCATAATTGCTGACGCAAAACGCGGAGATATAGGGAATACTTCTGACTTGTATTCAAAAGCATTTTTTGAAGGTACCCCAAGTAATATAGACGCCGTGACGCTTGCCCCTTATATGGGACGCGACACGGTCGAGCCGTTCCTCAAATACGAAGGCAAGTGGGCGGTGGTTCTGGCCCTGACGTCCAATCCTAGCGCCGACGATTTCGAAACGCTCATGCTCGCCAACGGCAGACCGCTCTGGAAACAGGTTCTGGAAACGGCAAGCGGATGGGGCAGTGCTGAAAACACGATGTTCGTGGTCGGTGCGACGCGGGCCGAGATGCTGCGCGAAGTGCGCGAAATAGTTCCCGACCATTTCCTGCTTGTTCCCGGTGTGGGGGCGCAGGGCGGCAGCCTCGCCGAAGTCGCGGAATACGGCATGAATCCGAAATGCGGCCTTTTAGTGAACTCTTCCCGTGCAATCATCTACGCCGACAGTTCCGAAAATTTTGCCGAAGCCGCAGCCGCCGAAGCCCGAAAGGTGGCATCCGAAATGTCCGCCCTTCTTGATAAATGCCTTTAAGCCGGTCCATTCGGGGCGGCAAGGAGGCTGGTCAATTCGAAAGTTGAATATGACGGCGACGCTGTGCCGAAAGACTAAGATCCGCAGCAACCTTTATCATCAGATCCGCCGTCGGCGTTCCGACTGTCATTCCGAGCGAGGCTGAAAGCCGACGAGGAATCTACCTTATAAAAAACCCGGAATGACTGACTTCCTCGATATATCATACCTTGCGGATGGCAATCCGCGCCAGAGGCGGTGTTATGAAATAATCCGGCGGACCTGCGTAATGGATATCCTTGCGCCTTACGACCCGATCCTGACCGGTACGATCCCGATAGAAATAGAGATCCCCGCGAGCGACCTCGACATAGTCTGCGAGGTGCACGACCCGGAAAATTTCACCACAATCCTTCGCGAAAATTTCGGAAAATACGACCGCTTCGATATCCGTGGGAGCGGCGATACGGTCGTCTGCGGATTCCGGGCGGACGGCGAAGAGGTCGAAATTTTCGGCTCTCCGGTGCCGTCGGTCCGCAACAACGCCTACCGCCATATGCTCATCGAACACCGCCTGCTGATGCTTTTCGGCGAAGATTTCCGGCGGCAAATAATAGAACTTAAATCGCAGGGGCTGAAAACCGAACCCGCCTTCGCGAAATTGCTCGGTCTGCCGGGCGACCCTTACGCGGCTCTTCTCGAGCTCGAAAAGACGGCTGACGATCGTCTGGCGGCCTATTTTCGGTAAACGGCAGCTCACCGGCCATTTTTTCCCGTTCACCCGCCCGCCTGTTGCTTTTGGGGCGGTTTTTTCATATATTCGTATTACAACCTCTAATTCTATAAAGTCATGAAAAAGATCATTGCCCTGTTGTTCTGTCTCCCGCTCGTGTCGGCCGCCGCCGCACAGGTATCCGAACCCGTACTTCCGCCTATGAATGATTACAGATCATCGCTGCGCGAGCCTTCCGCCCCGCCGCTCCTCAGGGCGAGGGGAATGAGGATAGATGACGGCTACGGCACTTTGAGCCCGTACGGAGCCGCCAGTCTTTTCGGCGGCACTCCGGCCTACGACGCTTTTTCCGACGGCATCAGATACGCCAGGATCAGCTACTATACACTATGGACGGGAGTGGGCCTTTCCGTCGGGGGAGCGATAGAGATGATCTTTGCTGCTGCAAATGCCAATACTTTCAATAACGACCCTGCCTTTAGCGATCCCTTCTTCGACAAGGAAGATTTTTGGAGTATGGGGGGAGGTATCGGCCTGGGATTATTCATTGCAGGTATCCCGCTGATCGCCACCGGCGCGACGTTCACGGTGAAGGCTAAAAAGCGGATCGCCCGGGCGGTCGATATCTATAACGAATATACGGGGGCGTCGGCATATAATTACCGCGCTCCGGAACTCTCCATGGGGCTGACTCCCGGCGGAATGGGGCTTGTTCTGAAGTTCTGACGGCGTTTCCTCTCAGAGTCCGACCGTGTCGCGCACGACGTGCCAGCCTGCGGAGTCGGTTTTCGGGAGTGAATCGCGGGCCGGAGCGGAGTCGCGCCTGTCCGGCTTGTTGAAGTATTCGATACGGTGCCTGATGGCGTCGCCCGCCTCTTTTTTGATGAATCCCCAGCGCGTGACTACCGCGATAAGCAGTATCACTATCATCGCCAGCATCCATTTTTCCGGCTTCGTCCTGTTTTTCAGCCACTTTATCATTCTTCATTCTTCTTTTTTCATTCTTCATTCCTGTTCTTACGCAAGTAAGAACAGGCTCGCGGCCATAATGACCATACCCGTCACAAGTCCGTAGAGCGGTATATGGCTTTCGCCGTATTCGCGCGCGGCGGGCAGCAGTTCGTCGAGCGAGATGAAGACCATGATCCCCGCGACGGCGGCGAAAACGATGTTCATCAGCATCGGCGACAGGAACGGCATCAGCACCAGCCACGCCAGAATTGCGCCGACGGGTTCTGCCAGTCCCGACAGGAACGACATCCAGAACGCTTTTTTCTTACTCCCCGTGGCGGCATAGATCGGCACCGAGACCGCTATCCCCTCGGGAATATTGTGTATAGCGACCGCTACGGCGATGGCGATTCCCGTCCCCGGGTTGCCTAGCGCCGAAACGAACGTTGCGATCCCCTCGGGAAAATTGTGTATCCCAATGGCGAGCGCGACGACCAGCCCGGTCCGCTTCAGTTTCCGGTGATGGTGGCTGTGCGGATCGTTCAACTCATCCATCGTATGCATTTCGTGCGGGTTCTCGTCCTTGGGCACCAAGCCGTCGATGATCCCTGCGAAAACGATGCCCCCCAGGAAAGCCAGCGCGGTGTAGAGTATGCCCATTTTGTGGCTTCCGGTGAGTTCGGTGATGCCCAGCCGCGCGTCGAACAGCAGTTCCATGAACGAAATGTAGATCATCACTCCGGCCGAGAGCCCCAGTGCGAACGACAGGAACCGTTCGTTGGTCTTCTTATAGAAAAAGGCGATGAAACTCCCTATCCCCGTCGCGAGTCCGGCGAAGAGCGAGAGCCCGAGGGCGTATAAAACTTCAGACGACATGTTGAGTTGGCCATTAAATTGTCATTCCGAAACGAAGTGAGGAATCTACCTGATATAATGTAGATTCCTCGTCGCTTCGACTTCCTCGAAATGACATAAATTATGCCGTAAGTATAATAATCAATTTGTTTTGAACGGAAATTTGATATTTGCCAGATCCGCGTTGGCTTTCTCTATCTTCTTCGCGAGGTTTTTCTTGAACTCCACGAGTTTTTCGCGCAGCGCCGCGTCGCCCGTGGCGATTATCTGGCAGGCGAGAATTGCTGCGTTCTGGGCGCCGTCGATGGCTACGGTGGCTACGGGGATACCGGCGGGCATCTGCACTATCGAGTAGAGGCTGTCGACGCCGTCGATCGAGTTCGACGACCGGATGGGCACCCCGATCACGGGAAGCACGGTCGAGGCGGCGATCACTCCGGGAAGGTGCGCCGCGCCGCCTGCCGCCGCGATGATGACCTCGATGCCGCGTCCGGCTGCTTTTTCTGCGAAATCGGCCACGGGCCCGGGCGTGCGGTGTGCCGACAGGGCGTTTATTTCGTAGGGAACTTCCATCGAGTCGAGGAATTTTGCCGCTGCTTCCATGACGGGCATATCGGACACGCTGCCCATTATTATACTTACTCTTGCCTTCATTTTTGTCTATATATTTATTAACTTTGTGCTTTAATTCGTATTCTTTGCAAATATAGTGAAAGCCGAGAGGCAAAACAAGTTTACTTGATTTGTCCGAGGCGCATCCTATATTGCGCAACTTGTTGCGCAAAGTTAAAAATAAACCGCATATGGACAATCAGAAAAAGGTGAAACTCCACGACAAGACCTTCCGCGTGATGATCCCGGCCGAGCAGCTGGACGCCGCCATCGACAAGGTGGCCGCGCAGATCAACACCGACTATGCGGACCGTGATACGCCTCTGTTCCTGGGTGTTCTGAACGGCGCTTTCATGTTCATGTCCGAGTTGATGAAGAAGATCGACTTCAACTGCGAGCTGTCGTTCGTCAAGCTGGCGTCCTATGCGGGTACGAGTTCATCGGGCAAGGTTTCCGAGCTGATCGGCCTCAAGAACAACATAGAGGGCAAGCACGTGGTGATAGTCGAGGATATCGTCGACACGGGCGAGAGCATGGAGCACCTTCTGCGTTCGCTTTCGGGGCACCGTCCGGCGAGCCTCGAGATAGCGACGCTCTTCTTCAAGCCGAACGCCTACAAAAAAGATTTTCCGATAAAATACAAGGCGCTGGAGATCGGCAACGAGTTCATCGTCGGCTTCGGCCTCGATTACGACGAACTGGGCCGCAATCTGAAGGACATATACGTCGTGACGGACGATGAGTAGCGCGGGGACGGACAGAGGGGCCGAATGGGGACCGGAACTTGACGGGGGCCTGCGCCTTCCGCTGGTCGAGGATTTCTACACGCTCCAGGGCGAGGGACGCCACACGGGCCGCGCGGCATATTTTATCCGCCTGGGCGGTTGCGACGTGGGCTGCCGCTGGTGCGACGCCAAGGATACGTGGAATCCGAAAATTCATCCGCCGGTCGCTGTCGAAGAGATAGTCCGCCGCGCTTCGGCTCATCCGGCGAAGGCTGTGGTGGTGACGGGCGGCGAACCGCTTATGTATCCGCTCGACGAACTCTGCGCCCGCCTGCACGCGGCCGGGATGGAGATTTTTCTCGAGACGTCGGGCTCGCATCCGTTCAGCGGGGAGTTCGACTGGGTCTGCCTGTCGCCGAAAAAGCAGCAGCCTCCGCTCGATGAAGCGTGGGGCCGTGCCGACGAACTGAAAGTGATAATCGAGACTGCGGACGACCTTCGCTGGGCCGAGGAGTGCGCCGCAAGGGTGGGCGGGGAATGTATGCTGTTCCTGCAGCCCGAGTGGAGCCGCCGTGATGCCGTGATGCCCGCGATCGTCGAATATATTAAGGAAAACCCGCGCTGGAGGATATCTCTTCAGTCGCATAAATATATGAAGATCCCATAACGTGAGCATTAAGGAAAAATTCGGGAAACTGTTCGGCTGGATCAACGGCCCCTACCGCGCGCTGGCGATAGTGGTGCTGGCGGTGCTGTTGGTGCTGTTCGGGCGCGACGTTTTCGAATCGCTCCGCGTGCGGGCCGAGATCGGCAACCTGAAGGACCGCAAAGAGGAGTTGGAACGGAGCATCGCCGAGGACAGCACTCTTCTGGAAAACCTCAACGACCCGGATTTCCTCGAAAAGTTCGCCCGCGAAAAGTTCCTGATGCACCGCGACGGCGAAGAGGTTTACGTTGTGGAATAATCTCTTTTTGCTCAAGATGCAGCGAACCCCCATGGTTTCACAACCGGGGGGCCGCCATCTCAGATTTTACCTAAACTATTGTTTTTATCTGAAGATTTTTACATTCTTCGTTGCAGGATTGGTGTAATCATCCAGTTTTATGTGATATACCCGCAGTCCGCCCCCGTTCAGGTATGTCGGCAGATCCACGTAATTGTCGGGCTCGTAAAAGCTGACCACCTTCACTTTCTTTTTCAGAGGGGGGAACACAAGGGTTTGTTCGATCGTTTTCCCTTTCAGTCCGTAGACGGTAGACATCCTGCCGACCTCTTCATCGCCCACGATATCCCGGATCATATACCTGTCGCCGGTCTCTTCGTCTATGAGGCATGTCTCCTTGTCGCGGAATATCCAGTTCCAGTCCCAGTACAGTTTGCATGCTACCGTAACGAGCGTCTCTTTGTCGTTTCGTTCTATGCGGAATATGCGTTTCGAAGAGTCCGGTATGACGGTGCGCTTGTTGCTGACGAACTTGCCGTTATAGTCCGTAAGGCTTTTTATGGCCCAAACCGGCATGAGCGTGTCGCCGTCGGGAGTATACAGCATATCGTCGTCCTTTATCGTCACGTTGAAATGGCTGGCGAACCCGGCCGGCGTGTAATTCTCCGGGATGTCGTTGACGGATGCGTGTGCGAATCGCGGATCATGTTTTTTCCATTCGTTCGGATCTGCGACCGGTCGGACCTGCATGACCTTTTCCGCACGGTAGGATTTGAGATAGATGTTCACGGAGTCGATCAGCGACTGCGGTAAACCGGTGGATGCCATCTTTTCGAAAAGGTCCGATACCTCGGGCGAAAATTGTCCGCCTATCTCGATTATTCTCCGAACCTGTACGGGATCGGGGGCGGTCCTGGTCTCTTCCTGAGCTTCGTAAAGCTGTTCGATCCTGCTTTGGATCTTTTCGAACAGACTGTCCACACCCGCCTTATCGCTGTTGATGTAGACTTCCCTGACGGTTACCGTTACAGGATTGGCTTTTACCCATTTGTCAGGATCTGTCGTGTTATTAAACAGTTTCGTGTACGTACTGCTGTACCTTTTAAAGCCTTTCAGCGAGTCGGACAGACTGACTGCCGGGCCGGGCCCGCTGTTTTCGGCCGGGGCCGCGGTAAACGAGAAGAAAACGAACAGCGCCGCCGCGAACGGCAGGGTCAGCGCAATACGCAGCGCTTTGTGTCTTATAGTAAGGCCTTTCTTCATATTCATGAATCGCCTTTTAATTAAAGATCCGCTGAGTCCGTTGGCCATGACCGGAACGCTGCCCGTGCACTCTTCCAGTATGGCCATCATATATCTCTGCATCTGCACGCCGCCGCCGTTCAGTACGCCGCTGTCGGCCTGGAATTCGTGTATGCTGCGCAGTTCCCGGCGTATTATCCAGACAAAGGGGTTGAACCACATGACGATCATGAAGAGTTCGGCCAGTGCGAGGTCTATATAGTGGCGGTGCCGTATGTGCTGTTTTTCGTGGTGTATTATTATGGATAGTTTTTCCTGTGACGGCTGGGGACTCACATAGATGCTCCTCATGACCGAGAATGATGCTTTTATCTCCTCGCTGAAGAATGTCGGCGAACCCATTATCACGCGGCGGTCGGCGCGGCGCCTGATGCCGCCCAGGCGCGACATCTCCAGTATCAGCAAACCCGTTATCAGTGTGGCCGCCGCAAGGTAAATGATAAGCATGGCTCCCATTCCCCCGGCTTCTTTCTCCGACGCCGCCGGCACTGCGGCCGCACCCGCGGCTGTTTCCGCCGCCACAGCCGCCGCCGGAATCTCTTCCCCGGCTGCATACACCGCTTCACCGGCAAGCATCCCTGCGGTCACACTTTCCGCGTGTTGTTCCAGCAGCGATGAGACGGTAACGATCTCGCTTATCGGGGCTTTTACATTTATCAGAGAGAATGCAAGGCTGAACAGGGGTATGCACAGAAGGAATATACGGCCCGTGGTGTACGACGACTTTCCCCGGAACAGCAGGAAGTAGAACCCGGTCAGCAGTGCCGACGAGCCCAGCAGTTTCAGTAAGATCAGTAGCAGCGGGTTCATAGGGCTCGGTTATTTCGAGTCGTTGAGTATTCCGATCAGTTCCTTCAGTTCGGCATCGGAAAGTTTTTCGGATTCCGCGAAGAACGATATCATCGACTTGTAGGATCCGCCGAAAAGGTTGTCGCGCGTGTGTCTGAGGAATGCGCGGCTGTATTCTTCCTTGGCCATCATGGGGTAGTAGCGGTGGCTTTTGCCGAACGGCTCGAAGCCGGCGTAACCTTTCTGGACCAGTATGCGCATCATGGTCGAGACGGTGCTGTACGCCGGCTTCGGCTCGGGCATCACCTCGATAATGTCGTTCACGAACGCCTTCTCTTTGTCCCAAAGGATGTTCATCAGTTTCAGTTCGAGTCTTGTCAACTCTTTGTCCATACTCTTTTCCATAGCTCGCGGGATTATGTTTTTTGTCTCCCGAAACAAATGTATGACTAAAATTTTAATTATACAACTAAGACTTTAACTATTTGGCTAAAGATTTAGTTATGTAAAAAACAACACACTGCAAATTAGTGCATTGTAAATGCAAAAAAAATGTTCTCGGGTAATACTGTGATTTTTTATATCTTTGCAGTTCAACAAATCTTAATTCGTAATTTTTAATTCGTAATTGATAATCCATGTCAGACGAGAAGATCATTTTTTCAATGGTTGGGGTGAGCAAAGTCCTCAACAACAATAAGAAGATCCTCAACAACATATACCTGTCGTTCTTCTACGGCGCCAAGATCGGCATCATCGGTCTCAACGGCTCGGGTAAGTCGACGCTGATGAAGATCATCGCCGGGATCGACAAGAATTTCCAGGGCGAGGTGGTCTTTTCGCCGGGCTACTCGGTCGGCTACCTCGAACAGGAGCCTCAGCTGGACGAGACCAAAACCGTCAGGGAGATAGTCCAGGAAGGTTGTGCCGCGACTGTGGCCCTGCTGAAGGAGTACGAGGAGGTAAACGCGAAGTTCATGGAGCCGATGGACGACGACCAGATGGCGAAACTGATCGAACGCCAGGGCGAGCTTACCGAGGCCATCGACCAGGCCAACGGCTGGGAGCTAGACGCCGTTCTCGAACGCGCGATGGACGCCCTGCGCTGTCCCGATCCCGACGAATCGATCAAACATCTTTCGGGTGGCGAACGCCGCCGTGTGGCCCTGTGCCGCCTGCTGCTTCAGGAACCGGACGTTCTTCTGCTCGACGAACCGACCAACCACCTCGACGCCGAGAGCATCGACTGGCTCGAACAGCACCTCCAGCAATACAAGGGCACGGTCATTGCCGTCACCCACGACCGCTATTTCCTCGACAACGTGGCCGGGTGGATACTCGAGCTCGACCGCGGCGAGGGCATTCCGTGGAAAGGCAACTATTCGAGCTGGCTGGAACAGAAATCGACCCGCCTGGCGATGGAGGAGAAGCAGGAGAGCAAGCGCCGCAAGACGCTGGAACGCGAACTGGAGTGGGTGCGGATGAGTCCAAAGGCCCGCCACGCAAAGAGCAAGGCGCGTCTGTCGCAGTACGACAAGATGCTCAACGAGGACAGCAAACAGAAAGAGGAGAAGCTCGAAATATTCATCCCGAACGGCCCGCGACTCGGCAACATGGTGATCGAGTCGCAGGGTGTCAGCAAGGCTTTCGGCGACCGGGTGCTCTACGAGGGGCTCGAGTTCACGCTCCCGCCTGCCGGCATCGTGGGTGTCATAGGTCCGAACGGAACGGGCAAAACGACGCTTTTCCGCATGATAATGGGGCTCGAACAGCCCACTTCCGGGACTTTCAAAGTGGGCGAGACTGTGAAACTGGCCTACATCGACCAGCAGCACAAGTCGATCGATCCCGACAAGACGGTCTACGAGGTGATTTCGCAGAACAGCGAATACGTTCAGTTGGGCAACCGCCAGGTCAACGCCCGCGCCTATGTTTCGAGGTTCAATTTCAGCGGTTCGGACCAGGAGAAGAAGTGCGGCGTGCTTTCCGGAGGCGAGCGCAACCGCCTGCACCTTGCCCTTGCGCTGAAGGAGGAGGGCAACGTACTGCTGCTCGACGAGCCGACCAACGACATCGACGTTAATACTTTGCGTGCACTCGAAGAAGGTCTGGAAAATTTCGCGGGGTGTGCCGTCGTGATCTCCCACGACCGCTGGTTCCTCGACCGCATCGCCACTCACATCCTTTCGTTCGAGGGCGACGGCGAGGTGAAGTTCTTCGAGGGCAGCTACTCCGAGTACGAGGAATACAAGAAGGCCCAGGGCATCGAACCCGCCAAAAAAGTCAAATACCGCAAACTGGTCGAGTAATCTATGAGGATACAGCTTATCATATTCGCCGCCGCGCTGTGTATTGGAACGACCGGTACGTGTTATTCCCAATACAAGGAGCTGTATCCTGCCGTAGGCCCCGTTCGGGACTTAAGCGAGGCTGCCCAAAAAAGATACGCCCGCGCGTCCGAGCTGTGGAAGAAAGACCGGAAGGATTTATCCGAGGAAGAGCAAAAAGAATCCGCAGCTCTTAGCGGGGAGTTCGATGAAACATGCGAAAGTTTCTGGGATATAACGGGCTGCGGATGCAGTTGGTATTGCGGCGGCGGGCCCTACGAAGTAAAGGCTTCATCCTGCCTCAAACCGAACGGGAAGATAACTTACGACGCCAGGAACGCGCACGATTTCAGTTTTAAGACGGCGTGGATAGAAGGAGAGGTCGGGTGCGGCGAGGGGGAATACCTTGAATATTATTTCGAGAATGAGAGTCCGAGGCTCCATACCGTGATAATATACAACGGCTATTTGAAGAGTGAAAAGGCGTGGTTCTACAACTCCAGGGTCAAAACCCTCGCGCTGGATGTGAACGGCGAGCCTTATGCGAGGCTGAACCTCAAAGACACCCCTGCGCAGCAATCGTTCATGGTCGGCCTGCTGGGCCACCGGGAGGATGGCGGGGATCTGGTCCTGCGCTTCACGATAGAGGATGTCTATCCGGGATATGAATATGAGGATACGGCCATCACGCAGATATATTTCGACGGCACCGACGTCCATTGCCTTGCGCCGGGGACGGAGATATTGATGGCGGACATGCGGCTGAAAAAGATCGAGGATATAAAACCCGGCGACGAAGTGGCGTTTTACGACAGGGCGGCGGCGAAACTGGATAAGTCCACGGTCGGCCGGGTCTGTTCCCCGGTTCACGACGGGATGGTCGAATATATTCTCGAATCCGGCCGGTCGGTCGTCGCGACGGCGGACCATCCTTTCCTTGTCGAGGGCAAAGGCTGGAGTTCATACGCTCCTGAAAAGACCGGCCGCTACAAGGGAATGGCGGATACGAAAAAGATCGCGGCAGGGGACCGGTTCGTGGTTGTCGACAGCGATAATAAGATTTCAGTGAGTGTTCTTAAAGAGATAAGAGTAATTAACGACAGTATCAGGACCTATACGATATCGAAGCTCGGCAAGGGAGACAATTTCATCGCCAACGGCATGGTCGCAGGAGTGGAAGAATTATAACAGCATTAAAATGGCACAAAAACCAACATTTCCAAGAGGCCGACGATTATATGTCATTCCGAACGCATGTGAGGAATCTACCATGTATTGAAAAATGAAAGAATATTTTGTGTACATACTGACCAACGTCAATAAAACTGTGTTGTACACGGGAATAACGAACAATCTTGAAAAACGGCTCGATGAGCACGCGGCAGGAGATAACGGGGAACTCGCATTTACAAATAGATACGGTGCAAAGTATTTACTCTATTATGAACGGTTTCATATTGCGCGTGAGAAAGAGATAAAAGGCTGGCGGCGCGAAAAGAAAATAAAACTCATAGAATCGGAAAATCCATATTGGAAATTCCTTAACGAACAAGAGGTATAAGGTAGATCCCTCACGCACGTTCGGGATGACAATTGAAATCTAAGTAAATACCATTTTTAATTATATGAAACCGTCGATTCCTAAAGGCACAAGGGATTTTTCGCAGGGCGAGACCGCGCGCCGCAACTATATTTTCGACACTATCCGCGAAGTTTTCAAACTTTACGGCTATGCCCCCATCGAGACCCCCGCGATGGAGAACCTATCGACGCTGATGGGCAAATACGGCGAGGAGGGCGACAAACTGTTGTTCAAGATACTCAACAGCGGCGATTTTTCGTCGTGCGTGGAGGAGTCGGAGCTCGCGAACCCGAACGCCCTCGCGGCGAAGATATGTGAAAAAGGGCTGCGATATGACCTCACGGTGCCTTTCGCGCGCTACGTGGTGCAGCACCAGAACGAGATTGCTTTCCCGTTCAAGCGCTACCAGATACAGCCCGTGTGGCGCGCCGACCGTCCGCAGAAAGGGCGCTACCGCGAATTTTTCCAGTGCGACGTCGACGTTATCGGCAGCCGCAGCCTCGTCAACGAGGTCGAGTTGGTGCAGATCGTCGAACAGGTTTTCGCGAAACTGGGGGTGGGGGTCGCGCTGAAGCTCAACAACCGCAAGATACTGGCCGGGATAGCCGAAACGATGGGTCACGCCGACCGCATGATGGATATAACCGTCGCCATCGACAAGCTCGAAAAGATCGGTATGGATGCCGTGAAGGCCGAACTTGCAGAAAAAGGGATCGCGGGCGAAGGTATCGCCAAACTCGAGCCTATCCTCGCCCTGAGCGGCACCAATGCCGACAAACTCGACAAACTCGCTGCTGTCATCGGCGGTTCGGAGACGGGGATGCTCGGCATAGAGGAGATGCGCTTCATTTTCGACATGGTCGGGGAGCTCCAAATTCCGCTCGAGATAGAGCTTGATCTCTCGCTGGCACGCGGATTGAACTACTACACCGGCACGATCTTCGAAGTTAAGGCGCGCGATTTCGCCATCGGAAGCATCTGCGGCGGCGGGCGTTACGACGACCTGACCGGAATTTTCGGTATGCCGGGAGTTTCGGGCGTGGGGATCTCGTTCGGCGCCGACCGCATCTACGACGTTATGACCGGGCTAAGCCTGTTCCCCGAAGAGGCGATGATCGGGACGCGGGTAATCTTCCTCAATTTCGGCGGCGCCGAGGAGGTACAGTCGCTGAAACTGCTGTCGCAGCTCCGAAAACGCGGCATTGCGGCGGAGATCTACCCCGACGCCTCGAAGATGAAAAAACAGATGGACTACGCCAACCGCCGCGAGATACCGTTCGTCGCCATAATCGGCGAAACCGAACTTGCAGAGGGCGTTGCCACGGTAAAGAATATGCGTTCGGGCGAACAGAAACAAATAGCGTTCGACCGCCTCGCAAAGGAATTGACAATTGAAAATTGAAAATGAAAAGAACATTTATGGCAGCGTTGGCTGCATTGATTATAACGATAGCATTGCCGCTGGGCGCCGCCGCGCAGAAACCGAAGCACCCCACGCAGCAGGAACTGCTCGAAATGGTGTCGCAGCAGCAGAAGCTCAACGAGTTCTACCGCATACTTGCGGGGAATTACCTCGACACGATAAACTACTCGGCGATCGTCGAGAAGGGGATCGTGAGCATGCTGTCGGAGCTGGACCCGCATTCTGTCTACATGACTGCCGCCGAGCAGAAGGCTTCGCAGGAGGACCTCGGGGGCAGTTTCAGCGGCATAGGCATTGAATTCAACGTGCTGAACGACACGATAATCGTGGTCAATACCATAACAGGCGGCCCGGCCGAGAGGGTGGGGGTTATGCCCAACGACCGCATCATCGCGATCGACGGTGCAAGTTCGATCGGGATGAAGCGCACAGAGGTGCCGAAATACCTTCGCGGTCCGCGCGGCACGAAGGTCGATATAACTGTTTACAGGCGCGGAACGGATTCCCGGCTGGACTTCACCATCACTCGCGACAATATCCCCCTGAACACCATCGACGCCGCCTACAAGGTCGACGACCACACCGGATATATAAAGGTCAACCGTTTCGGCGCGACGACCGGCACAGAGTTCGCCAAGGCCTTCGCCGATTTCGGCGAGGGGGTCGACGGCCTGATAATCGACCTGCGCGGCAACGGCGGGGGATACCTGCCCGAGGCGATCCGCATGAGCGAATTCTTCCTCGACAAGGGCGAGCTGATAGTCTCGACCGAGGGGAACATGTACCCCACGCAGAGCTATTCCGCCACCCGCAGCGGGCGCTTCAACAAGGGCCGGCTGATAGTCCTTGTGGACGAGTCGTCGGCTTCTGCCAGCGAGATCGTCGCAGGCGCTGTGCAGGATTGGGACAGGGGCGTCATAGTGGGCCATCCCACGTTCGGCAAGGGTCTGGTTCAGAGGGAATTCACCCTCGAGGACGGTTCGGCCCTGCGCATCACCATTTCGAAATACCTGACGCCCACTGGCCGTGCGATCCAGCGTCCCTACGAGCGCGGGCACAAGGACGAGTACTACGAGGATTACATCCGCCGCTACACCGGTTCCTCGCCCGACACCCTCGACACGACGGGGCCTGAATACCACACCCTGAAAACCGGCCGTCCGGTCTACGGCGGGGGCGGCATCTATCCCGACGTTTACATTGCGTCCGACACCACCGGCTATTCCGACTACTGGTCCAAACTGGTGCGCAGCGGCCAGCTCCACGAATTCATACAGAGCTACCTCGACAGCAACCGCACGCGCCTCGCCTCGGAGTATCCCGACGTCGACACATACATCAAAAAATTCGACGGTGGCGCGCTTATTCCGCAGTTGGTGGAATATGCGTCTGCCCGCGGAACGGAACCCGATCCCGAGGGGCTGGAAACTTCCCGGGAATGGCTTTCGGCTCAGTTGAAGGCCCTGATCGCCCAGCGTCTGTGGGACACCACGGCCTACTACCGCGTGAGCCACCGGGAATACGACGATGTGTTCAAAAAGGCATATGGGATGATGCAGCGCTGGAGCGCCCTCCCGAATGCGCAGACGCCCTACTGGCCTGTATCCGGTAAGCTGATACAGAGGCTGTCCGGAGATTAAAAACACGTTTTTTATCACTCCCGGCTTGGTAGATTTAAATTAATTCCTAAATTTGCAGAATATAGGATGCGGTTCGGACAAATTCCGGCAAACAAGTTTGCCTTCCGGCCCTCGCTGTATTTACAAATTATGAACCCCCCTTCCCGGATAACTGTCATATATCGCAGGCGGGTTTTTGGATGACCAGATTTCCACAATTAACCTAAAACTCTTACCAGACGCTTAGAGACCATGGGAGATGGATTTGACTTTCGCCGCGACGAAGGCGAACAGGGCGAGGACGTCTATTCGAAAGTCGTAAGGGCCGGACGGCGCACCTATTTTTTTGATGTTAAGGCAACTCGTAACGACGACTATTACCTTACCATCACCGAGTCGCGCAAGAAGACGAACCGCGACGGCACCTCGGTGTTCGAGAAGAACAAGATCTATCTTTACAAGGAGGATTTCGCAAAATTCGCCGACGGTTTCGGGGATGCAACGGGTTTCATCAAGAAGAGCAAACCCGATTTCTTCGAACAGGAGGCACGGGCCGCAGAGAGTGCGTCATTGGACGCGGAGTTCGAAAAACTCTAAATCATCAGGGCCGGGACATTAGTTCCGGCCTTTTTTGTTGATTTAGTTCTATGGCTTCAGAGTCATCCCGAGCGAGGCAGATCAGATAAGTCTGCAAAGAGTAGAAAGTTGCTATCTGCCGACGAGGGAACTACCATACAAATTGTACGGCTGATGCAGGTTTATTTATAAGGTAGTTTCCTCGTCGCCGGACCTCAGCCTTGTCGATACTCCGAAACCTTCAATTCCGGCTCGCTCGGAATGACAAATCAGTAGAACACCGGCGAGGCGTAGTAGTTGGTCTTCCACTGGCGTGTGAAGGGGTCGTATTCGCGGAAGGCGCCGCCCTCGATCCCGAAATGCTGGGTGATCTTCACTTCGATCGTCCCGCCGAAGGATGTTGCGGGATACATCCCGAAAGGCAGGGTCTGGGGGCGGTTGGAATAGACCGAATACTGCCCGTAGCCATTTATCCAGAGCCCTTCGGCCACCTTTATCCTCATTTTTCCCGACAGTCCGACGTCCTTGAACCTCGACATGCCGATCATATTGTCCGAGGCGTAAGCGCCGCCGTAGAAGGTTATCCAGTCGGCGGGGGAGTAGCTGGCGCCCAGCGAGACTGAGTTCGAGAAGCCGAACGAGGTGTATGTTCTCAGTGATCCGGTCAGGCCGAGGGCGAAATTTTCCCTGTTGTACAGGCCCATGTACCCGTTGCTGTTGAGGAGCATGTAGTTCCTGGTTACGCTGGCAGCGGGAACCGTGAGGCCGTACTGCCGCTGGAAACGGTTCCATGAGACGAAACTTCCGTATTCGAGGAGTATTGGTTTGAATGCCGCCGGCTGGATCAGCGAGGGCATCCGCAGAGGTGCATAAACGGGTGTGAGTCGGTATTCCAGGCCGTAGTCGGGGCCGTAGTCAATATCCGGCACACCCTCCTGGCCCTTTGCGCCCAAGGGGATGAGTATCAGCAGCGATATGGCAATGACGGCCCGTTTCATGGTCTGTGCATTTGCCCAAATACAATGAAAGCCGAGAGGGAAGCCAAGCTTGCTTGAGTTTTCCCGAGGCGCATCCTAGTATTGGCGCGTTAGCGCAAAAATAATAATAAAATCGGAAATATCCACACTGTCATGTCGAGCGTAGTCGAGACATCTGATTGAGCCGGGCAAACCCCGTCGGCTATTCTTTTACTTTGACGATCGCATCATCCGGCACCGAGTAGTACGAAAAGGCATCAGGATCGAACCCCTGCCAGACCCAGATGGTCATATCGTCGGCATTTCCCCGGCACGAAAGCGAGGTGAGCAGAGTGTTTTTGCTGATATCGAGTTCCCCGAGTTTATTGTCGGCGCACTCCAGCAGCGTGAGTTCCACGTTCGCCCGGATATTCATCGCGGCGATGCTGTTCCCGGCCACGTCTAGCGACTGCAGTGCGGTGAAGTACCAGATGCCTGCGAGCGAGGCCACGTCCGCGTCGGCGCCGCTCTCATTGTCGAGGTCGACGGCTTTGATCTGGGCGGCTTCGGATTTGGCGAAATATCCGTCGCCGTTGAGGTCGAAATTCGCCATGCAGTAGGCGTAGAACACGGGATCGGTAACGAACGGCGGTGGGTCGTACGGCACGGTCTCCTTGCGCACGCAGCCGGCCGCCGCGAGCAGAACCCCGAATACCGTTATATATAACGCCGCCCTCACAGCCTCTACTCTGGTTTAACTGTTTGCAGGAAAAGTTCGTCGAGCTGCGACTGGTCTATTTCTGCCGGAGCGTCGATCATCACGTCGCGTCCCGAGTTGTTTTTCGGGAAGGCGATGTAGTCGCGGATCGAGTCCGCGCCGCCGAAGAGCGATGCGAAACGGTCGAAACCGAAGGCGATGCCGCCGTGCGGGGGCGCGCCGTATCGGAAGGCGTTCATCAGGAATCCGAACTGCTGCTGCGCCTTTTCGGGCGTGAATCCGAGCAGTTTGAACATCTGCGCCTGCAGTCCCGAGTCGAATATACGGATCGACCCGCCGCCCACTTCCACTCCGTTCACCACGAAGTCGTAGGCGTTCGCGCGCAGGTTTTCAGCGAGATTTCTTTCCGCCTTGTGTAGAGCTAGACCAGAGATACTATTATTAGTCTGTCTTGGATCTGAGAACCCCTTCTCCGGCTTTAAGTTAAAAAAATTCTCTATCATATGCCGGTCTTCGGGTTTGGGCGAAGTGAACGGGTGGTGCATGGCGTAGAAGCGCTGCGTCTCCTCGTCCCATTCCAGAAGCGGGAAGTCGACCACCCAAAGGGGGACGAATCTCGACTTGTCTCGCAGACCCAGGCGGCTGCCCAGTTCGAGGCGCAGTTCGCTCAGTACGGTCAGCGAACGGCGGCGTGCTCCGCTCACGACGAATATCATGTCGCCGGCCTTTGCATCGAGTTCCGCGGCCCATGCGGCAAGGTCTTCCGGCGTATAGAATTTGTCGATGCTCGATTTGATGCTGCCGTCCTCTTCCATGCGTATCCACACGAGCCCTTTCGCGCCGATCTGCGGACGCTTGACGTATTCCGTGAGTTCGTCGATCTGCTTGCGGGTGAACGATGCGCACCCTCCGGCGGCGATCGCGCCTATGTACTCCGCGTCGTCGAAGATCGAAAAACCACGTCCTTTAGCCTGTGCGGTCAGTTCGTGTATCTCCATCCCGAAGCGCAGGTCGGGCTTGTCGTTTCCGTAGCGGGCCATCGCGTCCGCATAAGTCATGCGCGGGAACTGCCCGGCGAATTCGATGCCCAGAGTCTCTTCGAACATGAATTTTGCCATGCGCTCGAACGTATTGAGCACGTCGTCCTGTTCCACGAACGACATTTCGCAGTCGATCTGCGTAAATTCCGGCTGGCGGTCGGCCCTCAGGTCCTCGTCGCGGAAACAGCGCACGATCTGGAAATATTTGTCGTACCCGGCCACCATCAGCAGTTGTTTGAAAGTCTGCGGCGACTGTGGAAGGGCATAGAATTCGTTGGGGTTCATGCGGCTGGGGACAACAAAGTCGCGCGCCCCCTCGGGAGTCGATTTTATGAGGAACGGGGTCTCTATTTCGAGGAAACCTTCGCCGTCGAGAAAATGCCTTGCCGACTGCGCCATCCGGTGGCGCATCGCGATCGCTTTTTGGAGCGGTCCGCGCCGCAGGTCGAGGTAGCGGTACTTCATGCGCAGGTCGTCGCCGCCGTCCGAAACATCCTCGATGGTGAACGGGGGAGTGTCGGCCTTGCTCAGCACTTTCAGTTCCGCGATCGCGATCTCGATGTCGCCTGTGGGCATTTTCGGATTTTTCGACGAGCGTTCCACGACCTTTCCGACAGCCTGTACCACGAATTCGCGTCCCAGCCCGTCGGCCATCTCCTTAACAGCGGTGGGTGCGTTCTCGTCGGCCACGAGCTGCGTGATGCCGTATCGGTCGCGCAGGTCGATGAATGTCATCGCGCCCAGGTTGCGCACTTTCTGCACCCATCCGGCGAGGGTGACTGTCTGGTTGAGATCGGCAGCGCGAAGTTGGCCGCAGTTGTGGCTTCTGTACATAGTTTAAATTTTTTGTTACTTTTATGGTCTACAAAATTAGGCTTTTATAATGGAAATCAATACGCAGCAGGACGAATTTTTTATGCGCGCCGCAATTAACGAGGCCCGCGAAGCCCTGAAGAGGGGAGAGGTGCCTATCGGCGCGGTGGTGGTATGCGGCGGAGTGATAGTAGGCAGGGGCCACAACCTTGTCGAGACGCTCTCCGACGCGACGGCGCACGCCGAGATGCAGGCCATCACGGCGGCATCTTCGGCCATCGGCGGGAAATACCTGGCGGACTGTACTTTATATGTGACCGTCGAACCCTGCGTGATGTGCGCCGGAGCGACGGCCTGGAGCCAGATGGGACGGATAGTCTACGGAGCGGCCGACCCGAAACGCGGTTTTTCGCTTCACGGCAGAGCGCTCCTGCATCCCCGGACCGGGGTCACGGCGGGCGTTCTCGAAGCCGAATGTTCCGAACCTGTGACCGCGTTTTTTCAAAAATTGCGTTCCTGAGCCCCCGCCCGCCCGTGAGTAGCGCCCCTTTTAACTCTTCATTGCCGTTGGCTGAAGCCAACGGGTCAGAGACATCCGGATCATCCGGACTTTAGTCCAAAATAGACTCTTAATTCCATATATACGGCCCTGAATTTCCGGACGGCCGATTTTTTTACATATCTTTACACTCAGACCTAAAAAGCCCTGCCCTATGAGACGACACATTTTATTTCTGCTATTTGCAGCAATTCCTGCTATTCTTGCCGCCGCACCCGCACTCCCTGCAGACAGCCTTTACGGCCGCGGCGAAGCCACTGTTTACCGCGCGTCGCGTGGAGAACTTCAATACATAGGCATGCCAGTGGGCGGCATCACGGCCGGCGGCGTCTACCTTGGCGGCGACGGCCGTCTATGGCTCTGGGATATTTTCAACGATGTCAAAGAGGGTGTCGAACCCAAGACCGTACCCTGGACCGAACCTTCCGGGAAGGAGACGTACGTGCGCAACCGCGACGGTGCCAGCTACATAGAACCTTCAACGGATGTCCGCCCTCTGCGCCAGGGTTTTGTGCTGCAGATCCGCTACGACGGCCGCACGGTCTTCAAGACTCTCGGGGAGCGCGACTGGGACGAGATCACATTCCGCGCCACCTATCCCGTGGCCGAGGTGCGCTACATCGACCGCTCGATGCCTCTTGAAGTAGTCCTGCACGCTTATTCTCCATTCATACCCCTCGATGCCGACGATTCGGGCCTGCCCGCCACGGTGTTGTCGTTTTCGGTGGTCAATAAGGGGCAGCAAGACGCCCGGGTCTCGGTACTCGGGTACCTCGAGAACAAGGCGGGCCTCAGGATGGCTCCCGAAAAGAGCCGCCGCTTCAACGAAGTCGCCGCCGTAGACGGGATGGCCGCCGTGCTCGAAGGAGTTTCGGCCGTCTACCCGCGCGACACGGCGCTCATAGCCTCGCGCCCCGACTACGGAACCCTCTGCATCGCCGCCCTAGGTGCGGGGAACAAGGCGTGGGCCGATGCCGACACCGGATTTCCGGCTAAGATGACGTTCGACGACAGCCCCGCGGTCACCCGCCCGATGCAGCGCCCGCTGACCGGAGCTGTCCAGAATACGAGCGGTGTGATCGGCCCTGGAGAGTCGTGGAAAGCCGATTTCGTGATCTCGTGGCACTTCGCCAATCTTACGGTATCCAGCAGGGTACCTGACAACGGACGCTGGTACGCCAACCGCTTCGGTTCGGCTCTCGACGCCGCCCGCTATGTTGCCGGCAATTTCGGACGCCTCGAATCGCAGACGATGCTCTGGGCCGAAACCTGGGCCGATTCGAGCCTTCCCCACTGGTTCCTCGAACGCACTTTCCTCACGATAAATACCCTCGCCACCGCCAATGCCCACCGTTTCTCGTCGGGCCGATTCTGGGCGTGGGAGGGGGTCGGCGCCTGTCCGGGAACCTGCACCCACGTCTGGCACTACGCCCAGGCGATGGGGCGCATCTTTCCCGAGCTCGAACGCGACTGCCGCGAGCGCACCGACCTGAAAATAGCCATGCAGCCCGACGGCGGAATCATCTTCCGCGCCGAAATGGAGACCCGCCCCGCCATCGACGGACAGGCCGGGTGCGTCCTGCGCTGCTGGCGCGAACACCAGATGAGCCCCGACAATGCCTTCCTGATCCGCAACTGGCCCGAGATCCGCCGTGCCGTGCAGTTCATCATCGATCAGGATAAAAACGGCGACGGAATGGTCGACACGCCGCTCGAGAACACCCTCGACGCGGTCTGGGACGGGGAGATCGCCTGGATCGTCGGCCTCTGCATCGTGGGGGTGAAGGCGGGGGAAGAGATGGCCGTCGAAGCCGGAGACAGGGAGTTCGCCGCCCTGTGCCGCGGCTTCGTCGAACGCGGATCGAAGAATATGGACGAGCTGCTCTTCAACGGCGAATATTACATCCACCGCCCCGATCCCGAAAAGGGACGGGCCAAGCTCGGTTCCTACAACACCTGCCACATCGACCAGGTGCTGGGTCAGGCGTGGGCGTGGCAGGTGGGCCTCGGACGGATCCAGGAGCGTGAAAAGACCCTTTCGGCGCTGCGTGCGCTCTGGAAATACAACTACATGTCCGACGTCGGCCCCTATATTGCCACTCACGGCGGCGGACGTCCCTATGCCTTGCCGGGCGAGGGCGGGATGGTCATGAACACCAATCCTTACGGCGAAGCGAAGCCCTACGGCGACAACGTGACCTGGCAGCTCGGGTACTTCCACGAGTGCATGAGCGGCTTCGAGTACCAGGTGGCCGCCCACATGATCGCCGAAGGGATGACCGGCGAGGGACTCACCCTCGTAAAAGCGATCCACGACCGCTACCACGCCTCGAAGCGCAATCCGTTCAACGAGATCGAGTGTAGCGACCACTACGCACGTGCGATGGCGGGCTACGGCGCATTCATCGCCGCCTGCGGTTTCGAATACCATGGGCCGAAAGGGCGGATGAGTTTCGCCCCGCGCTGGGACGCCGACGATTTCCGCGCACCTTTCACGGCCGCGGAAGGGTGGGGCACCTACTGGCAGAAGATCGGCGCAGGAGTTATGACCTGCGGACTTGAACCGAAATACGGCAAGGTCGAACTGGCCGAATTCGGCGTGACCCTGCCCGAACCGGACAAAGTGCGCCGTGCCGAGGTGACTCTCGACGGCAAAAAGGTCTCCGCAACCCTGAGTCAGGATGGCGATAAGGCGTTCCTTCACTTCAAACACCGCACCGCAGTCAAAGCCGGCAGCCGACTCTCTATCCAATTGAAAATTGACAATTGACAATGAGAGTGAAGGATGAAGGTTGGTGCTGCCGTCATTGCGAGGAACGAAGCAATCCAATGTCATCCCGAGAGAGGCAGATCAGGTGAGTTTACAAAAAAGAAGAGTTGCTATCTGCCGACGAGGGAACTACCTTATAATAAAACCGCTTCCACTCCCTGCTTTTTACTATCTTTGCGTCGGATGGACGGACGCACAAAAATAGAACTCCTCGCTCCGGCCCGCGATCTCGAGGCTGGTATGGCCGCCGTGGATTACGGGGCCGATGCAGTCTATATAGGCGGCCCTGGCTTCGGCGCGCGCCGTGCGGCAGGAAATCCGGTCGTTGACATTGCCCGCCTCGCCGAATACGCCCATCTTTTCGGCGTGAGGGTCTACGCCGCGCTCAACACGATACTTTACGACAGCGAACTTGCTGAGGCCGAACAGACCGCCCGCGAACTTCTGGCGGCGGGAGTGGATGCGCTGATCGTCCAGGACATGGCCTGGCTGCGCATGGGGTTGGACGAGGTCGAATTCCACGCCTCGACCCAGACCTCGGTCATCACACCCGAAGACGCCGCTTTTCTGGGCCGTGCGGGCTTCCGGCGGCTGATCCTCGAACGCAACCTTTCGCTTGAAGATATAAAGAATATCCGCGCCGCGACCGATGCAGAGCTCGAGGTTTTCATCCACGGGGCTATCTGCGTGTGCTACAGCGGCCGCTGTTTCATGAGCCGTTCGACCTCGGACCGCAGCGGCAACCGCGGCGAATGCAGCCAGCCCTGCCGCCTCGCCTACGACCTCACAGACGACTCCGGTAACGTAATTATACAGGGCAAGCAACTGCTTTCGGTGCGCGACATGGACCTTTCGAAGCACATTTCGACACTGCTCGACGCGGGAGTCACCTCGTTCAAGATCGAGGGGCGGCTGAAGGATTCATCATACATCAAAAACACCGTCAGCCACTACCGCCGCATACTC
>JAVBRO010000041.1:0-19503 GCA_031547885.1 Rikenellaceae bacterium
GCTGAACTCAAAAAGTACATCGAGTACTATAACAACGACAGGATCAAAGCTAAACTAAAAGGAATGAGTCCCGTAAAATACAGAACTCATTCCTCGAATATCTAAATATTAATCCGTCTAACTTTTGGGGGGCAGATCAAATGAGAGGTCCCGTTCTTTGATTTATGTTAAGGTAGATTCCTCGTCGGCCTGACAGCCTCGCTCGGAATGACAATCGAAGTATACGGCTAAATATATCCGCCGTCATTGTGACTAGTCGCGGAACTTGGCTTTCAGGAACTCGCGGTTCAGGCGGGCGATGTGGCCGATCGAAATAGCTTTCGGGCACTCCATCTCGCAGGCCTGCGTGTTGGTGCAGTTGCCGAAACCCAGTTCGTCCATCTTCGCGACCATCGCCTTGGCACGGCGCGCAGCCTCGACCTTACCCTGCGGAAGTTTCGCAAGGCTCGACACGCGGGCAGAAACGAACAGCATGGCCGATCCGTTCTTGCAGGTCGCCACGCACGCCCCGCAGCCGATACATGCCGCGGCGTCCATGCTTTCGTCGGCATCGGGCTTGGGAATGGGTATCGAGTTGGCATCGGGAACGCCGCCCGTATTGACGCTGACGAAACCGCCGGCCTGCAGGATCTTGTCGAAAGCCTGGCGCTCGACGACGAGGTCCTTTATCACCGGGAACGCGGCCGAACGCCACGGTTCGATGGAGATAGTGTCGCCGTCCCTGAATTTGCGCATATGCAGCTGGCAGGTGGTGATCTCGGTGTCGGGACCGTGGGCGAAGCCGTTGATGTGCAGCGAACACATGCCGCAGATCCCTTCGCGGCAGTCGTGGTCGAACGCCACCGGTTCCTTGCCCTCGTGGATGAGCTGGTTGTTGAGTATGTCCAGCATTTCGAGGAACGAGGTGTCGGGAGAGATATCCGCGACCTTGTAGGTTTCGAACGCCCCGCTCGACCTGGCGTCTTTCTGGCGCCATATTTTGAGTGTCAGATTCATATTTTTATTTTCCATAGCTCCTAATTCGTAATTAATCCTTATAGTTGCGTTGTGCCGGATGTGCGACTTCGAAAGTGAGTTCCTCCTTGTGCATCACAGGGGCTTCGTTCTCGCCCTTATATTCCCACATCGCAACATAAGCGTAGTTCTTGTCGTCGCGCAGGGCCTCGCCCTCCGGAGTCTGGTATTCGACGCGGAAGTGGCCGCCGCACGATTCGTTGCGGTTCAGGGCGTCGCGCGCCATCAGTTCGCCCAGTTCGAGGAAATCCACCAGGCGCAGAGCCTTTTCGATCTCCTGGTTGAACTCGCCGTTGACACCGGGGACATAAACGTCCTTCCAGAAATCCTTGCGGATCTGCTGGATCTGGGTGATCGCCCTTTCGAGGCTCTCCTTCGAGCGCGCCATACCCACGTCTTCCCACATCACGTTGCCGAGCTTCTTGTGGAATTCGTCTACAGTGTGCGAGCCTTTGATGGCAAGCAGCTTAGCGACCTTCTCGTTCACGGCCTTTTCAGCCTCTTCGAAAGCGGCGGTGTTCGTGTCGACCTTCGGGGCCTGGATCTTCTTCGACAGGTAGTCGCCGATGGTGTAGGGCAGCACGAAATAACCGTCGGCCAGACCCTGCATCAGTGCCGAAGCGCCGAGACGGTTGGCCCCGTGGTCCGAGAAGTTGGCTTCGCCGATAGCATAGAGGCCGGGAATGGTGGTCATCAGGTTGTAGTCGACCCAGATGCCGCCCATCGTGTAGTGCACGGCCGGATATATCATCATCGGCTCCTTGTAGGGGTCAACGTCGGTGATCTTTTCGTACATCTGGAACAGGTTGCCGTAGCGCTCCCTTATCACGTTTACGCCGAGACGTTCGATGGCCGTTTTGAAGTCTAGGAATACAGCCAGGCCGGTTTCATTCACTCCGAAACCTGCATCGCAGCGCTCTTTGGCGGCACGCGAGGCGACATCCCTCGGAACGAGGTTGCCGAATGCCGGGTAGCGGCGTTCGAGATAGTAGTCGCGGTCTTTTTCCTCTATGTCGCTGGCCTTTTTCGCACCGCTGCGGATGGCCTTCACGTCTTCCATCTTCTTGGGAACCCAGATGCGGCCGTCGTTGCGGAGCGACTCGGACATCAGCGTCAGTTTGCTCTGCTGGTCGCCGTGGACGGGGATGCATGTGGGGTGTATCTGCGTGAAGCAGGGGTTTGCGAACCAGGCCCCCTTGCGGTAGCACTGGAACGCGGCCGAACCATTGGAGTTCATGGCGTTGGTCGAGAGGAAAAATACGTTTCCGTATCCACCTGAAGCGATCACCACGGCATGTGCGCCGAAACGTTCTATTTCGCCGGTTATGAGATTGCGCGCGATGATACCTTTTGCCTCACCCTCTTCGATAACAACATCGAGCATTTCGTGGCGCGGATAGCTCTTGACGCTCCCTTTTGCGATCTGGCGGTTCAGGGCGGCGTAAGCGCCCAGCAGGAGCTGCTGGCCCGTCTGGCCGCGGGCGTAAAAAGTACGCGAAACCTGCGCGCCGCCGAACGAACGGTTGTCCAGAAGGCCGCCGTATTCACGTGCGAAAGGCACTCCCTGTGCGACGCACTGGTCTATTATGAGGTTCGACACCTCGGCCAGGCGATAGACGTTGGCCTCGCGGGCGCGGTAGTCGCCCCCCTTGATGGTGTCATAGAACAGACGGAACACCGAGTCGTTGTCGTTCTGGTAGTTCTTGGCGGCATTGATACCACCCTGCGCGGCGATCGAGTGCGCGCGGCGCGGGGAGTCCGAAATGCAGAAAACCTTGACGTTGTAGCCAAGCTCGCCCAGCGAAGCAGCCGCAGCGCCGCCGCCGAGTCCGGTACCTATCACGATTATATCGAGTTTGCGCTTGTTGGCGGGGCTGACCACCTTGATGGCGGCTTTGTGCCCGCTCCACTTCTGGGCGAGTTCGCCCTGCGGGATCTTCGAATCCAATTTAACGTTAGCCATATCTTGTCTCTTTTTTAGTCCTTAAATTATGCTCTTGATGTAAAATACCACCACCACGAGCGCGAACAGTCCCATGACCAGAGTCGCCCAGATGTTGCCGATGCACTTGACGCGCGGCAGCCATTTCTGGTTGTCCCATCCGACGGTCTGCATCATGCTCCACATGCCGTGGGTCAGGTGCAGCCACAGCGCGAAGAACCACACCAGGTAGATCGCAACGTTGTACCACTGGCTGAAGGTGTAGGCGATCATCGCCGCCCCGTCCTGCGGGTGGATGCCGAGCGAATTCTGGTGGCTTCCCATCAGTTCGGCCAACTGCATTTTGGTCCAGAAATGGATGAGGTGAATGCCGAGGCCGCCGAGGACCACGAGGCCCAGAACGAACATGTTCCTGGACGACCAGTGCACGCCTGCCGACCTTTTTTCCACGGCATAGCGCTGTTTGCCCCTTGCGCGGAGATTCTGCAGCGTGAGCATCAGCCCGTAAAGAATGTGAACGGCGACGCCGGCTGCCAGGACTGCCGTACCGATGATCGCGTACCAGTTGACGCCCAGAACGGCGCAGATCCAGTTGTAGGAATCCGCCGAAATGAGGGCCACACCGTTCATCACGGCGTGGAACGTGATGAAAAGCACGAGGAACGCCCCCGAGATACTCATGATGAACTTGCGTCCGATCGATGAACTGTAAATGAATGTACTCATAAAAATTCTGTTAATTTTTTTTTCGGATTTCTTGCTTATTTGTTTTTTGTTATTACCTTTGAATTTACAATCAGTACAAAAACATCTCTGCGACAACCGCATTGCATCGACTTTTTCTATCCGCGACACATTTCAACCTACAGTCAAGACCTTTCCCGCAGCCGTTCGGCATATTTGACTGTCAATCATCCAAATACATAAGATCAACCTGCCTGCCGTTTTCGAGCAACAAAGGTATCTTATTGTTTTTAAAATAACAACACTTGTTGTGCGGAATCTACACCCTAATTTTAGTATATTTGCTGTTTAAGGCTAAAAACTTTGGAAGTCATGACCACTCAAAAGAAGAAGGAGCTGAGGACCGCGGTCCGCCAGGCGGGCAAAGCGGTCGGAGAACGCGAAAGAGAAAACTTTTCAAATGAAGTTATCCGTCGCATTGAAGATTCACCCGAGTTTGGCCGAGCGCGTGTAATAGCTGCATTCGCGTCGCTTCCCGACGAAGTCTGCACCGATGAACTGCTGCAACGCTGGAACGGAACTAAAAAAATAGTACTACCTTCGGTAGAGTACGGACGGATGGTTTTCCGCGAGTACATCGGCGAAGAAGACCTCATCAGAGGGGAATACGGGATCATGACGCCGAACACGAGCCGTATAGTCCCCCCCGAAGAGATCGAAGTGATGCTGGTCCCCGGACTGGCGTTCGACGGCAAGGGGAACCGGCTCGGCCGGGGAAAAGGTTTTTACGACCGCTACCTCGCCATGCGCTATGCCCTGAGGATCCATAAAATAGGCGTCTGCCTGCCTTACCAGTTCGTCGACGAAGTCCCCTGCGGACCAACCGACGTCGCTATGGACGAGGTCATTCATCCATAGGTATTTTAAATTGTCATATAATGGGTATAGGATTACGACTTGAAGATAAAAAAGACCACCGCCGCGTCGAAGAAGTGACGCGGGAAGCGTTCTGGAACGTCTACGCACCCGGCTGCGAGGAGCATATGATCGTCCGCAACCTGAGAAAAACCGGGCAGTTCATCCCCGCGCTCGATTTCGTGGCGTTCGAAGGCCGCAAGATAGTGGGCCACATAATCTATGTGGAGACGAAAATAACCGGTAAGGATGGCGTGGAGCATAAAGTCGCCGCTTTCGGGCCGGTAAGCGTGCTGCCCGGATACCAGGGAAAAGGGATTGGAAGCAGGCTGATCCTCCACACCGCCCGGCTGGCCGGGGAGATGGGTTACAGGGCCATCCTGATCTACGGCGATCCCGAATACTACAAACGGTTCGGGTTCAGGGCGTCGAAAGAGTTCGGGATAACCAACCGCGAAGGGAAATATCCTGCCGCACTGCTGGCGCTGGAACTATACCACGGCGCACTGAAAGGGCTGGAAGGGGTCTACGATGAAGGCGATATATACAGCCTGAACAAGGCGGAGCTCGAAGAGTTCGAGAAGGGATTTCCGCCAAAGGAGAAGAAATCCGCCACCGAAAGCCAGGAACGGTTCCTTGAAATGGTGGATAAGTTCCTTTGACATGAACCTACGCCAAGCTGAGAGCCATCAAGCTTGCTTGAATGGCCGAGGCGCGAACCGACGAACGAAGCAAGAGCAGAGGCCGCTCGCGGACTATGCCTTGCAAGGAGGAGGAAGACCGCAGGTCAACATGGAGGAAAAGCCTGCGAAGCAGGGTTAATCATGAATCATGAGTTATGAGTTATGGTGCGGGACTTTTGTCCCGCATTTTTTCAACCGGATTGCTTCGCTGGGCCCGTTATGACGGTATAGATATTTTATTCGTAATTCGTAATTCGTAATTCGTAATTCGTAATTTACAATTATTCCCCCCGCCCGCGCAACTTCCGGACATGTTCCGCCGTTTTTATATAAAATATACTACCTTTGTAAATTAGCCTGCTTTGCGAATGGTGTAAAAACATGTACAAAAGCTTTGCAAAATACATAGTTATGCTCGCCGGAGCCGCATTGGCGGCCGGGTTCGTATCGTGTTTTCCCGGCATGTCGGACAACTCGGCGCACGGGCCGCTCGAGCTTTCGTCCACGGGCATCACCGTAGGCCTGGACGCCACAAAATCCTACATAGGCGTCACGGCCCGCAGCACAGGATGGACTCTCACGGGCGACGAGGATTGGTGCCGCGCCGATCCGGCATCGGGCGGTATCGGAACGTCGCAGGTGACCGTCACATTTACCCTGAACGATACGGAAAATACGCGCCAGACCACTTTCGTGTTCGTGTCGGGCGATGCGCGCAAGGAGATAATCGTGCAGCAGCTGCCTACCGAGATAGTGCTTCCGAACCAGGATCCGGAATACGCATCCAACAAAGCCATCCACACAACCATAATCGACGACTGGTACTACTGGAACACGGAGACCGAGTCCACGCCCGCCGACTACAACCAGCGGTACGACGCTTTTTTCAACGGTTACCTGACGCACCTCACCAAAAACACCCTCGACGGCAATACGTGGTCTCAGAATACCGAACGCTATCTCTATTCCTACATCACCCGCATCCCGAAAAGCGAGGTCGGTATGGCGCCGCTGACATACGGCATGGAGTTCGACGTAGTGAAATACAGCGTAAACAAGGAAGAAAGAGTTGTTTCGCGCATACTGTATGTGATGGATAAATCGCCTGCCGCCAACGCAGGCCTCAAACGCAGCGACTGGTTCTACAAGGTCAACGACAGACAGTTCAACGAAGGCAACTACAACCGCCTGATAGACACGCTGGTGAAACCCGTACACGGTTTCAGCCCGAAACTCGGGATGCTCACGTTCCAATCGTATGCGTCGAATCTGGTGGACGAAAAACGAACCGTGATGGTCACCCCGATGCGCTTTACCGGCAGCCCCATACTGAACAATCCCCTTCCGCTGATTCAAAAGAACCATAAGGACGACAACAAACCGCTCAAGATCGGATACCTGGTCTACAACAGTTTCGATCCCGCCTACGAGAGCGAACTGGTCTCGGTCTTCGAAAGTTTCAAAAGCAACGGGCTCACGGACCTGATACTCGACCTGCGCTACAACAGGAGCGGGACCGTCGAGATGGCCAAGCTGATGGCCGAACTGATTGTCCACCCCGATCTCGTGGGGCAAACTTTCGCCCGCTACGAATTCAACGGGAAGCATGCCGCCCTCAACGTCACTAAAACCATCGATGCCAACCCCAACAGCGTCGGACTAAAGGCCGTGTACATCCTGACGTCGGAGCACACCGCCGGCGCCGCCGAACTGCTGATAAACGCTTTAAGGGGTCTGAACGGAATGGATCTCGTGATGATCGGCGACAAAACCGAAGGCATGAACGTCGGCATGGTGAAACGTACCTACAAAACCGACGAATACCAATACGACGTCTACCCCGCAGCTTTCAGGTGCTACAATGCCGCAGGCCAGGGCGATTACCAGTACGGCCTCTCCCCCAACGGCGGCACGGTCAACGAATTTGATCCCGAAAACATAAAATGGTCGGATACCTGGGGCTGGAAAGACGTGCCCGGGAAGACGGAAGACCCGATCCTGCTGAAGGCCATGAATTTTGTAATAGGCAACGCTTCACCGCCTCCCGGGGTGGTGCTTGACGCATCTTCCAGCCCTAAATTGGGTTTTCCGAGGATATTCTCAGTGCAGGCGTCGATGACCATGATTGTTCCTGAATAATACTAAAAACCATACAACTTATGAAAAATATTTCCAAAATCCTGCTTGCCGCGATTCTCATTCCGGCTCTGCTGCTTTCCTGCAAGAAAGATTCCGCCGACGCGGGAAACATCAAGCTTTCGAAGAGCAGCATTACTTTCGGAAGCGGCGCATCGAGCAACACCCTTATAGTCGACGCCCAGTCGGACTGGGCCATAGAACCCAGCGACAGTTGGATAACGGTGACCCCCCTGAGGGGTTCGCGCGGCAGGACCACTGCGACCGTGTCGGTGAAAGCGTATGAAGGGACATCGCAGAGAACGGGAAAACTCACAATAACGAACGATGGCAAAACATACCCGGTAGATATCATCCAGAACAGTGGAAGCGAGGTCTCTATGTGGATATACGACGAGTTGTGCACGTATTACTACTGGAACGCCGCGGTCAAGGCCGCCACGCCGGACTATACTCCGCACGAAGACTACAACGACTTCCTCAGCGCCCTGCTGCCCGGCCTGAATAGCGCCAAAGACAGCGACGGCACAATGGACGGAGGATATGACTGGCAGAACAAACGCTATATTTATTCGTATATCGACCAGAAGAAAGCTACGCGGGCCGACGACGACGGCGATGTCTCCTTCGGGTTCGGGATCGAGCCGTTCACCTACACGGTAAAAGACGACCCCACAAAAACAACCTACTACACCATCCTGGTCACATGGGTCAGGCCCGAGGGCCCTGCGGATGCGGCCGGAGTAAAAAGGGGGATGTTCATGGATTACTACAGAGGCGCCCGGATGACCAGGAGCGAGTATCTCGACTTCCTGTACCAATACTATTATCTGGATGGAGGAACGCTGATGAAACTCGCCGAGGAGAAAGACAGCGAAACCTACTCGGTCACGGCCCGGACCATGTCGGAAACGCCCGTACTCTACAAAAAGGTCATAACCCGGAGCGGGAAACCGACGGTCGGCTATCTGGTGTACAACGAGTTCGAATTCGGCAAAAACAATGCCTTCGACAACGAGGTGCGCGCAGCGTTCAAGGAGTTCAAGGATGCGAACGTGAACGAGTTGGTGCTGGACCTGAGGTACAACGGAGGCGGCTACGTCAGTTGCTGCCGCATGCTGACCAGCCTCATTGCCGACGGAAGTTCGGGAAAGGTCTTCGCCAAATACAAATACAACGACAGCAGGAGCCCTAAAACACGTTCGGAGAATTACTACGTCGAAGCCAACAGCCTGAAACGTACCAAAGTGTACGTGCTGGCGACCGGATATTCAGCTTCGGCTTCCGAAATGGTGATAAACAGCCTCAGGGGTATCGACGTCGAGGTGATCCACATCGGTGATGTCACCGAAGGCAAAAACGTGGGCATGGAGCGCATACCGATGAACACAACGGATTGGAAAACCATCGGCGACTACCAGTACGAAATGTGGCCCATCTCCTTCAGGATATACAATGCAAAAGAGAATTCGGACTATGCGAAAGGATTTAAGCCGACCTACGCAGTAGACGAATTCAGGCAGGTCAAATATGTCAGCGACAGCAAAATCTTCGATTTCGGCGACCCGGAAGAGGAACTGCTGAAAGCGGCGCTTGCAAAGATCGACGGCGGAGACCCCGTTACGGACGATAAATTCCAGGAACAATTCAAAGCAGTACGCTCCGTATCCGCGGCAGAGGTATTGGGCGAAGCCGGCGTTGCAATTCAGAAACCGTTCCGCGGCGGAGCCAAACTTCTCCAGTCGGATTTCGAGACCGCCGATAAACAGTAAAGAGCCGCGTAAGCCGAAACATGAACATACCTTCATATAAAATAACGAAACTCAAGGCGATGCTTGCGGGCCCGCCGAAGAATGTACTGGTCCTGTCGCACTACAATCCCGACGGCGACGCGATAGGTTCGTCGCTGGCGTGGGGCAAAACGCTCGAAGGGATGGGGCACAGGGTCTCCTACGTCGTCCCTAATAAATACCCCTCGTTTCTGGACTGGATCGACGGCGTGGAGAAGTTCCGGGTCTTCTCGGAGCATCCGGCCGAGGTCGAAAAGGCGGTCGCGGATGCGGAACTGATCTGCTGCCTCGATTTCAACAACATCACGCGCCTGGAAGGGCTGACGCCGGTCATCGAGAGCAACACAACGGCCAAAAGGATGCTCATCGACCACCACCTGCAGCCGCCCGGGAATTACTACGACCTGGCGTTCTCGTACGTCGAAGCGTCGTCGACATCGTACCTTGTATTTAAGATCATCTCGCGTCTGTGCGGCGCCGGGGCGGTCGACCGCGACATGGGTACGGCGCTCTACGTGGGGATGATGACCGACACGGGCAACTTCTCGTTCAGCAACCTGACACCCGACCTATACCGCACCATAGCCGTGCTGATCGAGAAGGGGATCGACATACCGTATATCAATTTCAAGATATACAACTCCTACAGCGAGGGGCGCGTGCGCCTGCTGGGGTACGCCATCGGCCCGAAAATGGAGCTTCTGCGCCACGGCCAGGCGGCATACATATCGCTCAAGGAGAGCGAACTGCGCCGCTACAACTTCAGGCAGGGCGACAGCGAGGGCTTTGTGAACTACCCGCTGTCGATCCGCACGGTGAAGATGTCGGCGCTGTTCCTGCAGAACTCGCGCTTCATCCGCGTTTCGCTGCGTTCGCGGGGGGATGTCGACGTGAACCTCTTTGCGCGGCGCTATTTCAACGGCGGGGGACACAAGAACGCCTCGGGCGGCAAGTCGACCGCCACGATGGAAGAGACGATCGAGCATTACAAAAAGGCCGTCGACGAATTCTTCCGCGAAGAGGGGATCGACAAGGTCGAATACAAGGAGACAAGGCCGTAACTTCACTGACATTTATAAAACAGGTAAAAACTTTGATTTTTACCTGTTTCTTTTTTATCTTTACCGAACAACCTCTAACATCCGGACTATGAAAAAACTTCTCCCTTTTTTTATTCTCACCGCTGTATTATTATCGAGCGGCTGCGATCGTATGATCTGGGATTTCATCACGCCTAACGTGAGTATTTTAGTGCAGAATGCGGACGGGGACAATCTTCTCGATCCTGCATTCGAAAGCAATATTCTGGATGACGAAATCTATGCCGAGTATAATGGAGATATCTACCCCCTCGCCAACCATACCAGGGAAAGCTACCCCAGATGGGAAGGCCTGCGGGCAGGCATAGATGAATGGAACAGAAGCAGTCCCATAACGCTTCTGTTCGGCGAATTCAGCCCGTCACGGGGAGACAACGGATATCACGGGGAAACATTTACAGTCTACTGGGGCGACGGCACAAAGGATGAGATAACGTTCGACCTGTACGTCACAGGGACCAACAGAAAGCCGGATGTCAAAAAGAGACTCTGGATCAACGGCAAACAGGTGTCTAAAAACTCTCTGACAGCTAAAATAGTTAGATAAGAAAAAGGCCTGATCAGAACCACGAGTGGTCGGAAGATTACATTTTGGTTATTAAGTAATCTCGAAAATTTATTTATTAGTGTGTTAAAGCTGGCCAATTACGGCGAATGTCATGTTGAGTGGAGCCGTTAGGCGGAATCGAAACATCTGATCGCGCACAGGCCATGCTTCCGCCCATGCTCAATCAGATTCCTCGACTATGCTCGGAATGACAGCACAAGAAAAATAGCGCGATATATTCGCGCTATTTTTCTTGCAATCAAACTGTTATAATCTTCCGACCATGACTGGGTCAGAACAGTCCCGCCTTTTCGATCTCCAATTCGAAATTCGGGGTGAAGAGGCCGCGGCCGAGGTTTTCGCGGATCTCGGCAACAGGCCAGAAACGGCCGCCGTCAAGTTCGTCGCCCGGAGCGATCCCGCCCGCGTAAACAGTCCGGTAGACGAAAACCATCTCGCGCTCGCGCACCGAGTCGTAAACGTAACTCGTCACGAACTCCGGCTCGTAATCCGTTATCCCGATCTCTTCCTCAACCTCGCGCCTCAGGGCCTGTTCGACGTTCTCGCCCAGCGCCATGTGCCCCCCGACAGCCGTGTCCCATTTGCCGGGCTGGACGTCCTTCCACTCCGGGCGTTTCTGCAGATAGAGTTCGCCCGCCGGATTGAAAACGTGAAGGTGAACCACCGGATGCAGCAGGCGGCTCCCGCCGTGGCACTCCGCCCGCGTGGCCGAACCCACAAGGACGCCGTTCTCGTCGATCAGGGGAAACAGCTCCTCCATATCGTCGCGGCGAGTCGTCATTTATTGAGGATTTTGCCGAGAGAAACAACCTGCGCGTGGTTGGTGAGGTCGACCTGGATGGGGACCACCGAGACGTACATGTTCGCCAAAGCCCATTCGTCGGTGTCGGTCGATTCCGGCTCGGCGTTCTGGAACTCGCCCGTCAGCCAGTAATAGTCCTTCCCCCGCGGGTCCTGGCGGCAGAAGAACTCCTCGCGCCAATAGCCTTTACATTGCCGGCAGACCTTTATCCCTTTTATCTCGTGCGGCCTGGCGACGGGAATATTCACGTTGAGGCAGAGCGGCACAGGCGGTTTATTCGCCAATATCCCCGCGATGATCTCCCGCGCAGCGATCCCCGAAGCCTCGAAATCGGCATCCTCGGAGTGGTCGGTGAGCGAAAAGCCTATCGAAGGCACATTATAAAAGCCGCCCTCGATGGCCGCACCCATCGTACCCGAATAGAGCACGTTTATCGCCGCGTTCGAGCCGTGGTTGATGCCCGAGAGGACGAGGTCTATCGGACGGTCGACGAGCAGGTGGTCGAGCGCCATCTTGACGCAGTCGACCGGCGTTCCTGAACATGCGTAGACCTCGAGCCCCGGCTCCTTACGCACGGTGCGCAGGTATATCGGACTACCCATGGTTATCGCGTGGGACATTCCCGACTGCGCGGTCTCGGGCGCCACCACTATGACATGCCCGAATCCGCGGGCCACCTCTATAAGTTTTGCCAACCCACGTGCATTTACGCCGTCGTCGTTGGTCATGAATATCACTCTTTCGCTCATTGCCTCAGATTTTTTACAAGACGCAAATATAGAAAATTATAAGGTAGATTCCTCGTCAGAACTTCGTTCTTCTGTCGGAATGACTTTAAATCGCCCCATTCCTGATTTCTTTTCTTCATTTTCAATTGTCAATTGTCAATTTTCAATTTTATTGTTTATCTTTGCTCCCGCTTTTCAGCAGAGAAGCTTCGCACCAACCTCTTTCGAGGGTGCCGATTCAGGGGCCGGATTTAAAATGGGATGCCGTAAAACGGTGGAACAGACGAACCAAGGCCGGATTACGGGGAAGGAAAATCCTCCCGTATGAATGACCGGGCACAGCCTTAATGTTGGACGGAAAACCAAACGAGAGCACATTTACTGCTATGAACAAAGATCAGCTCATCCGCATCGCCGAAGAGTCGATGTGGGCCGAAAAAGAGGTTCCCGAATTCCAGGCCGGGGACACGATTACCGTAACCTACAAGATCATCGAGGGTAACAAGGAGCGTCTGCAGAGTTTCCGCGGCGTCGTTATCCAGATCAAAGGCTCGGGCAAGACCAAAATGTTCACCATCCGCAAGGTGTCTAACGGCGTCGGCGTGGAACGCATCTTCCCGCTCTACTCGCCGCACATCGACAGCATCGAAGTGAACAAACGCGGTGTGGTACGCCGTGCGAGGATCTTCTACCTGCGCAAACTTACCGGTAAGAAAGCCCGCATCAAGGAACGCCGCTACGGCGCCCCAAAGAGCGAATAACAACTCTTCCCGACGGCAGAATTTTAACGGCACCCACGAAAAGGGTGCCGTTTTTTTGTTAAAATAAAAGATGAAAGATGAAAAAAGCAAAACGATTCGTAATTCGTAATTCGTAATTCGTAATTGATTTTTTATCTTTGACAAAAATCCGCGCTTATGACTACCGTAAAAGTGCTTCTTCTCGTATCGATCGGCCTGCAGTTCTTCGCGACATTCATTGCGATCAGGATGATCAAGGAGACCAAATACAACTCCGTGTGGGTGCTTCTGATCATCGCCCTGCTGCTGATGACGGCCTCGCGCATACTGCAGTTCATCCATTACATGCCCAGGCACGACTCATCGCCGGGATTCATCGCCCTGGCGTGGCTCGGCATCGCCACCTCGGTATGCATCACCATCGCGCTTTTCTACGCCCGGAAACTTGTGGAGTACATCGACCGGCTGATCTTCCAGCGCCAGCTCACCAGCAAGCGCATCCTGTCCACCACGCTTCGCACCGAGGAGAAGGAGCGCATCCGATTCTCGAAAGAGCTGCACGACGGGCTGGGACCCCTGCTCTCGTCGGCCAAGATGTCGCTTTCGGCACTTTCGCAGACGGGCAGGCCCGAAAGCGAAACGGAGATCATCGCCAACACCAACCTCGTCATCGACGAGGCCATACGGAGCCTGCGCGAGATATCCAACAACCTCAGCCCCCATGTGCTGAACGAATTCGGGCTGGGGCGCGGCGTGGGCAACTTCGTACAGCGCGGCGCGGCGATGCACGACATGAAGATCGCCTACACGACCAACCTCAGGGGCGAACGGTTCGACACCGACGTAGAGGTGATACTCTACCGCGTGATCTGCGAACTGATAAACAACAGCCTGAAACACTCGGACGCGACAGAGGCCCGGCTCGACCTGGCGTACGACGGCCGGAGCCTCGTGCTCGATTACAGCGACAACGGACGCGGGTTCGACCCCAACTCCGACAGCGGCGCCGGCATGGGGCTCTCCAA
Source organism: Rikenellaceae bacterium (assembly GCA_031547885.1). Classification (GTDB taxonomy): domain Bacteria; phylum Bacteroidota; class Bacteroidia; order Bacteroidales; family Rikenellaceae; genus UBA940. The sequence goes on from JAVBRO010000041.1 coordinate 14,128, forward strand.
CATCGCCTCGCGCATCAACACCCTCAACGGCACGCTCGATATCTCCAGCGCGAAAGGCGGCGGGATGAAGGCGCACATCAAAGTTGACCTCGACCGTGGAAACGAGCAGTAAACCGATCCGGATAATACTCGTCGACGACCACACGCTGTTCCGCGACGGACTGCGACGCCTGCTCTCGAACGACGGCCGTTTCGAGGTGGTCGGCGAGGCTGCGTCGGGACAGGAATTTCTGGAACTTGCCGCGCGGACAGGTACGGACGTTGTATTTATGGATATCGACATGCCGGGCGGGATGAACGGCATCGAGGCGTCGCGGCTGGCGCTGGAGCGCGAACCCGGTATGAAGATAGTGGCGCTGTCGATGCACGGCGAGCAGGAGTATTATTTCCCCATGGTGGAGTTGGGCGTGAAGGGGTTCCTGCTGAAAAATTCCGACTTCGCCGAAGTCGCGAGGGCCGCCGAAACCGTGGCCACGGGCGGGACCTACTTCTCGCAGGAGCTGATGGGTTCGCTGGTATCGGCGCTTCGCAGCAACGGTGAACTGCCGAAAGGCGAGGCTCTTTCGGAGCGCGAAGGCGAGATACTGCCGCTGATCTGCGAGGGATTCTCGAACCAGGAGATCGCAGACCGGCTGTTCATCTCGAAACGCACCGTGGACAAGCACCGCGCAAACATCCTGTCGAAAACGGGATGCAAGAACACCGCCAGCCTGGTGGTCTATGCAGTCAAGAATAATTTAATAGCAATATAAATGAACGACCCGATCAAATCATTCCCGAAAACGCTGGAACGGCACTACGAACAGTGCTACAGGGACGTGCCGTCGAAAACCGACGCCGTCGCGTTCCTGAACGACATGATCGCGCTGCTTTTCCCCGTCACCCACGGCCAGATGTTCACGCCCGACGAGTTGGAATACCGCTGGCTCGACCTGCAACTGCAGTTCCGCAAGCTCATCACCCCGGCCATGCCCAACGGCGGCAGGACCGATATGATCGAAACGTTCTTCTCGCAGGTGCCGCGCATCTATCTCGACCTGATGAACGACGCCGAAATGTTCAACGAGTGCGACCCCGCGGCGGCGTGCAAAGAGGAAGTCATACTGAGCTACCCGGGGTTTTACGCCATAATGGTCTACCGTTTCGCGCACGTCATATATAAGCTCGGCATTCCGATCCTGCCGCGCATACTCTCCGAACACGCCCATTCGCGGACGGGCATCGACATCAATCCGGGTGCGACGATAGGGGAAAATTTCTATATCGACCACGGGACGGGAATCGTCATCGGCGAAACAACCATCATCGGCGACAACGTGAAGATGTACCAGGGGGTGACCCTGGGCGCGACCTTCGTCGACAAGGACCTGCAGGGCAAACAGCGCCACCCGCGCATCGAAGACAACGTGATACTCTACGCCGGATGCACCATCCTGGGCGGCGGCACGGTCATCGGGCACGATTCGATAATCGGCGGCAACGTGTGGCTGACCGAGTCGGTTCCGCCCTACACCAAAGTCTACCACAAGCCGGAGATCGTCATTAAGGATGCCTGTGACGGGACAATATGTAAAGCGGAGGAATGAAACGCTGGCTTAAAAGCGACGCAGCGCTGCTGGCGTGGCGCCTGTTGCTTGTTTATCTGACGCTCGCGCTTTGCCGGATCGTTTTCCTGATCTACAACACAGAAGCCATAGGGCATATCGCGCGTGGCGAGACGTGGGACCTTATCCACGGCTCTCTGGTATTCGACACGGCTACGGTGGTCTACACCAACGTCCTTTTCATCGTGCTGTCGCTCATGCCGTTCCGTTTCCGGCGCAACCGTATCTACCGCGGCGCGATGTTCTGGTATTATATCGTCGCGAATGCGGTTTCCGCGGGCGTGAACCTTGCCGACGCGGTCTATTTCCGCTATACGGCGAAACGATTCACGGCCGACGAAATATTCTTCTCGGGGAACGACAACACCGCACAGCTCGTTTTCAAATTCATGGGCGAGAACTGGTACATGGTGCTTGTCTTCGCGGCGATCGTGGCGATGCTCGTCATGCTCTACGGGCGGAAGATCGTTCCGGAGACGCCCATACGCCGCCCGTGGATATATTTCGGGGTGAATCTGGCAGTGCTTGCCGCGGTGTGTGCGCTCTGCATAGGGGGAGTGAGGGGCGGTTTGTCGCGCATGACGCGCCCGATAACCCTCAGCAACGCCACGCAGTATGCTGCTACGCCCGCAAAGGCCAACCTGATACTGAGCAACCCGTTCTGCATTATCCGCACGGCGGGACAGGGCGGAAAGATCTCGTACACAAAATATTACACACCGGAAGAGTTGGCCGGGATATACACGCCGTACCACTATCCGGAGCAGAAACTGTTCGACTACACGCCGAACATAGTGATATTCATCCTCGAAAGTTTCAGCGCCGAGCACTCGGCTTTCCTCAATCCGGAACTTTACGGCGATGAACCGGGCTACACGCCGTTCCTCGACTCGCTGATGCGCAGCGGATACACTTTCACCAACGCCTTTGCAGACGGGTATAAATCGATCGAGGTGCTGCCGGCGGTGCTGGGTTCGATCCCGTCGTTCAGAACTCCGTTCGTGCTGATGCCGCAATCGCTGGGCCGCAGCCGCCAGCTTCCGCAGATACTCGCAGACAGGGGCTACCCCACCCTCTTTTTCAACGGCTCGGCACGCGGTTCGATGGGTTTCGAAGCATACGTCCGAAACGCGGGGGTCCGGCAGGTCTATTCGCGCGAGGATTATGAGACGGCGCGCGGGAAAAAAGATTTCGACGGCTACTGGGGTATCTGGGATATGCCTTTCCTCGACTGGATGGGCGGGGTGCTGGGAACCGTGCAGCAGCCGTTCTTTTCGTCGGTATTCACGCTCTCGTCACACCATCCGTTCGTCGTTCCGGCGGAGTACGCCTCGCTGCCCGAAGGACGCACCAAAGTACACCGCGGAGTGCAGTACACCGACCTGGCGATCCGCCGGTTCTTCGAAAAATACGGCAATGAGGATTGGTTCCGCAATTCGGTCTTCGTCTTCGTGGCCGACCACGTTTCGTCGGAGATATGGGCGCCCGAAACCAACACCATCCGAGGCCGCAGCCGCATCATCCAGTTCATCTACAAAGGCGACGGTTCCCTGCGCGGGCTTGACGGGCGCGTTTCGCAGCAGACCGACCTGATGCCCACGCTGATGAACTTCGTTCCGATGGCCGAGCCCTATTTCGCCTTCGGACGCGACGCCTTCGGCGAACCCGAACGCAAGCCGATTGTGGTGAAATACGCGGGCGGGGAGTATATCGCAATAACCGACTCGCTGACCCTTTTCTTCGACGAGCGGCGTGTGACGGCGGCCTTCGGGGCGTCGGACATTTTCCACACCCGCGACATAAATTCGCCCGCAAACGAAGAGGTCCGCGAAACAGAACGCCTGCTGAAAGCCGTCATACAGCAATATTACAGCCATATCGAACGGATGGACTACACTGTGCCCGAATAAATCTGCGGACCCTTTCGCCGACTCGGATTTTTTATTATTTTTGCTTGCAGAAGCAACCAATCCGAACTTCGCGATGAATCCTACGACCGATCATGAACGCGCGGCCAGAGCGCCGTTCTTCTTTTTCATCCTGCCGTGCATTCTGGCGGCGTTCCTTTCCTGTGAAAGACCATCTGCCGCAGAGGCGGAATCCCGGGATATCTCATACCTGAAAAAATATCAACAGGGCGACCTGCCCGACTCGCTGATTCAGAGCACCCTCGAGATCAGGGAGAAAGCCCTTGCGTCTGACGATTGGAAGAATCTGCGGGTGTCGACCGTCGTGCTCGCCAGCCGGTACGCCGGCGGGAACAATCACGCGGAGGCCATGAAACTTCTGGATGAAATGGTCGCAAAAGCGGAAGAGGGAGACAATGAAACGGAGATGGCGCAGGCATATTACAGCACAGGGGTTTACTATTTCTCACAGGGATTGTCGTGGGTGGCGGTCGAGTACTTCTCCAAAATGCTGACGCTCGCCCGGTTGGGCGACAAAGAGCGTTTCAACGCCATGTACGCGATGGGGCAGGCGTCGAGCATCTCGCTCGAGGCGACACGTGGGATCAGCGTCTCCGAATGCTACGCCGAGGCCGAAAAGATCGCGCGCCGCATGAATGACAGCACGTGCCTCAGCATGGCGCTGTTCGGCAGGTCCCAGACACTGTTCGACGCGCTCGGCGCCCACAAGACCAAAGACGAACCGCTGTCGGAAGGGAGACGCGACAGTATCCGCACCTCGATAGCGCTGCTCGAAGAGTGCAACCGGCTATCGCCCCATCCCGTGTGGGACTGCGGCCTGGGCCTCGGCCACGCCGCCCTGAAGGAGTTCGACCGGGGAGAGTTCTACGTGAAACGCGCGCGCAAGGGATTCGAAGAGTCGGACCCGTTCCCCAATCCGGTGGGACTGAACACGGCGGCCTCATTCTATATGTGCGCCGGCGATTATGCCAGATCGTTGGACTATGCCACGGAGTCGTACCGCGAATCGGCGCGGAGACGCAAGGAAGGCGATATGCGCAATGCGCTGCATATCCTCTACTATGCGGCGAAATATTCCGGAGATACGGCCGGGGCGCTCCGCTATTACGAAAAATACAACGAACTGCACCAGCGGCTGATGGACAAATCGTTCGAACACCAGGTGAACCTGGCGCAGGTGCGTTTCGACACGCGGATCAAAGAGGATAAACTGGTGGCGGCCGAGCAGCGCAACCGGATGTACAGGACCGGTATCGGCATATTGTGTGCATTCCTTCTTGTGGTCGCTGCGCTGGCGGGTGTGATATCCGTACTGCACAGGAAAACCAGCAGAGCATACCGCGAACTTGTAAGAAAAAGCCAGCAGTGGGCCGCACAGACCGCTGCCATCCTTTCGAACGACAGCAATGCCGGAGCCACCGAAGAACAGTACGAACTGATGGAGAGGCTCAAAATCCAACTCGACGAATATAAAGCCTACGGCCAAGCCGACCTGACACTAGATTCACTGGCGAGGACGCTCGGGACCAACCGTTCATACCTGTCGGAAGCCGTCAACAAGGTCACAGGCAGCAACTTCACACAATACATAAACGAATATCGCATCAAAGAGGCTGTTCTCCTACTCTCGGACGGACGGCATGACCGTTTTACGCTCGATGCCGTCGCCGGACTCGTGGGATTCAGCAACCGCAACACTTTCTACCAGGCATTCCGCCGCCAGACGGGACTTACTCCCGCCGAATTCCGGCGCAACCGCACCGCCTGAGAACCTTTTTCACCCTATAAACCGGACTAATTTGTCACGATTGATCAAGAGTGACAAATCGGCCCGGTTTGTCTTT
>JAVBRO010000028.1:0-36290 GCA_031547885.1 Rikenellaceae bacterium
GCTGAACTCAAAAAGTACATCGAGTACTATAACAACGACAGGATCAAAGCTAAACTAAAAGGAATGAGTCCCGTAAAATACAGAACTCATTCCTCGAATATCTAAATATTAATCCGTCTAACTTTTGGGGGGCAGATCAAAAGTCTCCATTTTTGTTTATCCAGATATGCCATTTTATTTCAGATGCCCCTCTTTTATAAGGTATTCCGCAATCTGGACGGCGTTCAGGGCCGCGCCTTTGCGGATCTGGTCGCTCACGCACCAGAAGGTGAGGCCGTTGGGATTGGCAAGGTCGGCACGGATGCGTCCCACGTAGACATCGTCCACTCCCGCAAGGAAGAGCGGCATCGGGTATTTCTTTTCGGCCGGTTCGTCCAGCACAGTGATCCCTTCAAATTTTTCGAAAGCCGCGCGCGCCTCGGCCGGGCTGACCGGACGTTCGGTCTCGATCCAGACACTCTCGGAATGCGCCCGCATCACGGGAACGCGGACGCACATCGCACTCACGGCGACGTCCGAATGCATGATCTTGCGCGTCTCGTTGAACATCTTCATCTCCTCCTTGGTGTAGCCGTTGTCGGTGAAAACATCTACCTGCGGGATGACGTTGAACGCAAGCTGGTACGCAAATTTGCTGACGGTCGGCTCCTTCCCTTCGCACAGCTGTTTGGTCTGTTCTTCCAGCTCGTCCATCGCGGCCGCTCCGGCGCCGCTGGCCGCCTGATAGCTGGAAACATGGATACGGCGGATATGCGACAGGTTTTCGATCGCCTGCAGCGCCACCACCATCTGGATCGTGGTGCAGTTGGGGTTGGCGATCACCCCGCGCGGGGGATTCACGGCGTCGGCCGCATTGCACTCGGGCACAACCAGGGGCACGTCCTCGTCCATGCGGAACGCGCTGGAGTTATCGATCATAACGGCGCCGAATTTCGTTATGTCTTTTTCGAACTCTTTCGAGGTTCCCGCACCGGCACTGGTGAACGCCACGTCGATGCCTTTGAAATCGTCGCCGTGTTTCAGGAGTTGGACCTTTATCTTTTTGCCGCGGAACGTGTATTCACGCCCCGCACTGCGCTCCGAACCGAACAATACCAGTTCGTCGCACGGGAAATTACGCTCTTCGAGAATGCGGAGGAATTCCTGTCCCACCGCTCCGCTCGCACCTACAATGGCTGCTTTCATATTTTATTTAAATTTTTTTTAAGGTTCTTTTCTTTAACTACTTTTTGACCAGCAAAAAGTAGCAAAAACTGGCCCACGTTCCAAAAATCTACTCCGGCTTGCCTAAAATGGTACAACCTTGAGCTAACGCGGAGCTATCGCACATGGTTGAATCCCATTTTAGTCGGCGCCTGCGCTCACGATTTTTGAAAAGTGGGATTCATCCACAATCTGACGGTTGTGATGCAAAAGTAGAATGATTTTTCTAATTTTAACAATTTGATAAATTATTTATCAAATTAATCGAAAAATTCGTCGGATTTAACAGAGTCGACGGCGGGCGGCAGATCCTTGAAGTCGCCGCAGTTGTAAATAACCGCTCCGGGAGGCACGTCGAACGTATCGCCCGGACGAACACCCAATTTAGGATCGGCATAGACCCGCTTCATAAACTCGCCGTAAATGGGCAGCGCGATCACCGAGCCTTCGCCTCTCGTCCATGGATGCACGCTCTGATCCTCGCCGCCTACCCAGGCTCCTCCGACCAGCTTCGGGGTTACGCCCATGAACCACGCGTCGCGGTTATCATCCGTCGTACCAGTTTTGCCTCCGATCTGTCCGGTGAATCCGTATGTACCGCGCAGTTTGTAGCCGGTACCGCTATTGACCACCTCCTGCAGCACCTGCAGCGTGGTGTAGGCGGTCTGCTCGCTGATGGCGTCGCGCGTTTCGGGCAGGAACGAGGCGATCAGGTTGCCCTGGCGGTCCTCGATGCGCGTCACGAATATCGGCTCGGTGTTGACCCCCTTGTTGGCGAAAGTCGTATAGGCCCCCACCAGTTCGAACAGCGACACGTCCATCGTGCCCAGCGCGAGGGCGTGAACCGGGTCGATATAGCTGCGGATACCCATGTTGTGCAGGAAATCGGCCACTGCTTCAGGTGATTTGGCCTGCTTCATGATCCACGCCGTGTAGTTGTTGCGGCTGTGCGCCAAACCCCATTTCAGAGGATGCAGCTCGCCTAACTGCTCGACGCGGCTCGCCTCCTTGGGCGACCACGGCTTGGAGTAGGTTTCGATAGTCACCGGAAGGTTGGGCACGGGGGTGCACGGATCGAGACCCAGGTGGTCGAAAGCGAAGGTGTAGACGAACGGCTTTATGGTCGAACCGCACTGGCGCTTCCCTTGCTTGGCGTTGTCGTATTTGAAATATTTGAAGTTCGGGCCGCCGACGTAGGCCTTCACGTGGCCGGTCTGCGGTTCGACGGCGATGAACGACGCCCTCATTATCTTCTTATGGTGGAGGATCGAGTCGCGCGGTGTCATGACCGAGTCCCTCTCTCCGCCGAAAGTGAATATCTTCATCTTGACGGGTGTGTCGAACGCCGCCTCGATCTGAGCCTTCGACGCTCCGGCCTTTTCCATTTCGCGGTAACGGTCGGAGTAGCGCATCGCATTGCCTATGATGGTGTTTATCTGTTCTTTGGTCTGATCCTTGAAAACCACACCTGTTCGCTTGAACTGGGCGTCCATATAGGGCTGCACCTCGTTCTTCATCCTCTCCTGCACGGCCTCCTCGGCATAGCGCTGCATCGACGAGTTGATGGTAGTGTAAATCTTCAGCCCGTCGCGGTAGATGTTGTACGGGGTTCCGTCGGCCTTGGTGTTCTTGAGGCACCAGCCGTATATGGGGTTGGTCTCCCAGCGGTGGAGTTCGTACTGGTAGTCGTAATCGTTCTGGTATTGCTTCCGGGTGGGTTTTTCGGCCTGCATCACAAGGCGCAGCATCTCGCGGAAATAGGTTCCCGTCCCTTCGTTGTGCGACACCGGATGGTAGTTCAACTCGATGGGCAGTTTCGACAGCGAATCGTACTGCGCTCCGGTTATGTAACCCTCTTTTTTCATACGGTTCATAACGGTGTTGCGCCTGGCCACAGCGCGGTCGTAATTTTTTACCGGGCTGTACGCCGTCGGGGCGTTCACCACGCCGACCAGCAGCGCCGACTCCTCGACGTTGAGTTCCGCGGGGGTTTTGTCGAAAAACGTGTGGGCCGCCGACTTTATCCCGTAGGCATTGCTGCCGTATTCGACTATGTTGAGGTACATCGCGATGATCTCGTCCTTGGTGTAATTGTATTCGAGCCTTACGGCCGTTATCCACTCTTTCAGTTTGGCGATGACGACCGGACTCTTACGGCTGCCTTCCGCCTGTTCGCGTGTCCGGAAAAGGTTTTTGGCCAACTGCTGGGTGATGGTGCTGCCGCCGCCCTGTTTGCGGTCCCACATGAGCAGGGACCGGAAACCCACACGTCCCAGGGAGACGAAGTCGATGCCGGAGTGGCCGTAGAAACGCACGTCCTCGGTACAGACCAACGCCGCGACAAGGTCGGTGGAGAGGTCCTCATAGCTGACGTAGGTGCGGTTCTGGACGAAGTAGGTCCCTATCAGTTTGCCGTCCTCGGAGATTATCTCGGTAGCGATATTGCTTTTGGGATTTTCAAGCTCCTCGAAAGTGGGGAGTTTGCCGAACACGCCCAGGGCTGTCAGCAGCAGCAGGAAGAGCAGCAGCGCGAACGGCGACGCCACCACGATCCAGAAGATGCGGACTGCCTTTGGTGTGGAAAGCCGTTCGTATAGTGTCTGTTCGCCTTCCCGGGATTTTTTCCCGGCGGTTTTTTTTCTGGGTGCAGGCTTTCGTGTCGCCATCTCTTGTGTAATTTGCAGGCAAAGTTAAAGGTTCTCTTGAGAATAACGAAGCGCGCCCGTAATTATTTTCGGAGTCAGTTGCGAAACGGCTTCCGGGTATTTATAAGCCACTTCACTTCGAAACTCCAACTATGTTCATACACGTCGGGATAGCGGGTGTTCAATCTCCAGAAAGTAGGACGGTAAACGACCCCGAAGCGGACGACCGAACCGATATTGTAGTTCAGGTTGAAATTGAATCCGGCGGTCCAGTAACGTTGGGAGACATCGCGGCCGAACGGGTATTCCGGAACATAATCCTCATATTTAGAATTGTTTTCGACGAACTCGGGGGTGAGATTGTAGAAATAGCGCCACCTGTCGGCTGAAAAATTCAAGCCGTACCCCAGCGAAAATCTCCAGAAATGGGTATTGTTAGTCAGATACAGATTGATTTGGGAAAGCCGCTGAGGTTCGGGCTGGTACTCGTCGGTGTGCAGTATCACCCACGGAATATATTCGCAGCCCGCGGCGACCGATAGGGCCTTGGTATAGAAATATTCCGCGCCCGCATTGATGCCGAATATGGTTCCGCGGCTTTCCCGGCGGCCGGCAATGGGCGGAACATAGTTGAAACGGCTGTAAAAAGGAATCCCTACCGTTACATAGAGCTGTTTAGGGCGCCCCGCCAGGTCGGCAGAAAGCCACTGCCGGTTATATTCGTGCTGTTCGCGGCGGTAGCTCTTGTTCCAGTAACGCCGTTCGGACGGAGCGAGTTGTTTAATATCCGACAGGCGGGTGATCACATATGTCTTTTCGAGATCGCTGTAATTCTCCCAGGCCATGATCTCGTCCGGAGAACTGAACGAGAACCGTATCAGCGGCTCGTCGTGGCCGGTCATTGTATTAATATAGGTGTTTTTATATTCGATCGGCAGAATATTGCCGCCCAGGGCGATCCTGGCGGGCTGGCTGTTGACAAAGCTCACAAAAGCCCACTTCCGGTCGGCGGCCAGTTTGTCGAACAGGGAATCTCCTTCGAACGCCTGGCCGTACACCTGCCGCTGCCGTTCGACCGGAACAGGTTCGTTGTCGACCAGAACCTCCTCTCCGCCAGGCGTCTCTATCGCAACGACCGTGGACGGCATCATCTGCACGACATGCGCGCAGGAGCAGATAAAAACGGAGCAAAGTATGAAAAGCGCCTGTCTCATCATATCACAGGTTTCTTAATGGTTTGCCGGTATTTATAAGGAATTTGAGGTCGAGGCTCACGCTGTTCTCGTATTTATTGCCGCGGCCGAACCTTATGAACGTCGGACGGTACACGACGCCCACGCGGAAACAGGCGGCCGCTTTGAAATAGGCGTTGAGGTTCAGGCCGGCGGCCCAGTACCGGTCCCTCACATTGCGGTAAAGGCCGTATTTCGAAACGAAATTATTCTCGTAGTCGGGATTCTCCTCGAAAAACACATCGTCGTACTGGTAGTTGTAGCGCCAGTCGTTGTACGAAAAATTCAATCCTGCACCGAGTGCGAATCTCCGGAAATTGACATTGTTCGTCAGCGATATATTGCCCTGGTTCAAAAACAGCCATTCATCTTCGGGACCGTATTCCGTGTCGACAGGTGCAGGAACGGGTAGAAAAAATGTCAGCAGATAATTTATTTCGAGCGCAACGGAAAAACGGTCGGAATAATTATACTCCGCCCCGGCGCTGAGTCCCCAGAATCCCGCTTCCCGGTCGCGGCGGTCCAGCAACGGGGGCGTGAAAGCAATGTAATTCACATAAGGCAGTCCGACCGTGAGATAGAATTTCCCCTTCCCGGCGGCATTGTCGAGTTTTTCCCTTATGGTCTGGCGTGTCGCTGTCCTTCTCCGTACTTTCGCTGCCCCGGACATCCTCAACACTCCCACGGTCTCTCCTTTCGGAGCACGGAGATCGTCGATCTTTGCAATCGCCCTGTGTTCCGCCAATTCATACCCTTCCCATTCGTATATGCGGTGCCGCGGCGTAAAGAAGATACTCTTGTAGACATATTTTTTCGGCGTGCCGATATCCACGAGGTAACCGATGCCGAGGGTGAGAAAATTGGCCGTGTAGTTTTCGTCGTACTTCGGGGACAACAACACCGTCGTATCCCTTCCGCCGCCGGATATTTTAATTTCGAGGGGCTCTTTGCTCCGCGGAACCTGTGCGAAAACCATCCTGTCGTCTTCATACAGTTTTCTGGCAAGCGCCCTGGTCAGCCCGGGAGAACGGTACCGGCTTGCAAGATTTTTCTCCTGAATCGCGGGATCACTTATGATACGTCCGTTCACGGCGACAACCTCATCGCCCGGGGTCTCTATCGGCACAAGCACCGACGACCTGTTGAGCATGCGGGCGCAGGAACCCAGCAGCAGGAACAGCATAGAGATGACGAGCAGAAGAAACCTTTTCACAGGTGGGAAGTTTGCGATTGTTTACAAATATAATAAAAAAGATAACCGCCGAAGTTTCGACGGTTATCTTTTCGTGTGTTGCGGGCCGGATTACATGCCGACCTGGGCGTCCCAGATGAAGGCGCGGATACCCTGCTCCTTCGCCTCGTCGTCTATCACTTTGAGCGAGGCCATCAGCTCGGGCACCTTCTCGTCTTCCATTATTATCAGGAGCGACGAGTTCATCGAGGGCCATGTGTGGTTGCCGTAGTGGGGCTCGCCGCCCTCCGTGCCGCGTCCCTCGGTCAGCGCCCACCGCGTAAAACCGCGGATGCCGAGCATGTCCAACGTGTTGGTGACTTCAATGGTGTGGGCCTGGTTATATGATACGAATACTGCTTTCATAAGTCAAAATAGATTTTGAGTCATGAGTCATGAGTCATGACTATTTGTTTAAAGCTTTCTGCATTTTCTTTTCGAGCTTGAGATTGCGGATCTCGAGCTGGCGGTTGCGTTTTTCCTCGGCCCTCACCTGGAACATAGCGTAGAGTACCGGAATCACAAACAGCGTCATAAGCGTCGAGAATGTCAGACCGCCGATGATGGCGATACCCATCGGCTGCCACAGTTCGGATCCGTCGCCGAGGCCCAGAGCCATGGGGAACATACCCAGGATGGTGGTGACCGAGGTCATGACCACGGGACGCAGACGGCTCTTGCCAGAAGCCACGACGGCATCCAGGGCCGAGTAGCCGCGTTCGATCAACAGGTTGGTGAAGTCAACCATCACGATACCGTTCTTCGTAACGATACCCACCAGCATGATGGCCCCGATCATTGCGATCATCGAGAGCGGAGTGGACGTCAGCCACAGCGCAAGGAACACGCCGGTGAATGCGAACGGAATGGTGAACATGATGATGAAGGGCATCTTGAGGCTTTCGAACTGCGTCGCCATCACGATATAGACCAGCAGCACCACCAGTATCAGCAGAGTGCCCAGGTCGCCCATCATATCCTGCATATCCTCCATCGAACCGCCCACTTCGAGATAGATCCCGTCGGGGGTATCATAGGAGTTGAGTACGGCATTTACCTCTTTCACAACGTCGCCAAGGGCATAGCCGGCGCCCACGGTGGACCTCACTGTAATGATCCTCTGGCGGTTGTCGCGCTCGATGGTCGGCGATGCGAACTCTTCCTGGATCGTAGCCACTTCGCGCAGCTTCACGGGCTGTCCAGTCGCACTGTACAGGGTAATGTTCTCGACATCCTCGAACGAGGTGCGGTGGGGTTCGTCGTAGCGCACGACGATGTCGTACTCGTCGCCGTCCTCGCGGTATTTCGCCGCGTCGAGGCCGTTTATGCGGTTGCGGACGAACATCGAGGCCGTATAGCTCGATATGCCGTAGTATGACAGTTTGTCACGGTCGAACACCACGTTGTACTCCGGACGCAGGTCGTCGCGCGAAAGGACCACGTCGCGCGTCCCTTCGAGTTCCGACATCTTCGCCTGAAGCTCTTTCGCAACCCGGTTAGAGGTATCCATGTCGTAGCCGAACACCTTGACGTCGACCGTACTGCCCGAGTTCATCCCCGAGCGGCTGCCGCCCGGACTCACCTCGAAGCGGCGCACTTCGGGAATAGCCGCCAGATCCGCGCGGAACAGATCGGATATCTCGAAAATGGTGCGGTCGCTGCCGCGTTCCGATTTTTTCGGCAGACGCATCATGAAGTTTATCACATGAGGACCGCTCGTCGATGTGAACATGGCGGCGTAAGCGTCGGTGCTCTCGCCCGAGCTGGCCGAAAGAAGGTACACTTCGGGATATTTTTCGCTGATGATCCCTTCGATCCGGCGCGCCATTCCGGCAGTCTGTTCGACGCCGATATTCTGGTCGAGTTCGACCGTGGCGGCGATTATCGCGTTGTCCTGCGCCGGGAAGAATTCCATCGGAACCCTCGTCAGAAGTATCAGTGATACGACGAATATACTCATCGTGCCGATAAGGGTTTTCTTGCGGTTGTGCACCACCCAGCCGAGAACCTTCGCGTAGAAGTTGTCGAGCCACACAAGGAATTTGTCGATAGGCTTGTAGAGGATGCCTATGCCTTTGTAGGTGTGTATGCCGCCGTCTATCTTCAGCATGTATGCCGAAAGCATGGGCGTGATGGTAATAGCGGCTATGGTCGACACGGCAATCACTATGGATACGATCCATCCGAGCGATTTGAACATGATGCCGGCCATACCGCCCAGCATGGTGAACGGAAGGAACACGGCGATGACCACCAGCGACGTCGCGATTACCGACAGCCAGACCTCATTGGTCGCGTAGATAGCTGCCTCGCGCGGTTTAGACCCGCGCTCTATGTGCGTCGTGATGTTCTCGAGCACCACGATGGCGTCGTCCACCACCATCCCGATCGCAATGGAGAGCGACGAGAGCGAGATGACGTTTATGGTGTCGCCCGTCACGAACATGTAGATGAACGCCGCGATAAGCGAGATCGGGATCGTGAGGCAGATGATGAAGGTGGCCCTCCAGCGCCCCAGGAAGAACATCACCACCAGGATCACGAAGATGAACGCGAACATGATGGTCTCGCTCAGCGACGAGATACTGTCGCGGATCGACTCGGAGTTGTCCATGATGATATCGACCTGGACGTCGGACGGCAGCGAAGCCTTTATCGCGGGCAGCTGGGCCATCACCTTGTTGACGATGTCCACAGTGTTGGCGCCCGACTGCTTCTGGATGATAACCCTCACGCCGCGTTCGCCGTTGATGCGTTCGTCGATGGAGGCTTTTTCGAGCGTGTCCCTGATCGTGGCGACGTCGCTCAGCAGGACCGTGCGGCCGCCCATATTCGATACCACCACCTTGCGCAGGTCGTCGCTCGAAGTGAATTCGCCGTCGGCCTTGATATTGAACGTGTGCCTGCCTATGTCCATCGTACCGGCCGGAATGTTGACGTTCTCGGCGGCGATGATACCGGCAAGCCCCTCGACCGTCAGGTTGTAGGCCGCAAGTTTATTGGGATCCACATTGACCTGCACCTCGCGCACCGGAGATCCCGCAAGGGATATCGTACCAACACCCTCGATACGGTTGAGCACGTTGACCATCTTCTCGTCGAGTATCTTGTTGAGCGCCGCGTAGCTTTCGTCGGCCGTGACCGACATGTACATCACGGGGATCATCGAAGACGAGAACTTGAACACTATCGGCTGGTCGGCATCCTCGGGCAGATAGCTCACGGTGCGGCTTATCACGTCGCGGACGTCGTTGGCCGCCTCGGTTATGTCGGACCCCCACTCGAGTTCGAGAGTGATCATGGAGAGGTTGTCCCTCGACGTCGAGGTCAGCTCCTTCAGGTTGTTCACCGTGTTGAGATTGTCTTCCAGCACACGGGTTACATTGGTTTCTATGTCGGTCGCGTTGGCGCCCTGGTAGACGGTGATGACGCTCACCATCGGGATCTCCATCTCGGGATACATGTCGATCGCGAGGTTCTTGAGGGAGAACATCCCCAGAACCATCACGGCGACAAATATCATGATGGTCGATACCGGCTTTTTGACCGCTACTTCGTATAATTTCATGATTTAAACTCTTGTTTATTCCTTCACTACTACTCTCACTACTTATTTTGTCTCTTCCACTGTGGTCCCGTCGCTGAGCTTCGTGAACGAAGTTATGGCGACCGTCTCGCCCGCCTGTACGCCGGAGAGTATATCTATCCTGTCACCGATCTGGCGGCCCGGATTGACCGTGCGCCTTTCGGCCGCACCGTTCTTTATCACATACACGTAGCGTTCGTTGCTGCCTACCTGTTTCTGTACGGCGAGGTCGGGGATCATTATGCCGTCCTTGTCGCCCATATTGATCGTGCAGCGCGCGAACATCCCGGGACGCAGTTTATTGTGCGCGTTGGGAATGGTGATCTCGACCGTAAAGGTACGGGTGCCGGGATCGATCGCCGGGTAGATCAGGCTGACGTTCCCCGTGAACGTTTCGCCGGGATAGATATCCACGGAAACCGCCACCGGCATTCCAACCTTCACATTGGCGAAGTACTGTTCGGATACGCTTACCTGCACCTTCAGTTTGTCCATCTGCATGACCTCGAGGATGGGATTTGCGGTGAACATATTCCCTTCGTCTTCTAGCTTGTCGGTCACCACACCGTCGATGGGCGAGTAGAGATTGACGTGCTTTGCAAGGTTGTCGACGGTTTCCTTATAGACGAGGTACTGCGCTTCGGCCTGTTGGAGGGTCTGGGCCGAAATACCTCCGGCGTCGTAAACCTTCTTCACACGTTCGTAGTCCGACTTTGCGGTCTCGTACTGCACCTTCGCCATGTTGTACTGCGTGGGGTCCATTTCGACCAGCAACTGTCCCTTGCGGACACGGTCGCCCACCTTAACGAAGATGCGGTTGATGCGCGCACCCTGCAGGGCTGGAATGATATAGTTCTTCTGCCACGGTTCGATATTGGCGGTAAATTCCACGTTCTGCGGAATGACCTCGCCCGCCGCGACGGCCGTCTTAACAGCCACCGCTTTATTCCCTTCATCCGCTGCGGCCTTCTTTTTCCCGGCTCCGCAGCCCGTCATCACCAGCGTTGCCGCCGCCATCACGCCGAGCGTGAAAATCAGATTCTTTTTCATGTTTAGTTCGTATGTTTTTTTAATTGTCTTCATAGGTTACTCTTCTTTCCCAACCACCTTGTCATAGTCGGCTTTGGCGGCCAGGTATTCGTAAATCGACTGCGAATGGTTCAACCGCGCCTGCGTGACGTTCAGTTCGGCCATATTGACCTCGAGCATCGTGCCGGCACCGGCATCGAAACGGGTACGCGATATAGAGTGCGCCTTGTCGGCCTGCGCCACCGTCTTTTCGTTCGCCAGCATGGTCTCGCGCGCCGTCACCAGGTTGTTCACCGAAGTGCGCGCCTCGAGCTTTTTGGCCTCGCGCAGGTACTCTTTCTGCAGTTCGACCTGCGACACCTGGTTGCGCAGCTGCTTCACCTTATTGGTGTTCTTCAGCCCCGAGAAGATCGGGATCGAGAGATTCAGGCCAACCGAGAACGGCGTCTGCCACCACCATTTGCTGCCGGTCGCCGGCGTACCTCCCGAATCCGGAAGCGTGGCGCCGTTCCACAGCACGCTCTCGGGAACTGCAGGCTGCCCCCAGAACGCTCCCGCATTCTGGATCATGATGGCCGGATTGGTATAGGCGGATGCCAGGCTGCTCATCGCCGACCCGAAATCGATGGCTCCCATGTCGTTACCGCTGACTATGAACGAACCGTAGGCGGCAACCACCGGCATGCGTGCGGTGTTGGTCAACTTGATCTGCTGGCGCAAAAGCGTCTGCTGGTACTCGAGCTGGCGTATATCGCTGTTGTCGTCGATGTCGGCCGCCAGGTCGGGAAGTGCGTAGAGCTCATCGCGGTATTCGTCGAGCGAACCGGTGACTTCGATCCCGACATCTTCGGGAATGCTCAGGTACATCTTCAACAACTGCTTGCTGACCACGATGCCGTTCTTCGTGGCCAGTATGCTGGGCTGCAGGTTGCTCAACTGTACTTCGGCGGTCAGATAGTCGTACTCGGAAGCCAGCCCCGCCTCGAACATGGTGCGGGTATTGGCAACGGTCTCGCCGATGGTGGTTTCGCTCTCACGGAGCACGTCGTATGATTTCTCGAGCAGCAGTATCTGGTAGAACGATTTTTTGACAGCGTTCACAAGGTCGATACGCGACGCGCGCGCCTGTTCTACGGCCAGTTCCTTCTGCGTGCGGGTCATGTTCAGCGAAGTGTATACCGCCGGGGCAAAAAGAGGTATGGTAAGGTCGAGCGTACCGGCGATGCTGTTGTCGGCGCCGAACGAAAGCCCTTTCGACATCTCCTGTTTTATAACGCTGTAGGTGTACTGACCGCCGGCCGAAAGCTGCGGCAGGTGGTTGCCGATCACTTCGCGGCGCACGTAATCGAAACGCGCGATCTCCATGTCGGCCACTTTAATAGTCGGGTTATCCGAGAGCGCCAGTTCGAGCGCCTGGTCGAGGTCAAGAGTAAGAGCCCCCCTCTCCTGCGCCTCCGCCACAGTCACGACAGCAAACAGCGCCGCCGTGAACATCGTCTTCACAATCATTTTCTTCATCTTCTTAGTCATTTTCATTTAATTGACCTCTGTTATCCTTATATTTTTGTACGAGTTCGTCTATTACTTCTATCCCCCTGGGCGTCGACAGCCCGCGGAAAAAATTCACGAGCACATACTCGAACGCCGCGCGCTGTGAAATGTGCTCCATTCCGGGCATGTAGTATTTCCGTTCGAAAAGCGCGCCCATGGTATAGACCAGCGTCATCAGCGCCAGGGTCTTGTTCATGTCGGGAAGGAACAGCCCTTCTCCCATCCCCTTGTCGAGCAGCCTGTCCAGCTGTTCGTAGCTGTGGCGGTAGGCCTCTTCCTCGAGATTGTGGTAGATCTCGGGATAGAACTTTTTAAGGTTCCCTATAAGCACCGCGTCCTTGTCGTCGCGCTTCATGCTGTAAATGAGGACCATAATCTCCTCTACAACGTTCTGCGCCGAGGATGTCATATTTACCATTGCCCTGTGCTTCTCTCCCATATGATGCTTTACGCACTCCTCGAGAAGCTCCTTTTTATCCCCGAACATCTCATAGAGGGTGCGTTTCGACACGCCGAGCTGCGTGGCTATATCGTCCATTCTCACCGACTTGATCCCCTGGTCGAGGAACATTTGGGCGGCCTCCCTGATTATCCGTTCTTTTTGCGACATCGTAGATTTGTTTTTTATATTCTTTGTTTTCAGTGTTTTACGTTCTGACTTTCCTGTCTGGCTGTGAAAACTTTGAGCGTTTTAAAAGTTTTCTCACTAAACAACGGGGCAAATGTAAAACAGAAAACTCGAAAAAACAAAAAAGTTTTCTGTTTTTTCGAGTTTTATATCAAATTATCCGCCTAAAAGGAAAAAATGAGCCTGAAATAACTATTCCAGAAAGGATCGGCGTCGGTTTACAATGATGTTATACAGCCCTTCATTTTCAATTGTCAATTTTCAACTTTCAATTTTTAACAGTTCCCGGGCCTGGCGGAGTGCTGCTTCCGTAACTACGCTGCCGCTCAGCATCTTTGCTATCTCGACGACGCGTTCTTCGGGCGTCAGGCGGCTGATATGCGTCGCCCCGCCCTCTTTATATACAAGAAAATGTTCGCCCGGCTTGGCGGCGATCTGCGGCAGGTGGGTGATATTCATCACCTGGATGCCTCCCCCGAGTTCAGCGATGATATCGCCCATCGCGTCGGCCACTTTGCCCGAAACGCCTGCGTCGATCTCGTCGAAAATAACTGTCGGCTGTCCTGCAGTCCGCGCCGAAAGTGTCTTCAGCGCAAGCATCACGCGCGAAACCTCGCCGCCGGACGCTATCTTCTCTACCGGACGCGGAGACATCGAGCCGTTTGCCGTGAAAAGGAACCTCACCTCGTCTCCGCCGTTCGGCCGCAGATCGGCCGCAGGAGTTATCTCCACGATGAGTTTCGCTTCCGGTATCCCGAGCCTTTGCAGCATCCCGACGACGCTTTTTTCAACTTCAGGGCCCGCCTTGCGGCGGTTTCCCGAGATTTTCGCGGCAAGTTCCAGTGCCTCGGTTTCGCGGGCGGCTGTCTCGGCTTCGAGCCGGGCGATCTCTTCGCCGCCGTGTTCGATGTCGCGGAGCCTCTCTTCGAATCCGCGCTGCAGTTCCAGCAGTTCGGCCACGGTCGAGGCGCGGTGCTTCTGCTGCAATGAATATATGGTGTTGAGGCGTTCGATGACAAAAGCCAACCTCTGGGGATTCCCCTCAATGCGGTCGTACTCGGCGGCCATTTCGCGTTCGAGGTCCTGCAGGTCGAGGTACACCGAAGAAAGACGCCCGGCAAACTCCCCTCCGCGCGGATACATCGTCGCGATCTTTTCCACGGACTGGCAGAAATGTTTGAGTTGGGGAACTATCCCCGTTTCGTCGGCGCCCAACCCCCCGGCGCAGAGGCCCATCGCCTCGCGTATCTCGTCGCTGTGGGTCAGTTCGCGCTCTTCGGCCTCGAGTTCCTCCTGCTCCCCGGCGGTCAGTTTCACGGCGGCAAGCTGCTCGGCCTGGTGGCGGATGTATTCCTCGTCGCGGCGGGCGTCTTCGGCCCTCTGGCGGGCGTCGCCGAGCCGGCGCTGAATGTCCTTCCAATCGGCGTAGACCTCACCGTAACGCTTCACAAGGGCGGTCTGCCCCGCCGCGCCGTCGACAATACCAATGCGGAAACGGTCATCCTTGAGCAGCAGATTCTCGTGCTGGGAATGTATGTCTATGAGCCGTTCGCCCAGATCGCGAAGTACGCTCAACTGAACCGGCAGGTCGTTGACGTATGCGCGGCTCTTGCCCGATGCGGAGATTATGCGGCGGATTGTGGTGGTCGCCTCGTATTCGAGATCGTTTTCGGCGAAGAAAAGTTCCAGCCCGCATCCGTCGAGCTCAAAAACGCCCTCGACGACGCAGTTTTTCGACGGGTCTTTCTGCACGCCCGACTCGCCGCGCGTTCCTAAAAGAAGCCCCAGCGCGCCCAACAGGATGGATTTTCCGGCGCCCGTCTCACCCGTCACGGTGTTGAGCCCCGGCCCGAGATCCATCCCGAGCTTCTCTATCAAAGCGTAATTTTCGACGGAAAGATGCCTTAACATACTTCCAAGTTAAGATTATAGCACACCGTCATTGCGAGAAGCGTAGCGACGAAGCAATCCAGGCAACACACATAGATTGCTTCGTCATTTCATTCCTCGCAATGACGTCACTCAAAATCATTTTCAATTGTCAATTCTCAATTGTCAATTTTAAATATAAGGACAACGGCTTCGGCGGCGACGCCCTCTTCGCGCCCGGTGAAACCGAGTTTTTCGGTCGTTGTGGCCTTCACGGAGACGGCGCTGATATCCACCCCCATCGCCACGGCCAGAGCCTCGCGCATCAGGTCGATATAGGGACGGACTTTCGGGGCCTGCAAAATTATCGTGCAGTCGGCATTCCCCACCTCGTAACCCGCCCGGCGCACCAGCGCGGCCGTCCGGCGGAGAAGTTCGGTGCTGTCGATGCCCCGGAACTCATCGGAAGTGTCGGGGAAATAGAGGCCGATATCGCCCAGCGCGGCCGCACCCAGAAGCGCGTCGCACAGGGCGTGGATCACCACGTCGCCGTCGGAATGGGCAACACAGCCCTTCGTGTGCGGGACATCGACTCCCCCCAGCCTCAGGTTCAACCCTTCGGCCAGACGGTGTACGTCGTATCCGTGTCCTATCCTCCAATTCATAATACGCAAAGATAGTATATTTTCACTATCTTTAACGGCTGTAAAACGAAAACAAAAATAGCTATGACACTCTCTGAAATACTGAAAAAACGCCGCAGCGTGCGCAAATTCGACGGCAGGGCCGTTCCGCGCGAGACGCTCGAAAAGATACTCGCCCTTACGCTGACAGCGCCGTCGTCGAAGAACACCCGCTCGACCCGCTTCATGGTGGTCGACAAGCCGGAACTGTTGGAAAAAATTTCGGAAATGCGCGACTTCGGGTCGGCTTTTCTTAAAGACGTTCCCTGCGCGGTGCTGATAATGGGCGACACGACGGTCGACCTGTGGGTCGACAACGCCTCGATCTCGGCCACGATACTCCAGCTAGCGGCGGAAGAGGCCGGACTCGGTTCGTGCTGGGTGCATGTCAACGGGCGCCCTCAGAAGCGCGAAGAGCCTGAAGGAAAAACCGCCGCCGACTACCTGCGTACATTCCTGCCGATCCCGGCCGAATGGAAACCGCTCTGTTTCGTGGCGCTGGGTTATCCCGCCGACACCCCGAAACCCCACGGCGAAAAGGATGACTCGGATAAAGTCATATGGTTATAACCAAATGACCTTATGAAAGATGAAAAATGAAAGGTGAAAGAAGGAACATGCTGTTCAGCGTGTAGAAAACATCTGATGTAAAATCAGTATCGCGAACCTTACGGGTTCGCGATACTGTTATATATACGCGGCATCAGCCGCACCTCAATCTTTCATTTTTCATCTTTCGTCTTTCATTCCGCAGACGCGATCTCCTCAGTGGTTTCCTCCTTGTAGTGTTTCTTCTCGGTGCGGACCGAGAGGAAAATGCTAAATTCGTAGAGTCCGTACAGCGGCAGCATCACCAGCACCAGGCTGAATGGATCGGGCGGGGTGATAATGGCCGCAAGCACCGCAAGCACTATGATGGCATGGCGGCGGTATTTGCGCAGGAACGCCGGGGTGATCAGCCCGATGCGCGTCAGGAAATATACCAGCAGCGGCAGCTGGAAAATAAGCCCAGAAATAAGCGATATACTAACCACCTGCGAAGAATAGCTGCCGATATCTATCAGGTTCAGGATATTCTCGCTGGCCGCGTAGTTGATAAAAAAGTGTATCGAGAGAGGAACTATGATGTAATAACCGAAGAGCAAGCCCGTAAAAAACCCGAGGGAGACGTAGAACACGAACATCCGGGTGCCTTTCCTCTCGTTGCTGGTCAGGGCGGGTTTGACGAACTGCCATATCTCCCACAGCATGTAGGGTATGCCCAGCACGATGCCGGTGGCCATCGCCACCTTGATGTGCAGGTTGAACTGCCCGACCAGTTTGTTGTTTATCAGATTGAACGACTCCTGATTGATGCACAGCGTCGTGGGGTCCATGGTCCACTCGGCGCCGAACAGCCTTCCGCACCACGCGACGAAATCGGCCAGCGAGTAACCCATGTTGCAGAGCCAGCGGTTCGTGGGAAAATCGGGCCTCTGCGGTCCGAAAAGCAGGGTGTCTATTATGAAGCCCTTGAAGGCGAAAGCAACGATGGCGATAACGACAAAAGCAAGCACAGCCCGCACCAGATGGGGGCGCAGGTCGTCCAGGTGCTCAAAAAAAGTCATCTCGGCATCGGATGACTCTTTCTTTTTTTTCGCCATTTAACGAACCTTTGTGAAATCCGCTATTCTTCGATTTTCTTTTTTCCGGCGGCGTCCTTGGCGTCTTCAGCAGTGTAGTCCTTGTTGACGGCGTCCTTGAACTCTTTCACGCCGCGGCCCATGCCGCGCATCATTTCGGGAATTTTCTTGCCGCCGAACAACAGCAGGAACAGAAGTACGATGATTACTATCTGCCAGGGGCCTATGGCTCCCATTGTTACAAGCATCGACATTTTTAAAAGTTTTTAAGTTATGCGTCAAATTTAAGACTAAATATTGGAATTCCCAAAGTTTTTCGCACCGGTTTTATCACACCAACAGGTCGAAGAGCTCCGGATTATCGTTAATATGGTCATATATAACGCCGTTCTCCTCCATGCGGCGCAGCAGGCCGTCGAGGTCCTCCCTGAACTGCAGCTCTATACCCACAATTGCGGGTCCCTGTTCGCGGTTGGTCTTCTTGGAGTAGGCGAAGTGGGTGATATCGTCGTTGGGCCCGAGGACTTCCTGCACGAAATTGAGCAGGGCCCCCGAACGCTGCGGGAAACGTATCACAAAGTAGTGTTTCAACCCCTCGTAGAGCAGACTCCGCTCGCGTATCTCCTCGGTGCGCGAAATGTCGTTGTTATTGCCGCTGACTATGGCCACGACGGTCTTCCCTTTTATTTTGTCGGCATAGAGGTCGAGCGCGGCGATCGAAAGCGCACCGGCCGGTTCGGCGACTATGGCGTTCAGGTTGTAGAGTTCGAGTATGGTGGTGCAGACCTTGCCTTCGGGGACGGATATAATGTCGTCGAGCACTTTCGCGCATATCTCCGAGGTGACCCGGCCCGCCTTGCGCACAGCCGCACCGTCCACGAAGGTGTCGATGCAGTCGAGCTCGACGGGTTCGCCTTTTTCGACAGCAGCACGCATGCTCTGCGCCCCCGACGGTTCCACGCCGATTACTTTCGTGTGCGGGCTGACCTCCTTGAAATATGCGCCGATGCCCGCTGCAAGTCCGCCGCCTCCTATCGGCACGAAGATATAGTCGATGGGGTTCTGCGCCGCCTCGACGATCTCCAATCCCACGGTAGCCTGCCCCTCGATAACTTTCGGATCGTCGAACGGGTGGATGAACGGCCGACCGCTCTCGGCAGCGAATTTGACCGCTGCGGCCGAGGCCTCGTCGAAAGTGTCGCCCGTCAGCACCACGTCGATGTTGTCGCGGCCGAAAAATTTCACCTGCTTGCGCTTCTGCTTCGGGGTGGTCGCGGGCATGTAGATCGTGCCGTGGATGCCTAGCCTGGCGCACGAATACGCGACCCCCTGGGCATGGTTCCCGGCGCTGGCGCACACGACCCCCTTCGCCAGCTCTTCGGGCGAGAGGCTGCGTATCTTGTTGTAGGCCCCGCGTATCTTGTATGAACGCACCTGCTGCAGGTCCTCGCGTTTCAAAAGGACCTCGGCGCCGTAGCGTTCCGACAGGTTCAGCGTATGTATCAGCGGCGTGGTGGCGAGGATCTCGTTCAGCGTCTTTTTGGCCTGGACGATATCCTTTAACTTGGGATAGTAACTCATCTTTATAATATTTTGCGCCGCGCAAATTACAAATTTTTTTTGTGACGGTGTGTTATTTTATCCTTATTTGTTAAAAATCATTTCGCCATAAAAGAGCAAAAAATCATCATTTAAAAAATATAATTAATTTTCTATGAATATTATTTAGTTTGCATTTAATTTTATTTATATTTGCAGAAACATTTCTAAAGATAACTATTATGGAAAAGAAAATGCCACTCTCATGTCCCAGCTGCCAGACGCGGCTCGGAATATCGAAAATGAACTGTCCCGGATGCGGCACCGAGGTTTCGGGAAACTACGACATACCGCGTCTGATGAGGCTCTCGCCGCGTGAGGTGGAGTTTGCCGAAGCCTTCATCCTCTCGAGCGGAAGCCTCAAGGAGATGGCCCGCCAGATGAAAGCCAGCTACCCCACGGTGCGCAACCTGCTGGACGAAATAATCGATAAACTTAAAAACATGGAGGAATAGCTATGAACGACTGTTGGAAAAATTTCATTTCGCCTTTCGGCAAGACAGCCGGCGTGAAAGCCCTGCTGTGGGGTTTGGCCGGTATAGCGGTATCGGTCGTATCGTCTGTTTTCAGCGGGTGGCACGCCCACGG
Source organism: Rikenellaceae bacterium (assembly GCA_031547885.1). Taxonomy (GTDB): domain Bacteria; phylum Bacteroidota; class Bacteroidia; order Bacteroidales; family Rikenellaceae; genus UBA940. The sequence goes on from JAVBRO010000028.1 coordinate 19,467, forward strand.
ACTGCTGCATTTCGGGGCCGCCGATAATAATGTCTGGTGGGTGCATCTTCTCGAATATGTTATAATATGGCTCGTGCCGGCAGCGATCATCTACGGTCTCGGTGCGGCGCTTTCAAAGTCAAGGATCAGGATGATCGACGTCTTCGGCACGGTACTCTTCGCTCAGATACCGCTGGCCGTAATGAATCTGGGATACCTGTTGCCGGGTATGAAAAAGCTGCTGACGGTTGTCGGTACCTCTTCCCTGCAACTCGACGTGCTTCTGGCCACCGTTATGACGCCTTCATTTATCGTTGCCGCGTTGGTAATGCTGGCGATACTCGCACTGATGCTGGTATGGCTTTTCAATGCGGTCAGGGTATCGTGCAACCTGAAGGGCTGGCAGTTGTGGACGGTATATCTGGCGGGCGTGGCCGGCGGCGATATGGTGTGCCGCCTGCTGATAGGCCTGATGTATTGATGCCTGATATCCTGGTATCGTTTTTGCTTATTTAAAGAATATAGGATGCGTTTCGAACATGCCTGAATAAATTTGGCATGTCTCTCAACTTTCACTATATTTAACAGATAAGTATTAACTTTATAAAAACTCCAGGATTATGACACGTGACAGCTACGGCGACGGCAGGAGAGTCCTGTCGACCGGTAACAACGAGTACGCCCACGGCCTCAACGACGAGACCGAATGGCAGGAAAATATGGAAGATTACGACACTCCGCTCGACGACGAGATCTCGGACTATTTCGAGGAGCCCGACGAAGCTGGGCGGCCACTCTATAATGAGGCCGGATTTGATCCCAACAGATTACCATAGGCCATTAGAACAAAGCAGGCGGCCCTTGCAAGTCCGCCTGTCTCGTAATTTTTAATTCGTAATTCGTAATTTATTTATCCGCAGGATAAATTACGCCCGCCTGACGCCTCACCTCGTCCATGATCTCCATCACGGCCAGCGAAGTGTCGTGGCTGTTGATGGACGACTCGCCGCGCCCGCTCTCCACGAGGTCCATGAATTCAGTCATCTCATACGAATAGTCGTGGCCCGAGTGTTCGGGGTTGGTGATGTCGCTCCATTCGCCGCCTCTCGGACGAAATTCCACCTTGCCGATGTGGTTGATAGCGTCGCCGCGTATGCTCCCGTCCTCACCGTCGATCTCGAAAGGCAGCGAAATGTCGGCTATCTTCGAATAGAGCGTCGTGGCGGTCATTTCGCCGTAGGAGTAGCTCACCGACCCCTGGCCGTCGACCCCCGAAGGGAGTTTCACCGCTGCCGCACCGATCCTGTCGGGACGCCCGAACAGCACCGCCATCGGGTAGATCGCATATACGCCTATGTCCACCAGCGCCCCGTTGGCAAGTTCCGGTTTGAAGGCATTTGGCGTTTTGCCCGACTTCAGAGCGTCGTAGTGGGACGAGTATTTCCCGAACGAGGCGAAATAGCTGCGCACCTTCCCGATCTTCGGCAGGTACTCCATCACCCTGAGAAAATTTGGGGTCAGCGTCGGCTTCATCGCCTCCATCAGCACGACGCCGTTGCGCCGGGCCGCCTCGATCATTTCCCGGGCCTCACGCGCGTTCGACGCCAGAGGCTTTTCACACAGCACATGCTTGCCGCCGTTCATGCAGACGATGGACTGCGGCGCGTGCAGAGAGTTCGGCGAAGCGATATAGACGGCGTCGATCACATCGCTGGCCGCCATATCTTCCAGCGAAGTGAAAGTGTGAGGAATATTGTGCTGCGCGGCATACTCGGCGGCCCTTTCGGCCGTGCGCGAATAGACTGCGGTCAGTTCAAACCGCGGGTCCATCCGCCCCGCATCCATAACCCTGTCCGTGATATAATTGGTGCCTACGACACCGAAACGTACTTTTCTCATCTTCCTTCTTTACAAATCATTAATATCTAGCATTCTATACCATTATTGCGAATACAGCCAGAAATAGGCCAAACCAAAAGGTGTTCATTATTATATACACTGGATTCCCGGCGACCATCTTCCTTATCGTTGTAGAATCCTCTGACGATATTTTCTTTATAGTTATCACAGACATAACGAGAGCGGCGGCATCCAAAAAGTAATCAATTTTCACGAAAGGCGTTTCCATTTTAGAATACCACCAACCGAAAAACCAATATATTATTCCAAAAATAAGAATATTGAATGGCATCGACAGCACAAACGATTTATACCATTCCCGCCTCCTATACAATCCTAATCCCGCGTATAGGCAAAAGCCTGCAAGAAATATGGATTTCAGGAGTATGGGTGTCGGAAAGCTAAAACCAAATGTTTCATCCACATACCCAATCCAGTATACACCCGAAATCAGGTACAGTACTCCCAGGATCATCCAGATTATTCTCAGTGCTTTCATCAGTATGCGGGTTAAATGCAAATATACAAAAAAGGGCACGAATCCGTGTCCCTTTTTATGTTATTGGAAGTTGCCTATTTTTTGTAAATCCTCGCGGCCCAGCCTCCGCCCGGAGCCATTTTCACGGTCAAACGGCGGTCGGCGGGAATGTCGATAGTCTCCTTTTTGTAGTCGCGGGCGGCCTTGTTGGCATTCACCCCGTCGCGGTAGACTTCGGCCGCGAACGAACCCTCGCCCAGGAAAGAAAGGTCGAGCACAAGCTCACGGGCACTCCAGTCGGTCATCGAACCCACATACCACTCACCGCCGCTGCGGCGCGCGATCGAGACGTATTTCGCGATCTCGCCGTTCAGGGCGACGGTCTCGTCCCACACGGTCGGTATCTCCGCAATGAATTTCGTGCATTCCGGCTCGTTCATATAGTTCGACGGACTGTCGCAGAGCATGTTGAGCGGCGATTCGAAGATCACATATTCGGCCAGCTGGCGGCAGCGCGTCCCCGGGCTCATGGCTTCGGAATATACCGCGCGGAAGTTGCCCTTCGTTGCGTTGCGCATCGCGCCCTGGGTGTAATCCATCGGCCCTGCAACCTGGCGGACAAACGGGATGGTAACGTCGTAGGTCACCTGGTCGAGGTCTGTCGACCACTTCATCTGCTCGAGTCCGTTCACCCCTTCGAAATTTATCACGTTGGGATAGGTCCTCTGCAGGCCCGTCGGCTTGTAAGTGCCGTGAAAGTCCATCAACAGGCCGTATTTCGCACCCATTTTCGCAGCGCGGTGATGGAAGTCCACCATGACCTGGTCGTCACGGTCCATGAAATCGACCTTGAAACCCCGCACGCCCATGTCGGAATAGTGGCGGCAGACATTCTCCATATCGCGGTCGAACGCCCAGTAGCCCGCCCACAGGATGATTCCCACATTGTGTGCGGCGGCATACTCCACGATCCCGGGCAGGTCTATCGCAGGAACCACCTGCATCAGGTCGGCCTGCTTGTTGACGGCCCACCCCTCGTCGAGTATCACATACTCGATCCCGTGTTCCGACGCGAAATCCACGTAATATTTATAGGTCTCGGTGTTAACTCCGCTCACGAAGTCCACGCCGTAGAGGTTCCACGTGTTCCACCAGTCCCACGCGACCTTTCCGGGTTTCACCCAGCTGAAATCGCCGGTCGGGGGAGTCGAGAGCTTATACACCATGTCGCTGTCCACGAGTTCGGCATCGTTTTCAGCCACTATCACGATCCTCCAAGGAAAATATGCCGGACCGTTCACTTTGGCGATATAGTTCTCGCGCTCGGTAACAATCATCTGAAGGTTGTTGTGGCCGCCCTGCTCCACTTTTTTGGGATATGTGGCCCAAACGCCAGTCAGCGTGCCCGAGGCGTCGCCGTTGTAGAGGTACATTCCGGGATAGTCCAACAGTTCGGCTTCGGCGATGCAGACTTTCTTGCCGTTCGGGCCGCCCACCACCAGGGGAAGGAAAGCCAGACGGTCGGCATTCCATTCGGAAAGTTTTATATAAACGCACTGGTCCTCGAACGAGTTGCGGAACTGCCGCTCGAATTTGTCGCCGATCTGGCCGTTGCCGCCGTCCCTGACATACGAGAAAACCGCTCCGGCATCGGCCGGAAAAGCGAACGCGGCCTGTTCGTCCTGCACTATGAAGGGCTTCTTGCCCGTGTAATGGAAACGGTATGCCGCGCCGTCGTCGTAGGCGCGGAAAATTATCTCGTAATTATCCTTGAATTTGAGCGTCAGTTCGTTGAAATTATCCCTCACCTGCGAACGCTTGTAAACGCGGGTCTCGAAAACATTGTCCACGCTGCGGGTCGACGAACCCGTGAGGCGCGTGTCGGTCCCGAACGAGCGGACGCCGTCCAGCGTCATCGAAAGGGCCGAGGGAGCGACCATCACGTCGCCGCCGTGCAGCACCGAATATTCGACGATGTCTGCGACCGATACCTGCACCTGCAGTTTGCCGTCGGGGGATTTGAGTGTGAAATTCTTCTGCGCAGAAACTGTCCCGGCAACGAGAAGGGCCAGCGCGATCAATACGTTTTTTTTCATCTGATCGTAGAGTTTTTAGGTTAAATTTATGCCGCCGGGGATCAGACGAGGGGGTAGACTTGCCGGACGAACACTCCAAAGATAAGAATAAATTCCGTTCCCGGCCAACGGCACGAAAATAAAAAGAGAGTTCAGCCCTCCAGAAGCGATACAACACGCAAATAAATTAATTTATCGTAAAAATAATTCCGGAATGATAAAAATTTATTATCTTGCTTATCCCCCAATTTTAAACTACTGACATGAAAAAAATCACATTGCTGTTTGCCGTCTGCCTGGCGTTGGCAAACGTAAAAGCGCAGCAGCCCAATCCCGCCCACGCATGGTTCGAAGAGGCCCGTTTCGGAATGTTCGTCCACTTCGGGGCGTTCAGTACCCTGTGCGACGGCGAATGGGCCATGAACAACCAGAGCATGAAGGTTCCGGACTACCACAAACTGCAGCACATTTTCAATCCGCAGCTGTTCGACGCGGCGGCATGGGTGGCAACAGCGAAGTCGGCCGGAATGAAGTACATCACCTTCACTTCGCGCCACCACGACAGTTTCAGCAATTGGGACACCGCACAGTCGGACTGGAATATCATGAACACCCCTTACGGCAAGGATATCGTCCGGCAGCTCGCCGACGAATGCCGCAAACAGGGGATCAAACTGGGCTTATATTATTCGCTGGCCGACTGGTCGCGCGACGACTACGCCTGGAAGACCGCCAAGACCGGCAAGGGATCGGGACGGACGGTCGAGGGCGACTGGAACGACTATATCGCGTTCATGAAGGCCCAGCTCACCGAACTGCTTACAAACTACGGTGATATAGCGATAATATGGTTCGACGGCGAATGGGACCAGATGCCGCCGGAGAGTAAAGAATCTTCGCACGAACAATCTTTCGTGGACTGGCACTTCGACGAGATATACGGCCTGATCCACACCCTGCAGCCCGACTGCATGATCGCCAACAACCACCATCTGGCCGCCCTGCCGGGCGAGGATTTCCAGGCCTTCGAGAAAGACCTTCCGGGCCACAGCACCACCGGATTCAACCCCAACCAGACAGTGGAGAAGAGCATGCCGCTCGAAACATGCGAGACGATGAACTCGTCGTGGGGCTACAACATCAAGGACAACAAGTTCAAGACTACCCCCGAGCTGATCCACCTGCTCGTGAGGGCGTCGGGCTACGGAGCCAACCTGCTGCTGAACGTCGGTCCGAGGCCGACGGGCGAAATAGAGGAGATCTGCGTCAAACAGCTCGCCGAAATGGGAGAGTGGACCGCAAAGTACGGCGAAACCATCTATGGGACCACAGCCGGTCCTGTCGCGCCGGAAGCATGGGGAGCGACCACGCAGAAAGGCAAAACGGTCTATATCCACATACTCTCTCCCGACGGCGCGACTCTGGCCGTGAATCTGCCCGAGGTAAAGTCTGCGGCATGGATGAACGCTCAGGGCGAGATGAAATGGAAACGCGACCGCAAGACCGGAACAGTCACTTTCGACCTTCCCGCGACACCCGATCCTGTCGACACTATCATAAAAGTGACTTTAAAATAGGAAATCCCGTATCCCCCTCTTTTTGCCGGGTAATGACGCCAAAGCATTGATCTTGGCGTCATTATCTTTTTTGCCCGATCAGTAGATGTGGATACTGCCCTGTGCAGCCGGCAGGTAGCTTACGCCGAGCCACGTTATCATCAGAAGCAGGAATGCCAGCGGAAGCATCCACAGGGTGAATTTCGGGGCGTGGTTCTGCCGCCGCATGTGTATATAGATAAGATATGCCAAAGCCGTGGCCAGGGCCCATGTCTCCTTGGGGTCCCACGTCCAGTAGTGCCCCCAGGCCTCCTTGGCCCACACCACCCCCATCAGCATCCCGAGCGTCAGCAGTCCGAAACCGGCGTAAACCATATTGTCGGTAAAGCCGTACAACCCTTTATCGGGCTGTCCCAACGACAGTTTGCGCAACTGGATGCAGGCCCCTATGGCCGCCGCAGCGAACATCGCGTACGACAGCATGTAGACCACGACGTGCGGCACGAACCACACGCTCTGCAGGGCGGGCATCAGTCCGGCGTAGTGGATGCTGGGTTTCAGCAGGTTTATCATCGTGAAGACGACCGCCATCGCGGCCGCGAAGGTCAGAAGCCATGGATAACGGTGCCGCCTGTACGCCGCGTAACCCACCGCCGCAAGGAAGAACGAATACCAAAGCCTGGTCTCGCCCATCGTGCGGAGCGGCGGACGGCCCTGTCCGAGCCACATTCCGGCGATGAAAACCGCGGATACAACGACCCCGGCAAGCATCAGCACTTCGGCCATGTGCTGCTTCCGGCGGAACCACACGGCGATCCCCGCCGCAAGCCAGCAGGCTATCGACGGCACGGCAAACCATATGAAACTGTTCCAGTTCAATTACGAATTACGAGTTATAGATTTTCGTCTTGTGACAAGCATCGAAAGAGCGCCCGCCGCCAGCATCAGAATACCTGCATAGACCACCGGCAGCCATGGGTCGCGGACGGCTTTGAAGATCGAATAAGTCGATCCCGGCCCCACCTCTTGATCGTAGCCCGACTGGTAGATCGCCCAGCTTCCGTGACGATATGGATGGTTGACCTCTATCGCGGCATGCTCGGTCTTTCCATCCGGCAGGGTAACGGTCACGTCCGAAGCGAAACTTTTTGGTTCCGGGCGCGTCGATGCTATCCGTTCATGCGTCCCTGGCGAGGTGTTTTTGGCAAAAGCATCCTGTTCGGTATCGTAATACACGGGGCTCTTTTCGGGCTGGAATCTGCCGGTGCGGATATCCACCACCCCCCATTTCACAGGGTACTCTTCCATGCGAAAATCGTCGAGCCGCACGCGGAAAGGGAGATTCATAAATTCGAATTTTTGCACACGATCCTCTTCTCCCTCTGCGATCTCGACCGTCAGTTCGCGGTAGTCTGCATGCCCGATCCCGGCACCTGTCAGAACCAGCCACAGACCGATATGATTACAGTAAAACGCCCAACGTCGGAGGCTGAAATCCGCCAGGGCGCGGGCGATGACGCAGCCCAGAGACAGCAGCAGAGTGAGATAGATAAGTACGAAAGGCCAAAACGAGGTGACCGCATTAAGCAGACCCTGTCCGCCCTGCGGGACGAGTCCCATCACAAGGCAGCAGACGAGCAGCGCTCCTATCGCCGCGACCGAAAAAGGTATGCCCGACAGCAGCCTGAAAGCCGCTTTTTCGCGGTAGAGCGCAAGTCCCGCGACCGCAAGAACGACAAGCGCGGCAACTGCCACACTAACCGGAAAGGCCAGCGTAAGGATGTTGAAAGCCCCGATCGTGAACTGCAAAACAAGGCCCGCCGCGGCTACCGCCCCGAGAACTGTCAGGCTTGTTTTGTATTGCTTCGTTATCATCGACATTATTTGTCATCCCGAGCGAGTGCGATCCGATGGCATAAACGCGGAATAAAATGGTCTATCGCACGACGAGGGATCTACAAAATAATTTTAAAGTCCGAAGCAGGTCTTATATAAGGTAGATCCGCCGTCGCCGAAAGTTGCCGGACAACCCCACTGGCCATTTTGGTTTCGGCTCGCTCGGGATGACAAATTAAATCCGCCGTCGCCGTTGCGACCGTTCCGGCCTCGCTCGGAATGACAGTCCGGATCGCCTCACTTCATAACAATCCGTTTCGTAATGATGCTCCTGCTAAACCGCCGTCGGCGTTCCGACCTATTACATTGCCCACTGTGCGCGGAGAAGGTCGAGAGCCGCGGGGACGGTGACGCTGCGGTCGCCCTGGGTGCCGCACTCGAAAGTGATGTAACCCTTGTAGTCCATCTCTTTCAACGCGCGGAAGCCGTCGACGTAGTTATCCAGTTCGCCGTCCTCGCCCGGCATGATGCGGCGGCCGCGGCTGGCAATATGCATGTGGTTGAGGTAGTCGTCGCCGCTCCACAGCGCGCCGTAGTCGCTGGTCTCCTCGGACATGTGCCAGAAATCGCCCATGCAGCGCACCCCGGCGCACTGTGTGTCGCGGCAGATGGCGGCTGCGTCGGCAACCTGGCGCAGGTAGAACGCTTCGCGCCGGTTGAGCGGTTCGAGGATCACGGTGGTACCATGCTCCAGAGCGTATTCGCCCAGCGCGGCAAGCTGCTCGACGAGAAAATCGCGTGTCTCCATGGTGTGGGGACGGCACGGTTTCTGGCCGTTGAAAGCCGGAACCATGATTACGCCCACCGAACCTAACTGACCCGCAGCGGCGATGATCTCGCGCATCGTGGTGTCGAACAGCGCCTTGACGGCCGGATCTTCCGCAAGGATGAACCCGTCGAAACCCGCACAGATGGCGCTGACCTTTATATTGCGTCCCTTTAGCAGGTCCTGTATCTCGGTAACGCGGCCTGCAAGCCCCCTGCCTCCCGGTTCGAAACCCACTACACCGTGGGCTTCCATCCAGTCAAGTTTTTCGGCAAGCGTTTCGCCCGGGGCGGTACCTTCTCCGAACGAGAGCTTCAGTTCGGGGATCTTCGCGGTTTTCTTTTTGTCGTCGGCCGGAATGCAGCTCGCGAGTCCGGGAGCCGCAGCCAGAGCCGCAGCGCCCAGTATGGTGGTCCTGAGAAATTCTTTCCTGTTCATAATCGAAATGGTTATTTAGTGAAAAGTCATGATGCGTCACATGCCGCAAGTTATGAAAAATCATTTAAAAAACTTTTCACTATTCACTTTAAACTTATCACTTCCCGGTTCCCGGAACGGGTACTTTGTATTTGCTCATGTCCATATTCTCGAGCTTCGGATCCTCGGGAATGAGGTTCTGCATCATTGCGCTCGCTTCGTCCCACGTAAAGCTCTTGCCGGTGTAAGCGGCCTCGCGACCCATTATGCCGGCCAGGGTGGATACGGCGGTCTCTTCGGCCTGGTTGAGAGGCTGGCCGCTGCGGATATGGCTGATCCAGTCGACGTGCTCGAGGACATAGGGATTGTTCTGCGTGTACTGGGCCTCTGTGCCTTCGCGGTCGAATTTCCAGGTCACATTACCCTTCAGGTCGGTGATATAAGGATTGTCACCGCCGCCGTACCAAACTCCGCGCGTACCCTGGATAATTTCCCCGATATAGTTGGAGCATCCGTCGATCTGGCGGCACATGCTGTGCAGGTGGATGCCGTTCTCGAATTCGAAATCGATGCTGAAATTATCGTAGCCGTCGCCCGTAACGCGCCTCTGCCGGCTTCCGAAGCCGGTCGCTTTAACGGGTTTCAGGCCCGAGAACCATGTGAACACGTCGATGTTGTGGACGTGCTGTTCGATGATCTCGTCGCCGCTGAGCCACGTCCAGTTCACCCAGTCGCGGATCATCCACTCCATGTCGGTCCACTCCTGCTGCTTGGTCTTGTACCACAGCTGGCCCTGGTTCCAGTAGACGTTGCCGCCGCGGATCTCGCCGATAGCGCCGTTCATTATCTGCTTGAACGACTCGACGTATGAGCGCTGGTGGTGGCGCTGGGTGCCGGTGACGACACTCAGGTTCTTGGCTGCGGCCTGGCGGGCGGTAGCCATTATCGAGCGGTAGCCGTCGGCATCTACGGAGACGGGTTTTTCGAGGAACGCATGCACCCCCTTTTCGACGGCATATTTGAAATGCAGTGGACGGAATCCCGGAGGAGTGACGAGCAGCACCACGTCGACACCCGAATCTATCACTTTTTTATAAGAATCGAAACCGATGAAACAGTTCGCATCGTCGATCGTTATATCGAAGTTCTTTTTGAGCCTGTCGCGGGCAGCCTGCAGTTGGTCAGGGAAAACGTCGCCCAAAGCTGTGATGGTAACACCGTTGGCCGCGTTCAGAAAATCAGCCGCGGCCCCTGTGCCGCGTCCGCCGCAACCCACCAACCCCGCTTTCAGCGGCTTGCCGTCGGGAGCTTTGTCGGGAAGTGCGGGAATGTAGTACTCGCCCGGCTTTTTGAGCGGACCTGCCCCGCCCTTGCGCGAACCGCCCTCTCCGCCGACACACGACGAAAGTATCGACGGCGCGGCCGCAGCCGCGGCTATCCCAAGTGCGGTTACTTTCAGGAACTCCCTGCGGGGCATCCCGCTTTTCCGACTCTCTTTGATCTCTTTCTCTTTTTTCATAACGGTATGTTTTTAAGTTACTTAATTTTCCCAGACGTTACTTTGGCAACTCCCAAAGTAACCAAAAGATTGGCGGAACGCCGCCAGCGATTTGTTTTGTAACGCTTGAGTTGATTACTATGTTCGACCACGGGTTTGCTGATTGCCTGTTATTCGGAAATGGCGGCAGGCGAAGCCTGGCATATTATTTTGATAAATCCGATCTCGAAAATTTATTTTCAGAGTCGGAATTTTCAAAATAATGTTGCACTCCGTGCAACCCGCAAATTCCGAATAACCAACCGCCATATTCATAACTTCACAACCGGCAAAATAGTGAGAAACGCAGTTTCTCTAAAAATTTTTGGTGCTACCTTTTTTAAAAGGTAGCGATACTCTTTCTAAAAATCGTCCGGCACAACGCACACCACGCGGAAACCTATGGCTTTGATGTCGGAGTACCACCAGATGCTCTTGGGCTGCTGGGGGTCGGTGCGCAGCCAGCGGTCGTGCTGGGTGGGTGCCCGGACCGCCGAACGGATGCCCGAAGCGTCGTCGGCATATGTTCCGCCTCTCACGACGCGCTCGGTCCCGGACGCAGGTCCATGCGGATCGACGACCCCGTCGGGTATCTGGGCGTAGGCGTCGGCGGAGTACCAGTCGGAAGTGTACTCCCAAACGTTACCGAGCATATTCTTCAGTCCGAACGGATTGGGTTTCACGCGCACCGGTTCCTGGGTGCGGTTGCGGCTGTTCAGTTCGTACACGGCGTAAGTGTTTATGACCGTTGTATCGGCGCGGAAAATACCGCGAAGGAAACCATGCGACGAATATTTCTTGGGGCTGCCCTCGAAGAAATAGGGAGTTTCTGTTCCGCCCCTTGCGGCGTACTCCCACTCTGCTTCGGTGGGCAGGCGGTATGTCTTGCCCGTTTTTTTGGAAAGCCACTGGCAGAATATCTCTGCGGCGTAGTGCGTCATGGTGATCGCAGGACGCAGGCCGGCTCCCCAACCCTGTTCGGGATTCCCGAACGGCGGGGTCGGTCCGCTGATAGCGTCGACTTCGGGATTGGAGTTATGTGCGAAAATGACCTCCGGCGCGATACGTCCCTCGGACATCGTTTCGGCGTAGAACGCCCAGTACATATCCCACGTCACCTCTGTCTCGGCCATGAAGAAACGCGAAACCGCGACCGTTTTCTGCGGTCCTTCGTTGTCGCCGCGGAAAGGCTCCTTCTCGGGGCTTCCCATGGTGAAAGTGCCGCCCGGGACCGCCTTCATTTCGAACGAAACGCCGGTTCCCGGTATTTTTTCGGTAAAGTTTTCAAACGATGCCACCGCGGCAGCCTCGGCGAATATTTCGCCCGTGGAACGCTGTTGAGGCAGTCCGGTCATGCGGGCATGGGTATAGTTCGGATTGTAGTGCCCGGCGTCGAGGTGGCAGTCGATGCAGTTGAGCCCGAGTTTTTCGGCGTTGTCCTCATAGTAGAGGTGCGCTGTCACGCCGTCGTCGGTGATGCCTTCGGGGAAAAGCTGGTGGTGGCACTCGACGCACGACTCGTTATAGACTATGCGGCGGGCGTATTCGAGCTCCTTCTTCGATTCCCAGTCTATTTTTTCCTTGTTCTTGAAAAGGTAGGACCATACGTCCTTCCCCCCTGTCTTGACTTTTGCGCCGAAGTATTTCATCGAGCCCGGGGGCGGCAGGTGGCACTCGACACAGGCGGTTTTGGTGCCGCTGGGATTATTATAATGTGTCGAAAGACGCCAACTGTCTTCGGCATGGGGATGCACGTGGCATGCCATGCAGGCCTCGTCTTTCGAGCTGTTGACCCAGGCATAATTGAGGGCAACGGTGACGAGCACACCGCCCACAACGCCGAAACACACGGCCAGAAGTGTTCTCTTCCAGCCTTTAAGTCGGGATTTTCCCATACTTTCGATGCAGGTTGCGTTTATTTCGGGGAGGGAGGTCGGATGCAAATATAGTGAAAGTTGAGAGACATGCCAAATTTATTTGAGCATGTCCGAAACGCATCCTATATTATTTAAATATAGTGAAAGCCGAGCGATATGCCAAATTTATTTGAGCATATCCGAGGCGCATCCTGTATTACTTAAATATAGTGAAAGCCGAGGGCAATTTCAAAATTTATTTTGAAAAAATGCCTAGGCGCATCCTAATATTATATATAATGAATAATCCGGGCGACCCGCTCGAAGTTTATGATGAGCTATTTCCCATGGAATATAAATCAGAGTACGAAACTATGCTATCCCATCTTTGGTATCATCGTATCGAAATCAGGATTATTGGTCCGCATATTCCAGACCGCGATCTGCATTTTTTTGATTAGCTTACCGTCTCCGAAATCCAGCAGATCCTCCCGCTTAAAAACATTCAGGATCTTATTGAGACTTCCCAGATCCGCAGATGTCAGCAGAAAGGCCTCTTCAGGGTCGATAAGTTTGCAATATGCCCAGAGCTGCCCCAGGTCTCTTAATGTAAGAGCGGTCTTTTTCGCTTCGATAAAAAACAGTTTATAGGCATCTCCCTTTCCGGCAATACCCAGGACATCTATTTGAATATCGATGCCGATTGCGATGTCACAGACGATATCATATCTTTTCAGTACACGGTCAAGCCTTTCGTTATGGGCATCCAGAGTGATAACATCCCATTTCGGATATTTGTCCTCTAAATATTGCTGAAGCCAGCATCTCATCGGCTCATACAAATCAAATTCCCTCATAGCGGCTTTATTCGTGATATCCCAGATCCCCGGCTATCTCTTTCCAGGAGTTATAGTGTTTTCCTCTTATTATTGCAGGAATAAAGGGATCGTTTTCTCCCGGATGATTGGGTTTTCGTTTAAGCCTGTTACCGCCTTCCCAGTAAAATCTATGGGTAATTTCATCAGGATTACCGCCGGCTGCCAAAATACCCGCTCTCAATTCATCCGCAAATTTGCGCAGGGCTTCCTTTTTATGAATGACCGCAAATCCGACAGGCTCGAATTCATTGGCCCATATTTTAACCTGATGTTCTTTTTTCCAAAAATTGGGATGACCTTCATTATGCTTTTTAAGAGCCCCGTCCCTCATGTTTGGATGCGCCCAATCAATATTCTGGACGGGTATATCTATACTTTTCAGCAAATTGGATATATCTACAACCAACTCCCAGTTGTGGGGCACTTCCAGATATACCCTGTGCATATGTCTCCCCGAAATATAAGAGTTGCTGCGGCGTATATATCCGGTTACATCGGAAAATCCGCGTAAAAATGAAATTTTCTGGTCTCTGGTGAATCTGAATACATCCTGGTTCAACCGTATGTTCTCGTGTGAAGATGCATTACCGACAAAGCGTAAAATTTCACGCATCAGATAATCCTCATTGGACTTCGTGAACGAAATAATCGAATGGCCTTTCTGTTGGGTAAAGTTCAGGCCGGCCCCGATCAGAGGCTCCAGAATACCCCTGATGTCTGCAATACTTGCTTTTACATACACCTGTACATCATTATAGTCCTCGGTATGTAATTTTTTGTGAGGAATGTCAATACTCACAGTAGTCTCATGGGCTCCTCTTCTAATTTCCCCGTTGCCGGATATGAGCCCCAGCAAATAGGCCATTTCGTTGTTCATACTCTTTGTCTCTATAAATTATAGTTACTGCGGTTTTATAAAAATCAGCAAATACTCATGGACCTTATTGATCCTGAACTTATACGGATATCCCAGCGTTTTCATATTGTTATAGTCCATCTGCCTGTCCCAGATTATAAGATCGTCGTATATGTACCCAAGCTCCCTCATCTTTGCAGACAAATCACTATGCAGAGGATAAAATTCGCTTTTTTTACGTATGTCCATTACATTGACGATGCAATATGCCCCCGGCTTCAACACTCTTTTTACTTCTGTGAACAGTCCGCCTAACTTGTCAATAAACTTACCGTAGTCAGAGAGGTTTCCCAGGTCTTTTTCGTCGTCGGAATAATTGACGGAAACTTTCTGGTCCGCACTTCTCTTCATATTCAATATATCCCAATACGGCGGGGACGTAACGCACAGATCGAACGACGCTTCCGGCAAACCAGACAACACCCGGAAGCTGTCGCCCGTTATGATATCGATATTTCCATCGTCCCGGGCCCGCTCCCGCGCTACAGCGCTAAATTCGGCGGACAAATCGATTCCCGTTGCATTACAATTCAAATTATGCGCTGCAGTTGTTGTAGAGCCGATGCCGTTAAAAGGATCCAGCACATTACAATTCGATCTGGCAAATGTCTTTATCAGCTTTTCACAAAGAGCGACAGGATAGGATGCCGGATGGTTATATGATTTTTCCTCTTTGGATTTTCTTAAATCGCGCCAGATGCTGAATGAGTTCTGCAACCACTCTTTACCGTTTAAATCATTCGCTCGTTTTTTGGTTTTAGCTGACTCCATTGTCCGACCATTTTTTAGATTGTATTTTATTCATCTCCCGTTCGATAAACAGCTTTTCCGCGTCAGATAATTTGTATGCATCAAGAATCGCAGAGTCCAGACGGGCTAAATATCCAAGCCAATTATTACTCATATAATCCTCGTCCTGAAGAGACAATACTATTGACTGAACATCAGACATTAAGCTTTCATTGATTTCCGGCAAGGGTATTTTATTAAGATATTTCGCATCCGTATGCATCGTGAGCTTCGAATAATTGTAGCAATATCTGTATAAAAAGAAGTTACACAACTTCGAATGCAAAACACCTAAAATAAAGCTGCACATCCTGGCATCTCCGTCGGTCAATATCGTAACTGTCTGGCCCGCTTCCAGGTCGCCCCCGAAAGCTGCAATAATCCCGGATTCACTGCTATAAATGTTCTGTATGAAAATCTGATTGCCTTTAGTTGGAATATTGATATTCTTATATCCGAATTTTCTAATATCCTTCCCTGCGATTACTGTAGATGCTGCAGAGCGCCCGCGGCCGATATAACCGGTACAAACAGAATCCAGTTTCGGGAATTTATTGAGTTTCTTATATATTTCGACATCCGTTTCGCTGTCGAATAACAGTATTTCATCCTCGAAGAACGACTGATTGACTTCTGTCAGTTGAACAAAATCATCATTCGACAATTTTTTTACAGCAAAAGTATTATTGTCAGGCGTCGATTTCCTTACGGTCAGAATTATTTGTTCTCCCCTTACATTTTTAAAATATGCTCCGATATCTATAATCGAGATTATCGACATACTGTTTAACATCTCCTTTCTCAAAGAGCTGTATGAAGAGACATGTAAAAAGTTCTTAGGGATTATGTAGGAAACAATCCCGCCTTCCTTAACATATTCAAAAGCCTTTATCAGACCGGCAACGAACAGATTATTTCCAGAAAGAGACACTTTCCTTGCGAAAGCCGGCGAAGTCCTGCTCGAAGGATTCCATTTGGCATAAGGTGGATTTCCGATTACATAATCGACTCCATCCTGAAGCGAAAATTTAGAAAGATAATATATGCTGTCTAATTCTATCGAATTAGCTTTTATAAAAGTGCCGCTGGCGATATTTTTTCTACAAAGACCTATCGCTTCATCGTCTATATCAGATCCATACACTTTCTTTACCCCTCTAAGAGCCGCGGCATAGTTAAAACTACCCACACCGCAACACGGGTCAAGCACTATGGCGTTTTCAGGGATGCCAAGCTCATCAACGATTTTCTTTGCCAGGGGTAAATCAGTATAAAATATTCCATTAGCCTTTCTTTTCGACAGGTCCAATGATTTTTCATACGCAGATATTGAGCTTGAAAATTCGGCGATAGTCATAGTTTCACTTAATCATACAAATTTAAGAATAACATTAGGAAAACCAAAGTTCCCCACTATGGAACTTTCCCTAAGATCTTAGCTGAGGGTATCGTGCCGGATTTATTAATACATGTCGCCGAATAATTATATGACAGGAATTGTGTTTCATGGATCAGGTAATTAAATATAATGGACCGCAAATAAACAAAAAGCCCATGCTTAACGAAAACACAGGCTCCCGATTTAAGGGTCTTTGATATTAAAATAGATCCGGCAATATTATCTCCCCATCTTCATTCCACCGTAAGCGTTCGGTAAAGTGCGTATTGTTAGGTGATTGAAAAGGATTTAGCTTTGCGGGGATAATCGGTTATATTGTTGTTTTACATAAATTGAATGACCGTTTAGTAACCGTAAAAAGTATTAGTGAAGACCTATATCGC
>JAVBRO010000007.1:0-132841 GCA_031547885.1 Rikenellaceae bacterium
TAATTTCTTTGGTTTTTTTTTTGGTTTTTTTTTTTTACTTGTATTGTGTTTTTTTATTGTTTTCACCCGGGAGAGCGACTCCATTTGACATCGATCGAAATCACAAAATTCCAAAAACGACAGTATAAAACACTGTATTTAAACGGCTTCAATCCTGCAGTAACTGTAGGATAATGTAGGATGCGGAAATAAAAAAGTCCCTTTATCAGGGACTTAGCATTCTTTCTGTTGTAGGATTTTTCTATTTCTCTTTTGTAGTGAGGCCCGCGGCAGCGCATGGATCACGGAGCTCATCCAATGAGCGACTTAATCCCGGCAACTCAGCAAGGGCCGTTGTATTTTTATTAAACGAAATGTAACAACAGGTCTCGCATTATTTCGTTAACTTTACAGCGAATTTTAAGTTAAATGATAACCGCGGAGTGAAACGCACCCCGCAGCAGGATGTAAAAAAGATTTTTTGAAAGATGGAAACAACTAAAAAAAGGCTGGCGCTCGTCGCCCACGACAATCTCAAGCGCGACCTTGCCGACTGGGTGTCGTGGAACTGGGAAAAACTGCTCGAACACCATCTGGTCTGCACCGGGACCACCGGCAAGATGGTCGCCAAGACGCTGCTCGAACGTCGCGAAGGCGACGTGGACAATTTTTTCGAGATAACGATGCTGAAATCGGGCCCGCTGGGCGGCGACCAGCAGCTGGGTTCGATGATCGCCGAAGGGAAGATCGACGCGCTGATATTCTTCTGGGACCCGATGCAGGCCCAGCCGCATGACGTCGACGTCAAGGCTCTGCTCCGCCTGGCCTCATTATATAATGTCCCGACCGCCATCAACCGTTCGTCGGCCGACTTCATCATCTCGTCGCCGCTGTTCGACAGCGACGACTACCGCCGCGACGTGCGCGACTACAAGGAATATATCGAACGTGCGCTGAAATAGCGGGGAATTATCCCGTCATTGCGAGCGCAGCGTGGCAATCCAGGAAATGCGACTGGATTGCTTCGGACAAAGTCCTCGCAATGACGGTCTGACACCGCTCCTGTTATAAAGTAAAATTCCCGACCCTGAAAAGAGCCGGGGATTTTCGTGAGTGGCAACGGCCACAGCGATTTATATATAAATAGTCAATGTTGCAACCTATTCCGTCACATACTCCCTGTAAGCGATATTGTCGATGCAGAAATACGAAGGCGTATTCATTGACTCTTCGCCATTATATTCCGAATTGTCGGTCGACGACAGTTCAAAAGTGACTTTATTGACTTTGCCGAGAGAGGTCAAAACCACCTTTGTCCAATCTGATATCACGATACTTTTCCCGTTACGGTAATCCGCCAGGTAAAAATCTATTGCCGACGTCTTGTTTCCGTTTGCACCGTATCCCGTGATCGTCAGTTTAAACCAGTCGCCGTCGGCGAAAGCCGTTACGGCCCCATAGTCGTCGTTTCCATCCTTAACCGCAAGGTAGGCATAAGTCGAATTCGTAATATATGCATACTCTATTTCGCGCTCCTCGCCGGCGGCAAAAGAGCATTCGGCAGGACCGCTCCATGATGAATAGAACACAACCGCGAACTGAGAAGAGCCGCCCGCGCCGCCGGTGTTATAAACACTGAACTCATTTTTTTTCCCGGGAGTCGTCTTGTCGGTCAATTCCGACACTGCGAATCCGTCCCAGGAGACATAGGATATGGTTTCACCCTCCCATTCATAGGAATCTTCGGAATAGGAGTATGAAAAATCGAGGCCTTTTTCGCTGTAGGCGCTGTCATCTTTCAATTCATATCCGTCAGCCGGAAGGGCTGCATCTTCGAAGCCGATGATGTGAAGGTCGTAATCCGGAGTTTCGGGTTCGTTCTTGTCGCAGGATGTGAAGGCAACGGCAGAAAGCGCAAGCGCCGCCAGAAGTGTGAATTTTGATTTTCTCATAATCTTTCAAGGTTTAATAAAATAAAGTATTCCCGCTTCGGGCCTTCTGCCGCCGGCGGGAACATCATATGAGAAAACGCGCATGTGAGTGTGGAATTTCACTGCGGCCCCTTTCTGTTCTAGCTCCCGAAAACGACAGACGGCGTATGTTCGAACCGACCGGTCTTCTGACTTATCACCTTTTTCGGGTGCATCACAGCAACGGGTATTGTTCCGGATTCTCACCGGATTCCCTTGGAAGTCATCCCCAAAAAATCAAATGCTGCGTTACGCTCGCCGCTCAAATCCTCATTTACGACCAGTAAACTCCGGTTTTTCGCGGCTTCGCAAGCCTTGCCTTTGATCTTTTGAAACAACTTCCTATCGCCGCTTTGCAAACAATCGTCCGCCGCGGCATCGGTTCAAGAGGCAAAGATAAGACTATTTTCCATTAAGAAAACAGAATCCCGCATAAAAAAACCGCCCCGGATAGGGGCGGCCATATCATAAAAGATTTTACTCTAATACATTCCGGCAAACATAAACTGCATCGCGGGCGGCGTCCGGCTCATGTCGAAGTCGGAATAACGGATGATCACCCTGGCTTCGCCCACCGAGAACTGTACTGAAATATTTTCGGACCACTGGTATCCGGTGCCGCTATCTTTGTGATATATCGTGGTTTCAAGCGTCTGCCTGATCTCGAAACCGTCTTCCATATATCTCCACGTAAGTTGATACAGGCCGTCGCCGTCATAGATCATATACTCGTCCAGTTCCGGTATTGTCAAGTCGCCGTAATAATGCGGCCCTATGATATCGGTGCCGGTTTTCCATTGGTTCGCCTTGATTTCGAGGTCGAGATTGTAAACCTTATTAATCTTTCCTTCCGGACCCATCGGTCCCATCGGCCCCTCGCACGACGAGGCGAATGCCGCGATAATTAAAATTGTAAGTAGCTTTTTCATAATAATATGTTTTAGAGGTTGTTTAATCTAATTTAAGCATTCCCGCCGATATCCATTCATCCCTCGTCGGCCAGGCGGAATTCCAGACCGCCGAAACGCCCGTTTCCGTCGCCGAACCGATTGCGAAGCGGTTATTACTCCGGCAAATGTAACCAATTTCTGCATCCCGCAGTCTGTATTTGTACAAAAATGGTGCTGAATCGTGACTAATATACGATGAGGCGCGCCATTATCGTTTTATTACAATACTTTTAACTGCACAAAACCGACCACCGCTTACCGATGAAAAACATCCGAAATATATCCCTGCTGCTCCCCACCCTGCTGATGGCGGCCATGCTGACCATGTACGGCTGCGGAGACCCCGAACCCGTAACGCCCGAAGATCCGGGGACAGAAGACCCCGGAGGCGAAGAGCCGGGCGACAAAGAGAAAAGCGCCACCTGCGACCTGAAATCCATCCGCATCGAAAAAACGCGCAACGGACTCTCTTCCGACATCGTCTTCACCCTCAACGCCACCACGAGAATGGCGACCGGCACCTACATAAAGTGGATAGATAACACAGACCCCGAAATGCTGATACCGAGTTTCGAGCATACGGGCGAGAAGGTGGTGGTGAAGGGCGTAGAAGTCGTGTCCACACGCACAAAGATCTCGTTCGCCGAAGACGTCTCCCTAATAGTAGTCGCCGAGAACGGCCGCACGAAGACATACACAATCAGGCTGATCTGCCCGCAGATCAATACCGAGCTGGCCGTGCTGCGTCTGGAACCCGACAAGGTGATAGACAGCAAGGAGGTCTACGTGAACACGTGGCTCGATATGTACAGCGCAAAAACCTCGTCCGGGTGGTGGAATTCATCGAAAGGACAGATCGAGGTGCGCGGACGCGGCAACTCGACATGGGGCGACGCCGACAAAAGACCGTACAGGCTGAAATTCCCCGAGAAGTTCAGCCCGCTCGGCCTTAACCACGCCAACGATAAAAACTGGGTGATCATCGCCAACGACTCGGATAAATCGTTCATGCGCAATGAGATGGCCTTCGCATTCTCGCGCGTGCTGTTCAACGCGGCCGAAGGCTGGCACGATCCAAAGGCAATACTGTTCACCCCCTGCTCGCAGTTCGTGAACGTCTACATGAACGACGACTACATCGGCGTTTACCAGATGAGCGACCACATGCAGAGGGACCCCGGGCGCATCGCGGTCGAAAAACTGACAAAGGCCGACGGCAACGATCCCGACCTCATCACCGGCGGATACATCCTCGAAACCGACGTCCATGCCAATACCGGCCCCGACCGCTTCAACTCGTCGCACGGTATCCAGATCAACCGCAAATATCCTGAAGACGACGACTTCCATCCAGACCAGTACGCATACATCGCGAAGTTCGTGAACGATATGGAAGCGGTCTTATACGGCAGCAATTTCAAGGACAAAACCAACGGCTGGCGCAAATATCTCGATGAAAAGACCCTCGCCGATTTCGTTATCATGAAGGAATTTGCGGCGGATGCCGACGGCTTCACCAGCACCTACTGCTATAAAAGGCGCGGTGTCGACAAGCTCTTTTTCGGCCCCGGATGGGACTTCGATAAGGGCTGGGACAACGAAAACCGCATAGACAATTCGAATCCGACATACAACCTGATGATAAACGTCGGGTTCGGAATGCCCGGCCGCGGCAACGGAAAGGACTGGTACCAGAGGCTCTGGGAAGACGAAAGTTTCAGGGCTACAGTGAAGGCCCGGTGGGCGTCGAAGAGGAACGAGCTGCTGGCGGCTGCGATGAAGGTCCTTGACGAGAAACCGCAGGCGATGTCCAAATCGGTCAAAGCCAACTTCACAAGATGGCCTTT
This sequence comes from Rikenellaceae bacterium, assembly GCA_031547885.1. Taxonomy (GTDB): domain Bacteria; phylum Bacteroidota; class Bacteroidia; order Bacteroidales; family Rikenellaceae; genus UBA940. The sequence continues at coordinate 4,747 of JAVBRO010000007.1, forward strand.
CTGGGACCCAAATGCCCGCATGATCTGGGGCTCTAAAGCTCCCGCCGCGAATTACGAACTAGAAATAGAGCGTGTGAGGACCCTCACCAACACCCGCGCAACCGCACTCGACGGATTGTTCCAGTAGACGGCAAGTACTCAAAAAAAACAACGCCCGGCATCTCTGTCGGGCGTTGTTTCAATATGATATGGTATGTTTATTCCTCTTTTGCAGCCTCTTCTGCGGGAGCTTCAACAGCAGCCTCTTCAGCAACCGCTTCCTTCACTTTTTTCTCCTTCTTTGCGGGAGCGTTCTCGTCCTTCTCCTCAGCTACGAGTGTCCCTTCCGGCTCGACGGTGAAGTTGATCGCGCCCTTCACATGCTTGTGGAGGCGGATCTCGGCCTGGTACGTTCCAAGCACCTTGAAGATTTCGACCGTGATGTTCTTCTTGTCGACTTCCACGCCTTTGGCGGCCAGGGCGTCGGCGATCATCTGCGAAGTGACCGAACCGAAGATCTTTCCACCCTCCGAAGCCTTCATCTTGAACGTCAGCGGCAGGTTTGCGATCTTGTCGGCCAGAGCCTGTGCATCTGCCTGTATCTTAGCGTCCTTGTGTGCGCGCTGCTTGATGTTCTCGGCGAGGATCTTCTTCGCGGTGGCGGTAGCGGCCTTTGCGTATCCCTGCGGAATGAGGTAGTTATTTGCGTAACCGGGTTTCACATCGACGATGTCGTTGGCATACCCCAGTTTGTCCACGTCTTTGATAAGTATGATCTGCATAATTCTCTCCTCCTCTTATTTCATCATGTCGGTTACGAAAGGCAGAAGGGCGAGGTGTCGTGCGCGTTTAACGGCCTGGGCCACTTTCTTCTGGAATTTCTGCGAAGTGCCGGTGAGGCGGCGGGGAAGTATCTTGCCCTGCTCGTTGAGGAACTTCTTGAGGAATTCGGGGTCCTTGTAGTCGACGTATTTGATGCCGAGTTTTTTGAAACGGCAATACTTCTTTTTCTTCACATCCACCGACAGCGGATTGAGATAGCGTATTTCTGATTGTTGCGGTGCTGCCATGGCTTATTCCTCCGTCGTTTTAGTGGTTTCTTCAGCTTCGGCGGCAGGCGCGGGAGCTTCGTTCTTTTTGCCTGCGAGTTTGGCGCGGCGGCGTGCCGAGTACTCGACAGCGTGCTTGTCCTGTTTGAAGGTAAGGAAACGGATCACGCGCTCGTCGCGGCGGAACTGCGTTTCAAGAGTGTCGATCACGGTGCCTTCGGCAGTGAACTCGATGAAGAAGTAGAACCCGGTTGTCTTTTTCTGAATCGGATATTCGAGTTTTTTCAAACCCCAGTCCTCCGTATTCACGATCTGACCCCCGTTCTCGGTAATGATACCCTGGAATTTGCCAAGCAGCTCTTTGGTCTGTACATCGGACAGCACCGGCGTGGCAATGAAAACGGTTTCGTAATTGTTCATGAATGTTTTATTATGTTATTTGTGCTAAAAAGCGGGACAAAAGTACGTAAAAAATTACGAATTACAAATTACGAATTACGAATTTTCAAAAATATGAATATATGTTGTGTGTACCGTCATTGCGAGTAGGCTTGTCGACGAAGCAATCCATGAAAAAGAATGCGGGCTTTCGCCCGCACCTTCGACTCATGACTCATAACTCATGACTCAAAGCAATTTGTCGATCTCGGCGCAGAGGGCGGCGAAAACATCGGCCTGCGAGGCGCTGCCGTTTATTGCGACGTACTTGCCCTGTTCGCGGTAGTATTCCGCCACGACTGCCGTGTGGGCATTGTAAACCTCGATGCGGTTGCGGATTATCTCTTCGTGCATATCGTCGGCGCGGCAGCTGTCGTGGCCGCGGAGCAGAATCCTCTGCACAAGTTCCTCCTCGGGAACCGCCAGTTCGAGCATCACGTCGATCTTCAGTCCGTGGCGGGCGAGTATCCTGTCGAAAGCCTCGGCCTGGGGGATGGTGCGCGGAAAACCGTCGAAAATATTGCCGTTGCTCTCGCGGTGGGTCAACATATACTGCTCGATGATCTCGATGACCACCTTGTCGGGAGCCAGTTCGCCGCGGCTGATCGCCTCCTGAACTGTCAGTCCCAGATGCGTCATATCCTTGATCTCCTGGCGGATAACGTCGCCGGTGGAGATGTGGTTGAAATCATATTTCTGTGTTAGTTTGCCCGCCTGTGTGCCTTTACCCGCGCCCGGAGCGCCGAAAATTACAATGTTCGTCATAATGGATTATGTTTGGGAATCTGTAAAATTAGCTATTTATTTTTATTCTCTGTAAATTCACGGCAGTTTTTAACATGGCAGACCCTTGAAATTTTTTACACATATACCACTTTTTATCTGCGCTTCGCTGTTTTCATCCGCAGCGCGGCCGGACGGACATGCCGGATATGTGAATGAACCACAGGCCTGTATCCGGCATATTTTCGCCACTCCGGATGAATACAGGGACCAAAAGGGCTCTTACAGAAGCCCCCTGCTCTTTTACGACGGCGACACGGTAAGAACGGCGGCGGAGTGGCCGGAGCGCCGACAAGAGATAAAGGAGAGATGGATGGAACTGATGGGTGAATGGCCTCCGCTGATCGGCGACAACCCCGTAGAAATACTCGACTCCGTCGTTACAGACGGCTTTACAAGATATACTGTCAGGTTCCTGTGGGCACCAGGCGAACTGACGACCGGATACCTTTCCGTTCCCGCCGGGAAAGGCAAAAAACCGGCTGTCATCACAGTATATTACGAGCCGGAAACAGCGGTGGGCCTGACAGATAAGCCCGACCGTGATTTCGCCCGCCAACTGACCATGCGGGGATACGTCACCCTCTCTCTCGGCACTTCCGAAGCCACCGAACAGCAAACATATTCCCTTTTTTATCCCGATATCGACCATGCGACGGTACAGCCGCTGTCGATGCTGGCCTGCGCGGCCGCCAATGCATGGGGGGCGCTTGCACGGATTCCTGATGTTGATTCCGCCCGGATCGGCATTATGGGGCACTCTTTCGGCGGAAAATGGGCTATGTTCGCATCCTGCCTCTATGAAAAGTTTGCCTGCGCCGTGTGGTCGGACCCCGGGATCGTTTTCGACGAAACGAAGGCCGATGTCAATTATTGGGAACCGTACTACCTGGGCTACCACCCGCGGCCCTGGCGCGAACGCGGCTTATTAACCGATAACAACCCCGCCAGAGGCCTCTATCCGGAACTTGTAAAGGAAGGCTACGACCTGCACGAACTGCATGCGCTTATGGCGCCCCGTCCGTTCCTCGTCTCGGGCGGAACTTCCGACCCGCCGGAGCGGTGGATACCCCTGAATCACACGATAGCTGTGAACGAACTGCTGGGATTCGAGGACAGGGTCGCGATGCATAACCGCCCGACACACTCCCCCACCGCGGAGTCAAATGAAGTCATGTACTCTTTTCTGGACTGTTTTTTAATGCGGTAGCGCCGTATTCCGTTTTGTGATCGTATCTTTGCATGGCAAACCTGATTTTGAAATGAATGACAAAAAGCGTACTGAGATAGTCGAATTCGGCGAATTCGGCCTTATAGAGAGGCTTACAAAAGATATTGAACCCATCAATCCCACGACCGTTATGGGCGCAGGCGACGATGCGGCTGTTATCGCCCCGAAAGGCGCAAAGGAATACACGCTGTTGACATCCGATATGCTGCTCGAAGGGATCGACTTCGACCTGACCTATTTTCCGTTCAAACACCTGGGTTACAAGACGGTGACAGTGGGATGCAGCGATATTCTGGCGATGAACGGAGTGCCGTCGCAGCTGACGCTTTCACTCGGCGTCTCCGCAAAGATTTCCGTGGAAGATCTGGACGAATTTTACGCCGGCGCGCGCAAGGCGTGCGAAGAATTAGGTGTGGACATTGTCGGCGGCGACACGACAGCTTCCGTGACCGGTTTTGCGATAAACGTGAGCACCGTGGGTTCGGTCGCAAAGGAGCGGATCGCCTATCGCAGCGGGGCGCAACCCAACGACCTTATATGCATCACGCGCGACCTGGGGACGGCCTATCTGGGCCTGCACCTGCTGGACCGCGAAAAACGTGCCCTCGCCGACGTCGAAAATCCGCAGCCTCGGTTCGAAGGCTACGAGTATCTTCTTGAACGCCAGTTGAAACCGCGGGCCCGCAAAGACGTGGTCGCCGCGCTGGCAGAAGAAAAAATAGTTCCGACTTCGATGATAGATATTTCGGACGGGCTCGCCTCCGACCTGCTGCAGATCTGCCGCTCGTCGAAGTGCGGCGCGCGGATATACCTCGACCGCCTGCCGATCGCGAGAGAGACCTACGCACTTGCGGCAGAACTGCATATCGACCCGGTTGTTGCGGCGCTGAACGGCGGCGACGACCACGAACTGCTCTTCACGGTGCCGCTCGGGATGCAGGAAAAAGTGACGCAACTGGGGCTCGGCATCGAGATAATCGGTCACATCACGCCCGAAGGCACCGGCGCGGCTCTGGTCACCCCCGACGGCAGCGACATCCCCCTGAAAGCACAGGGATTCCACGGGAATTACTAATCGATAAAACACAAGGGATACCTTGCAAAAATCAGCAACCGCAATTCGTAATTTATAATTCGTAATTGATTCTCGCGCGCCAGGGCTGCGGGACTTCGACGGTGCGCTGTTCCTTGCGGTCGAAAGTCACAAGGACGGTCTCGCCTTCGGTGCGGACCTCTTCGGTCCCGTCGGCAAGGCGGCAGACAATCTGCTGGGCGATGGTGACGCTCTTTGTGCCTACCGCCTTGACCCATGTCTTGACATAAACATCGTCGTCGTTGCGTATCTGCCCCAGAAAATCGTTCTTCACCGCCACTATCATCAGCGCCACGCGGTCGAAATGGACATCGAACCCGATCACCTGGTTGTAGTAATCGGTCTTGCCCAGATCGAAATACTCCTGCTGGTGGATGTTGTTCACATGCCCGAAGACGTCGATGTCGGCGAACCGTTTCTGTATCTCTGTAATAATAACTCTACTCATAACTATTCACGTATTATTCTTATTTCGCCGCCACTGCCAACCATTATTATCGACGACGGACGTCGCGTCGGACGCCCCTCGAAGCGGCGGTCTACCACCATATCGACACCCTGCACTATCTCGGCGGGGATCTCACCGAAAGTAAGAGGCGTAGGTTCGCCGGAAATATTCGCCGAGGTAGAAACCAGCGGACGGCCCAGGCGGCGCAGCAACTGATGGCAAAAATCGTGCTGCGGTACGCGGATGCCTATGGTCCCGGTCTCGGGGATCAGGTTGGGGGCGACTCCGCAGCCGGTCGGAAGGATGAGCGTCAGGGGCTTGTCGGCCACCTCGAAAAGCTGCCACGCGATCTCGGGAACGCGGCGCACGTAACGCCCGACGTCGTCTATCGTCGCGACCAGGACCGTCATCGCATGCTTGTCCTGTGACTGTTTCAATTTATAGATCCGCTCCACGGCCTCTTCGTTGGCCGCATCGCACCCCACACCCCACACCGTGTCGGTCGGATAAAGTATAATCCCGCCCTTTTTCAGCACCTCGACGGCCTTCTGTATCTCTTCCTTCATAATTTCACTGATTTGAATGGACAAAGTTATATTTTTTTGTAATTTCCCCGAAAGATAAATCTTTCGAGAATATAGGCGTCGCCTCGGAAAATCGCAAACTTGTTTGCGTTTTCGCTCGGCTTGCACTATATTTGTGACTCGTAATTTGAAATTCGTAATTCGTAATTTTCATATGGGAAGGGCATTTGAATTCCGCAAAGCGCGAAAACTCAAAAGGTGGGGCAACATGGCCCGCGTATTCACAAAACTCGGCAAGGAGATAGAGATAGCCGTCAAGGCCGGAGGTCCCGATCCTGCCGGCAACACCCGCCTGCGCGTGCTGATCCAGACCGCCAAGTCGGAAAATATGCCCAAGGACAACATAGAAAGGGCCATCAAGCGCGCAACGTCGAAAGACACCGCCGACTACAAGGAGGTGATATTCGAAGGTTATGGTCCGGGTGGCATCGCGGTGCTGGTAGAGACTGCGACGGACAACAACACCCGCACCGTCGCCAACGTACGCAGCTATTTCAGCAAACTGGGCGGATCGCTCGGCACCAGCGGCAGCGTGTCGTTTATGTTCGACCACAAATGCACGTTCAAGTTCGCCAACACGAAAGGCATCGATCCCGAAGAGCTGGAGCTGGAGTTGATCGACTTCGGCGCCGACGAAATGGAAGTCGAGGATGACGGCATCACCATCGAGGCCCCGTTCGAATCCTACGGCGACATTCAGAAATACCTAGAGGACAACGGCTACGAGATCATAAGCGGGGAGTTCCTGCGCCTACCCACTGAAACGAAGGACGTCAGTCCCGAACAGCGCGAGCAGATGGAAAAGCTGCTCGAAAAACTTGAAGAGGACGACGACGTGGTGAACGTCTTCCACAACATGAAGGAAGAGGAGTAGTCACAATTACGAATTAAAAATTACGAATTACGATTTTAACTCGTAATTAAAATAGAAAAATGCGGGACGGGAGTTCCGCATTTTTTATGTAACGTCATTGCGAGAAGGTTGATACAACAGACTAAGCAATCTGGGAAAAAGAATAGATTGCTTTGCTAACGCTCGCAAAATAACGAGAGAATGTTTGAATATAATTCAGATTTTCGTCAAAGATGGGTATATGCAAGGCTTGCGACGAAGTTGAAACCGGAGCATACCTAACGTATGTGAGGATTTCAACTTCAAGCGTAACGCAGCAGATGCCCATTTTTTCACGAAAATAAACAAAGGCGCCCTTACCGGGCGCCTTTATATTAAGTAATCGAGATCTCCCGCTTACTTCTTAGCTGCGTCTACAGAAACCTTGCGGAATTCTTTCAGAAGCTTGGAAAGTTCCAGAGCGGCTTTGCGTGCGCGGGTGCCGGCAGCCTTGTTGCCTTTTTCGAGCTGGAGAGCTGCGTTCTTCTGGAATTCTTCGATTTCAGCGTTGATCTTCGGTACTAAGTTTTTCATAATCGTTAATATTTAAAGTTAATTGGACTTTAGCTTATGTGCAAAGTTGACGCAAAAAAATGTATTTTCCAAATTATTGCAGTACAAAATGATAGATTTTTTTTACGAAAATCGCGTTCCCAATGCATTCCCGATAGGTTTTTTGTCGCAAATCCGGAAAACAGGTAACAAAAAACCGGGGTCGACGCGCAATAAATGGTGAAAGTAAACTATTTGTAATCAACATATTGCGATCAACATACCGTCTTTCAGAGTGTTACACGCACGGTTCCTTCGATGCAACAGGCGGCAGATAAAACAATCAACGCATTTTTACCGTCGATTATCGGTTATTGGCAGCATAATACCTAAAAATAGTGATGCCATGGCATGAAAAAAGGCTAACTTTGTGCCCTGTAACAAATTATTTCGACCCGCACATGAGGCTTTCGGATCTGGAAACAGGCCAATCCGGCTATATAATAAAGGTACTGGGACACGGTGGGTTCCGGCGCCGCATCATGGAGATGGGGTTCGTGCGCGGGCAGCGGGTCGAAGTGCTGCTCAACGCCCCGCTCAAGGACCCGATCAAATACAAACTGATGGGTTACGAGGTGTCGCTGCGCCGCAACGAGGCCGCGATGATCGAGATCGTCTCCGAGAGCGAGACCGCCTCGCCCGAAAACAACGGGACCACCGCCGAAACCGGGGAGCGCACCCTGCACAGGCTCATCACCGAGCGCAAGAAACAGATCAACATAGCCCTCGTTGGGAATCCCAACAGTGGCAAGTCGTCGCTCTACAACGCCCTTTCTGGCGGCCACGAGCATGTCGGCAACTACGGCGGGGTGACTGTCGACGCAAAGAAGGGGGTATTTCATTTTAAAGATTATAAGTTCGTCATCTACGACCTGCCGGGGACATACGCGCTTTCGCCCTACACTCCCGAGGAACTTTACGTCAGGCACCACCTCACGGAGAACATCCCGGATGTGATACTCAACGTTGTGGCCGCGTCGAACCTCGAACGCAACCTCTACCTGACCACCGAGCTGATCGACATCGACCAGGACATGGTGATCGCGCTCAATATGTACGACGAGCTGGAGGAGAGCGGGGCCAAACTCGATCTCGCCCAGTTGGAAACGCTGTTGGGCACACCCATAGTGCCGGTCGTGGCGAAAAAGAACCGCGGGTTGAAAAGACTGCTCGCGACGATCATCGACGTCTACGAACACCGCTCCGCCAAAACCCGCCACATCCACATCAACCACGGGCAGGCCATCGAACAGGCGGTAGACAACCTGAAAGAGGCGATGAAGGATGATTTCGGGCTCTTCCCGAAGCAGTTCTCACGCCGCTACATCATCCTGAAGTTCCTCGAGGGCGACCGGGATGTCGAACGGGCGCTCGAGATCTGCCCGCACTACGCCGAGTGGCTTCCGGTGCGCGACCGCGAGGCCCGCAGGGTCGAAAAAGCGCTGGGCGAGGATATCGAGACCGCTGTCACGAACGAAAAATACGGCTTCATCGCGGGCGCGCTGAAGGAGACCTACACCCCCGGCAAGAGGGAGCAGATGGCCCTCACGCACGCCATAGACGCCATGGTGACGCACAAGCTGTGGGGATTCCCTATATTTTTCCTGCTGATGTGGCTGATGTTCGAGGCGACTTTCCGCATCGGCCAATACCCCATGGAGTGGATCGAAAAAGGGGTCGAGGCGCTGGGGCTGTGGATCGGCGGGATGATGGGGGCCGGGCCTTTCCGCGACCTGCTGGTCGAGGGGATGATCGGCGGTGTGGGCAGCGTGATAGTCTTTCTGCCCAACATCCTGATACTGTTCCTCTGCATTTCGGGCATGGAGGACTCGGGCTACATGGCGCGGGCGGCCTTCATCATGGACAAGGTAATGCACAAGATCGGGCTGCACGGCAAATCGTTCATCCCGCTCATCATGGGGTTCGGCTGCAACGTTCCGGGCATCATGGCGGCGCGTACCATCGAGAGCCGCAGCAGCCGCATCATCACCGTTCTGATAAGTCCTTTCGTTTCGTGCAGCGCGCGGCTTCCCATATATATATTGTTGATCGGCACGTTCTTCCCCAACCGGGCGAGCCTCGTTCTGATCTGCATGTACCTGGCCGGGATAGTCGTGGCGGCACTGACGGCACTACTGTTCCGCCGCACGATGTTCAAAAAGGACGACACGCCGTTCGTGATGGAGCTTCCGCCCTACCGCCTGCCGACGATGCGCACGACGCTGCGGCACATGTGGGACAAGGGGAAACAGTACCTGCGCAAGATGGGGGGGGTGATACTCGCAGCCTCGATCGTGGTGTGGGTGCTGAGCTACTATCCGCGCGGGACGGAAGAGATGACCCACGCGCAGCAGAAAGAGCAGTCGTATCTGGGCCGCGTCGGTAAATTCGTAGAACCGGTTATGAGGCCGCTTGGCATTCCATGGAAAGGGAGCGTGGCGCTGGTCGCGGGAGTGGGCGCGAAAGAGATAACGGTCAGCACGTTAGGGGTACTATACTCTGATAGCGACTATGAGACCGAGACCGAAAGCCTTCCGGAAAGGCTGAAACTGCCCGACCCTGTGACGGGAAAACCCGACTGGACACCGGTCGCGGCACTCTCGTTCATGGTCTTCGCACTGTTGTATTTTCCCTGCCTTGCCGCCCTTGCTGCAATACGCAAAGAGGCCGGCGGGACGAAATGGGCAGTCTTATCGGTGGTTTACAATACGCTGGTGGCATGGCTGGCCGCGTGGCTGGTCTACACCATAGGGAACCTGATCGTATAGGCAATGGACTGGCAATTCATAGCGATGTGGCTCGTGGTGGGGGCCGTGGTCATCTGGATCGCGGCGAAACTCCTGCGCAAATACCTGTTTGGCGGTAAGGACAATACCAAACCGCCTTGTTGCAGCTAAATAAACCGCTGCCGGCGTTCCGGCTTAATCGTGTCCTATCTGGAAGAGGTCGAAATCTATCTCGTCGCAGAACTCCTCTATTACCTCACCCAGGTCGGGATTCCCGGCAAGAGCGCCGTTCAGCCATTTCCGGAAATCGTCGGCAGATTGTTTCGAATCATGATAATATTCGCCTGCAATATAAAAAGCGAACTGCTTTCTGATCTTAGGCCTCTCGTTAAGATAGTACATCACATACTCCGGGTCGGACTTTAATATCTTCAGGCAATCTCCGGCCACAACTTCGCTCAAAGCCCCGTCGGAAGCATCCATTATCCTGACGAAAATATGAAGGTATAGCGCCCTTTTCTGCCAGGGCGGGGTGATCTCAGTCACGGTTTTCAACACGCCGAAAGTCGCCTCGTCGTCGGAAGGTTTTGCGGTGCGGAAATAATACTCCCGCACATTGGCCGGCACATAGGATGACCGTACTATTTCGGCCTGCTCTTCGGGATCGATATCTTCCCAGTATATTGTGATCGTCTCCCATTCCGGCGAGGCGAATATCATTGTTGCCGCGGCAACAAGGTTCAGAATAAGTGTCATGGCTCTGCGTTTTTAAAGATTATAATTATGCATTATCTTTTATACTGCAATTATTCCGCCAGATTACTTTCTGAAAATAGATACATATCTTATAAATAATCCACCAACATATCAATACATTAACGGATTGTATAAGTATTACAAAAATCCAGATATTATTCAATGTGTCAGCATACAACAGCGCGAATAACGGGATGTTACAGGGGAAAGTTATCCACCATAAAAAATTATAAATAAAAGAATTATAGTCAAACCCCAAATAATTATAATCGGGATAACCTGAAAGTTGAATAAATGTACCCAGGCCTATCCATAACAGACTGATTATTAAACAAGCAATCTTTATTTTCTTCATGGTCATAAAGTTGTGTCATCTATATGGATAATTGAATATTTTGGTACCTGTATAAAGGTATGCATAAAAAACGAAACGGAGACCTTTGCGGGGTCTCCGTTCCTGTAATTCTGTACGATCCGGTTTAAAACCCGAAGTCGATCGCGCTGTCGTCATGGTCGAATTCATAGTCCGTGACGACCCACCTGCCGTCGGCGTCTTTCTGGAGTTCGACTTCGCCGGTGCCTTTCCAGTCGGGGTTGCCCTTGGCGGTCAGATTATAGCATATATCGGCGGTACTTTCGGCTACGCCGCTCTTTTCAGCATCGTATTCGAACTTATAGCCGTGGGCCACGGCGTGGTCGGTGAGTATCTTGACAAAATGTTTTTCGAGTTCGTTCATTTTGCCGGCTTCGGGAAACTCGTCCAGCAGTTCCGCAGAGACATACTCGCGCGCGATGTCGAAATTCATCTCGACAAAGAACGCTTTAGCAAATTTGTCGGCCACGCTTTTCGGATCGGAATTTTTCGATCCGCCGCACGATACGGCCAGCATCATTGCGAACAGGGACGAGAGGAGCAGCACTCTTTTCATGATCGTTGTTTTTAAAGTCGTATTAATCGAGTAATTTTTTCAGTACAGGAGTTATGATCCGTTCCATCTCGTCGTACCCTTCCGGGGTAGGATGAACTCCGTCTTTGGAGAGTTCCGTCGGCAGTCCGCCATTGCCGTCCTCCATCTGGCCGAAGTAATCGACCCAGGTGCATCCGTTCGCCGAGGCCCACTCCGCCAGCATCGCGTTCAATTCCATTATCTTCTGCGGAACTTCCGTGATTTCGGGCCGCCAGCTGTAATGCGATGCCGGAAGCACCGAGCATATCACGACCTGGATGCCGTTTGCCTGGGCAAGCTGGGCCATGGAAGCTATATTACCGGCGATATTCTGCATGGAGACATAGCCGTTGTTGCGGGCGATGTCGTTGGTCCCGGCCAGGATCACGACCACTTTCGGCTTGAGTTCCAGAACGTCGGAGCGGAAACGCGCCAGCATCTGGGCCGTTACCTGTCCGCTGATACCCCTTCCGGCGTAATTGTTCTCCGTAAAGAACGCCGGATGCTGTTCGACCCACCCCTGCGTAATGGAATTACCCATAAAAACCACGTCGGGAGCCTTCGTGAGTTCGGCATTAGCCTTTTCATAGCGTCCGTAGTTGGCCCAGTCACGGTCGATATCCTGTGCATCGAGCGTAGCTGCCGCCGCGATACAGGCGAAAAACATAATGATCTTCTTCATGATCTGCAATTCGTAATTCGTAATTTGAAATTCGTAATTGAAATAGCTATTCCCACTCGATGGTTGCGGGCGGTTTCGAGCTGATGTCGTAGGTGACGCGGTTGATGCCCCTCACGCGGTTGATTATCTCGTTGGATACCTTCGCAAGGAAATCATAGGGCAGGTGTACCCAGTCGGCGGTCATGGCGTCGGTCGAGTTTACGGCGCGCAGTGCGACGGCGTTCTCATAAGTGCGTTCGTCGCCCATCACGCCGACGCTTTGCACCGGCAGCAGGATCACGCCCGCCTGCCATACCTTGTCGTAAAGACCCCATTCGCGAAGCAGATCGATGAAAATTTTGTCGGCCTCCTGCAGGATGGCTATTTTTTCGGCGGTCACCTCGCCCAGCACGCGGATCCCGAGGCCCGGTCCGGGGAAAGGATGGCGGCCCAGAAGCAGTTCGCTCATGCCCATCTGGCGGCCCACTTTGCGCACTTCGTCCTTGAAGAGCATGCGCAACGGTTCGACTATCCTGTGGTTCATCTTTTCGGGAAGGCCGCCCACGTTGTGGTGCGACTTGATGGTGGCCGAAGGGCCGTTCACCGACAGCGACTCGATGACGTCGGGATAGATGGTTCCCTGCGCCAGCCATTTGATACCTTTGAGTTTCTGCGCTTCGGCGTCGAAAACCTCGATAAAGTCGCGGCCGATGATCTTGCGCTTCTTCTCGGGGTCGGTCACCCCTTTCAGGTCACCCAGGAATTTTTCGCCTGCACGGACACCTATAACATTGAGACCCATCCCCTTGTACGACTCCATCACATCCTCGTACTCGTTCTTTCGCATCAGGCCCGTGTCGACGAAAATACAGACGAGGTTGGCCCCTATCGCCCTGTGCAGCAGCACCGCCGAAACCGACGAGTCGACGCCGCCCGAAAGCCCCAGCACCACCTTATCATCACCCAACTGCGCCTTCAGCCCCTCGACGGTCTCTTCGACAAACGACGCCGGGGTCCAGTCCTGAACGCACCCGCAGATATTCACGACAAAGTTTTTCAGCAACTGACTGCCTTCCGTCGAGTGGTACACCTCGGGATGGAACTGTATGCCCCACACCTTTTCGTCCCCGATCTGGTAGGCCGCTATCTCGACGCTCTCAGTGCCTGCGATCACTTTTCCGCCCTTTGGAAGTCTAGTAATAGTGTCTCCGTGGGACATCCACACCTGTGTCACGGTCGAAAGGCCTTTCAGCAGCTGGTTTCCTGCCTCGCCGACGGTCAGCATCGCCCTGCCGTATTCGCGCGAACCCGCACCGCGGACCTCGCCTCCGCATCTCTGCGATATATACTGCGCCCCGTAGCACACTCCCAACACCGGACGCCGGCTGCGGATAGCATCGAGATCGACCTGCGGGGCATCCTTGTCGTTCACCGACGAGGGGCTGCCCGACAGTATCACGCCGCAGTACTGGCCGAGGTCGGGGATCTGGTTGTAGGGATAAATTTCGGAATAGACGTTCAGTTCCCTCACTTTACGCGCGATGAGCTGCGTGTACTGCGAACCGAAATCGAGTATTAAAATCTTTTGCATCTGGGTTAAATATGTTATGCCCGGATCGTAGCTCCGGTCTGTTTTTCGAATTGGATTATCAGGTTGTTCATCACGCGGTCGATCATCTGGTCGGTTAGCGTCTGCGTCTTGTCCTCGAGCGTGAAACTCAGCGCGTAGGACTTCTTGCCTTCGGGCAGTTTGTCGCCCTCGTAGACGTCGAACAGCCCGACGCTCGTGAGCAGTTTCTTTTCGGTCTGCAGCGCGATATCGCGCAGGCGGCGGAAAGTGACGTCCCTGTCCACCAGCAGCGCCAGGTCGCGTTTCACGATGGGGAATTTCGACAGTTCCACGGCCTTCGTGACATTCTTCGCGGTGGCTTTCACAAGGTGCATGAAGTCCATTTCGAGGAAATAAACCGGGGTTTTTATGTCGAACTGCGCCAGCAGTTTCGGAGCCACGACGCCTATCTGGAACAGCTCCTTGCCGTTCAACTTATACAACAGTGCATCGCTGAAAAGGTCGGACTCCAAAGGCTGCACCTGCATTTTATAGATATCGAACCCGAAACGGCGGACGAGTTTGTCGGCCATCCCGGCAAGGGTGAAGAATGTGCTTTTTTCAGCCTTCGCGTTCCACGACTGCTGCACGTCGAGACCCGTGACGGTCATCCCGAGACGGTATATCTCCTTGTAAGGCGCCAACAGGTTTTCCGCGCTGCGCTTCTCTTCGTCGTAGAAGTAGCAGTTGCCGAATTCGTACAGTTTCAGGTCGGCGTTCTTCCTGTTGGAATTGAGCTGCACGGCTTCCAAAGCGTTGAACAGCAGCGTCTGGCGCATCGCGTTAAGGTCGGCGCTTAGGGGATTGAGTATCCGGACGCAACTTTTTGCGGGATAGGCCGCCAGCCCTTCGTAATACGACAGGCGGGTGAGCGAGTTGCTCATTATCTCTGTGTATCCGTTGCCCGTGAGGAAGTCCGACGCGATGTTCTGCAGGCGGTCTTTGTCGGGTTTCGGCGCGGCGGTCAGCGACATGTGGACGTGCTGCGGTATCTCGACGTTGTTGTAGCCGTAGATGCGAAGGATATCTTCCACAAGGTCGATCTCGCGCCGGACGTCTACGCGGTAAGCCGGAACTGCAACGTGCAGGGTATCGCCGTTCTCTTTTTCGACCCGCACGTCGAGCGCCGCAAGTATCTGCATCACCGTTTCGCGCGGTATCTCCTTGCCGATGAGCCTTGCGGCGCGGCTGAACGAGAATTCGAAGCGGAACGGCTCCATCTTCACCGGATAGATATCGACAACCTCCGACGAAATTTCACCCCCCGCCAGCTCCTTGTAGAGCATAGCGGCGCGTTTCAGCGCGTGGACGGTCATGTCGGGGTCGATGCCGCGCTCGAAACGGAACGACGAATCGCTGTTGATGCCGTGGCGTTTGGCGGTCTTGCGCACCCACACGGGATTGAAATATGCGGCTTCGAGGAAGATCGACGTGGTGGATTCGCTCACTCCGCTGTGTTCGCCGCCCATCGTCCCGGCGATGCACATCGGCTTTTCGGCGTCGCAGATCATCAGGTCTTCGGCCGACAGCTTGTGCTCCACGCCGTCGAGAGTCGTGAATTTAGTCCCCTCGGGGCATGTCCTCACGACGATCTTTCCGCCCGCGATCTTAGCCGCGTCGAAAGCGTGGAGCGGCTGCCCCAGTTCGTGGAGTATGAAGTTGGTGATATCCACCAGGTTGTTATGCGGATTGAGTCCGATGGTACGCAGCCAGTTTTGCATCCACTCGGGCGACGGGCCGAACCGCAGGCCGGTTATGGTGAGACCCGTGTAGCGCGGCGCACCCTCCGCAGCGATCACTTCGACCGGAATTTCGAGTTTATGGTTATCCACCTTGAAATTATCGACCGACGGCAGTTTCAGCACGGCTTTCTGCCCGTTGGCCTTGAGGTATGCCGCAAGGTCGCGGGCCACGCCGTAATGCGACGCTCCGTCTATGCGGTTGGGCGTTAGGCCGATCTCGATCATCCAGTCCTCCTGAATGTCGAGGTAATCCTTCGCGGGTGTACCGGGTTTCGCAGAGGCTTCGAGCACTATTATGCCTTCATGGCTCTCCCCCAGCCCCAGCTCGTCCTCGGCGCATATCATCCCGAAGGATTCCTCGCCGCGTATCTTGCTCTTTTTTATTTTGAAGCCTTCTTCGGCACCTTTCGGCCATAGAGTCGCGCCGCACACGGCTACCAACACCTTCTGTCCGGCGGCCACATTAGGCGCACCGCACACGATCCGGAGCGTTTCGCCTGTGCCGACATCGACGGTAGTAAGGTGCAGGTGGTCGGAATCGGGATGATCGGTGCAGGTCACCACTTCGCCCACGACGACCCCTTCGAGCCCGCCTTTTATTGTCTCTATCCGTTCGAGGGCATCGACTTCCAGCCCTGTGCTCGTAAGGATTTCAGCCATCTGCGGAGCGTCGAGGTCGCATTCCAGATAGTTCCGCAGCCAGTTGTAAGATATTTTCATTTCGATGTTCAGAATTTAAGGCGTAAAGTTACTATTTTTTACAGAAATATACGCCAAGCAATGCACCGATTCGTAATTCGTAATTCGTAATTCGTAATTTTATTGATTTCGGCCCGGGATTTGCTTAGGCGCTTATAGCTGTATAGGAAAATCCGATTTGTAATAGTTACAAAAAATAGTTAATTTTGTAATTGAGAAAAACTAAAAGCTATGAATACGATACTAATAACTTTAAATCTATTGATTATGGCCACCATCAACCAACCGAAAGCCCCGTTCGAAATGCCGGAGCTGCCCTACGCAAAAGACGCTCTCGCTCCCCACATGAGCAGCGAAACCATCGATTACCACTACGGCAAGCACCTGCAGGCCTATGTGAACAACTTGAACAACCTGGTGAAAGGCACCGAGTTCGAGAATATGTCGCTCGAGGATATCGTCAAAAAATCGAGCGGCGCGATCCATAACAACGCCGGACAGGTCTGGAACCACACCATATACTTCCTGTCATTCTCACCCAGCGCGCAGACAGGCCCCACGGGACGCCTCGCAGCCGCAATCGACCGCGATTTCGGCTCATACACAAAATTCCAGGAAGAGTTCGCCAAGTCGGCAATGGCTCTTTTCGGCTCGGGCTGGACATGGCTGGTCGCGGATAAGGATGGCAAGCTGGAGATCGTCAACACCCCCAATGGCGAAAATCCGCTCTCCACGGGCAAGAACACCCTCATGGGCATCGACGTGTGGGAGCACGCCTATTACATCGACTACCGCAATGTGAGGGCCGACTCGATCAAGGCGTTCTGGAACATCCTCGACTGGAAAACCGTCGAAGCCAGGTATTAATAATTTGAAAATTTGGAGATTTGAAAATTTGAAAATTTTCGGTCAAAAAATCATTGTCAATTAGTAAGGCGCCGAAGTATTGGCGCTTTACTTTTTAAGTCTTACCTTCGCACCCAAATTTTCTAAAAAATAAGACAAATGAATTGGTTCGTCAATCTTCTGTTCGGAGAAGGCATCGCCCATTCTGTATTCGTCATCGCGCTGGCGATAGCGGTCGGCACGGCGCTCGGTAAAATAAAGGTCGCGGGCATCTCGCTCGGCGTCACCTGGGTCCTTTTCGTAGGGATCATCCTGTCGCATTTCGGAATGACGATAGACCCGAAAGTGCTCGGCTTCACCAAGGAGTTCGGACTCATACTCTTCATTTTTGCACTCGGGTTGCAGGTGGGACCCGGTTTCTTCGCCTCTTTCAAGAAAGGCGGATTCCGTCTGGTGATGTACGCGATCGCCATAGTTTTACTGGGTGTGGTCACAACGGCCGTCATCGCGATAGTGACCGGCACCCCAATAGCCACGATGGCTGGGGTCATGTCCGGCGCCGTCACCAACACCCCCGGGCTCGGCGCAGCTCAGACGGCCTATGCTGAAATGAACGGCGGGTCCATGGACCCGTCCATAGCCAACGGCTATGCAATTGCCTATCCGCTCGGTGCTACGGGTGTGATATTTGCAATGCTTATAATCAAAGCCATTTTCCGGGTGAGATTCGACAAAGAGACCGACGAACTGGTCGCCGAGAGCCAGGAAGCGCACAGCACGGCAAGGATCTCTATCCGGCTGACAAACAGGATCGTATTCGGCAAAAAGGTTTCCGAAATGAAGTCGCTGCTTGCCTGCAAGTTCATTATATCGCGTGTAAGGCATGCCGGCGGCGGCATCGAAATAGCGAACGCCGACACCGTTCTGCTGGACGGCGACAAACTGCTGGTCATTGCCGACGAGCACGACCGCGACGCCATCATGAAGTTCTTCGGCGAAGAAACCACCGACCTCAAACCGGGCGACTGGGTTAAACTGGATTCCAATCTGATCTCCAAACCCGTCATCATAACGAAATCGAGCGTGAACGGCAAAAAGCTGGGTTCGCTGAAACTGCGCAACCATTTCGGCATCAACGTAACCCGCGTGGCCCGCGCCGGTATCGAACTCGTGGCTTCTCCCGAACTCGAACTGCAGCTGGGCGACAAACTGACGGTCGTCGGAACCGAAGAGGCCATAAGATCGGCAGCCGGATTCCTCGGCGACTCGGTCACAAGACTGCGCCACCCCAACCTGATATCGATATTCCTGGGAATAACCTTAGGTGTGCTCGTGGGATCGATTCCCTTCTTCGTTCCGGGCATGCCCGAACCGCTCAAACTGGGACTTGCCGGAGGGCCGCTCATCGTGGCGATCCTGATTGGGCGTTTCGGACCCCACTACAAGCTGATAACCTACACCACCATGAGCGCCAACCTGATGCTGCGCGAGGTGGGCATATCGTTGTTCCTGGCCTGCGTGGGCCTCGGAGCGGGCGAAACCTTCGTCTCGAGCATCGCCGGAGGCGGTTACTGGTGGGTACTCTACGGGGCGATCATCACCGTCGTGCCGATACTGCTGGTGGCTGTTCCCGTGAGGAGATTCACCAAACTCAACTTCTTCAAACTGATCGGGGTGATGGCCGGTTCTCACACCAACCCGATGGCGCTCTCGTATGCCAACTCGCTGGGCGGCAACGATAACGCCTCGGTGGCCTACTCGACGGTCTATCCGTTCTCGATGTTCCTGAGGATTCTCGCGGCGCAGGTCCTCGTGATGCTCGCGTTCTAACGGCGATGCATTTCAAAACCACAAGGGCCTGTATTTGAAACAGGCCCTATTATGTTTATAAAAAATGATCGCTTAACTCTGAGGATCGTCCATGCGGCCGATAAAGAGGATGGCTCCAGTGCTTTTTTCCCTGATAAGGTAGATGAACGGCCGGTCGGCATAGAAAGTGAGGATCGATCCCGGATAAGAGGTATACACAATTTCGACAGCTGTCACAGCCGCGGCTTCCGTCCCCTCTTCGTTCACCTCGACGAAGGTTTTATGCTTGATATCGGACACCGCCAGCCTGGGATCGTCGGCGATGCCGGTCAGACTGCCGTTGCCGAATATCATGTTCATCCCCAGATCGGCGACAGGTTCTACAAGCGAAAATTTACACTCCTGTTTGAATCGCGGCAGTTTTACCCGAACCTCGCGTTCGTGCAGGCCGGCTAATATATCGCCGTAGGCATCGGCATCCAGCCATTCCACAAAATCGTAGAGGTCCTTGTCCGCAGGGGGCAGCATCACCAGCATGCTGAACGCCCCGTTGCCGTAGGGCAGTTCCAGGCATTCGACGGTGCTGTTGGCGTAGTACGGCAGCGTGGCCGTCTGGTTCATCATGGGGACTCTCTTCTTAGCGCCGCCGGCCAGGGTGAAATCTTCCTCTTTCGTATATTTTTTATCGAACTCCATCACCCATTTGCTCTTGAAATAGACCGCGTTTATAAGGTACATCACCGCGTTGCCGGGAATTTCGTCGAGAATGGTCTTTATTTTATCCCTTGTTTTGTCGGCGCACCAATTATTGATAGCATCGACAGAGGACTTCAGGCCGAAGTCGAGGCTACGCACCTCGGCGTCGTAATATGTTTTATTGGTGTTGATAAAATCCTGTTTGGCATTGAAACCAGTTCTGCTCCAGATCGAGTTGGCGATCGAAATGGCGGTCAGCGGATCGACGGAGAGCAGGGCCTGCCGCATCTTCTGGTAATATTCGTTGATCTCGGTCTCCGTGAAACCGGTCATTCCGAGGGCGGCAGCCATTTCGGCGCCAGCATCGGGAGAAGTGCCGTTGTAGAGCATCCCGAGGGCCATCGTTACGCTCAACGGCGAGATGAATGCATTCTTTCCGGCAGTTGAATTCGCCACTTCCCGGAACAAATTGAACGCAAAGGCGTTGTCGCCCGCGGCTTTTTCGGCCTGGCGGGTGGTCAGTTCGATGGGTTTGGCCTTGGCAACAGGAGTGCGGTCGGGATTTTTGCAGTTGTCACACGAAACGGCGGCCAGCATCAAAAACGCGGTCGAAAGGCAGAGCAGTTTTTTCATATCATACATAGTTTTAGGGATTGGTCGATTTAAATGAAGACACATTCATTATATAAATGCACAACTCCTTAAAATACTGCACACGGTTCACAAAACCGGTTCTATTTTATCCAATTGGACGTACCATATATAACCCGAAACACCGGTATAACCCATTCCGCGCAGGAGTTCCATGTAGTTTTGCAACTGTTTTTCGTAGCCTGTGTCTGTCTTGCGCCCGAACTTGTAATCCACGACCACTGCTGTGTTCCCCCTCAGCATTACCCTGTCGGGACGCCTTACGCCCGCGTCGCCCGGCACCACTATATCGTTCTCGTTGCGCACGTTTTCCCAATCCCCGCCGAACCATCCGGCCACAAGCGGATTGGCAAAGGCCCTATCTATCAGGGCCGTCAGGTGCGCGTGTTCCGCCTTCGAGACGAGCGCACCGGCCAGCATCCTGTCGACGGCCAGGCGGACATCCTCCGCGCCGGAAGCATTTTCGAAAGCCTTGTGCATCAATATCCCGAAGTCACGCGGAGACAGTTCCGCCTCCGCGTCCTCGAAATATCGGGCCGACGGCAGCCTCAGCTTGACCCTGGCCCCGGGACGTGCGGTCGGATATGTTTTCAGGGTGTTGTCCCGCCTTTTTTCCGCAGCCGAAGGTGTAACGGGAGAGCCGAAAACCATCACCTCGCCGCCCGCAGCGGCTGTGCGCACTCCACTGACTCCGCCCATCAGGACCGAAGCGTCCTCTCCTTCGCGCAGAACACGGCGTACTATACTCCCGATAGCGTTTTTGCTGTTGCGCGGATTCGACGACATCATCAGGTGCAGCTCCTCCTCGGCGCGCGTCACGGCCACGTAGAACATGTTCATCCCGTCTATGTGCGACATCACCTGCTCGCGGTAATAACCTGGCGCGAAGAACGATTCCGACATCTGCTCCTTGTAGTTTATCGGCAGGCGGCCCACTGCGCCCAGCTCTTCTGTAGGTTCGGCCCAGACGATATCCCGCCCGGGCGAGAGCGTCCACGACAGGTAAGGTATGATGACCGCCTTATACTGCAAACCCTTGGATTTGTGGATGGTGGAGACGGTGATGGCTCCTCCCCCGCCTTCCCCGCCCTGCATCGTGATCGAAGCCGAGGCCCCCTTTTCGTTCCACCATTTCAGGAAAAGCGGGATGTCGGCCAGCTGTTTCGACGAAAAACCGTTGATCTGCTCGTGGATCGCCTGGATATAGGCTATATCCGCGGTACGATCCTGCAGGCCGTACCGCATCACGATCTCCTCGAACGCCTCTTCGGGCGAAAGGGCGGCCAGACGCGCGAAAAACACATTTTTTTCTTCGGTAAGCATCTCCCCGAACGGACGGTCCAGCCAGCGGTTGAACACGGCGCGCTGGATGGAGTCGGTGCGGTCGGCAGCGAGCGTCAGGCAGGCGATTATGAAACGGCTTACGGCGGCCGAACCGACCGTCAGCGCCTCCTGCGTGATAACGTCGTAGCAGTAGGGCGAACCGGGATTGTCGTGCTTATGCTTCAAAAGCATCTGCGCCACCTGCGTCCCCTGGGTGTTCGAGCGGACCAGGACGGCTATATCGCCCGGAGCATATCCCCGCGATTGAAGCTCCTCTATCTTTTCTATGACGGGCGGGATGTATTCGCCCTCTTCATTTCGGTCGTATATAGTTATCGTGACGCAGCCTTCTTCCTTGTCGCTTTGGGGTTTTTGTGCGTGATCACGGTAGGCTTCGGCCATCATATCGGTCAGCGACGCAGCCTCGGCTGCGTCTATCGCACCTTTAGCGAGCCCTTCGGCTATCAGGACGTTCAGGTCGGCGTTGTCGGCTTCGGTCACAAGCCCCGTCACCGCATTATTGAACTCCACGACGCGGCGCATACTGCGGTAGTTGGTTCCGAGTGTTTCGGCCTCGACGCGGTCGGCGCCCATCTCCTCGCGCACGCGATGCGAAAGTATGCGCCAGTCGCCCCCGCGCCAGCGGTAGATCGCCTGCTTGATATCGCCGATGAGCATCACGGGCGTATCCTCCTCTTCGGCAATGGCGTTTTTGAGCAGAGGCACGAAATTGTCCCACTGCGAGCCCGAAGTGTCCTGAAACTCATCGATCATGAAGCGCGAGTAGTAGTTCCCGGCCTTCTCGAAGATGAACGGGGTGTCGTTGCCGCCCACGAGCCGCGAGATCATCCGGTTGGTCTCCGAAATGGGCATTATATTCTCCTCGGCGCAAATCTGTTCCACCCGCTTCTGCAGATCTGAGAGCAGCAGGAAGTTGCGGTAATTTTCGCGCAGCAGTCCCGCGCTGTTCATCAGCCGGAAATTCTCCGTGTAGAGCCTGTCAATATCTTCGAGCAGTGGACGCAAAACGGGTATCAAGCTCTCCACAAGTCCCTTGTTCGGAGAATCTTTGTGCGCCCAGTTGTCGTCGGATTCCAAAGCATCTCGCGCAGGGTTGGAAAGCGGCGCAGGATTTCCGGCGGCCACCTTTATAAGATAAGGCACGAGACTGCGCGACTTCCCCTTGAAATCGTCCGCCGCCAGACCGTGCACCGCGATTATTCCGGCCGCTTCATTTGCCTTCGCGACGATATCAGTCTGTGCTTTTTCACCCTCGGCGACTATCGCCTCGATAAGCGACGAGGTCTCGGCGCCCTCCGAAGCGGCGTCCCGCGCCCGCTGATACTCCTCGCCGAAAAGTTCTTTTCCAAGCCCGAGCAGAGGCTCTTTTATATTCCAGCGTTTATTTTCCTCGATCCTGTCCCGTGCGGCAAGGAACAACTGGCGGCGCAGGTCGTCGTCCGACGAGATATCCTCGATCAGCGTGTCCGCCGCGACAGAAAGCAGGCTGTCGGTCTCGAGCTCGAGGTTGAAGTTGACCTCGACGCCCAGTTCGCGGATGAACGAACGGATCAGCCGCTGGAAAAAGCGGTCGATGGTGAGCACCGAGAAACGACTGTAATCGTGCAGGATGAGCTTTCGGGCCTCGGCCGCGCGGCTGCGTATCTTTTCCGGCGTGTACCCCAGATGCTTCTGCAGATCGGCCATATAGCTGCTCTCCGCGCCGCCCGCCAGCAGGTGTATCTCGCGCAGGATACGCGATTTCATCTCCTCGGTGGCTTTGTTGGTGAAGGTCACGGCAAGTATATGGCGGTAGAGCGTCGGATCGGCAACCACGCCCCGGACGTACTCATACGCAAGCCTGTAGGTCTTGCCCGAACCCGCCGACGCCCCTATTATTTTAACGTTTCCCATAGAAGTTCAAAGATAGCCAATTTTTGCTCACGAGCCACACTATAACCGGCATGCGTCCGTTACATTAACAAATAAAATACTATCTTGCATTGTTTTTAAACGTGCAAAAATCTAAAAACCGATTATAATGAAAAAGATCATTCTGTTATTTTCAACCGTGCTGCTGGCGGCCGGCGTTTCGGCCCAGGGCAGCATCACCGTAGACGACCTCAGCTCTTTCCGGGGAATCCAGGCGAGCGGCAACAAGATCGAGCTGTATGTGACACAGGATGCCAAACAGCCGCTCTCCATGAAGGTCGAACTGAACGGCAATGACCAGAATATGCTGAAATATCTTGTAGGCGAAGGGATCCTGCAGATCAGATACACACCAAAAAACAAGGAAAAACCGATAGTGATAAGGCTCAACTGCCACAATCTCGAGACACTCGACCTGACAGGCGTTTCTATGACGATGGAAGGGACATGGCAGACGGACATGGCGACCGTCACCCTTTACAGCGGTGCCAAACTTACGGCTGAGATCTACGCAAAGGACCTTAAAGTGAGCACCCAGACCAACGCAACAGCGGTTATCAAGGGCGGCGGGCGCTACGCCGACTACGAAACGCGCTCCAAAAGCGTCCTCGACGTGCGCAACTACAACGCCGAGAGCACTTTTCTGAGGGCGGGCGGATTTTCCGAATGCTATGTTTACGGCAAGGAGAGGCTTATCATCGAGGCGTCCGACGGCGCATCGGTATTCTACCGCGGCAAACCCGAGATATTCCGCGAGCGCACCGTGCGCGGAGGACATACCAACCCCATCGGCGATTAACCTTCCGGGCGGAATGGACGGTTTTTTGAAACAGGTTGCCGGCGACCTTTACGGCAGGTACGGGGACGAGATTTCGTCCCTTTCCGTTATGCTGCCCAACCGCCGCGCCGGGTTGTTTTTCGGCGAGGCACTGTCGGAGATCATCTCCAGGCCGCTGTGGCAGCCCCAATCCGTCACTGTCGACCAGCTTATGGAAGAGGTTTCGGGACTCGCGGCCGGCGACCGCATCCGCCTCATCACCGAACTGTATAAAATATACGCAGAATACCACCCGAAAGAGAGTTTCGACACCTTCTATTTTTGGGGAGAACTGCTGCTGGGCGACTTCGACTCGATAGACAAATACCTAATAGACGCCGACACGCTTTTCGCGAATCTTGTGGACCTGCACGAACTGGATGATCGCTTCGATTACCTTTCCGAAGAGCAGAAAGCGGTCATAGCGAAATTTTGGCGCAGTTTCGGGCAGGAAGCAGATTTTTCGCCGCACCAAAAAGATTTCCTGACGGTGTGGCGCACCCTCGCCCCTGTGTATCACCGGTTCCGGGCGCGGCTCCGCGAGCTGGGCATCGCCTATCAGGGCATGGTCTACCGCGAGACCGCCGAACGCATACAGGATGGCCGCGCGCCGCAGATTCCCGAAAGGCGCTACGTGATCGCGGGTTTCAACGCATTGAGCAAATGCGAGCTGGCGCTTTTCGACTGGCTGCGGAAGAATTATGCAGTCGATTTTTACTGGGATTACGACGAATATTACCTGCGCGACGAGGCCCAGGAAGCCGGTATGTTCATGCGCGGCAACCTGCTCCGTTTCCCGCCCGCGGCCGCGCTTTCCGGCGGTTACCGTAATTTCGCCAAACCCAAGAAGATACGCTCGGTCTCGACGGCATCCAACGTCCTGCAGTGCAAATACGCCGGGGAGGTCCTTGCCGATCTTGCGCGCGAAAAAGGCTCGGCTCCGGGTAAGGAGACGGCCATAGTGCTGACCGACGAGAGCCTGCTGGTGCCGCTTTTGTGGTCGCTGCCGCCCCAGGTCGCTGACATCAATATCACGATGGGTTATCCGCTCAGGATGCACCCTGCGTACACCTTCGTCGAGAGGCTAATAGAACTGCAGAATCGCCGCCGCGCAAGCCGTAACTCGCTGGTCTTCTACCACAGCGACGTCGAGGGGCTTCTGCGCCACCCCTATCTTGCCGACACGTCCGGCGACACGGATATCTTCAAGGCACAGTACGTCTACCTGAACGCCGAACGGCTGAAGACTTCGCCCGTCCTCGAAAAGATATTCACCGCACCCGGAGATTGGCGCGGGTTGTCCGATTATCTTATAGAAGTGATCGCGCAGGTGGCGAAACTGCCCTTCGACGGTGGAGACGCATCGCAGCGCACCGAATTTTTCGCCGTCATCACCGAACATATACGCACGCTGGCAAATTCGCTGGACGGGTGCGGGATAGAGTTGTCAACCAAAATATACACATCGTTGCTGCGCCGGAGTTTGCAGTCGGTCACGGTGCCTTTCGAGGGCGAACCGCTGGCAGGGGTGCAGATAATGGGCATCCTGGAGACCCGCGCGCTGGATTTCGAGAACATCGTTTTCCTCTCGATGAACGACAGCAATTCGCCCGGGAACCTCGCCGGAGCGCCGTCGTTCATCCCCTACAACCTGAAAATGGCCTACGGGTTGCCGACGCCCGAGCATCACGAGGGGGTCTATGCATACCACTTCTTCAGGCTGATACAGCGTGCACGGAACATAGACATGGTGTGGTCGTCCACCAGCGACGATCGGAACACGGGCGAGCCGAGCCGCTACATCTACCAGCTCGACTACGAATCGCCCCACACGGTGGAAAAAGACGAGGTTGCGGTCGACGTGAACCTCTCGCCCGCACAACCGATCACGGTCGAAAAAAGTCCGGCGGTCATGGAGCAGTTGGACAGGTTCTTCACCGAACCGCGGCGCCGACTCTCCCCGTCGCTCTTTTTCACCTACGTCGAGTGCCCCCTTAAATTCTATTTCCGGGGTGTGGCCGGACTGAGGGCCGACGAGGATGTTTCGGAGGATGTCGACAACGCGATGTTCGGGAATATCCTGCACCTGGCGATGCAGAAACTCTACACTCCGCTGTCAGGGGTGCTCGATCCGCATGAAAAGATAAAGGCGATGATCGGAACGCAGGCGGTCGAGGATGCCGTGACCCGGGCCGTTGCGGAGCTCTACGTGAAAGAGGAAAAAGTGAGTCCCGAGGATTGGGGCGGCAACATGATACTGGTCCACAAGACAATAGTTGACTACATCGACCGCAATATCCTGCCGTTCGATGCGGCGCGCGGGAGTTTCACGATCGAAGAACTGGAGAAAGAGGTCCATGGCGACGTCTGTTTCGATCTGGACGGGGAACAGCGAACGGTGCATTTCTACGGCAAGGTCGACCGCCTGGATCGGCTCGCCGACGGCACCTTGCGCGTGGTGGACTACAAGACCGGCAGCCCTAAGACCAAGAACCAGGACAACGAGCGTTTCACAAGCATCGACGCACTATTTGCAGGAAAATCCGACGAGCGCATTTCGGCCGTGCTGCAGACCCTTTTGTATGCAATGATGCTTAGGACGGGCGGGGAACAGCGGGTCCAGCCGTCGCTCTACTATATCAAGAACCTGACCAAAGAGGGATATTCGCCGCTGATAATGGACACGGGCGGCAAACGCGAAGTGGCTCAGTACGGCGACTACTCGGAAGAGTTCGAATGCCGCCTGCGTGAAGCGATGCGTGAAATGTTCGACCCGTCGGTGCCGTTCACCCAGTGCGAGGAACCCCACCCATGCCAGTGGTGCGACTTCAACACCATCTGCCAACGTTAATGAGCCGCTCTATTTAATGAGAAATCAAATATGATGTAATGAAAAAACAAAAAAGACTGCGGATTATAATTCTGATTTCGATTCTTATACTGTGGCTATCGAAAAATTCGTACTTTTTCCTTGTAAAACTCGGAGGATTCAGTTTATTGATCGGCAGCCTTTTCGAATTAGCGGCTCTATTAATTATTTTCATTGCATTTATGATCCTTGTAATACGGTTTTTCAAAGATCCGGAATGGAGAAGCCGAAAGAATTATGCGGCAACCGTGTTCTCGGTATTGGCATTACTTCTGCTGAATCCGTTATGCCCCGCTCAGGTAACAAAAAACACTCTCCAAAGTCGCGTTAAGATGGATTATTGCTATGATGGAACAGTGAACTCATCGCGGCTATTTTTCAGGGAAAATGGAAAATTCGAAGATTTCAATATAGGATTTTTCGGTTATGTCCATTATCTCAATGGTCTTTGGGAGCAGTCCGGAGATACTATAAAACTGAATTTCAAAAGAGGAGAACATCGCATATTAGGAGACAGGGTATTGATGAAGAATGATTATCTATATGGAATAAAAGGCGATTCTATATACTCGACATTTTATTACAGGGGTAAATGCACAGGCAAGGAGATGTGGGAGCATGACAGCTATACGCCATAAAATAATAAGCGCTGACATCGGATTAAATTTTATCCGGAGAGGCAATGGACGACTTTAATATTATCTGCTAACGATAAATAATTATGAACAACAGAAGAGTAGTAAAACTGAGCAATGTCATCGGGATCGCCTCGATCGTACTCCTGATCTATTGGGTGTTCATTTTCATCGCGATGACCGTTTTCGACTTCAAGGTTTTCCGTGAAAACCTGACCGAATCATTCTATATGAGCGTTTTGGGTATTCTGGCCCTGATGTTCGGGGCGCTGATGATAAACATAATGTTCAACCTGACCAGGATCGCCGAAAAACACAACCAGGACGGCGACGCACATACGAAAAAAAGTGTGAAAACCATGACTATCCTCTTTATCGCCAGCTTTCCGCTCATCTTCGCGTTCCTGTTCGGCGGGGACTATCTGACATCCGTAAAAAAAGAGAAAATTCTGGTCTCGTCGGCGCGGTCGATCGTGGAGAACGACCCTGCGAAGAGCGAAAAACTGCTCGATTATTCATTCGATAAGGGATGGATAACGGAAACCGCTGAGATTCTCAAATATTACTCCAAGATCGACTCGAATTTTCCCAATGTTTCTGTAATAGTCGCCGATAAGATAGACGGCTCGGACGTATTTCTCGGCTTTGAAACCTACGCCTATTTCAACCCGAAGACAGATACGATACCGCCCAATAAGATCGAGTATATCAGAGAAACAACTAAAGAAGAGAGGGAGTATCTCGGCAAGGTGTTCTTTGAAAATGACGACACAGTCAGGTTCAGCTCCTATCGAGGCACATACGAATTATTTTATCCATATTCTGCAAATGGGAAAACCATAGTCCTGTATTTCTCAGAATATCAGAGATACGGTAAGATCGGAAGCTGAAGATAATCAGGCGGATCCGCGGGGGAGATGGTTATGTCATCCCGAGCGAGAAACTGTGGTTTCGACGAGGGATCTACCGAATACGGGTAAAACTATAAGGTAGATCCCTCGTCCTGCTTCGTTCCTCGCAGTTCCCTCGGGATGACAACAAGAAAACAGCGCCATGCTATTGGCGCTGTTTTCTTGTTTATCAATGCGTTATGATCTTCCGACCACTCGTGCCCCGCAAGGCCGCCTTCCATTATCAAAAAGTTTGTATAAAAGATCAAATTCCAGGCAGGCGAGAAACGAAAAGCGGAGTGTACTAATCGTACATGAGCATTAGAGTTTCGAAGTCTAACGCCGAAGTTGACTTTTAGACGAACTTTTATTTCTCCATTTCGAAGCCTATATACAGCCCCTTATATTCGGAAATCATGTCCAACAGGTCTTTGGCGTTCTGGTCGAGGGTCACATTCTTCGTCAGCTCCTTTATGATGACCGCTATCCTGTCGGCCGGAAAAGTCAGCATCAGTTTTTCGCCGGTAAATGTGAGCCTGCCGTCCAGAGAGTTCATGCCGCCCAGAGCGGGATGGTCGTAGGTAACACGTACTCTTTGGCCCTGCGCATCGAACACATAAGGCCCCTCGACTCTTTGCGTAGCCGTGCGGGCCATATAGACATTTGCATCCTTGAACTCGATGGAAGCCGAGCCCTGAACGACGCCTGCCTTGGAATAATATGTTTCGAGGCTCTGCTTTATGGCCGGCGCGGCCATCGAACTGCCGAGCATGGCCACCAGGTCGGTCCCGGTGAACTCCACCGCGGCGCCCGAATATTTCCACACGCCTTTCAGCGCATCGATATTTATCTTCTCGACAGCCGGTTTCGCGGTCTGTTCGCTTTTTTGCGGCGCACGGCCGTTGAGCAGGTCGAGCAGCGACTGTGCGCCTGCGCTCCCGAAAGACGCCGCGAGCAGCGCGCTCAAAACTATCAGTTTTTTCATTTTTTTAGTGTTCTTCACATCCGGGGTTGTGCGGACGGCAGTACAAATGTAATGATTACAGACGATTCAGGCAACGATTCTTTTCAAAAGAAACGGGCCGGAACGATATTTATTTTATCTCCGGCCCGTAATTGTCAATGTCGAACGATCATATCGTGAACAGTTCCCTGTATTTTGGCAGCGTCCATAGGCGGTCGTCGACGATCAGCTCCAGGTGGTCGATATGGTAGCGTATCTCAGGAATAAACGGAGCGACCTCTTTCTCGTATCCTTCCGCGCGCTCGGGCGTGTTCTCCACCACGTTCCACTTTTTGCGCGCCTCGACCATATCGTGGACCAGTCCGCGTATCGCCGTGATGTGGTCGTTGATGGTATATATGGTCCTGATCTCGGCCTCCGACATCGGCCCGTAATTGTCCGGAAATATATCCTTGAGGCCCTGCACGTTCTTTATCAACACGTTTTGATAGTGGATAGCCGTGGGGATGATATGGTTGGTAGCGAGGTCGCCGATAACGCGCGCCTCGATCTGCACTTTCTTGAGATAGGTCTCGCACTTGATTTCGTAGCGGGAATCCAGCTCCGCTTGCGACAGAACGCCGAACTTCTTGAAGAAAGCGACGTTTTTCGGCTCCACATACTCCTTAATCGCGGCTGTGACCGAGGTCATCGCTTTCAGGCCGCGCGTTGCCGCTTCCTTATGCCACTCCTCGCTGTAGCCATTGCCCTCGAAACGGATATTTTTCGATTCGATGATAAAGGTGCGGATGACCTGCAGGATGGCTTCGTCTTTCTTGACTCCCTTTTCGGCCAGTTTTTCGACGTCGGCGCCGAATCTGGCGAGCTGCTCGGCCATCGCCGTGTTGAGCACGATGAGCGGCATGGCGCAGTTGGCCGAAGAACCAAGCGCGCGGAACTCGAAGCGGTTGCCGGTGAAGGCGAACGGCGAGGTGCGGTTGCGGTCGGTGTTGTCCAGCAGTATCTCGGGAATCTTGCCTATGTCGAGTTTGATTCCGGTTTTTTCATCGGGCGAAAGGGCCTTTTCGCTTATGCGTTCCTCGATATCGGCCAGCACGTTGTTGAGCGTGGTGCCGGTGAAGACCGAGAATATCGACGGCGGCGCCTCGTTCCCGCCCAGGCGGTGCGAGTTGCTTTCCGTGGCGACCGAAGCCATTATCATGTTACCGTGCTCGGCGGCGGCCTTCAGCGCGCAGACAAAAAACGACAGGAACTGTATGTTGCTTTTCGGCGTTTTGCCCGGAGCCAGCAGGTTCTGCCCCTTGTCCGTAGCCAGCGACCAGTTGACATGCTTGCCAGAGCCGTTGACCCCCGTGAAAGGCTTTTCGTGGAACAGCACATGCAGGTCGTGCTTAACGGCCACGCGGCGCATTATGGTCATCAGCAGCGTATTATGATCGACAGCAATGTTGGCTTCCTCGAACATCGGTGCGCACTCGTACTGGTTGGGCGCAACCTCGTTGTGGCGCGTTTTGAGCGGAATACCCAGGCGGTAGCACCTCTCTTCGACCTCTTTCATGAAGTTTATCACGCGGTCGGGAATCTCGCCCCAGTAGTGGTCGTCCAACTGCTGGTCCTTGGCGGCGGTGTGGCCCATCAGTGTGCGTCCGGTCTGCATCAGGTCGGGACGCGCCTTGTAAAGCGCCTCATCCACAAGGAAATACTCCTGTTCCCAGCCCAGCGTCGGAACGACTTTTATGACATCCTTGTCGAAAAGCTGGCACACCTCTACGGCAGCCTTGTCCAACGCGGCTATCGAGCGCAGCAGCGGGGTTTTGAAATCGAGCGCCTCGCCGGTGTAGCATATGAAAATACTGGGGATGCAAAGCGTGTCGTCTATAAGAAAAGTGGGCGAAGAAGGATCCCAGGCACTATACCCGCGCGCCTCGAAGGTGTTGCGCAGGCCTCCGGTCGGGAACGATGAAGCATCGGGCTCCTGTTGCACGAGAAGGTCGCCGCTGAAGCTCTCGAACGATCCCCCGCCCCACATCGGCTCGAAGAAAGTGTCGTGCTTTTCGGCGGTCGAGTCGTTCAGGGGCTGGAACCAGTGGGTGTAGTGCGTCGCGCCGCGGTCCATCGCCCAAGCTTTCATGCCCGAGGCCACCTGGTTGGCGACTTTGCGGTCGATGCGGCGGTTCTCCTCGATGGCGAGGATCACGCTTTCGAAGACCGGACGGGGCAGGTACTGGCGCATCTGCTCGCGGTCGAAGACGTCGCAGCCGAAATAAGACGAGATTTTTTCTTTGGTGAATTCAACCTTTACTGGTTGGCGCTGTGCCATTTCACGGAGCGCTTCGAATCGGAGTGAGTGACTCATGTATTCTTCGATTTTGATGTATTATGCCGCAAAAATACATATTTTTTCGAACACAGCTCAAAATAGTAAGGGGTAATTTTAAAAAAGAACATAATTTTCTCATCAACACCCCCTCTTTTTAAGCGAAAATGCTGAAATTCGTAATTCGTAATTCGTAATTCGTAATTCGTAATTCGTAATTCGTAATTAATCGAAAGATTGCATGCCCGACTGGGCGATGCGGATGATGCGCTGGTAATCCTTCGGGGTGAGTTCCATGAAGAAATAGTGTATCGGGTCGACGCGCATGCCGTTGTGGCGCACTTCATAATGGATGTGCGGTGCCATAGAGAGACCGGTGTTGCCCGTCCGGGCAATGATGTCGCCGCGGCGGACCTTGTCGCCCTTATTTACATTTGATTTGCTCAGGTGGCTGTAGGAAGTCTCATAGCCGTTGCCATGGTTGATAACGATCGTGACGCCGGCGCCCGTGTTGCGCGACGAAACATCCTTGACCGTCCCGTCCGCTGTCGCAAAGACGCGCGTCCCTTCCGGAACCGTGTAGTCGACCCCGCCGTGGAGCGCCAGGCTGCGGTAGAACGGATGGATGCGAAGGCCGTAAGAGGCCGTAAGCAGCGTCAGGTCGTTGTTCACGACGGGCTGGATGGAGGGTATGTGGTCGACCTTGTCGCCCGACTCGTCTATTTTTGCCTGCACGCGGCTGTAGGTGCGGTAAAGCCGCTGAACATTGTTCGCGTAAGTTTTCTGCTTGTCGAAAAATTCCGCCGCAAGTTCGCGGTTGTTCTTGCCCATGAGCCGTTCGTAGGATTTCCACGACTCGTCTTCCTGTATCCCCTGGAAATCGTAGGGATCGGATTCGAAAAGCACCTGGAAAACGTTGCGGTCGCGTTCGGAAACGTTGGCCAGCACCTGCATCAGGCTGTCGTAGCGGTCGTTGAGCTGTTCGTACTCGCGGTGGAGTTTGGATGTTGAATTTCTCAGGCGGAACTCGGCGGGGGTATCGAAGAAGAACGAAAAGACGAAATAGTAGATCACGGCGAGGCCCGACCACACAAGCACGTGGACCAGCACGCGGAACAGCCCCCGCACGAACTTCTGCCCGGGTTTCAGATCCTTTTCCTTTTTTGCACGCCTGACTCTTGCCATTACTCTTCGAAGTTGGTTCCGTATTCGGTTTCGTAGATAGCGCTGTCGTTGGCCGATTCTATGATCTTTTCAAATTCGGCCGGATCCATATCGCGCTTGAAGTAATTTATCGGGTTGACGTTCGCCCCCATGTAGAGCACTTCGTAGTGGAGATGCGGACCGTTCGAACCGCCGGTATTTCCTAACTGCGCAATGAGTTCACCCCTCTTAACCCACTGCCCCGGGGTGACCAGCACCTTGCTGAGGTGTGCGTAGCGGGTCTGGTAGCCGAACCCGTGGTCCACCACGACATTCTGGCCGTAGCCTGCGCGGCCTGTACCCGAGGAATTGGTGTACGATACGTATCCGTCGCCCGCCGCGTATATCGGATCTCCGACCTTGCCCGCAAGGTCTATCCCCTTGTGGAAGATATATTTATGATATATAGGATGCAGGCGGTTTCCGAAAGGCCCTATCCCCCCGCGCAGGTTCCGCGCATCGACAGGCATGATGGCAGGGATGGCAGTAGCCATTTTTTCCTTGTTGAGCGCCATTTTCTGCAGTTCGTCTAGCGAAACCGATTGCAGATATATCCGGCGGCCCATCCGGTCGAGGTATTTCCAGGTGTCGGTCATCAGCGGCGCGAAATGGTCGTCGGCCATCTCGGCGTATTTCCCGTCGGGATAATCGGTGTAGATCCCCGGTATCGAAAGGGTATCGGCGCCGAAAAGCGAACGGTATACCGCATTGTCGCGGTGCTGCAGTTCGTCGAGCGTGCGGTCGGCCGAGCGTATCTTCTCGCGCAGGATATTGTATTTCATCACCACTTCGGCGTTGTTGCGTCCGATGCGGTACATTTTGGGAGTATAGAAAAAATATGTGAAAACGAGATTGACCACGGATGCCAGGATGAACCCCAGGAAAAGGTAGCGCAGCACGGTATAAATACCGTACCTGATTGAGAACGAAGCTTTTGCTTTTTTCGCCTCTCTCTTTGCGAGTCTGAGTTCTTTTTTCGTCATCCGGAAAATATAGCGGCTGAAAGGGCAAAATTAGACTATTTTATAGAAATTAGGATGCGCCCCGGCAAATTTTGTGTGCAAGCCCACGCAATTACGCTCGGCTTTCACTAAAATTGTGTAATTTTACACCCTTGAATTGAAACGTAAGTACAACGGAATTTATTACTAAGCAAAAGCAAACAATGACTTCCAACCAGATACGCGAGACTTTCCTCGAATTTTTCCGCAGCAAACAGCACGTCATAGTGCCTTCGGCACCGATGGTCATCAAAGGCGACCCCACGCTTATGTTCACCAACGCAGGGATGAACCAGTTTAAGGACGTCATACTGGGGAACGCCCCCGTTGTGAACCCCCGTGTGGCCGACACCCAGAAATGCCTGCGCGTTTCGGGCAAGCACAACGACCTCGAAGAAGTCGGACACGACACCTACCACCACACCATGTTCGAGATGCTGGGCAACTGGTCGTTCGGCGATTACTTCAAAAAAGAGGCGATCGCGTGGGCGTGGGAACTGCTGACAGGGGTCTACAAACTGCCCAAGGACCGGATCTATGTGACGGTTTTCGAGGGGAGCGAGGAGGATGGCGTCGCGTTCGACCAGGAAGCTTACGATTTCTGGAAGGCGTTCGTTCCCGAGGAGCATATATTAAGAGGTAACAAGAAGGACAACTTCTGGGAGATGGGCGACACCGGCCCCTGCGGCCCGTGCAGCGAGATACATTTCGACAACCGGCCGGCCGCCGAACGCGCCGAGGTTTCGGGCGCCGAACTTGTCAACAAGGACAACCCCCTCGTCATTGAGATATGGAACCTTGTGTTCATGCAGTTCAACCGCCGGGCCAACGGGTCTCTCGAACCGCTCCCGATGACCCACGTCGACACCGGGATGGGTTTCGAAAGGCTCTGCATGATAATCCAGGGCAAACTGAGCAACTACGACACCGACGTTTTCCAGCCGATCATCGCGGGTATCGCGGGCATGTGCGGCAAAACCTACGGTGCTAACCTGAGTGACGATATCGCGATGCGCGTCATTGCCGACCACCTCCGCACTATCTCCTTCTCGATAGCCGACGGGCAGCTTCCGTCGAACGTCAAGGCGGGCTACGTCATCCGCCGCATTTTGCGCCGTGCGGTGCGCTACGGCTACACCTATCTCGGCTTCACCGAGCCTTTCATCTGGAAACTGGTGGACGGGCTGGCCGCGCAGATGGGCGGACAGTTTCCCGAGCTTGCAGCACAAAAAAGCCTGATAGAGAAAGTTATACAGGAAGAGGAGGCTTCGTTCCTGCGAACGCTCGCAACCGGCATCAACCTGCTGGACGGCGTGATGGAAAAAGCAAAGGCCGCCGGAAAGGATGCGATAGGCGGCGAAGAGGCTTTTACGCTTTACGACACTTTCGGCTTCCCGATAGACCTCACGGAACTGATCGCCCGCGAGAACGGCATGAAGGTAGATATAGACCGTTTCGAGTCGGAACTGCAGGCGCAGAAAGAGCGTTCGCGCAACGCAGCCGCAATCGACACCGAGGACTGGGTCGAACTGATCCCCATAAAGGAGAGCGAATTTACCGGTTACGACTCGCTCGAAGAAAATGTCAAAATAGCGCGCTACCGCCGGGTTTCGACCAAAGGCAAGACCTTCTACCAGCTTATTTTCGACCGCACGCCTTTCTACGGCGCGTCGGGCGGACAGGCCGGTGACACAGGTCAGATCGAAAACAGAGACGAAAAGATAGAGATTATAGACACGCTGAAGGAGAACGGTCAGACGGTGCATATCGCGGCGAAACTCCCGGAAAATCCGGCCGACACCTTCACGGCGCGTGTCGACGTCGCCAAACGCGGCGCGACCGCGGCCAACCACTCGGCCACGCACCTTATGCACGAGGCCCTGCGCACGGTTCTGGGAACACACGTCGAGCAGAAAGGCTCGCTCGTGACCCCCGACTACCTGCGTTTCGACTTCTCGCATTTCCAGAAAGTTACGCCAGAAGAGATACGGCAGGTAGAAAAATTGGTCAATGCGGGCATCCGCGCCAATTATCCGCTCCAGGAGGAGCGTTTCTGCCCGATAGACAAGGCTAAGGAGAGCGGCGCGATGATGCTTTTCGGCGAAAAATACGGCGACCGCGTGCGCGTCATCAGGCTCGGCGGTTCGGTCGAACTCTGCGGCGGCACCCACGTCGCGGCCACAGGCAATATCGGGATGTTCAAGATCGTCAGCGAAAGCGCCATTTCGGCAGGTGTGCGGCGTATCGAAGCCGTCACCGGCGAACGCGCCGAACAGCTTCTCTACATGGCCGAAGACACTCTGAAAGCGATCCAGGAGACCGTCCGCAACCCGCACGTGATGGAAGCCATCCGCAAGATGTTCGAGGAGAACGAAACCCTCGCCAAAGAGATCGCCGCGCTGCACCGCGCTAAACTCGAGGAGATGGCCGAAAAAATGGCCGCTGAATTCGGCGTGCAGGAAGAGGGTGGAATGGTTCTTGTACAGCGTGTACTGGAGATGAAGCCCGAGTTCGTTAAAGACCTGATGTTCCACCTGAGGCAGAACAACCGCAAGCTCGCGATGGTCGTGGGAACGAGAGTGGGCGGCAAACCGACGCTGGCCATCATGCTGGGCGACGACATCGTGCAGCGGGGGGTCAACGCCGGCGCGGTGGTGCGCGAGGCGGCGGCGGAGATCGACGGAAGCGGCGGCGGACAGCCTTTCTTCGCGATGGCGGGGGGCAAGAATCCCGACGGACTCGAACGTGCGATAACTTTGGCTACGGAAATTATAAAAAGCAAAATAAAGTAAAATGAGCAGTAAACCAGACAAAAAAGTGCTCCTGATGATCCTCGACGGATGGGGATCGGGAGACCACACGAAGGGTGACGTCATATGGCAGGCGCACCCGCAGTACATCAATAAACTCAGCGAAACATACCCCAACGCACACCTTCTGACGAGCGGCGAGAACGTGGGGCTGCCCGACGGACAGATGGGCAACTCCGAAGTGGGGCATCTCAATATCGGCGCCGGACGGGTCGTCTACCAGGACCTCGTGAAGATCAACCGCGCCTGCCGTGACAACTCCATCAAGCAGAATCCGGAGATCGTCACGGCGTTCGAATATGCCAAGCAGAACGGCAAGCAGGTCCATTTCATGGGCCTCGTGTCGGACGGCGGCGTTCACAGCTCCATCGACCATCTGTTCAAACTGTGCGAGATCGCGCGCGACTACAACATCGAAAAGACCTTCGTCCACTGCTTTATGGACGGCCGCGACACCGACCCCCGGAGCGGAAAAGGCTACATCGAGCATCTGGAAACGGAACTTGCCAAACCCACCTGCGCAGGTAAGATTGCGACCATCATCGGCCGCTACTACGCGATGGACCGCGACAAACGCTGGGAGCGCGTGAAGGTGGCCTACGACGCTGTCGTCGAAGGCGCCGGAGCCCACTTCACAGATATGGTGTCGGCTGTGCAGGCCTCGTACGATGAGGGTGTGACCGACGAATTCATCAAGCCGATAGTCGCCGTGGACGCACACGACAAGCCCATCGGACTCATCAAGGATGGCGATATGGTCATCTTCTTCAACTTCCGCAACGACCGCGCAAAGGAACTGACCCTCGCGCTGACCCAGCAGGATATGCCCGAACAGGGGATGCACACCATACCCCTTTATTACTGCACGATGACCCCCTACGACGCCACGTTCAAGGGGCTCCACATACTTTTCGACAAGGACAACGTCCATAATCCGCTGGGCGAATACCTTTCGGGGCTGGGCCTGACGCAGCTGCGCATCGCCGAGACCGAGAAATACGCCCACGTGACCTTCTTTTTGAACGGCGGGCGCGAGGCCGTTTTCGAAGGCGAGGACCGCATCCTGGTCCCCTCGCCCAAGGTCGCCACATACGACCTGCAGCCTGAAATGAGCGCTCCGGTAGTGGCCGAAAAGCTGGTCGCCGCCATCAACACCCAGAAATACGATTTCATCGCCCTGAACTTCGCCAACGGCGACATGGTTGGGCACACAGGGGTCTACGAAGCCATAGTAAAAGCCATCCGGACGGTGGATAAATGCGCCGGCGAGGTGATCGACGCCGCAAAAGCCAACGGCTACGAGGTGATCGTGATCGCCGACCACGGCAACGCCGATTATGCGCTGAATCCCGACGGTTCGCCCAACACGGCCCACTCGCTCAATCCGGTACCCGTTATAGTGGTTTCCGACAGGGTTTCGGAGGTCCACGACGGTGTTTTGGCCGACGTCGCGCCCACGGTTCTGAAGCTGATGGGACTCCCCCAGCCCAGGGAGATGACGGGCAAGGCGCTTGTGGAATTTAGATAGCGGAACACTCTCGACACAACAAGATAGCCGTCTGTTTCAAGACGGCTATCTTATTTATATCAAATCCCAGATATTTAAATACATATTAAAAAAAGAAAGAGAGATATAATCATTTTTTACATATCTTTGTAAGAAGCCCCTTCTTCACCTTAAAACTACTTCCGCTATGAAAACAATGACTTTTCTTAAAGTTGTTCCTATCCTGATTTTTATCGCCCTCTCTTCCGCATCATGTGAAAAGACCGGTGAATCGGAAAAACCGGGTTCAGATCCAGTAATTTATATAGTCGGAAATAAACAGAAGAACGATTATAAGAATTACGCCACTTTGTGGAAAATAGAGGGGAAAACCGTCACTTCCACTCAATTATCCCAAACAAGTTCTTCCGCCCTCTGCGTTGCCTATTATAAAGGTGACATTATACAGGGGGAAGTATCAGCGCCGAACCGTTGTCAAGAGCTGCCATTTGGAAAAACGATGAGGAGGTTTCACTGCTCGAAGAAGACGGCTCCCGTATAAACAGAATTATTTACTCCATGTTTGTCGACGAAAGCAATAATATCTACGCAGCCGGATGTAAGGTATATGAAGAATACGGAGTGTATGCAAACGCGGCCCTATGGAAAAACTGGAAGTTTCAAACATTGGAAGTGCCTGATTTTCAATATGCCGTATACCCTATCTCTGTAACCGCCAGCAAAGGCAAAACTTATATGGTAGGATATAATAATTCGTCTTTAAAACCTTTCTATTGGATAGACGGACAGGTGCAGAATGTTGATTTCGGTACAAAAGCAAGGTTGTCTCATATACTGGTTGATAATGAAGATAATATTTACATAGCCGGCAACGTCCCTGATAATTCATGGGGCAGTATCGGCAAGTACTGGAAGAACGGGATTGAACAAATGAGCGTAAATGGCATGCTTCCTACAAGTATCGCCTTGCACAATGGTGATGTATATGTGTGCGACAGAGGTGGCGAGATTATGAAAAACGGCGAACTAGAGAAACATTCTGGCATTACAATGTATGATTTAGTTTTTCACAACGGCATCATGTATGCAACCGGCTGTTATGCAGACAAGGATGGACGTGTAAGGGCATGCCTGAAAATAGGAGACGAACTCATAGACCTGACCGGAGAAGAGTCCCGGGATGCCTATGGTAGGGCAATGATAATCGTCAAAAAATAAAACACATACAATTTGTCGGCATAACCTGAACAACAATCTGGGAAAAGTAGTACCTTTGGCGCTTTGTTAAAAGTGCAGATATGATTTTCAGGCCAAAACTTTTCGACACGCTCAAAGGCTACAACCGCAAGACGTTCACCGCCGACCTGATGGCGGGCGTCATCGTGGGGATCGTGGCTCTTCCGCTTGCCATCGCTTTCGGTATCGCATCGGGCGTGACTCCCGAAAAAGGGCTTATCACGGCGGTCATCGCGGGTTTCATCATCTCGTTCATGGGCGGCAGCCGCGTGCAGATAGGCGGTCCGACCGGGGCTTTCATCGTGATCGTCTACGGCATCGTCCAGCAGTTCGGCACCAGCGGGCTGATCGTGGCTACCATAATGGCTGGCGTCATGCTCATCACAATGGGGGTGCTGAAAGCCGGCACGATCATAAAATTCATCCCCTACCCCGTCGTGGTGGGGTTCACGAGCGGTATCGCGCTTACGATCTTCGCCACGCAGATAAAGGACCTTTTCGGACTGCGGATAGAGGACGTCCCGGCCGATTTCGTCGACAAATGGGTGGTCTACGCGCATAATTTCGGCTCGGCCAACTGGTGG
Source organism: Rikenellaceae bacterium (assembly GCA_031547885.1). Lineage (GTDB taxonomy): Bacteria > Bacteroidota > Bacteroidia > Bacteroidales > Rikenellaceae > UBA940. The sequence continues at coordinate 45,026 of JAVBRO010000007.1, forward strand.
GCACTAGGCGTGGGAGTGGTCTCGATAGCGATCATCTTCCTGATGCCTAAAATTTCCAAAAAAATACCCGGGTCGCTCGTCGCAATTATCGTTATGACCTTCGCGGTGTGGCTGCTGCGCGAAAAATTAGGCATCACGGGCATCGAGACCATCGGCGACAAATTCGCGCTCGACGGCATGCGCATCTCGGCTGAGGCCCCGAAGATAAATTTCGAGATGATCAGCACCCTGCTCGCGCCTGCTTTCACCATCGCCATGCTCGGCGCCATCGAATCGCTGCTTTCGGCCACAGTCGCCGACGGTGCGATCGGCGACAAGCACGACTCCAACACGGAGCTCATAGCGCAGGGGGTCGCCAACGTCGTGACCCCGTTCTTCGGCGGCATTCCCGCGACGGGAGCCATCGCGCGCACTATGACCAACATCAACAACGGGGGCCGCACGCCGGTAGCGGGTATGATCCACGCCGCAGTGTTGCTGCTGATAATGCTCTTCCTTGGCGGACTTACGAAACATATTCCCATGGCCTGCCTCGCAGGCGTGCTGGTGGTCGTGGCCTACAACATGAGCGAATGGCGCAGTTTCCGGTCGCTTTTCCGCAACTCGAAATCCGACATCGCGGTACTTCTGGCGACGTTCCTGCTGACCGTCATTTTCGATCTTACGATCGCCATAGAGATCGGCCTTCTGCTGGCCGTGGTCCTGTTCCTTAGGCGCATATCCGAAGCGTCGAAGGTGTCGATGTTCAAAAAAGAGATCGCCGGAGCCGAATACGTCGAGGGAAGCGTCGATACCGAGATGCTGAAACTGCCCAAGGGCGTGGAAGTTTACGAGATCGAGGGTCCGTTCTTCTTCGGGATCGCCAACAAGTTCGACGAGGTGATGAAACAGGTGGGCGACAAGCCGCGCGTGCGAATAATCCGCATGCGCAAGGTGCCGTTCATCGACTCGACCGGTTCGCACAACCTCGGGAACCTCATCAAGGCATCGCAAAAAGAGAACATAACGACACTGCTCTCGGGCGTGAACGAAAACGTCCGCGAAACCCTTCAAAAGACGGGGATAGAGCAACTCGTGGGCGCAGGGAACGTCCTTTCGAATATCAATGAGGCGGTCGAAAGGGCAAGGCAGCTGACAATGGTTAATGGTTAATGGTTAAATTTTTTCTCGATCAAAGAAATTCATTTATCATTAACCATTATAATATACTCTCGAGAGTCTTGGTGTCGGTCTTGCCCAGCATGGCTAGCCGCAGTAGATTGATGGCCGACGACGAGGCGCGCTCGATGTTCTGTTCGCGTAGTTTTCCGTACTGCATCCGGCGTGAAAAGACGCCGTCCGGGGTTGCCACGGCGATCCACACCGTTCCGACGGGTTTTTCCGGCGAACCGCCCGCAGGCCCCGCGATCCCCGTGGTCGCGACCGCATAATCCGCACCCGAGATATATTTTACGCCCGCGGCCATCCGTTCGGCGACTTCGCGGCTGACCGCCCCGAACCTTTTTATCACTGAATCGCCGACACCCAGAAGCGTTGTTTTCGCCTCGTTGCTGTACGCCGTCACCCCGCACAGGAAATAGTCCGAAGCCCCGGCCATTGCGGTGAACTTCGACGCTATTCGCCCTCCGGTACACGATTCTGCCACAGCAAGCATCGCCCCGCGTTCGCGCAGCATCCCGGCCACCACATCCTGAACCGTCGTGTCGCCGTAACCAACTATGTACGGGCCTATTATCTTTTCGAGTCCGGCGAACCTCTCCCCTATCTCGCGTTCGGCCTGCGCGCCGTCGACGTCGTAAGCCGACAGCCTCAACCTTATGGCCGAGGGGCTTGGCAGATAGGCGAGGTGCATATATGCGGGCAGGGCGTCCTCCCACGGGGCGATGGTCTCGGCAAGCACCGATTCGGCCAACCCGAAGGTTATGAGGGTCTTATGTACATTGTTATGCAGGCTGAAATGTGCGCGAAGGGCGGGCATCACGTCGTCCATCAGCGCCTCCATTTCGAAAGGCACGCCCGGCAGCGAGACAACCACTTTGCCATCCTTTTCGAGCCACATCCCGGGCGCTGTGCCGTTGTGGTTGGGAAAAACGCGGCAGCCTTCGGGAACGAGCGCCTGGCTGCGGTTTAGCCCGTTGAACTCGATGCCGCGCTCGGCCAGCATCCGTTCGGTCATGCGGTAGCTCTCCTGGTCACACACCAATCCTACTCCGAAGTACTCCGCAAGCGTCTTTTTGGTGATATCGTCCTTGGTGGGGCCGAGTCCGCCCGTGATCATCACAACCTCGGAACGCGACAGAGCGCGGTCGAGTGCGGCGGTTATTTCATCGGCGGCATCCCCTATCGAAGTGCGTTCCAGAACAGAGATGCCGGCATCGTTGAGCCGGCGCGAAATAAATGCGGAATTGGTGTCGACGATCTGGCCTATCAGGATCTCGTCGCCGATGGTAATGATGGTTGCGAACATGGTTTCACTTATTTTCCTCGCGTTTAAGCAGCGCCTTGCAGATCTGTTTGGCGAACGACGGACCGTTGTAGATCAGGCCCGTGTATATCTGAACGAGGTCGGCGCCAGCGTCGAGCATGTCGAGCGCGTCCTGCGGGGTCATCATGCCGCCGGTCCCGATGATCGGATAACGCCCTTCGGTCTTTTCGTGCACGTAGCGCACCGTTTCGATGGCACGTTTGGTGAGCGGGCCGCCGCTCAGTCCGCCGTTACCGATATTGTCGAGCTTCTTGCGCGAGATATGCAGGTGTTCGCGGCTTGTAGTCGTATTTGTCGCGACGATGCCGTCCAGGAGTGTATCTGTCACCACTTTTATCGCGCCGTCGATCTCCCTGCGGGTCAGGTCGGGCGATATCTTCACAAGTATCGGACGATACTCGTTCTGCCCGCGCCGGAAATCCAGCAGCGGTTCGACTATCGAGAGAAGGTATTCTTCGGTCTGAAGTTTGGCAAGTCCGGCGACATTGGGGCAGCTGACGTTGACCACGAAATAGTCGGCGAATTCATACAGCCCGCGGAAAAGTTTCAGGTAGTCCGCCGGGGCCGATTCATTGGGCGTGAGGGTATTCTTGCCGATGTTGACGCCGACGATGGGTCTCCGCCCGCGGCCGCGCAGATTGTCGGCGGCGTTCTCCATCCCCTTGTTGTTGAAGCCCATACGATTGATGAGCGCTTTGTCTTTGGGCAGGCGGAAAAGGCGGGGTTTTGGATTTCCCGGCTGGCCCAGTGGCGTCACTGTCCCGATTTCGACGAAACCCAGGCCCAGCATACCGAGTTCTTTATATACCGTCGCGTCCTTGTCGAATCCGGCGGCCATTCCCACCGGATTGGGAAATTTCATGCCGAGGACGTCCCTTTCGAGCCTCGGGTCGGTCACTGTGAACATGCGTCGCACGATGTTCCTCACCCCCGGAATGCGGCCTGCGAACCGCAGCGCGCCGACGGTCCAGTGGTGTATCCTCTCCGGATTGAAGCGGAAAAGTATAGGGCGGAAAATCTTTTTATACATCGGAATCTCGATTCGTAATTCGTAATTCGTAATTCGTAATTTCAGGCGGCACATCAACACCTTTCACTTTGATCAGACCCCTCTCCGCCGCCAACCGTTCCATCATCTCGTAGGCCGGGGCGAATTCGTTTGGAATTTCGCCGTCGAGGATGGCGTTCTTTATCACTTCTTTTATCTCGCCGATGACGTTCGAGGGTGGGATTCCATAGACCTGCATCACCAGGTCGCCGGTTATGGGCGGCTGGAAATTGCGGATGCGGTCCTTCTCCTCGATCTCGACCATCTTGCGGCGGACAAGCTCGAAATTAGAGAGATATCGCCTCACCTTCGCGTCGTTGCCCGAGGTTATATCGGCCTCGCACAAAGTCATCAGCGCCTCGATATCGTCGCCCGCGTCGAACAGCATCCGGCGCACGGCGCTGTCGGTGACCTCTTCTTCGGAAAGCACTATCGGGCGCAGGTGCAGGAAAACCAGTTTCTGGACGAACTTCATGTGTTCGTTGAGCGGCAGGCGCAGGCGGCGGAATATCTTCGGCACCATCTTCGAACCGGCCACCTCGTGCCCGTGGAAGGTCCACCCGGCTTTGGCGTCGTGGGCCCTGGTCTGCGGTTTGCCGATATCGTGCAGCAGCGCGGCCCAGCGCAACCACAGGTCGCCGCTTTTCATCGCAACGTTATCCAGCACCTTGAGCGTGTGGACGAAATTGTCCTTATGGGCGCTGGCGCCTATCTTTTCGACACCTTTCAGCGCGTCCAGTTCAGGGAAAATTATCTTCAGCAGCCCCGATGCGTCGAGCATGTAAAAGCCCATCGACGGCACCGGCGCGAGCATTATCTTGTTGAGTTCGGTGATGACGCGCTCCTCCGACACTATCTTTATGCGTTCCCTGTTGCGCCCGATGGCCTCGAAAGTGGCATCCTCGATGTCGAATCCCAGCTGTGCCGCGAAACGCACCGCCCGCATCATCCTCAGAGGGTCGTCGGAAAAGGTGATGTCGGGATCGCACGGGGTACGGATCGTGCAGTCGTCCAGATCTTCCATCCCGCCGAACGGATCGCTCAGCTCGCCGAACGAGTCCGCATTCAGCGACCACGCCATCGCATTGATAGTGAAGTCCCTGCGCAGTTGGTCGTCCTCGATGGTCCCGGGTTCGCATTCGGGTTTGCGCGAATCCTCGGAGTAGGACTCTTTGCGCGCACCGACGAACTCCACCTCAACCCCTTTCCACTTGAGCATCGCCGTGCCGAAGTTCCTGAAAACCGAGACTTTGACCCCCAGTTTCCGCCCCAGCGTTTCGGCAACATCCACCGCGTCGCCCACGACCACCACGTCTATGTCGGTATTGGGGCGGTGCAGGTACCAGTCGCGGACATAACCACCTATGACAAAGGCCCGAAGGCCCTTCTCATCGACTGTGCGCGTGATCTCGCGGAATATGGGATGCGTCAGAGGCAATTACGAATTATGAATTACGAATTACGAATTGAGAGATATTGTCATTGTAGCCGACGCGGCAATTCTTACTTCATATATGGTTCGAGAACCTTTTTCCAGACCATGTAGCCTTCGCCCATCAGGTGCAGGCCGTCGTTCGAGACATCCTTGCGCAGGTTGCCGGTCTCGTCTTTGAGAGCCGAATGCACATCTATATAGGTTATGCCGCGCTCGGCGCAAAGTTTTTCCAGGCGCTTGTTGAGTTCCACGATCTCCTCGTTGCGGTTCTGAGTTTTGGCATAGCGTTCATGAGACACATCCACCGGGAAAACACTCTGCACGTAGAGTTTTGTTTTGGGACTCTCCTTCTGGAAGCGCTCCAGCACCCCGTCTATATACTTGACTATAGGATCTATAGCCGTTCCCACATATAGATCGTTGGTGCCAATCATAAGGAACAGTTTTTGGGGTTTGCCGCCGACGATCGGATCGAGCCTGTCGGCCATCCATTCGGCGCGGTCGCCGCTGATGCCGCGGTTCTTGATATTCGCCTTTCCGAAAATCTCGGCCCATTCGCCGCCGTCGGTGATGCTGTTGCCCAGGAATACTATATCTTTCGACGTTACCGGAAGTTTTTCGAAAAGGCTCCTTTTCTGATAGTTGTAGGCCGATTGCGAAATGGCGGGCAGGACGAACATCACCGCCGCGGCAAGAACGAGTAGTTTTTTCATATTCATCTATTTTAGTTGGTTTAGATACATTTGAACTGTCTTTTCGAGGCCCATGTATAGCGCGTCGGATATGAGCGCGTGGCCTATCGATACCTCGTCGGTCCACGGGATGGTCTGCACAAAATATTTAAGGTTTTCGAGGCTCAGGTCGTGCCCGGCATTCAGCCCGAGACCGCAGCGGCGAGCCTCTTCGGCGGCCGCAATGTAAGGGGCGACAGCCTTTTCACGCCCTGCCGGATAATTGCGGGCATAAGCTTCAGTGTAGAGTTCTACGCGGTCGGCGCCCGCTTCGGCGGCCCCGGCGACCATCGCCGGATCGGGGTCGACGAATATCGAAACGCGGATGCCCGCAGCCTTGAAGCGCGCCGTGATATCCCGCAGGAAGTCGAAATTCTTCACAGTGTCCCACCCCGCGTTGGAAGTTATGGCGTTGTGGGCGTCGGGAACGAGCGTCACCTGGGCAGGGCGCACCTCTAAAACAAGGTCGGTAAACGAATCCACCGGATTGCCCTCTACATTCAATTCGGTGGCGATCACCTTTTTAAGCTCGCGTACGTCGTCATAGCGTATGTGACGGCCGTCGGGACGCGGATGCACGGTTATCCCCTCGGCTCCAAAGCGTTCGATCTCCAGCGCGGCTTTCACCACATCGGGAAGATTGCCGCCGCGCGAGTTGCGGATAACGGCTATCTTATTAATATTCACGCTGAGTTTTGTCATGATTCAGCAGATTTCTTTCTATCTTTACCGCGCAAAGTTACATATTTTATATGTTGTATTTCATATAATCGCTTATGAAAATTTTCATCTTCGCCCGTCCCCGGGACCACATCTCAGCAGGAAATATCAGGAGTCTCAAGCAGATCGCAGATAAAAGCGGCATGGACTACCGCGTCAACGAAGAGTATGCGGACATGCTCAACAATGCTTACGGCATCGAAGTCCCGACTTACAGACACTTGTCGGACAAAGATCTGGAAGGAGGCTCCATAATGATAGCCATAGGCGGCGACGGTACGTTCCTGGAAGCGGTACACCGCCTGAAAGGTCTGCCGATGCCGATAGTGGGCGTAAACACCGGCAGGCTCGGTTTTCTGGCGGGCATATCGCCGCAGGACTTCGACGATGCGCTGGAGAAGATCAAAAAAAGCGATTACAGCATAGAACGGCGGCCCATGATCAGCGTCGAGGGGGACTTCGGAACCGATGTCGACTTTCCGTGCGCCCTCAACGAATTCACCGTCCACCGCCACAATGCCAGCATGGTGGAGGTAACGGTTCGGGCCGACGGAGAACTGATAGCCGTGGTGCGCGGCGACGGCGTGATCGCCTCGACCCCCACCGGATCGACGGCCTATTCGCTCAGCGCCGGAGGCCCGATTGTCTCGCCCGAATGCGAATGTTTCGTTCTGACCGCTCTTGCGCCGCACAATTTCACGATGCGTCCGCTGGTACTGCCCGACACGTCTGAGGTGTCTATGGAGATATTTTCAAGGGGGAACGACGTCACCGTAACCCTCGACAATCATTCGTACATCGTGCCCGACGGATCGCGTTTTGTCGTCAGAAAATCCGAATTTTCAACTTTTTTAGTGCACATCCAAAATATATCTTTCTACGATACGTTAAGGAATAAAATGATGTGGGGTATGGACAAGCGCAACCCCGGAGTATAAAAATTAGGTCAGGGAGTGCCAATATCCTGCGGAAATGCTATCTTTGTACCCTTATATTAAAACTGCCTGAACGGTAAAATGACCTCTCACGCCAAAATACCCGCCCACGTAGCCATTATTATGGACGGCAACGGACGTTGGGCGCAGGCCCGGGGCAGGGAACGCGGCTACGGCCACCTGCAGGGCACCGAGAGTGTCCGCGCATGCATTAAGGGCGCACTGAAGGCGGGGGTTAAGTACCTCACGTTCTATGCGTTCTCGACCGAAAACTGGGGACGGCCCGAGGAAGAGGTCGACAGCCTGATGGAACTTTTGTGCGACAGCGTGATGCGCGAATCGCCCGAACTGCAGAAGCAGGGCGTACGTATAATAGTGATAGGCTCGCGCAGCAGGCTTTCCGATAAAGTGAAACGCCACATCGACCGGATCGAAGAGGAAACGGCCGCCGGCAGCAGCCTCACGGTGATACTGGCGATAAACTACAGTTCGCGCTCCGAGATCGCCCGCGCGGCGTCGAGGATCGCGGCCGAAGCGCTTGCAGGCAAACTCTCACCCGTGATGATCACGGAGAACACGATAGCTGAAAACCTCTTCACCGCGGGGATACCGGACCCCGATCTGCTGATCCGTACCGGAGGCGAACAGAGGCTCAGCAACTTCCTGCTTTGGCAGGCCGCCTATGCGGAATTGTATTTCACACCGGCCATGTGGCCCGATTTCGGCGCGGATCAGTTTGCCGAAGCAGTGGCGGAATACGCCCGCAGGGAGCGCAGGTTCGGACTTGTTAATGAAACTATTTAGACACCCAATAAAAAAGCGGATGAAACGCATACTTATCCTGACCCTTATCCTCTTACCGCTGAACGCCGGGCTGCTGAAGGCCCAGACCAACGACTCCGTTGCACAAGAGGCCCCGGATGCACGGCCCGAAAACGTACAGCCGATGGATTACAGTAATCCGAAGAAATATGTGGTCAGGGAGATCAATATCCACGGGAACAACTATTACGACGACAAGATCCTGAAAGCCGCCATAGGCATGGCGGTGGGTGACACGATACAGCTTCCGGGCGACTACGTTTCGTCGGCGATAAACAAGATATGGAGCATGCGTTATTTCGCCGACGTGGATGTTCTGGCCGAACCGAAAGGCGACGCCGTGACGTTCGACGTCTATCTTACCGAGCGTCCGCGCGTGGTGAGGTGGAGGTACGAAGGTGTCCGCAAGAGCCAGGCGACAGAGCTCGAGGAAAACCTCAAACTGCGCCCCGGCAGCGAACTTTCCGACCATATCATCAACAAGAACAAGCATTTCATAAAGAAATACTATGCCGACAAGGGTTTCCGCAATGCCGAAGTAACTACGCGCATCGCCAACGACTCCGTCATCAACAACGCCGTCAACGTCACTTTTGTCATCAACAGGAACGATAAGGTCCGTATCGGCGCCGTCAATTTCACGGGCAACGAAGTATTCTCGGACAAAAAATTGCGCAAGACCTTCAAAAAAACCAACCAGGTCAGCATAAACTTCTTCAAGAGCAATAAGTTCAAGGAGTCCGAATTCGAGAATGACAAGGAAAACCTGCTCGACTTCTACAATTCGAAGGGCTACCGCAACGCCAATATCATCAACGATTCGATCTACGACATAAATAAAAAGCGCATAGGCATCGACATCGCGGTCGAAGAAGGCAACAAATTCTACTACCGCAATATCGGCTGGATCGGCAACACCATTTACGCCACCGAGGATCTCGACCGCCTGCTGGGGATCGAAAAAGGCGACACCTACGACCGCAAGTCGCTGCACAAAAGGCTCGGCGTGGGCCGCGAGATGAATATCGAGGACGACCAGACCGTTTCAGCGCTCTACCAGAACCGAGGCTACCTGATGTCTGCGATCGAACCGGCCGAGATCATTGTAGGCCCCGACTCGCTCGACCTCGAGATAAAGATATTCGAAGGGAAGCCATTCACGATAAACAACGTAGGCATAAGCGGCAACGAACGTGTAAACGACTACGTCATACGCCGCGAGCTTTCGACATACCCGGGCGAACTCTACAACCGTTCGCTCATCATGAGCACCATATACCGCCTGGGCAATATGCAGCATTTCAACCCCGAACACATCGTTCCCGACATCCAGCCCGTGTCGAACGAACTGGTCGACATCTCGTGGGGACTCGAAGAACAGCCCAGCGACAAGGTGGACATCTCGGGCGGTTGGGGAGCCGGCATGTTCGTAGGATCGGTAGGTATCCAGTTGAACAACCTTTCGCTGCGCAAAGTGTTCAAGAAGGGGGCATGGAGGCCTTATCCGCAGGGACAGAACCAGCAGTTCACCATCCGCGGCCAGACAAACGGCACTTACTACAAGGCCCTGTCGATGAGCTTCACGGAACCTTGGCTCGGCGGCAAAAAACCGCACTCGCTGACCTTGAGCGCCTATTATTCGGCTGAAAACAACGCATATTATTTCTATCAGAAGGGCACCGCTTTCTTCCGTACGCTGGGTGTCGCGGCCGGTATCGGGTTCCGCCTGTCGTGGCCCGACCAGTATTTCACGCTCTACACCGAGGCGTCGTACCAGCGCTACATGCTCGACAACTGGTCCAGCTTCATCATCTCCAACGGCAACAGCAACATCGTCGCTCTGAAGACGGTGTTCGGCCGCAGCTCGGTAAGCCAGGCGATTTACCCGCGCTACGGATCTGATTTCTCGATATCGCTCACGCTTACGCCACCCTACTCGCTGTTCAGCGACAAGGATTACAAAACATTGAACAGCGAGAAGAATTCGGCCGATGCCGCGGTAAGCAAAGCGGCACGTAAGGACCTCTACGGCTGGGTCGAATACCACAAATGGCAGCTCAAGGGACGCATCTTCCATCCGCTCACCAATGACCAGAAACTGGTTCTGATGGCCAAAGTCGAGATGGGCTACCTGGGCCACTACAACCCCTATAAACTCTCCCCGTTCGAAGGATTCAGCGTTGGGGGCGACGGTATGACGGGCTACACGCTCTACGGGGTGGACTTCATCGGGATGCGCGGTTACAAGGACGGCACCCTGAACCCGACGGAAAGCACGAGCCAGAACGACTATTCCCGCGTGTACAATAAATATACCCTCGAAGTACGTTATCCATTCATACTGCAGCCGCGTTCGACCATTTACGGTCTTGTGTTCGCGGAAGCTGGTAACGGCTACTCGTCGTGGAAAACGTTCAATCCGTTCCAGGTCAAGCGCTCCCTGGGGGCCGGCGTAAGGATCTACCTGCCGATCGTGGGGATGCTCGGGTTCGACTGGGGATGGGGATTCGATAAGCCCGCAGGCGAGACTAAACGGAGCGGAAGTCAGATTCACTTCACGATAGGTACTGAATTCTAAAACTTTGTGTTATATTTACAAGATTGTATTATATTTACCTCTCAAAATAAAACTATACCGCTATGAAAAAGACTGTTTTAATACTTGTGGCAATGCTGACCATGTCGGCAGGGACGGCGCTGGCGCAGAACTATATGGTCGTGGACAGCGAAAAAATCTTTAAGTCTATCGACGCTTACAACAAAGCTATCGAGCAGGTCGACGCCGATGCAGAGAAATACCAGAAACAGGTGGACGATGCCTTCAACCAACTGGAAACCATGTTCAACGAATACCAGAACAACAAAGCCTCGATGACGGCAGCACAGCGCCAGCAGACCGAACAGAAAATCGTCAACCGCGAGAGCGAGATAACCAAATTCCAGGAAGAGGTGTTCGGTGATGAAGGCACCATCATGAAGAAAAGGGTCGAACTGATCAAGCCGATCCAGGACAAGGTATTCGCCGCCATCAACAAATACGCCGAGCAGAAAGGCTACGATATCGTGATTGACCTCGCGTCGAACCCGACGGTGCTCTACTACAAGCCTTCAGTGAACCATACCGACGCAATAATTGCACTGGTTAAATAGGGGAAATTCTTAAAAACAATAAAAAACAAACATGAAGAAGACAATCAAAATCGTGCTGGTAGCGCTGTTCGCAGTGTGCTCGACCAGTCTCTACGCGCAGAAATTCGGACGCATCAACTACTCGGAGATAGTGCAGAATATGCCGGAAATGGCAGGCGTGCAGACTCAGATGCAAACTATTATGACCGAGTACGAGGAACATCTGGAAAGCCTGAATGTCGAACTCAACAACAAGATCAACGATCTTCAGAAAGCCGGCGTTTCCGAATCCGTCAAGCAGTTGAAGACCCGCGAAGCACAGGAACTTCAGCAGCGCATCCAGGAATACTACCAGGTAGCCCAGGAAGATCTGGAGAAGAATCAGGCGGAGCTTCTCGCCCCGCTCCAGGCCAAAGCCGACGAAGCGATCAAGAAAATCGCCAAGGCTGAAGGACTCACCATCGTTTTCCAGACCGGATCGGTGGTTTACATCGACGAAGCTACCACTGTCGACATCTCGGATAAGGTAAAGGCAGAGCTCGGCATCACCACAACCCCGGCTGCCGCTCCTGCTCCCGCAGCTAAAAAGTAATTTTCAGTAAAGAATAAAAAGGAACAGCGTGGACGATTTCCACGCTGTTCCTTTTTTGTCATCCCGAGCGAGGGCAATGTAAAGAATTATTGCGGACTATAACGGTTTATTGCCCGACGAGGAAACTACAAAATAATTCAAAATCCTAAGCGGGTTTGATTATGCGGTAGTTTCCTCGTCGCCGAATAGAAACTTATCATATACCAAACCTTAATACATTCGGCTCGCTCGGAATGACAACAGCAAATCGACGCTAACCCGGGTGAGGAGCACAATTACAGGCCGAGGTTCTGTTTCAACATCTTATACCCCGCGTCGCTGATGCGGACCGACGTCCCGCCGCGAAGGACGATTCGGTGCTCGCGGCCAGACTGCTCGATGCGGCTGATGTGGGAAACGGAGACTATATACGATCTGTGTACGCGCACAAAGCCCGTGCGGGGCAGGTTCTCCTCGAAATATTTCATCGTCTGCTCCTTGAGCCATCGTCCTTCGGCGGTCACTATCGCCACGTAATCGCCCTCGGCCTGCAGATATATGATATCCCCCACCCCTATCACCTTGATCTTCTGCCCGCCGCGCACGGTTATGCGTTCGATCGGGTCGGACGGCTCTGCAGAAGCAGACGGCGCGGTCACGCCGTCGTCATTTGAGCGCCCCGCAAACGCATAATAGAGGGCAAACAAGACATACACCAGGACAAGGCAGAGACTCCTTGCCGGGATCGTCTGCACGAAGCGCGGAAACTGCTCCGCCGCCGCCCCGTACACCGCGATGCTCTCGGCCGCTATCGCGATGCCGACGAACAGCGCCCCCGCCGTGAGGTAAAAAACCACCCTCAGAGGCTCCCTCGATATTCCTTCCGTTCCGTATTTCAGTACGCTCCATAACATCAAACCTTCAAGTCCAGACACAAACAACACCACAAACCCGTCCAGCACGGCATAACCCGCCTCCATCCGCGCCATCGCCCCGAACACCGCGGCATAGGCGGCGGAAAAGAGTGCGTACAGCGCAATGTATCTTATAAGGTAAAGTTTCCTCTTTAAGATCGGATTCACGGGAATTTTAATTCGTAATTCCTAATTCGTAATTCGTAATTACTTTATCTCCCCCCCGCCGAAAATGTTGCTCGCATTTATAACGAGCCTGCGGTTGTCGTCGTAAGTTTTTTCGCCCGCGCGGAAACGCTTGTCGGAGAAGGCCCCGAACACCGACTCGCTGCGTATCTCGACCCTCCAGCCGTCGGGTACATATATCTCGACCCCGCCGAAAACCGATTCGATCTTGAGATAAGTGTCGCCCTCGGGGAGTTCCGTCCGGCGCAGGTCGAGCACCACCCCGCCGAAAACGGTACTTATCCGCCCGCCCTGGAAAACCGGGTCGAGGTAGACCTGCTCGTTGCTTCCGAACACCGTGCTTATGTCGACGTAGCCCGACGCCCCCGACATTCTCGCAGAGTCGGCGTGTTTCGTTCCGCACCGGCGTTCGCCGCAATAATGCCCGCGCCGCGGCCTGAAGATGATGCCGCAAAGTATCACCACACCCAGGATTATCAGCAGTACGGGCCAGAATGTTATACCCACGCCGCTCGCGGCAAGGTCGGGATAGACCAGTTCGAGACGGCGGATTATGAAGAACGCACCCACGACAAGGCACGCCCCGCCTCCCCAGAAACGCCCGCGCGTCAGCTCGATCGTTCCGATGGCAAACACCAGCATCTGCCACGAGAAGAAGACCCGCTTCCATACCCCGGGCAGCACCCCTGAATTGAAACAAAGCAGCAATATCCCGGCTATGATGACGAAAATCGCCAGCATCACCGCGCTGTCGTTGCCGCGGACCATTCCGTCCCTGCGCCCGCGTATGATTATGCTCAGGCACCGCTCTCCGGACGCGATCATCAGGAACGAGGCCGCCACACCGGCGAACGCCCACGGGAAGCCGTAAGCGGGCGATCCGGGCAGCATCATGAGCGACCAGCCTAACAGCGCGGCCCCGGCGCCCAGCAGCAGCACCGACATAACGGCAAGCATAGAGTTCCTGTTTGTATTTTTTTCCATATTATCTAATTTTATACGTTTCAGATAGTACAAAGAAAAGCAGAAGATGTTTCATTAGCAATACAGTATCGACCAATCAGGCCGAAAAACCCGACGAATGCGTCATATATCCCGACAAAAAAGATCGAGTTGGGCTCGATCTTTAAATGAAAGATGGAAGATGAAAGATGAAAGATTTTGGTGTCGCTGCGCGACGTTGCATATTATGGTTTGAAATATTATATGAACCTGCGGCATCTGCCGCACATTAATCTTTCATTTTTCATCTAAACAAGTCCTGCAAATCCCATGAACGCCATTGCAAGTATCCCGGCGGTGATGAGCGCGATCGGAGTCCCTTTGAACGCCTTGGGGACGTCGTCGAGATCGAGCCTTTCGCGGATGCCTGCGAATATCACAAGCGCCAGCGCGAAACCGACCGCCGTCGCAAACGCGAATGTCACAGACTCCAGCAGGTTGTACTCCTTCTGCACCAACAGTATCGCGACGCCGAGCACCGCGCAGTTGGTGGTGATAAGCGGCAGGAATATCCCGAGCGCCTGATACAAAGCAGGGCTGACTTTCTTCAGAACGATTTCGACCATCTGCACCAGCGCCGCGATCACGAGGATAAAGACTATGGTCTGCATATACTCTATGCCGAGCGGGACAAGGACGTAATATTGGAGCAGGTAGACCACGATGGCCGCGATGGTGATGACGAAAACGACCGCCGCCCCCATGCCGAGCGACGTGGAAACCTTGTTCGAAACCCCCAGAAACGGACATATTCCCAGGAACTGCGCAAACACGACGTTGTTTACGAAGATGGCGCTTATTATAATGAGAATGTATTCCATATCTATTTCATTTTGGCGGTTAACTTATTGAAAAGCACCAGCAGGTAGCCCAGCACTATGAAAGCCCCGGGGGCGAGGACGAATATCAGCATTCCGTCGCCGCTTATGAAGTTGTGGCCGAAGATGGAGCCGTTGCCCAGCATTTCCCGGACAGCGCCCAGCACGGTCAACGACAGCGTGAAACCGAGCCCGATGCCGACTCCGTCGAGGGCCGAATCCAAGACGCTGTTCTTGGCGGCGAAACCTTCGGCTCGGCCCAGGATGATGCAGTTCACCACGATCAGCGGGATGAACACACCGAGCGTTTTGTAAAGGTCGGGCAAGTAGGCCTGCATGCAGAGTTCGACTATCGTTACGAACGCCGCGATTATCACGATGTAGGACGGGATGCGCACTTTCGACGGAATGATATCCTTCACCAGCGCGATCACCGCGTTGGACATGATGAGCACGGCCATCGTGGCGGCGCCCATGCCCATGCCGTTTATTGCAGAAGTGGTCGTGCCGAGCGTGGGACACATCCCCAGCAGCAGCACGAAAGTGGGATTATTCTTGACTATCCCCGAAGTTATGATCCTGAGCTTATTCATTACCGTCCTCCTTTCCTTCTTTCAGTTCGGTCGCGCCCGTGGTTGCGTCGGTCGAAGTCGCTCCGGACTCGCCGTCGACCTGGGTTGCTCCGGATTCGGCATCCACATCGGCTTCGACGCTCTGTCCGCCCGTCTGCTGCATCAGCGCGTTGAAAGCACGTGCCACGGCATCGACATATGCGCGGGAAGTGATCGTGGCAGCAGTCAGCGCATCCACGTCGCCGCCGTCCTTGGTCACGGCCAGCTTCATCTGCGACGGGTTCTTACCTGCGAAACTTGCGAAGAGCGGATTGCCATCCGCCGCCATCTTGTCGCCGAGCCCCGGGGTTTCCAAGTGCTCGAGGACCTTCACGTTGTATACCTTTCCGTCGGGTGTGAAACCCACCATCAGTTTGAATTCGCCGGAAAAACCGTTCTTCGTTGCGGTCTGGACAGCGTAGCCGACAGTTTTACCCTCTTTTTCGGCAGTGTAGACCGTCATATTGATACCGTCCAACTGCATTGCAGAAGTAGTGCTCGTATCGAATTCCGGCAGCACGTCGCCCAGGGCCAGTTTCGTGTTGGCCTCTTTCGCCGCGCGGATAGGCTCCTCGGTCACCTTGTAGACCATGCCCACTCCGGCTGATGCTATCAACGTGATGCCGCCCAGGACGAGGATCATATTCAGTAATGTATTCTTCATGCCTTATGCCTCCCTTTTTTAAGCGCCCCAAAGCGCGACGGTTTGACATATTTGTTGATGAGCGGCACCACGGCGTTCATTATCAGTATCGCGAACGACATCCCCTCGGGGTACGCGCCCCACACGCGGATTATGATGGTCAGCAGACCGATCCCGACGCCAAATATCAGGCCGCCCTTCCAGGTCATGGGCGAGGTCGAGTAGTCGGTCGCCATGAAGATCGCCCCCAGCATCGCACCGCCGGTCAGCAGGTGGAACAGCGGCGACATGTAAGCCTCGGGGTTGACCCACCACAGGATCGCGCTGAACGCGGCCATAGTTCCGAGGACCGCCACGGGGATATGCCACGTTATAACCCTGCGGATCAGCAGGTAAAGGCCCCCTACGAGCAGGGCTATCGCGGCGACCTCGCCGAACGAGCCCGACTTGAGCCCTATAGCAAGGTCCATCATATTTATCTGCGGAAGTATCTCGCTCACCGGCTGGCCGTTCTTCAGCGCCTCTTTCACGAATGAGAGCGGCGTCGCGCCCGTCACGGCATCGACCGGGAAATTGGTCATCTGCACAGGATAGGCTATCAGCAGGAACACGCGCCCCACCAGAGCCGGATTGAACGGGTTCTTGCCAAGTCCGCCGAATGTCATCTTGCCCACCGCGATCGCCACGAAAGCCCCCAGCGCGACCAGCCACAGCGGAATAGTCGACGGCAGGTTGAATGCCAGCAGCACACCGGTAACCACTGCCGAAAGATTGCCGATGGTCGATGGGCCTTTCAGCAGGAATTTTTGGATCAGCCATTCGAACGCCACGCAGCAGGCGACCGAAACGGCTGTCACGATTAGGGCGTCGAGACCGAACACCCACACCGAGACCCCCAGGGCCGGCGCCAGCGCAATCAGAACATCGCCCATGATGCGCGCCGTAGACCGTTTGCTGAAAACATGCGGCGAAGGCGACACTACCATTTTTTTATCCATATCTTCTTTAATCATGAATTATGAATCATGAATAAATCGATTCGTAATTCGTAATTCGTAATTCGTAATTTGTAATTTATTTTCTTGTGCGCATTATCCGCATCACCTCGGCCTTGCCGATGCGCATCCAGTCAAGAAGCGGCAGGCGGGCCGGACAGGTATAGGCGCAGCTTCCACATTCGATGCAGTCCGTCACCCTGTTCTGTTCGAGTTCGTCCCACATCTGCTTCTGCGACTGCTTCGACAGCAGGTAAGGCTCCAGCCCCATCGGGCAGACCGTAATACACCTGCCGCACTTGATGCAGTTGGTTTCGGCGCTGCGAGACGCATCCTTTTCGTTCATCACAAGTATCCCGGAAGTGCCTTTCGTCACGGGAGCGTCGAGGTTCGACATCGCGCGTCCCATCATCGGACCGCCGCCTATCACCTTGCCGGCGTCCGACGGCATTCCCCCCGCAGCCTCTATCAGTGCCGAGACCGGAGTGCCGATCCTGACGAGGAAATTCGACGGTTTTGCAAGGCTTTTGCCCGTCACCGTCACCACCCTCTCGACGAGCGGTTTGTTCTTCTGGACTGCTTCGTAAACGGCCAGCGCAGTGCCGACGTTATGCACCACCACACCCACGTCTATCGGCAGCGCGCCCGACGGGACCTGACGGCCCGTGACGGCTGCAATAAGCTGTTTTTCACCGCCCTGCGGATACTGCACCTTCAGCGGAACGATCTCCATAGAGAGGAAATCCTGCGCAACCCTGCACAGGTGCTCTATCGCATCGGGCTTGTTATTCTCGATGCCCACATAAGTCTTTTCGACCCCCAGTGCCTTGGCAAGTATCGATGCCCCGGTGAGCATCTCCTTGCCCCTTTCGAGCATCACACGGTGGTCGGAAGTGAGGTATGGCTCGCATTCCACCCCGTTGATTATCAGGAATTCGGCTTTTTTGCCCGGCGGAGGCGTCAGCTTGACCTGCGTTGGAAAAGCCGCGCCGCCCATGCCGACTATGCCGGCCTCGGCGATCTTCTTGATTATCTCTTCGCCCGAGAGCGGACAACCCTTCACGACCTTCTCCGTGCGGTCGATCCCCGGCACCCATTCGTCGCCCTCGACCTTGATGGTAACGGCCGGCTGGCGCACTCCCGAAGCGTTCGGAACGAGGTCCACAGAAACAACCGTTCCCGAAACGGGCGAATGCACGTTCGCGGAGACGAATCCCCCGGCCTTCGCGATGAGCTGTCCGGCCAGCACCTTGTCGCCTTTCGCGACCCCGGCCACGGCAGGCGCGCCTATATGCTGGGAAAGCGGCACTACAACCGTCTCCGGCAGCGGCAGAACCTCTATCGCCGCCCCGGCGCTCAGTTTGTTTTCCGGCGGATGGATACCGCCTCTCGGAAAAGTTTTAAGCATATCTCTGATTTTTCTTTGTTCTAGACAGCAGCCTTTTCTTCAGCAGGCGTCTCATCCTTACGCGGAGGCAGGTTCACTTCGAGGATAGATCCGGTGGGACATTCCGGCGCGCACTTGCGGCACAGGCGGCACTTCTGCGGATCGATATATGCCAGGTTGTTTTCCATAGTTATCGCTTCGAAAGCGCACACCTTCACGCACTTGCCGCAGCCGATGCACGCGACGGCACAAGCCTTGCGCGCGACAGGCCCCTTGTCCTTATTAACGCATGAAACGAATATCCTGCGCTCCTTCGGACCCTTGCGGCGCAGTTCGATGATGATTTTCGGGCAGGCCGTGACGCACTTTCCGCAGGCCGTGCATTTCTTCTGGTCCACTTCGGGAAGCCCGGTCGCAGGGTTCATGTGTATCGCGTCGAAGGCGCAAACTGTCACACAGTCGCCGTTGCCCAGGCATCCGTACGAACATCCTGTTTCTCCAGCATAGGTCGCGGCCGCGACCGCGCACGAACGCGCCCCGTCGAAACGGTTGAGCCTCGGACGGTTGCCGCAGCTTCCCGCGCAGCGCACTACGGCCACCTGGGGTTCGCGCTCAGGAGCGGCCTTGCCAAGATATTCGGCCACATCCTTCATCGTTGCCGGACCGCCAACAGGGCAGTACAGGGCCGATATGTCGTCCTCTTTGACGAGCGCTTCGGCCAGCGCGCGGCACCCTGCAAAACCGCATCCGCCGCAGTTCGCACCGGAAAGTTTCGCTTCGACGTCTTCGATGCGCGGGTCTTCGTACACCTTGAATTTCTGCGCCACGAAATACAATATCGCGGCCGAAAGCACACCCAAAACGCAAAGCGTCAGAATAGTATATCCCAATACACCCATTTTTGAATTACGAATTTCAAATTACGAATTACGAAGTTATTTGATTATGGATTCCTAAATTTTTCTGATCTTGAAGACGATCTCCTTTTCGATACGTTTGCGGAAGAAGAAAAGAACCACATAATACAAACACATCAGGCCCAGCGAGGTGAGGCCCGCCGAGGTTTCGCTCCATCCGACGTGAAGCGTCAGCAGCAGCGTACCCAATAATATAAAGAAAGGAATGATGTAGGCGTAAGTCGCCGCTTTCATTCCCATAATTTCCGAAACACCGACCATCACCTCTTCGCCGGGAGAGTAGTACCGCGCCAGTTCGTCGTAAACGGTCACGAATCGTTTGTTCTTATCGTCGACACCGCATATCCCTTTTGCCTTGCATCCGGAGCATGCATCCTCGACGATCATCTCGACCTCGACGAGCTTATCCCCTACCTCGCGTACTACACCCTTATGTTCAAGTAATTTAGCCATTCACCAACCCGCCGCTCGTAATTCCTAATTCGTAATTTACAGTCCGTATCCGCCGTATTTGTTGGTCAGCGGCATTACGAACTCCTTGCCCATCGGGGCTGTCGACAGCCTGAACACAGGGCATCCCTGGCGGCGTTTATATTCGTTTTTGAGCAGAAGCGAATGCACCTGCCCGACAGTCGCAGCATCGAATCCGGCGTTGATGATTTCCTCGCGGTGCTGGCCCTTCTCGATCATGCGGTAAAGTATCGCATCCAGCGTCTCGTAGGTCGGCAGGCGGTCGGAATCCAGTTGTCCCGGATGAAGCTCGGCCGAAGGTTCTTTCAGCAGGATATTCTCGGGTATGATGTTGCCTCTGATCTGGTTTATATAGCGCGCGACATCGTAAATTTCGCTCTTGTAGAGGTCTCCCGCAATGCTTATGGAACCTATCGTATCGCCGTAAAGCGTTCCGTAACCCACCGCAGACTCGCTTTTATTCGAAGTATTCAACACTATGTAGCCGAATTTGTTCGACAGCGCCATCAGCATCACGGCGCGTATG
Organism: Rikenellaceae bacterium; assembly: GCA_031547885.1. Taxonomy (GTDB): domain Bacteria; phylum Bacteroidota; class Bacteroidia; order Bacteroidales; family Rikenellaceae; genus UBA940. The sequence continues at coordinate 65,372 of JAVBRO010000007.1, forward strand.
CGGGCCTGAATATTCTCTTCAGTAACGTCGAAGCGCGTACCTCCGACAACCGGCATCATGGTCTCCGTAACTACCCTGTAAGCCTCTGTAATAGGCACCACGTTGTACTCGACGCCCAGTCTCCGGGCCATTTCGACCGCATCGTCCACCGAATGTTCGGTAGAGAACTGTGAAGGCATCATCAGCAGGCGCACATTCTCCGGGCCCAGCGCCTCGACGGCCATCGCCGCCACCAGAGCCGAGTCTATGCCGCCCGACATCCCGAGGCAGGCCTTGGTGAAGCCGTTCTTCACAAAATAGTCCCTCAGCCCCATCTTCATCGCATAGAAGACGTTCTCGGTCTTATTCTGCGGCCGCATGGGGATCGCCCCGTTGGCAGCCCCGGTGTCGACCACCAGGAAATCCTCGTCGAAATTCCTCAGCAGGCCGATCGCTTCCCCCTTGCCGTTGAAAGCGGCCGACGAGCCGTCGTACAGCACGTCGGTCTGCCCCCCCACCTGGTTCACGTAAACCACGTGCTTGCCGGAAGTATAGGCCACGTCCTTATAGAAATTGTAGCGTTTTTCGACTATCCCGCGCGAATATGGATTTGCCGTGAGGTTGATTATAATATCGGCATTCTGGCCGTATTCGCGCTCGGTGCGGATATCCCCGCCTACAACGACCGCCACCTTTTCGCCCGCTATGCGGACATACTGGCACCCCTTGGACGGCACCAGATAGGGTTTTTCCTCACGCGACGATATATCTTTTTTACCGATGTAGCGCTCGATATGGCGGTTGTGGATGTGGGCGACGGCGCTGGCCGTGCCGTTTTCGCCGGGGATCGGAAGCCCCACCAGCACGGAGATATCGTCGCAGTAGGACGCGATTTCCACCAGTGTCTCTTCGCAGTATTCGAGGAAAGTGTATTTCCGGAACAGATCGTAACCCGGGGTTCCGCTGATGGCGCCCTCGGCAAATATCACCAGGTCCGCCTTTTCAGACTTCGCACGGTTGATGCTGCCGATGATCTTGATCTTGTTACCTTCGAAGTCCCCGATGGTGTAGTTCAGCTGTGCGACGGCGATTCTCATATTAATACATGCGGGCGAGTTGGCACAAACCGGGATGCTTGGCTTCCTTTAAACCTGTATGACGGCCTGTAAGGCGGATTATCGAAGGCAATGCGGTTCCATTGGCAAGAGAATCCAACGACACAGGGTGTCATAAAGGCCGGAAGACGGGCGTGCCGGTTTGTGTTAACACGCCCTGGTTAGGTCGGAATGACGGGGCAAAGATACAAATAATTCGAATACGGTTGTCCGGTGTGATATTAAAAAAGCCCGTGAACTGCATGTGGATGTTTTGATTGTCCGCCGGATCGTAATTGTGGTGTGCCTTCAGGGCGGCAACATGTCGGGATTGTGTTGTGACGTTCTAAAAAAGGTTTGAGGGTTTGTTGCAGAATAAAATTTTATGGTTATCTTTGCACCCGTCAAACGGCAAAACACCAGCACCGCAGGGTACAGGCGTATAGAAAACCCGAGGCGTTTCGGCGTTTTTGGTTGGAAAAAGTGATCATAGTACACTGGCCGTGAGACAGGACTTGGTAGCGTGCGGGTTTTTAAAGGGCCGTATCGCATCGGGTCGACAAAAAAAGGTGCCATAGCTCAGTTGGTAGAGCAACGGACTGAAAATCCGTGTGTCCCTAGTTCGATTCTTGGTGGCACCACTTTCGAAAGACGTAAATCCCTGAATTTCAATGAAATTCGGGGATTTTTCGTTTTCAGGCCACCCCTCTCAGAACGCATTCTGACGCGGTTTTGTGCAAAGCAAAAAGGCTGAATCGTGGGACTAAAAATTTCACGAACGAAAAGTCCCACGAATTGCATCGTTTTGCACTTATATTCATCACGTTGCATCGCAGACACCTATTCAGACCCGGTTTCGGTTACATAACTTTGTTTTATTAAAATTATGTATCATGAAAAGAACACGGTTCACCTTCGTTTTCTTCGTTAAACGCGGAAAACTTCTCAAAAACGGCGAGGCTCCGATCTGCCTCCGGATCACTGTAAACGGCATTTCAGTCGAATCCCAGATCAAACGGAGCGTCGTGCCGGAGATGTGGGATCAGGCGTCTGAAACTACCACCGGGCGCAGCAGGAGGTCGGTAGAAATCAACGAGTATATCCGTATGCTCAAGCTGAAGATCCTTACCGTCCACCGCGAGCTCGAACTCACCGGCGCCCATTTCAACGCCCGGCTGATAATGAACAAACTTTACAGCGCGGAAGAAAAACGCACCCTACTTGCCGTTTTTCGCAAGCACAACGACGACCTGCGGCCTCTTATCGGTATCGAGCTGGAGAAACGCACGGTTCTGCGTTATGATAGCTGCTGTAAGTATATGGAAGATATGATAAAACGCGTATATGGCAAGGACGACGTTTCATTGGTGGAGGTCAACGGCGAACTTGTCCGTAACTACGAAATGCATCTGAAAGTCATTAGAGGCTGCCAGGCCAACACGGTTATCCGCTACATGAAATGCTTCAAGAAAGTAATTCATATGGCCCTCGCCAATGAATGGATGACTAAAGACCCGTTCGTTGGAATCCACTTTTCCGCAAAGCCGGTCAATAAAGACGTGCTGACGAAAGATGAGTTAGATATTCTGATCAAGTGCGAGTTCCGGATTCCACGGCTTGAACATGTTCGGGATACTTTTATCTTTTGCTGCTTCACCGGCATGGCGTACATAGATGCCCATACCCTGCGGACCGAACATATCGTGCGCGACAACAAAGGCGACCTTTGGATAAAGAAAACCCGTGAGAAAACCGACATCGAATTCCATGTGCCATTGCTCAAAATCCCTCAGCAGATATTAGAAAAATACAAAGACGATCCCGGTTGCCAGCGGACCGGCCTGCTTCTGCCTATCCTGAGTAATCAAAAGATGAACGATTATCTGAAGGAGATTGCCGAGATGTGCGAAATCAAGAAACGTCTTTCGACTCATACAGCCCGAAGAACGTACGCAACGACGGTCTGCCACGAAAGCGGCGTCGCCATCGAAAACATCTCCAAGATGCTCGGCCACACCGATACCCGAATGACTCTGCATTACACAAAGATCGCCGACTCGCGCATCAAAAAAGATATGGAGCAGGTGCGAGAGATTTTCGACTAAGGCAGTTGACTACGAAACGACTTACATTTTTTGTGACGATTGCCGCTGCTGCGGCATTCTCGTCATGTGGAAAGGGCGCCGGCGGCGAAAAATCCGACGGGCAGGGTGTACTGATCAACGGCGTGCGTTGGACCGAGTCCAATGTGGCCGCGGCCGGTACATTCGCAGCCGCGCCCGAAGATACAGGGATGTTCTACCAATGGAACAGCAAAACGGCATGGCCCGCAACGGGCGACATGACCGGCTGGAACACCATGCCAGCGACAGGCGACGCATGGACATCTGCCAACGATCCGTGCCCGGCGGGCTGGCGCGTACCCACCAAAAACGAGCAGGCGACATTGCTTGACGCAAGTAAAGTCGAGAGCGTGTGGGCAGCCGTGAACGGTGTCGACGGCCGCAGGTTCACCGACCGTACTTCCGGAAAGTCCATTTTCATTCCCGCTGTCGGCAGCCGCGACAAAGCCGACGGCACGTTTATGGGCTCACTCGGCTTCGGATTCTACTGGTCGGCTACGGCTGTCTACACCGACGAGGCGTGGGATCTGGCTTTCAATGAGGACGATTCCCGCCAGAGCAGCAACGACCGCAGGATGGGCTTCACGGTCCGCTGCGTAAAATCAAAATAACCATGATTGATACTGAAACAATAAGCCGCATAGAACCCATGTGGCGGGACACCGGATTGCGTCGCCACGACGGACCAGGGCTTACAGCCATACGCTTCGGCGATGATGCCGAGCCCCGATGGCAAACTGAAGCACTGGATGTGCCCCGGCTGCTGTTCGTCACAAGGGGACGTGTTGAACTATTGGTCAGGGGAGTCGGGCGATGCAGCATCCGCCGGGGACGCATGGCCTTGATTCCCGCTGGCCACCCCGCACGCCTGCGCATCCACGGCATTACCCGTGTGGTACTATGCAATATAGACACTGCGATGGCCTGCCGCGACGGGAGTACCGGCGAACGCCTTTCGCCCAGTTTCGTTTCCGCCGATCGCCACATCACCGTGCACACCTGCACTAAAACCGTGGAGGATGTGTTGAGTTTGACGGAAATGTATCTGCGCCTGCACATCAGACAAAACTTCACGGAAAAACTACTCATGGTTAAACAGCATATTATGCTGACGCTTTACCGCCAATTCGGTATTGATTCGCACCTTGTCCCCATGCCCTGGCATGAACAGTTCGACAAACTGATGAACAGCCGCCCGGAGAAACCGGTCATAACGCAGGAAGCGATGGAAATGGCGGAGCAAATGATCGAAGAAGTCCTGAAACCAAAATACATGGAGGCCTGACAAAAATGGCGTAAAACCGCCGACCGCAAACTACTACCCATCCGATAAGAGGACGAGGATATATTCCGGCAAGAGATAAGCCGGACTATGTGTTTAACCTAATAATCTTAACGTATGGAACACTACTTACAAGAGTTGCAATGCAACGTGAAGAGCCGCCTGACGCTGATCCGCGACGACTCAAGACCTGTGGGCGAAAGGGCCAGGGAAGCCATCGGTTTCCTCGAAGAAACCTACCAACAGCTTAAAAAGTCTGTGACAGACTGTTCCTTCTCCAGCCCTGATGAGGAAATACGCTTCTTCAAGCATGTCAAGCCGCGTATAGTCTCCTATCTGATCTACAGCCTCAAAGTCTACGGTCTGGAGGTTAATCGTCCCGCTGGAAGCGACCAGGCGCAGGCCGACTATCTGAGACGTGAACTGGAGGGTATCCGCATCTATTTCGAGCGCAATGCCGACCTATACCGCTACTACCGTTCGGGGGATACTTACCTGGACGGTTTTTATTTCAGGCGCGGCGCAGACCATGATGCGGGACCTCTGCCCGAAAGTTTTTATCTGGAGCGCGACCCTATGTTCTCGACAGCTTGTGATTTCAAGTTCTCAAAGATCATGGGCTATGAACTGTGGGAGGAGTACCTGAAAGGCAAACTGCGCCGGATGGAACAAGCGCCGCCTGCCGCCGGTCCCGGCTTGGTGGACGCAGAAGAAAGACACCGATGGACGGCGAGCAAGAACGACCTGATCGAACTGATTTACGCGCTGGACGAGGATGCCTGCATCGACAATGGGAAAATCTCTCTGGCACAGTTGACCATTCTCTTTGAGCGAATGTTCCATATCGAGCTGGGCAACGTGTCGCGCAGTTTCAATGATATGAGGATACGCAACCGCCCTACCCCGTTTTTGGAGCGGTTGATCCGGAATTTGTTACAAAGAATGAAACGGGAATAATATTAATATTTATTGGAATGATTTAAATTTGCAGACTGAAAACCGGAAAAGGCTGTAGCTTTTTCCGGCATCGAGAGAAGGATATTGCTTTTGCGACTGATTCGGAAAACTGGCAGTTTAAAGAATTTTATCGGACACAAAAGGACAGTATCCACGGCTCCTGTTTATGGGGCGTGGATCGGTCCGGTTCGATAAATGGCATGCCAGTGCCGCCGAATCCCCGGAGCGTGTTCACGCCCCTTTCATACGACCACGAGTCGATACCCAACTGGCAAACGCCACATTTTCCATCTTGGAAGCCCCGAAAACCCGCCCGAAGCGGGATTTTTTGTTCTATACAGAGTCGAAAATGTATTTTGGTGCAAATCGCTTATTGTATCTTGCAGTTATTCAGCGCCTTGAGCAAAAGAACAACAAGTTGGCAGTCAAACGGTTTTAGCATTCCGACCTTTGCATCACAACATAATCAAAGTCATTGCTATTGCCGGTATGAATATGCTTACAGATAGATTCCGAATAGAGGAGATGTTCAAACAACTCATGGAGCGCTTTGACCGCATCGACCTCAAGCTGGACATCAAAGCCCAGATGGTCCACCCGCTCGACGGCGACAAACTCCTCGACAATCAGGATATGTGCCAACTCTTCAAGATCGCCAAACGGACGTTGGCCGGCTACCGCCAGAAGAAGCTCATTCCGTACTACATCATCGACGGCAAAGCCTACTACAAAGCCTCCGAGATCCAGAGTTTTCTCAAAAAGAAAGGAAAGCTTACAGATAAATAATCTTCCGGGGTAATAACACCAATCCCTCTTTCAGCCCTGCAAATGAAATCCGTTGCAGTGCTTTACTTTGGATCCATTCCTCCTATTCACACACAAGGCACTCCGAGTAATTGGGCCTATCTATAGAATATTTACCATCACCTAATTCATGCATCCAGCTAAATAGCACTTGTACATTTCTTGTCAACTCCCACCTTCTTGGAATTGGAACATTAGTACAGTTATCTTGCACCCATTGCTTGACTTCCCCAAAGAAAAGCCTCTTCTTAACCGACAGATCCTTCGTATATTATTATGGTTCCATCGACTCCTCCATTCTCATTCACCGATTGGCCTTCTCCAGGTACAAAACTTCCTTTTACGAGTGTTGTGACTTCATTTTCTGTTTTATATTTTGTTCCCGGACTTATAATATATCCGATATTTGCAGACATGTTTGCCACATTCTCGAAAGCCTCCCTTCCGGTTTCCGTAGCTCTCATGGCAGCAGTTCCTCTTTTGAACGCAGGGGTGGCATAATTTGTGAAATTGCCATTTTCCCACATTGGGTTACCGATAAGGTCAACCCATGTTCTCCCGTCCGGGTCGATCCTCCGTATAGGATTATTACCTACATACGCATACGGACTTATCCGATAATATTTTCTCGCCAGCGGATCGACTACTATCCACCTGCCTGTTGCAGGATCGTACATCCGGACGCCGAAGTCGCTGTACGGCAGTCCGAAAACGCCCTGTTCCTCTTTACCGCTGAATCGGTAACGGTTTGGGGTAATGGCACTTCCGCCCGTGTCCCAACGCTGGCCGAACGAGTGGTAGTTGTTCCTTTCGGCAACTTCGCCGGAAGCCGCGTTAAACACCGCACGGGTACTGCCCAGATGATCCGTCAGGAAATAGTTGACTTCGTAATCGTTGCTGGCCTTGTTGATCCTGCCTCCGCCGAATGCCGTGCTTTCGAGTTCCAGAGTGCCGCCGTTCTTTTTATATACCAAAGAACCTAGATATTCCAGGCCGAAAGTATTGTCCCCGTTGACAGCACTTGCCTTTCGCCCGTCGGCGAGCCACTTGTAGGTCGCCAGGGTGTTGTTGGACGTGTCCTTGACCCGGCTCACCAAATTTAAGAAATTATATTTCAATTTCAAAGCGTTGAGGCCGCTGCATTTCAGCCTTTTTAGGGCGCAAAAATCAACAGGTATGAACTTACGAGTTCATCCCTGTCTGTCATTTAATTAGGAGCTGATTTTATTATGCTCTACGAGTCGCCGTTGTTCACCATCGTGGTTAGCTGGTTGCCGTTGTAGGCCGTGAACGACATCTCTTCATCCGGCGTCGATGCGTCGCTCATGTAGCGCTTCATCGCAAGCATATTGCCCATTTTGTCGTAGGAGATGTCCTTTTCGGTGAAGGAGTTGGTCTGGACGGGCGATCCCGCGAGATAGCGTTTAATGTCGACCAGGCGGTTCAGGGCGTCGTAGTTGAAGCCGTAGGTGTTGAGCGTGTTGTCGGCTCCGGTACCCTTGTGTTTCCAGTCCCACTCGGTGATATTGCTCGTCCAGCTTGCGGCGATCTCCGGCCGCAGCGGGTCGTTGTAGCGCAGCGCCATCTCGAAGTGGGGGCTCGACTGGCCGGTGAGCCAGCCGCGGACGTTGTAGTCGAAAGTCTCGGTGAAAGCGCCAGCCGTCCCGGCCCCGTAAGTTTTGGCGACCAGCCGCCCGAGTTCGTCGTAACATAAAAAGCAACATGGATGAACTTATGAGTTCATCGCTTATATCATACATCAGGTCCTTGATCGTGGTGTTGCCTGGAGTTCCTTATTTATGGGTTAGGGACGATTATTCCTGTCGCCGGGTCGACCGTCAGCTCTATCTGCGAACCGAGCGGTTTGTCGATCGCGATCTGGGGATGGCCCGGTTTCCGGACGTATTCGATATCCACGCCGTAGTCCGGCAGTGAAATGAACGGCAGCGAGCCCTCTCCGTTTGCATCCAGCGTAAGAATTCCTGCGAATGTATCCGCGCCTTCGATCTTCACGTCGAGCGTCTGGTTTTCGTATCCCACTATTCTGAACTTCGTACTGCTGCCGTCGGTAACCCCGCCGCCCGATTCCTCCCACGGGCAGATGGATACATCGCCGCAAACCAGACCTCCGGTATTGATCGCCAAAGATATCGCGTATCGCGTATTCTTCATAAAAACGGATTCGGCATCTGTTCCGGCCTTCACTTTCCTGGTGTATTCCACGCCGTTATAGTCGAGCGTCACCGCGGCTTCCGAGTCGCCGGGGGCTATTATGACGAGAAATTTCCCGGCCTCCCCGGCAACAGTCACGTCATAGGCGGCAATGCTTTTATTCACTTTCACCGACCTTATCATAGCAGGATCGAGGGCCGCGTCGAAATTCATCTCGAACAGAGTGTTCGCATGCGACAGCGTCGCCGACGCAAGGCTCTTTACAGGGGTCTGGTTTGCAATTTCGCATACCGCGACGTCTGCATCGAGCAGTTGCTGCGCCGTCGCGTCTTTCTGGGCGGCAATGGGATCGGCCGCGCTGCCCGACAGTTTCAGCGACACCTTGTGGTTGCTGAAATCGGGAAACCGTACGCAGACGGATTCGGGAACCCATTTGCCGGTCTGATCGTCGTAAATGTAGTATGCGAAGTTGCCCGGATCGGTACCTATCGTCACGGTTAGTTTGTGCCCGGCTTCGCTTCGGTCTGCACAGCCGGTCAGGGTGGGATCGGAAGTATCGACCGAACGCATGGCAACGATTCGGGCGCCGACTGCCGCGTCGATCATCTCGATTCCCGGGGGCATGGTGTCTCCGGGTTGCGCGGCAGGGGATTTTCCGCATCCAGCCGCACACAGCACAGCCGCAGCCGCGATAAAATATAATATCCTGTTCATTCTCATCTTTATTCTGCAATTATACGGATCGTGTGGTGGCTGCCGGGAGTGAAGCCGGTTACAGCCGTTCCGATGGTGAAAGTGTACATCGCCGGATCGTTTTCCACCGTGAGTGCGCCTGTCCGTCCCGCGGCAAAGAGTGTGCTGCCTGCATCGGGAGCGAATATCAATTGAGCGTCGACACCCCCCGCCGGATTCTGGCAGCAGGCGGAGAACCCTCCGATGGTAAGTTTAGTGATCTTGCGTCCGTACATCGCTCCGTCGAGCACGAAAGCCGCCTTACTGCGTTCGTGGAGCAGCGAAACGAAAACCCTGGGCGTGTAGACCGCGCTTTTGGACGCGCTCAGCCAGTCGGTCGTAAGGAAAGCATCCCTGGTGCTCTGGTCAGCCGGGACCGTCGCGCCTAGCGTTGTGCGCAGCTCTTCCGAGGGCCATTTTATCGTGAAGCTCAACCCGGAACCGTCGGCCGGGAAACGGAAGGCGCCGTCCTCCTCGACAGCCGCGAGATGTTTGTTTGCGGCGTCGTACCCATACTCCGCGGTCACGCCGCCTATGGTCACATCGACCTTGCCGTAGCCGTCGACGCCGAAATAATCCTCCGCGGTGTAGTTTACCGCCGCCCGTGTGCCTTCGTCGACGGAGGGGATCACGACAAGCGCACCCGCCTGCCGCGGCGTAAGGTCGTCGCCGGTTTCGCCGCATGCGTTCAGCAGAAGCAGCGCGCACGACAGCGCCAAAATGTTTATTATCTGTTTTCTCATCTTTTCAGTCGTTGAAGTGCCGGTTATTCCCACCATAATTTAGGATACTCTCCGCCGTATGACCCGAGGCTCTTCCAGAACCTGCCCGACGCCGCGTCGGGACCTGTCATCCACGCGGTGTCCCACGCCGCGATATTCCCTGCCGCGGCGACGCCCCAATTGACCGCCGCGTCGTCCGAAGGCCAATTAGCCGCGCTCATGGGCAGGTTGTCGGCAATATCGAATTTATTGGCCCGAAGCGCAACGTCCGGCAAAGAAGGGTTGTTGTCCCAGTAGTTGTTCTTAATGAACGTGTATTTCTGCATTACGTTGGATCCGTACACGCGCGATGTGATGCCGCCCATCGTCGCGGCCCCTGAAACCACGCCCGTATTGTAGCAGGCCTGGATTGTGAAGTGCGGTTCCCAGGCGACTACTGAAACGGCTAAAGTCCACTGCGAGCCGGCTATGCCGCCAGCATAAGTTCCGGTCGATGTTACGCTGCCCGTGTTGTAGCATGCCGTGACGTATGCCTCGTATGGATCACGAAGCCTGAAACCGTCGTTTGTCAGGAATCCGTAAACCCCTCCGACATAGTCCGCACCAGTGACGCTGCCCCTGTTGTAGCAGGCGATCGTAGGGGCGGCTCCCCAACCGACCACGCCGCCGACGTAATTTCCATCAGAGGTCACGCTGCCGGCATTACCGCACATATACACGCCAAGGTTCGTGTCGAACAGCCCGCTGTGGTCGAACGTCGGGGTAGTCTGAAATCCTGTGATGCCGCCGGCGTAGTTCTTTTCGCTCTTGACGCCGGCCTTGTTTATGCTCGACACGACCCTTCCCTGGTTATAGCCGGTGATTCCGCCCGCGTAGTGGTCTTTACAGAGAACCGTCGCCGCTGCCTCGTTCACACAATTTTCGATAAGGCCGATGTTGTAACCCGCGATACCGCCGGATGCACCCCAGGCAGGGGTCGTAACGAGGTCTACGCCTGCCGCAGTTACTTTCGCGTAATTCGTACATCCATTTATGTGGGATGTGCGCTCCTTAGCGTAAGCCGACGGAGGGAGGCCGGCCTGTCCGCAGATACCGCCTACTGCCACATAGCCTTCGATCTCGCCGGTGTTGCGGCAGTCGGTTATCGTTGCGCCCTGTGTTTCGCCGCAGATACCACCTGTCTTTTGGCTGCGATCGTCGGTATAAGTTACTTTCCCGCTGTTTTCGCAGCTTTTCACTTCGAATGCGAAACCGGTCTGGAAATTGACTTCGCCTGCGATTCCGCCCACCTGCCTGCGGCCCGAAACGTGGGAGTAGTTGTGGCATCCTGAGATATCGCCGTAGGATACTCCGCTGATACCGCCCGCTCCGTCAGTTGCATCTATCCTGCCGTAGTTCCGGCAGTCGGCGACATCCATAAAATATGACAGCCCGACGATGCCGCCTGTGTATGAACTCTCTTCGAACAGGAACGTGCCGGCCTGGTATCTGTCGCCGAACGCCTTCACGGTTCCGCGGTTGATGCAGTTCTTAGTCGTCTTCGGCGCTGCTGAAGTACTTCCGTATATGCCGCCGGCAATGCCGCCGGTCAATCCGCGGGCCGTGACGTTGCCTGTGTTTTCGCACGATTCGATGTTCTGGCTGGAATACCCTGCGATCCCGCCTACGGTAATGGCTTCGGAAACCACTGTTCCGCTGTTGCTGCATCCGGTTATCGGAGGCATAGCTGCGGTCGTGCTCAGCATGCCGACGATGCCGCCCATGTATGAGCGCAGTTCGTCGGCCGTACCGGTGTCCTTATAATATGAACTTTCGACGCGCCCCGAGTTGGTGCAGCCGGAAATGTAGCCCGAGGTGTGCATCCTGGCGATAACGCCGCCCACGTAGCGTGTGCCGGTAATCTTACCCGAATTGCAACAGCCTGTGACGTTTGCGTAGCCTAGTCCGACCACGCCGCCAGTATAGGTTCCGGTGGAACTGACGGCACCTATATTGGAGCAGCCTGTGACGTTTGCGTTGCTTAGTGCGACTACGCCGCCGGTGTAGTTTCCTGTGGAGCCGACGATGCCTTTGTTGGTGCAATCCTCGACGAAGCCGGGACTGTCGGCTACGACGCCGGCAGTGTAGGTGGATTTGCCGGCTATTTCGCCGTAGTTGATACAGCCTGCAACAGTATTGTTAGCGGCATTGATCCCTACTACACCGCCGATCTTGTTCGCCAGTCCGCCAATCTTGCCGTAGTTGTAGCTGTTCCTGACCATCCCCACGTAGTTCCAGCCCACGACCCCGCCGAACGTCGTTTTGGCGGCAGTTGCGTTTATGGTTATACTGCCGCGGTTGATGCAGTTTTCGACGGTCCCGTTCCAGTTCAGGGCCGCGATGCCGCCGACGATGCTTTCCGAAGCGGTGATGTTGGCTTCGTTGATGCAGTCGCGTATGATGCTGTCGCCCTCGTTCCTTCCGCATATCGCGCCCGAATACCCCTGCGCGAAGGTCAGCGAGCCTGAAGCAATGTGGACACCGCTGATCAGCGCGCCGCCGTTCGTTGCGGCGAACAGTCCCGCTTTTTGGTCGGCTGCGCTGAATTTCAGGTTGCTGATCTTGAACCCGCCGCCTACGTACGAGCCGGTGAACGGATATTTGTATCCTATTGGGTACCATGTGCTGTATCCGCTCATGTCGATGTCGCGGACCTGGTAGTGGTGTTTCGCGACTCCGCCGGACGATCCGCCGTCGATGGCCAGCAGTTGCACCGGCGTGGCGACCAGAACGCGTTTCAGTTTAAGCGTGTCGCAGCTGCCCGGGACGGCCGGAATGAACTCCCACAACACCGCCCTGTCGGCTTTCGGCGAGGTCATCTCCACGCGCACGTCGCCGTTGTAGCCGTAGACGCCGTCTATGGCCATCGATATGTTTGTAGCGCCTGTCGCGTATCCAACCCCGGGTTTTTCGGCGTCTTTCGTCACGTTCGACGAGAAACGTGTGTTGTCCGTCCCGATCAGTTCGACAGCCGTCACGTCGGCGCCTGCGGCGTCCCAAAGGACCACCAGCCTCTTTGCGTCGACGTCCATGCCTCCGCTGCCGTCCAACTGTTCGGTTTCCCACGGACCGATATTTATAACCGCGCCGGTCACGCCGCGCTGGCTGATGCCGAGCGTCAGGTTGTAGCTCATACCCGGAAGCAGTTCCATGCCTGCCGGTTGGTTGAGCGGGTTTTTAAACACGATATCGTCACCGTCCGTGCCGTTGACCGTCACATCTGTCATTTTTGTGATCGACGAACCGTCGGCCAGCAGATAATAGACCATTTCGGGAGTCTCGTCCTGCGAACCCGCGGGCCGGGCCGTGACGTCGTAATTTATAAGGTAAACATCCTCGCCTTCACCGGAGGCAAGATCGCTTTCCTCCGCCAGGGCGGGATAGGCGCCTTCGAGTTTACCGGCTTCTATGCTGCCTGTGACACGCGTCTCCAGGGCGATCTTGTCCGACATCTCCAGCCTGACCGTGAGTTTTGTCATCACATGGCGGAAAAGCATCTCTTTGTTGGCGTCGCTTTCGCCTGCGATGAGATTGTTGCTGAGCAGGTAGTCGTGTCCGAAACCCTGGCCGGAGGTCAGGCGCATCATGCCGTAGGCGTCGACGGCCGCCTCTGTGCACGGTGCGGCGGTTTCATCATCACCCGCATCGCCCGCAACCATTGCACCCACGAAACGCAGCCTGGCCTGATTCAATGGCCAAGACTGCCGTGTCGCGATCACCCCGTCGCTGTATTTGACCGACGCGGCCGTACCTGCGATAAGAACGCCTTCCCATTCGGTGGTTCCGGATTCGACGGCGTACAGCCGGAAAGGGTAATATGCCGCCGACCCGTCGCTCCGCGTGAAATTTCCGGCCGAGAGAATGATCGCGTTGTCCTGTTTTTCTGTATCCGGATGAAGTTCGTTCCTGTCGCCCGTACAGCCCGATGCTAACACCAGAGCCGACAGCGTCAGAAAAGCTGATATCCGTTTTATTCTCTTCATCTCTATCTTTCGGTTAATCTATGTTCCCATTGTACTCGCCACCGGCGGTCCAGTCCTGGATAGCGCCGTTTATGCCGATCTGCGTGATCGTGATGACGATATAATAAACATCCGTCTTGTTGTCGTTGAAGCCGGCCCAAAGGCCGCCTATGTCAGTTGTAAGCCGCTGGCTGCCGAATCGTCCGGTCAGCGTGAGGTCGAGAGTGAGCGTCTGCGAAGCGCCGACAGTGCCGAGCATGCGCGAGGTCGCCTTGAATTCGTTCGAGTCAAGGGCGAAGGCGGGTCTCATGTATGCCGGTGCCGAGATAGTGCCGGCGTAGATATCTATCTTCGAAGCGATGTTATCCACCTGCGCGTCCACGGCCGAGATGTGTTGGCCGATGTCGCTGCCGTCATCCATCACGATCCTGTAGTGCACAAGGCCCACCTGCTGCTTCATCGGAGCGATTATTTCGCGGACTTCGTCGGCCTTCAGATCGAGAACCCGTCCGCTCCATGTGAACATGTAGCCTGGCATGGCGTCGATGCCCGTCCCGTCCGGAGCAACGACCCCCGTGAGATCGTCTGTCAGGAATTTTTCAGGCTTGTTATAGACAACAGCGTCGTAATCGCCCGGTTCGAACCCGTAATCGAGAGTGTTCCTCGTTCCCGACAGGACTTCCCAATAGTTGCCCACGATGGCCCTGTACTGATCGGGGATCGACGCATCGGCGCTGCGGCCGTCCCACTCCGTGACGAGCGTTATACGGCCTGCGGGATCGCCGCTATCATTGGGGCAGTCGTCGTAGAGTTCACGCCAGTCGTCGCATCCGGCAAGCATAAATATCGGTGCGATCAGCAGCATTTTCAGTATTCCACCCAATCGAACCATATCATTACCTGTTTTCATAATAGACTTTGATATATGTGGCGTTGCGCAGGTCGGGGAAGAAATTCCTAAGCATATACTGGTAAACCTCGCCGCCGTCGAGCGCCTTCAGTTTGTCCATGCGGAGAGGGTGTCCGAGGGAGTTTATTACAGGCGTGTTGTCGATGATCGCGATCACCTGGTCGCGGTACTGCATATCCGATTCGGCGACCATTCTGCGCAGGCCTTCCCAGTCGGAAGCGCCGTTGTACATCGTGAATTTGTCGTCCGTCAGGTTCGTGTTCTGTATGATGTGGCTTTTCAGGGCTTTGCCGCGTCTGTCACCCAGCATTATGTTGCCATGTACCGTTCCTTCGGGCGAGGCGAAGCCTGATATCATGACCTTTGTTATCCGGCTGTCATCCGACCCGTCGATCAGATTGACCGCCGCGATGATCTGGTCGAGCCGCTCCCTGTTGTTGCGGTAATCGCCGTCGATGTTGTATTTGGACAGTTTGAAATAGACCGTCATGGCGTGGTCGCGGACGTTATCCGTTCCGGCATCCTCTTCCAATACGAAAGGATACCCGCCGGCTATCATATCTCCGGTCGTCATCCCCGGTACCGCCGGCTCGGTTACGGGCGCCGGGATGATCTCGGTGCGCGTGACCACCATATCCGATACCGCGGACTGCGACGAAATCCCTTCGTAGATACACATCATCACCTCGGATTCGAAGAAGAGCGTGGTTTCGGGATTGAGCGCTCCGGCTGGAATCGATTCGCGGTAGCTGTACGAGTCGCCCTTTTTCAACATGACGGCGCCTTCGTCGCCGAAAGAGATGTTGGCTGCCCTGGCGCGTCTTTTTTCCGAAATGCCGCGGTTGCGGCCGCGTACGACTATCGGGGTTAACTCGGTTCGACCGGCGCCGCCGGTGAATACAGGTGTCACACGCATCATCTGGTTGCTTTTGACCGCTCTTTCGCCGGCTTCGGCTTCAAAACTCACGATCACGCTGTCGCCCCGGGGAGCGATGGAAAGCGACCGGATGTCGAGCCGCGCGGGCGACTCTTTCGATTTTTGCCGGTCCTGAGCTATACCAGCGGTAACGGCCAGCGTCATAAGTATTGTAGTTATGAAATATCTCATCTTTACGGACTATTTAAT
This sequence comes from Rikenellaceae bacterium, assembly GCA_031547885.1. Classification (GTDB taxonomy): domain Bacteria; phylum Bacteroidota; class Bacteroidia; order Bacteroidales; family Rikenellaceae; genus UBA940. Next base: position 81,274 of record JAVBRO010000007.1, read on the forward strand.
TATGAATACGAGAGAAACCCCGGCCTTTGTCACGGCGAAGCGGACGGGCGAGAAATGGGTGTAGTCCAGTGCGCATTTGGTGCAGTCATAGCGGTTGTAATCGAGCCACACGGCGCCGACACCGAGAGTGAATTCGAGTCCTGTCGAGCGCGAAAGCATCGCCATGTATCCGTACGAAACGCCTGCGCCGAGAGCGTAGCCCTCGTAGCGGTAATCTTTTTTGAAACCGATCAGCGGAATGTTGTGTTGCGAGATGTTGTAGTTCGCACCCAGGACGTGTACGCCGAAGAAGTGGCCGTTGAAGCGTTCGCACGTCCACCAACGGAACTCCGGCTGCACAAGGGTGTGTATCAGTTTCTTATTGTCCTCAAACGTGCCGCGACGGTTCCAGCGGTTCACGCCATAGGCTATCTCCATCGTGGTCTTTTTCCCGACTCCGAACTCTATCCCGACGTTCGGGGCCAGAGCGGCCGCGCCGTACAGCAGGTTGGTTTTGATCGCGAATTTCGGATATTTAGCCCCGTCTTTCCGGAACTCTTCCGGATCCCTGACGGTGAACGAGAAAGTTTTGTCCACTTCCTTTCCGACGATCTCGTCGTAGACCCTTATCTCCAGAGCGGCGCCGGTTGAGGGTACGCCGGCGGCCGCGGTATCGCAGGCCTGCTGTCCGTCCGCATCGTGGTTTTGTTTCGTTTGTTGTTCCGCTTCGGCACTTTGTGCGGCAATCGCTCCGGGCTGGATATTTTTCGGCGTGTCTCCGGAAGATGCCGTCCCCTTGGTTTTTACTGCCTGCGGCTGCGGCGCGGGAACGATGATCACATGTTTGCCGCGTTTGAGATAGGTGAATCCGCTGCCTGCCGTCATCTGGTCGAGCAGGCCGTCCACGCTGATATCCTCCGCCGCTGCGCGGAACGTTCTCGATGTGTCGAAAGTATTGTGATTGACGCCTATGACGATGTCGGTCTGCGACTCGATCTGTGCTATCGCCTGTTCTGCGGTCAGATCCCGGGAAGGGAGACGCACCAATTGCTCCTGCCCCACGGCGACGCCGCTCACCATGCAGAACGCGGATAAAACGAGCAGCTTTAAATCGTTCGTTCTTATTTTCATGTCGGGTGTTTTTCGGTTGTCGTAAATTGATTTTATGGATTGCGGAAGATCGTCAGGTTCCTGTCTTTGTCGATGCTGTGGTCGAGGCCGTCGCTCAGTTGACTCAACAGAAACATCACTTCCTCTATCTCTTCGGTTCCGTCGAATCTGATCGAAATATTGTCTGACATACTTACACCTTTGTCTATGACGAGCCGCATCCTGTAGTATCCCGCCACCTGCTTCAGAATGTCGGCGATGTTCTCCTTTATGAAAACCAGCCGGGCGTAGCGCCAGTCACGTTCATCTTCGGATATTAGTGTACGGTTTAATTTCTTCGTCGCGTGCGAGTAGTTCACCCTCGATCCGGGCAGCATCGCGACAGCCCCCGCGTCGGAACGTATCTCCAATTCGCCTTCGTGCAACGATACTCTAGAATAGCCTTCCTGCACGGACTCTTTCATATTGAACTTCGTACCAAACACTTCGACCGTAATCTTTTCAGTGTTAATAACGAACGGAGAGCCGCCATTGTTGTGTACATCGAAATAGGCTTCGCCGCGAAGCGAAGCCAGGCGTGTGTTCTTCCTGTTTTCGGAATAAGTGAGTTCGCTGTCGCAATTGAGCCATACATCCGTTCCGTCGGGAAGTACGCGGTGCTGCACCGAGTCGGCGGCGGCAATGGTTATAATTTCAGCGGATGAGCTTTCGCGGACAATGAGAGCGGTACCTACGATTATCAAGACCAGCAATATGGCGGCGGCTCTCGCCATTCCGGTCCTGTACAGGGCGAATACGGGCTTTGCCGAACGATTGATTCCCAGACGCATCCGGGCTTTTTTCAGTGCGGCGCGCATTTCCGCGTCGTTGATACGGTTCTTCCTCCCGGCAGCGTCCCACAGATTTTCAAGCGCCTCGGTTTTGCCGGCTTCATCTCTGGGATCCGTCAGCCACGAAAGAAACTCTGCTTCGTCTTGGGGTGAGTGTGAACGTTCCGCGTAGGCGTTGACTATCCTTGCGGCTATGTTCTTGTGATTGTCAGGCATTATCAAATTTAATTTGGTGTATCTCATTATATACACCTTGAATGGCAAAAAGGAGCCCCCCGTCTGCGTTTTTTTGCACACAAGAATACTAATATTCACATTAACAGTGTTTTAAATCTTTAGAAAAATGAATGGTGCAATATGCCCGGCCGGGGAAAGACATTGCGGCGCTATATGAAAAACATCATATAGAGTGACAGGGTGTTGCGTATATCTGTAAGGGCCAGCCGCAGATGTCTTTCAACCACCTTCTTCGACACTCCGAGTCGTTGCGAAATGGCGTTGTTGTCGAGGCCTTCCTCGCGGCTCATCCTATAAACATTCCTGCGCTGTTCAGGCATTCTGGATACTGTGAGCCTGATGAGAAACTCGGATTCCTTAGCGATGTAAACCTCGTCGGCGGCATGGCTAAATTCGTAGTCCGCGAGTGAAGACAGATATTTATTCTTCACCTTCGAGCTGCGGAAATGGTTGAACACCTCGTTGCGCACCATGGAAAAAAAGTAAGCGTTGAAGTTTTTTTCGGACTCCAGACGTTCGCGGTTCGCCCAAAGCGAAGCGAATATATTCCCGACGATATCCTCCGCATCCGCTTTGTGTTTTACGATCGCGTTGACGAAGGCCGACGTTTGTTTGTAGTATTTGGCAAAGATCAGACTAAAGGAGCGGTGGTCGCCCTTTTTAAGGTCTTCTATGAGTGAGCGTGGGATTTGGTTGACGGTCAAATTACTCACAATGTCCTTTTCATACCTCATTACTATAAATGGAAGCGCATCATCAGCCTTATTTGATCATTTATTTCTATTACAATAAACAAATAAAACATACTGATGGTGCGCAGCCGATGCGGTAATCATATGCCGATGTCTTTCACTGACATTCTCATATGACCCGGTATCGTAATCATGCGAACACGATGCGGGGCCAAATGTAGTAAATATTCTTTATTTCACCATATTGCAGACTTTTGGCCGGTGTTGTTTCTCAAAAGGCCGCGGGGTTATAACTGGAACTCTTCTGCTTTCTCCGCGCAAAAGTTACGCTGCCAAATAATTTCTTTGAAGCCAGAATCATTTAAGGTAGATATGTCCAATGACACTCAATATACTTAATAAACTGATGTTTTAGAAGGAATACTTAAATCAAAATATTCAGCAATTTACTAATAATTTCTATCTTATTCTTTTACAAATCACATCTCACCGAAAGATAATCCCTTAAACTCAACCGAATATTTTGACAACTCTTTTACCGTCGTAGCTTTTGAACTCAGGATGGCCTTGTCTATTTTATTCGGATTGCGTTTAACTTCGGCGACGATGGCGGTTTTGTCGATATCGTTGAGGGCGATAATGTCGATCTCATTTTCACCTTTGTTGTCCCAATAGCCACCGATGCTGGTTATCCGTTCAGTCTCGGCGATCTTTTCACGGAAATACCGTTCGAGGATCAGTCCGCTGTATTGCTCGTAATTCCTGTCGATGATTTCGCGCAACAGGTCGTATTTGCCCATCTCGATAACCGACTGATTGGGGTATATGAACCGGAACCAAAAGCGCAGATAGTTATCATTTAGCGTCCACCGGGCCTTCCGGCTTTCCGGCTTGGCGAACATCGGCTTGTTGCGCGTAATCAACGAATATACCTTCTCCAGGTTGGCCAGATATGCGCCGGTATTTTTGCCGATTATAGAATCTATTTCGCTTTGGGTTGTTTTGCCTGACGCTATCAATTGAAGTATGGAAAAATATGTGCCGTACTCCTTGCCGAACTCGGAAACTAACAGGTCTTTGCCTTCGCCCAAAAACGGAGAATCCTGGCGGCACACCATATCCAGCATCTTTTCCTTTGTTACCGCACCGGCCTCCATAAGCAGGTCGATGTATTTCGGCACTCCGCCGGTCAGCATATAAAGGCCCAGCAGGTCTGCCGGAGTATATTTAGGATTGAAATCGCCCAGAATCTCTTTTATGACGCTAACGGCAAAAGGTTGAAGAACAATCTTCGACGTCAAACGGCCAAACAATGGCTCTTTTCTGCTCTCGAAGATCTTCATCATCATGGAATAGATAGAACCACAGGCAATGAAATTAATCTTCGCCTTATCTTTGTATCGATCCCAAAGGTTCTGTATGTCGCTGAATATGGATGAATTCACATTGTCAAATTCCTGAAATTCATCTATTATCAAAGTATAACGCTCTTTCGTCGAGAAGATTAGTAATTGTTCGAAAAGATCCCTGAATTGAGTGATATTGCCGAATATCTGCAATCCTAATACATCCTGAGCGTCTTTCTGGAACTGGGTGCAGAGCAACGCCTCGCTTTTGCGGGATACGAACAGGTACAGGTATTTTTGCCCCTTAACCGATTCGAGCAACAGAGATGTCTTACCGATACGGCGCCGGCCCACCATGACGGTAAAAACAGCGCTCTTTTCAGACTGCTTCCGGTTGCGCTCAAGCAACTCCATTTCGCTTTTTCTGTCGTAGAATTTCATAGCGGCATTAACTTAACGAACATTATCTTAATGACCGTTACAAAAATAGAGAATAATTATGATGATTCCAAAAAAATCAGACTAAAATTTGGGCGTAGATATATTCCGTCAGGCAATCACAGATGATTTACAAAAAATCCCGCCCTGCCTGCGGCGGGACGGGATCGAATAGTAGAGCTTAAGTTGCAAACAACTATCGGGCATTTTTCTCGTTCAGCGCAACCCATTCCTCGCGGGTGATGCGGCTGACATGCTCGGTGCGCAGATCGTTCGTAAACTCGAAGAACTTCTCCTTCTCGGTGCGGTGGTGTCGGAATCCGCACTTTTCTTGAGCCCGTTTCGACTGCTGGTTGCCGTCGACGTAACCGCACCACAGCGTTGTGAGGTTCAGGTCATCGAAACCATAACGCACGATCTCGCGTATCGCTTCGGGGATGTACCCTTTGCCCCAGAAGGGCACGCCGATCCAGTAGGAAACCTCGCCCTCATCTTCGCCTATTGGGAAATTGCTCGCCGCCCCGCGGATCAGGCCGATACAGCCGATGGCGCGGTCATCCCCTTGAATGGTGACGGCGAATACTCCGTCCTGCGCGAATACGATGCGGATAATTTCGCGGCTCTCCTCCACGCTCTTGTGTGGCGGCCAGCCGGCGATGGGACCGACCCGCTCGTCTTTGGCGTAGTTGTATAGATCTTCTGCGTCGGATTCCCGCCACGGGCGCATAACCAACCGTTCTGTTTTCAGTATCATATCGTTTCTGTTTTAAATTTTATATTTTCTTCCCTATGTAGAACACATATCCGTAGAACTCTTTGTACTTGTCGTACAACTCCTTTTCGCGGCGTTGACCGGCGACGAGTTCTTCGGCCATCTTGTTCCCTGCGTGTTTCTCCAGGTAGGGCTCTTGAATCTTGGCGCACGGGGCGAAGAAATGCTCCGTCCAGCAGTTTTCGGGAATGATGAACGTGGCGACGGGAATGTAGCCCGCGTCCTGCATCTGGGCGACCTTGACCGGAATAGTGTCCATCTCGGCGTAATGCGCCATCCAGAAGTCGTGTATCTCGGCAGGACGCTCGGCCGTGAACCACGACGCTTCGGATACGGCGACGTAACCGCCCGGCTTGAGGTAGTCGTGCCACTCGTTCAACCCACGCTCGAAACCGATGTTATAGATCGCCCCTTCCGACCAGATCAGGTCTAAAGATTCCTTTTCTAAGGGCAGATCATCCATCGAGCCTACTACGCCTTTCACCCGGCCGGAAAGGCCGAGGTTTTCAGCGTTCCGGTTGAATATATTGATAAACTCGGGAAAGATATCGAGCCCCGTGATCTGCCCTTCGGTATGCTGGGCCAGCGTCATGGTCTGTCCGCCCGTACCGCAGCCGAGATCGGCAATGCGGGATTGCGGAGTCAGGTTGTCGATAAAGCTGAGGGCTTTGAGGGTTACTTCCGGACTGCCCGGCCCCTGGCGTTCCACGTTTGAAAAATATTCGCATATAAAACTGAAGTCGAAGTCGTGGATTGTTTTGATTTCGTTACTCATGATCGTAATTGTTGATGACATGGCATTTCCGGCGCCATATCGATGGTTTGTAAGTATGTGTATATGAAAATAACCCGGGCAAGAATATGCCTGAGCGTTACAAGAGGGACAAACTCGACAGATGCGTCAGAGTTTGTTTACCTCACGGAATCCTTCCTCGTGCTTAACATAGACTGCAAAGATAATACTTTTTCCTGTTCGCGCCGAAATATTAACTGCCGAGGTTTGATACCCCCTGAATAAATCCGTATCTTTGTACAGTAATCGAACCGGACACTAAGGGTCCATGCGAACCTAAAAAAGCGACTTACAGATTGTAAGTATGCCATCCCGTGCTGCGAACGTTTCTATGAAATTTTGCGCCAGCGCCGGAATGTCGGCCTGTCGTTCGCGGAGCGGCGGCAGATGAATGGCAAATACAGACAGGCGGTAGTAACGCGGCATATGTTTCGGGCAATTTGGCACAGACCACCACCAATAAAAACGCAGTGCCGGCCAATCTGACATTGATCTTATTTTGGGAAACAATTATTTCCCAGTTTTAGGTATTGACCTTTTCGCTGCCATTGGCATCAGTTTGCTGAAACGCTATGAGAATTGGTTAAAGCCTGAAGTTTTGTTTTCGGAAATCAGAGGCGGTGATGCCCACTATGCGTCTGAACGTGCGTGAAAAATAATCAGGACTTAAAAAACCGAGCTTCAATGCTATCTGGGATATACTCATTGAGGTTTTAATAAGATATACTGATGCCTTGTTCATTTTCAGGTGGATGAAATAATCTATCGGAGCATATCCCGTTTCCTTGTAGAACTTACGGTAGAAATATGATTTGGAATACCCCGCAAAAGAGGCTATATCGCCGAGCGTAAGGTTGCTTTCTACATTCTCGCTCATAAAGTGCGTCACTCGGCTTACCATACCCTCGGCGTGCTTTACTGCGGCATTTGCTTTGCTATACAGGTCTATATATACGAACGAAGCCAAAAAGTGCAGCATAATGATATTGGCGTAGTTCAGTTTTTCGATGGAGAACCCACCGCAGAGTATAGAATACATCTCTTCGAACAGGGCTGTCCGCACCTCCTGGGGGGAATGGATCGATGGCGGGGCAAAGACCGGGTCTTCAAGGCTCCTGGCAAAAATGTCGGATTTGCAGCCTGCAAACACTACCCAATATAGCGTCCAAGGGTCGTTATCGTCGGCGTAATAGGTATGCGGCATCCCTGCCGGAAGAATAACGAACTGATGTGCGGAGAACCTCTGGCTGCGACCCTCGACCTCTATGGTACCCTGCCCCCATGTGCAATAAAGGAAGACGTGCCGGTCTATTCCGCCGGGACGCGAGACGTAATGATGGCGCGCATGGGCGATATGGCCGAAAGAATGAACATACAGGTCCCCGGTCACAGGATTGTCCTGCATAAGGTCAAGGAACGTTTGAGGCACCACGATAAACCTTTCGCCAGTGAATCCGGCTTCGATCTTAACCATAATATTATATCATTCAATTGTTCTATTGTTGTAAATATAGCAACAATAATTCAGTTTATATGCAAGTATCGTCTATTTCACCGTAGTTCGGCAAACTCTATTTTTGCAGTAGACAAAAGAAGGTAATTATGAATACAACAGCATGGATGGATTCACTGAAAGGCGGTGCCGCCGTGGCTTCGCTTCCTATAATGACACATCCGGGGATAGAGATCCTCGGCAAGAAGATAGTGGATGCCGTTACCGACGGGCAGGTGCATTATGAATCCATAAAAGTTCTGCATGAATGTTTTCCGCAGGCCGCTGCCGCAACCGTGATAATGGATCTCACGGTGGAAGCCGAGGCTTTCGGGGCGGAAATATTTTTCCCCGAAGACGGGGTGCCGAGCGTTATCGGAAGATCGCTTAAAAGCTATGCGGACGTAGAAGCGCTGGCGGTGCCGCCGCTCGATGCGGGCCGTGTCCCGCAATACTTGATAGCCAACAGGCTGGTTGCCGAAAACCTCGGCAAACCGCTTTTCGGCGGATGTATAGGCCCTTTCTCGCTTGCCGGCCGGCTGTTCGACATGACTGAGATAATGGTGGCGATATACATTGAGCCTGAAACGACCGCCATGCTGCTGGAAAAATGTACGCAGTTTATAACCGAATACTGCCTTGCCATCAAGGCGACCGGCGCGGCCGGGGTAATTATTGCGGAACCTGCCGCAGGGCTGCTTTCCGACGAAGACTGTATGGCGCATTCATCTGTATATGTTAGACGCATAGTGGAACATGTGCAGGACGATGATTTTGCCGTGATACTGCATAACTGCGGCAATACAGGACACTGTACCCACGCTATGACATCGGTGGGCGCAAAAGCCTACCATTTCGGCAATAAGATCGATATGGCAGACGCTCTGGCGCATTCGCCATCCGACAGCCTTGTCATGGGTAACCTAGACCCCGTGGGGATATTCAGAATGATGTCTCCCGCAGAGGTGGCCGCCGAAACCGTAAAGCTACTCGAAAAGTGCGCCGGCTACGGCAACTTTGTGATCTCTACAGGCTGCGACACCCCACCGCAGGTCCCGCTCGAAAACATAGCGGCCTTCTACGAGACTGTTGCAGGATTCAGAAGGTAACGCCGGACTTAACAGGAAAACCCCTGGCTGTATGAGCCCAGGGACTTTTCCTTGTAAACCGTCCTAAATGCGGGCTCGTTTCTTATAGCACTCTTTGCGGCCGCAAATGCTGCATGCATAAGGATGTTTCTCTACGTCGGCGCCTATGGCGATAAGCCCGCTGACGGATTTGATCGGCAACATAAGGCACGAGTCATTGAGGGTGATCCCGCACGGAGCCGGTGGCAGCAGGGAGAAGAGCTGCCGCTGTTCCCGTATGTGCCATCCGCAGTAGCCGGGGCTGTAAGAGTTGCTTATCCGCATTCCGCTGCAGGCCGTCTCACCGGCAAGCTGCAGCAACATCGCGCGCGCCGCCGCCTCGGCTATCTCGGAACCGACGGCATCAGCAACGAACTGATCCAATATGTCTCCCGAATTTTTTTGCCTTTGGAGCCAGTCGTCGAATTCCGCACCGCACGTAGCCACAAAAACAGCGAACGACTGGGCCCCGACGAAAAACGGGGTTATGACGCTCCCCGTGCTGAACGAAACATTATCCACCGATACATCCCTGCTGCCTATAGTTCCGGCAGGGAATATTTCATATCCGAACAGCGGCCTGCAGAATGACGAGACCACATCCGTGACTCTCTTCACCCGCGTGCACATATCCGCATCGGGAACATATCCGTCAGAACCCATGCCTCGGTACACATCGTCTGCATCGAACGGGATGCCGGTGAAGGGAAGCTCAAACACACGCATGCGGCAGATGGTTTATAACGATTTCAAGCTTCGACCAGACTGCGCGCAAGCGCCACGGCGCCGTTGGCATTGGATGAGTATCCGTCCGCACCGATGCTTTTGGCAAAACTTTCGCTCACCGGAGCACCCCCGACCATAACCTTGATCCTGCCTTTAAGATCGGAATTTTCTATGGCCGCAATGACCTCTTTCATATAGTTCATCGTCGTTGTAAGCAGGGCCGACATGCAGATTATTTCGGCGTTGTGTTCACGGGCCGCGGCAACGAACGCGTCGCTTGATATATCGACGCCCAGATTGACCACCTCGAACCCGCAACCTTCGAGCATTGACGCCACGAGGTTCTTGCCGATATCGTGCAGGTCGCCCTTTACGGTCCCTATGACGACTTTGCCGGCAGATGCGGATCCGTCGCCTTTGAGCAACGGCTTAATTATATCGAGCGACCCTTTCATGGCACGGGCGCTCATGAGCAGATTGGGGACAAATGCGCGGCCCGCTTCGAAACGGGCGCCTATTTCTTCCATGGCTTTTACCATATATCCGTTGATGATAGCCTGTGGGTCTGCCCCTTCGGCAATAGCTTCGTTGGTCACGGCAACAGCGTCTTCCAACTTGCCGTTTAAAATGGCTTCGTAAAGCCTGTCAAGATCCGCCATAACTTAGTTGTATTTTCGGGTTAGTCGGTTGTTTCACCTTACGACAAAGGTAATTACTCCGGAGATGATAAAAAATGAACGATTTATGCGTAACGCCTGTATTATTATTGCTGTATAAGGCCGAAAAGGGAATTATCCGGAAGACAGAGACCGGATCAGTATTTTGTCGGCCTGCCTGTTCCGGAGAAGCTCAGCCTCAATGTTTTCCTGCGGGATCACAAGATAATGCACCGGGCCCCGCAGGCGAAGATAACAGCAGTGCGGCGAAAAACACTTTATCACAGGCGAAATTTCACTCTGCCTGAGCAGCCGTCGATAAATGGCTGTTCAGGTTCTTTCTGTATTGAGACGGCGAGAGTCCCTCCTTTTTTTTGAAGTAGGTGCAAAACTGCCCGGGACTGTAAAAACCGAGTTTATAGGCTATCTCAGAGACAGTTTGATCGGACCTTTCCAGAAGTTCTTTGGATTTAAGCAGTTTTAGTTGCAATTGATATTGCGAAGGAGATATTCCCGTATATTTTTTGAACATGTGGCGGAACCACGAATAGCTGACACCCAACTGTTGGGCAATCTCCTCCGGAGATTGCGGATTTTCTATCTCCTGCTTCATAATGGTCCTTCCCTCGTTGATCTTGTCTACGACGAGTGAATTGCTGAACCCCTTGTTCCTGTATTTATAATAGACATGGCCGAGGATCATCAGCACTATACTTGATACAAGTTGCTGATAACCGCTCTTCTCTTCAATCGCATAGTTGACAATGCTCTCGTACAGATTAATGATGGTCTTGCTGATGCCTATTTCGTAAAGGGGTTTCTTCGTAGTGAAAAAACCGTTCTCAACGCGCTTGTCGATGTGGACCCCTTTGAATCCGACCCAATACTCGAACCAACCTGTTTTCTGGTCGGGCTGATAGGTGTGCCACTCACCCGGATAAAGCAGTATGATAGTACCTGCATCTATTCTTGTTCTCCGGCATGACGAGGACTCGAACCATCCCTGACCCTTGGTTATATATATCAGTTGATATTCGGTCAGGATGCGGCCCTCCTCGGGGTTGAACAGATGGGTTTCCGGATGCTTGGACAGCGGGTACCGGCTGTACGGAGGTATCGGCTGATATCCCACGGTAGTCACCACTATCCCCCAGGATTCGTCCGACTCGGCAAACGTAAAATAACTTATGCTATTCGATTCGATTCTGTTCATAATTGACTGGTCATATAAATATCAGATCTATTCTCCGCCGGGCGGCGTTTCAGCATTAATTTTCATATTTCCGGATCGTTACCGGTCCGAGCAGTCCCGATTCCGAGAGAGGCGAATCCTTACCGTATGCATGGGTCGTCGTAAATGAATAACGTCCACTCGTACGTTCTTCGCCTTTCAGCATCCATTCGGGCCACTGCCCGTCGCGTATCCCGTCGTACGGCAACTGTTCATCGCCTATGAGCCTGTTGATCCAAAGATTGACCACCTCTATCCTGAGTTCGTTGCGGCCTCGCGTTATGTATTCTGAAATGTCGACCTGCCACGGCGCAGTCCAAACGACTCCAAGATCGTTGCCGTTAAGCCATACACGGGCCATCACGGCGACCTTGCCAAGGTCGAGATAATACTTCTCTCCCTGTTTCGGTTTGGAGCGGAAGTCGAACCTTTGCCCGTAGACAGCTGTACCGGAGTAGTATTTTATCCCTCCGTCGGCGTTTTCCGCCCAATCGGTCAGCGTTTCGAACTCTACTTCACCAGGGCCGCCCCATTCTATATTGAACCCGACCGACCAGGGATTGGCGAGGGTTTGCACCGTCGTGTATGAACCGAAATTCGCTCCGACAGCCTTGCTGCGCGCAGTATCTCTCCTGAAGACTACAAAGTAGCCTTCATTCGGCATGAACTCGAGCGGTATGGATATCCCGCCGTCGTTCACCGAAAAAGCCGGCAAAGCCCTTACCTCGCCGGTAACAGGATGCCACAACTGAGGCGACATATCCCCGCCTATGCGGAAAACGCATTTGGAAGAGACGGTGGCGTCCGTGCGGTTGGAGACGAAATAGATATCGCAGTCGTCAGCTTTTCGGTGGGCAAACCTGATATTCCCGCACGACGACGAAAAGTCTTCATCCACGCCCATCCGGGCAAGGAGATCCGACGTGACGGTATAATCTGCATAAAGTCTGTCGGGACGCTCCGAGATATCTTCACCCCACACTACTACGCCTTTGCCAACATTACGGGATTCGATTCCTGCAGGCGGAATCGATCCGCCCCAAATCTCCTCTACAAGGATTTTCAATTTAGCGTCATTCTCCATATAACCGGCCAGAGACGGCGTCCTTTGCGGCGGAACACCCACTACTGTGGCGCCTTCTTCCACAAGCGACTTTATCTTCTCGAGCATCGGCACGGTCATAGTCTCGAAAACGGGCAACACAAGAATTTTATATCTCGCCCCTTCAGGAAAAACTATATCGCCATCCTCGACACTTGTACGTAAGATGAAACTCGGGGGACATCCGTCGAATCCGTAGCCTTTACGGTCGGGCATGGTATCCGGTCCCCGATACATTGCCGATACCGGCGCTTCGAAAACATGTGGAGCGGTTTCGGGGCACAGATACAATATGTCCGAAACAGTACGCCCCTGCTGCAGCATATACTGGCTCCGCCGCAGATAGGCATGGTATGCGGCTGACATATTCCACCAGGTCTGGTTACGGTCCCAATGTACGCTGTAGGGTCCCATCGTCATTCCCGGACGAAGAGCGTCAGGAAGCGACTGGTGCTGGAATGTGTGGAATACCATCTGGTTGATGCCTGCGCACAGCGCCCAGTCCGTCTGGTTCTTCATGTTCCCGGGATAGAGTTTCCATCCCTCGCCCTGTGCGGTGAACGCCTCGGCGGGCACTATGTTCTGACCTTTGATATGGGCCAGCGAAACACTTTGAATGACGCTGTAGGAGGTATTGTAGCCGAACCCGTCGGCCCAGAACTCGCACATCGGCACATCTGCGACCGCTCCCAGTTCCATATCGCCGGCAGGGTTCATATCGTAAGGCTCTATGGAGAGACCCAGACCGTAGCTGTGCGCATACTCCCGGACGTAACCAGCATGGTTTTCCAGCACGAGTTCCTGACCGGTCCTGCGCACATCCCAAAGGAATCGCTCGCTCGTCCCGGCACCGCCTACATATATTCCGGCATAGACCGGATAATAGGGCTGCGGATCATAGCCGCGTCTGCGGATGAACTCCTCCCTGAATTTGCCGGTCCAGTTCTGCGCCCCCATCTCCCAACTGTCTATGTGGAGCCGCTTCAGCCCACCGGGGGTCGCTTTTGCCTTCTTGAATCCCGTCACGCGAAAAAGTTCTTCGGTAAAACTATCGAAATGAGCCTTCATAGCTTCCCTGTCGAATTTATCGGCTTCGAAACCTACTCCGGGCAGAGGGGCCGGACGTGTTGTCGCGCCGTTATTCCGCGCTGCGAACCGCATTATCGTCCACTTCCCTTTAGGTACGCACCATTCGAGCGTTCCGTCGGGAGCCAGGAGCGCCGTGAGGTCGACGATCTGCGAACCGTCCACAACGGCTCCGCGAGGAATCGCTTCCGGGATCGATGTCGGCAGATATTGTTTGACATTGGGTGAAGAACTGTATGGAGCACGGTAGTATATCGCCTTTTCGTCGATGTCGCTTATGCGCGCCGGATCTGAGGGTGTCGGGAAAGCGAGCACCGCCACATCGGCGTAATAAGTCTCCCATATCTCCCTCAACTCATTGGTCATCGGGCCTGTCCCGAAGAAAGGCTGCTTGGCGGGAGGCTCCGGCAGTTTTACCGACTGATCCCTGCCCGTGCCTTCGATCTCCACAGCACTGCTCACGAGCCACTGCATGGATTGCTCGGGCTTTACCCACGGACCTCCGCTTCCGGCCCACCCCGGACCGGTCCCCAGAATGAAATCTATCCCCGCATTTTCACACTCCTCGAGCGCATAACGGAAATGTTCTTTCCATTCGCCGCTCATGAAATCTATCTTGCCTCGTGGAACCCCGACGTTCACCTCGAGAAAAAGCACGGTCCCTATGCCGGCGGCTTTCATCGATTCCACATCCTTCCGCATTCCCTCCCTGGACATATTCCCATCCATAAAGTACCAGTAGACCCCGGGCCGGGCCGGGCCTTGCGGATCAGAGAAACCTTTTTCGATCTCAGCAACGCCGGAGACCTGCGAGACGGCGGTAAAGGAGTGCGGCAGCAGCCACAACAATATCACGACGTTTTTAAAATTCATCACCCATTTTTTTAAAACACTTTGTCTAAATTAGACCAAATTTAATATATCAGCAAACTATTTTCACCGGAATCCCGACAATCATAGCGAACTTCTCCAATATTTTCCGCACATGACCGGCGCCTATTGCGCAATGATGCGAAGGGCCGGCCTTACACCATCTGTCGACAAACTCCCTGCAGCCGACAGGGAATTTATACCTGCTGTTGACATTTCCGATCCGGAGTACAGGTCCGGGTACCGACTCTCCTTCGGCCACAAGCAAAGATATGCCGTCGTTGTTTTCAACTACCGAGAGCAGGGTGACAGGACCATGCCTGACCGACATCTGTATTGAGAGGCCTTTCCCCGGTTTTCCATGGTATACCGGAAGCGGGACAAGTCCTACACCATCCTCTGCAAGCAGGGGGTTCGCCGGGCCGTCATGACCGAACAGTATCACGTCGTCGTTAAAATCCACAGCATAGAACTCGGAGAACGAACCTCCCGCACCCAACAGGGACAATATCTTCATCGCCTGGACGTTTTTCACTTCGTACTCGCCGGCCACGGGAATTCCGCGACCGGTGAGGAGCGTATTTCCCGGAATAATGGAGGTGATTACGTTCTCGTGTCCGTTGCCCCCCATTCCTTTATAAAAATAGGCGAGAGACCCGAGATTATGGTTTCTGACGAGCTTGTCCAATGCCACCGAGGTTCTGGCAGCCCTGTCCATCTCTTCCGGACCGCATTCGGGATCGACATTGAATTTATCGTGGAACTCGGCGATCTTTCCTGAGACTTCGTCCTCCGTTACAGAATCCCTCAATGCCACCAGCTGGCACATCTCGACCACCTCGATATGGGTACCGAACACAGCGCTGTGCAGCGCAAGGTCGGAGTAAACATCGATCATTCCTCCGTAATAGTTACCCATTACACCCAACCTGTTGCCATTCATAAGGCGCGCCGCCTTCACTGCGCTTATCCACCCCGTTATATCGGCCCAGGCGGCGGCGTCATCGAGATATCCCGTAACTATGTCGTATTTTACCCCCGCCCGATTGAAAACACATGTAAATTCCGGCACCGAACAGGCCTGGCAGTTAGCAAGCCATTCTCCGGTCATATCCCCCCTGTCCTTAAGCGAGTTCAGCTTTGCGTAATCTATGGCCGGCGCGGGCTGCAAATTGAGCAGTATTACCGGTATATTGAGGTTGCGCACCACCGGCATGATGGTTGAAGAGAGAGCGTATGTCGAAATGAATACGAAGAGCATGCAGACCTGTTCGCTTCTCATAAGAGAAGCGGCATCGACAGCTTTATATTCATCGTCCACCAGTCCTGCGTCGATCACCGAAACGCCGCCCTGATTCTCCATCTTGTGTTTTATCTCGAGGCGATAGCCGTCAAGTTTATCCTTCAATCCCCCGAACTGAGCCCAATAAGTATTCAATCCCACTCCTATCAGTCCTACCTTCCCATTTGACATTTTTTCAAAAATTTTATAAGTTTTACGGTTAATTCGTTTGATACGCCATCTGTTGCCCGGTCTGCACGTTGCAGACCGGGCAACCTGTGGCGTATAGCGTTTTGCTACTTGCTGTAGAAATACAGCTCGCTTATGCTGACATAAGCGCCGGTGCCGTTAGTTGGAGCCGCGTCAGTTTCATAAACATACACATTCAACGGGCGGAACCGGATATACCTTACCGCTGTCGAGTAGTCGAGGTCAAATTCCACCGATTGCGAGTGCGCCACTCGAACGGCATAGTTGGTAGCCCCGTAATCGGTAAGGTTTATCCAACCTTTCGCAAGAGACTGGGTTTCCCATTCATCCTGATTGGCTAAATTGTCGGTCACGCTGGGCTCATAATCGTTGATATCGTCATCACCGATATCGGGCAGCCCCCATAACTGGAAACGGTTCGGCGCCCAGATGAATCCGCTGCGGACATACAGTTTGCCCAGTCCGAGTTTTGCAGACAGTCCCATATCGATTGTGAAGTGGGACGGCGCCCCGAATCCGTCGGCAGTGTGAGTAAACGTCTCCGTATTGCCGTCCCATGCATTCGCAACAACCCCGGCATAATCCTGACCTGCATCAGAAGGGAGCGCCATGTCCGTGAATCCGCTGCGGTCTACGGTCAGGAATTCGGGGAAATTGTAATAATCCACGCCCAGGTCGACATGATCATAGGCATTTTCGGAAGGCTTTGCTATATTACTCACACTCAACACAGATCCGACTTCATAATCCTTTATCACCACCCTCGACACCGACGGCAGCACCATCTGTTCAATCCGGTTTCCATTGCTGTCGTTATAGCTGATCGTAACTTCGCAATAATCGTCCGCATCGCTCCATATAAGTTCCATATTGTTGTTACTCATCAGTGTGAAGCTTTGGAGTATCCTCTTTGTCTGTGCTTCGATGTACCTCTCCCCGAATGCATAGCCCGAGTGGGTCTCTATCAGCGAGCGGCTGCCTTTCTCGTCGTAGGTTGTGAATGTGAATTCATACTGCCCCTCTTCCAGGTCTTCGAGCAGCAGTGAAAATTTATGGTCGCGCGACACCCCTGTCAGATCCACGGTCTTGGAGCCTCCTTCCCATGTAACGACAAGACTGGCAGCGGTCCTCGCATAATGAAGGTCCAATTCCATCATGACCCTGTTCAGACCTTCGCGGATCAGTACGTCATCGACTTTCCCCACATAAATGATCTCACCGTCGCCTCGGTACTCCTCATACGTAGATACGAGGTTCGTACAACCGGCCAGAAGTGCTGTCAGCACCACCTGAACAGCGACGATATACCTGAATATTTTTTTCTTTTCCATACCCGATTATTTTTCAATTTGTCCCCAAAATTTCATTTCCGCGATCCTGGTGGCTTCAATTCCAGACCATGAAGCCAGCGATATAAACTGTATGTATCTTACTACCGGCTGATTATCGGGATCTTCGAACCAGAACGTATGACCCTGCTTGGCTGCAAGGATATCTTCGGCCGTGTTAGGATCGGTAAATCCGCCGCCTGAGGGCTTGTCGAGATAGGTGTCCATCATCAGAACGTATTTATCCGGATTGCGCGCGTCGTTGTTATCGGTACATCCCCATACCTGAAAATGGCGCGGAGTACCGTGGGCATAGAAGTCTGCCTCCTCGTCCCTCTGCCAGAACTTGATGCGGCTGAGCAGTGTTTCGCAACCGAGGTCGATGGTCATCGGATGAGGGAATGGCACGGGGAAATTGGTGTGAGCATAATTCCATGCTCCGATCGTGTTGTCCCAAAGGTTCGCCCAGGCTCCGCTGTAATAGTACCAGCGAACATCTCCTGTAATGAACATCTCTTTGAACTTGGTAACGTCAAGCTCATCCTCCCGCCTCGGGGTGAGACTGAACTCGAGGGGTTCTGACCAGTTATCCCACCTGTCGGTAACATAGAGCGTAAAATCGGTCGGCGTATCCTTCAGGTCGCTCACGCGCAGGACTCCGCCCCTCTGTTCCGTATATATGATATCGTGAAGTTCCTGGCTCTGAGTGTCTTCATTTTGATAATAGACATATACCAGAACCGGCGCTTTATCGGGATTGTCGAAAGCGAGCGAGAATCCACCCCAATCGACTTCATATGCAAGCGACGCCCTGACAGTCATTATGGGAGGGGTAAGCGGTTCGATATCGACCTCTATTCCGGAAGAAGCCTGTTCAACCTTATTCACGGCATAGAGTTTTACAGGCATGCGCTCAGTCGAACCGAGACCGGTTATAATTACGGAATCTACATAGGTAGAAGCGCGCACCTCCCTTATCTCACCCGATCCTGATTTGAATTCAGCTTTGACATAAAGGACATCCGAGCCCTGGGGCAGGGTATATTTGATTATCGCACCGCCGGCAGTATTTTCGACACTCTTCACCTCAACGTTGCCGGGAACCTTTCCCGAACCGTAAGGAGCTCTGACTTTGTCCTCGCTGCAGGCTATGAAAACCGCCATAACGGCAATCAGGACAAATATGGATTTTGTTTTCATAATTGATCTGTTTTAAAGTTTATTACCATCCGGGATTCTGGACAAGTTTCGGATTCCTAAGCAGGTCGTCCTGCATAATGGGCCACAGGTAATCCTTCTTTTTGAACGTCCGGCTGTAAATGGTCCTCTGTATGTAGAAGTTTTCAGTATCCGTTTCAAGCGGACGGAATCCCCTTACGCCTTTATTGAAATATGTCTCGGCCTTTTTCCATCTCCTCAGGTCGTGGAAGCGGGCTCCCTCGAACTGCAGTTCGATCAGACGTTCACGATGAATGATCTCACGCATACCGTTTTGCGAAGAGGGCTTATTGGGATTGCTGGAATGCTGTCTCCATGTATCCTGAAGCGTCGAGTTAACATCCAGTCCTGCACGATGACGCACCATCTGGATATATTTATACACTTCATCGTTAGGAGTCGAGAGTGTCTCGTTCAGGGCTTCGCTGTAGAGAAGATAAAGGTCGGCCAGCCTGATATGCATATTCGGGAATGCATAAACAACCAGAGAGGCGGAAGTGTTAACGTTCCTGTAACTGCATAGTTTCTTGGCAAAATATCCTGTAGAAGAGGTGTAGAAGGTGCTAAAACCGGCAAGACCTCCTTTTTTGCTGTTTATCGGATATGCCGTTTCCGGCGAATCGTGATCGGCTTCCGACATCATCCATTTGCCTCCGTCAAAACCTATGTGTGCATAGAAACGCGGTTCACGGTCGAAATGCATCTGAATCGTAGTGTAGTTCGGGGCGAAATAGGCCAGTTGGTCGCCCGGGGTATCCTTGAACTCATACTGCTCGCTCATCGTGGTGGACATATCCTCCTCGATGGGAACTCCGTTGACCGTGTAGTATTCTTCGATGACATTGAGCGTGGGCGCCAGCTGTGACTTGTGAGTGTCCAGATTCTGCCCTCCGACATGGTATGTCGTCAGATGCGCCTGGGCAAGCCTCTGTAGTTCGGCTCCGGCCGAACCAGGAGCAAATATCGCCTCGGGATTATTGCGGTTGGCAATAAGGTCCCTGAGGGTCATTTGCAGCTGGGTTTCGGGTGTCATTTCGAAATCGAGCTTGTCTGTAAATGTGAAAAGCGAATGGAATTTTTCGGCCTCTTCTATAGCAAGGCGGCATGCTTCGGCAGCCGCCTCCCACTTCGCCACACTCTTTTCCTGATTGAAGAAAGGATTGCCGTCGCGCGGGTCTAGGAAATTTGCATAATCTTCATTCCCATTGAACAGTGGGCTGGCGGCCACCACCAGTATTTTGGCTTTGATTGCCATTGCCGCGGATCTGGTGATACGGCCCAGTTCAGTGGATATCGACGTTATCCTTTCGGGCAGACCCGGCTCGAATGTCAACGCTTCGTCGATAAGCTCCACAATGTATGCGACCACATCGTCTATCTTCTCTCTGTACTGGATGATGTCTTCGAAATCTGCAGTCGTTGCGTGATTCTCCTTAAGTAGCGGAATAGGACCGTAGTGCAGCATAATCCAGTAAATATAATAGGCTTTTAGCGTAAGCACTTCTGCTTTCCAGCGCCCTTTCTCAGAGGCCGACATATCGGGCACCCTGTCTATATTCTCCATGAAAATGTTGCACTCATGCACTCCGCGGAACATGTTGGAGCCGCTCCACAGATTGAAGTACGGATTACTGATATTCTGATTGCCGCGAACATAATTCCATGACGAAGCGAAATTAAAGAGCGTGATGTACTGTATCGCGTATGGATGCATATCGTCGGCGCACATCATACCTGCATTGGTGTATGGATCCATCGGCATCGGCATATAACTGTAGCATGTCGAAAGATATTTTATAGCGTTGGCCCTATTGTTGAACGCCATCTCCATCGTGGTGATGTTATCCGGGATAACATCCAGATAGCTGCATGAAGAAAATACTGCCGCTATTACAAATATATAAATCTTTTTCATATTAGGTTTCATTTAAAAGTTGACATGCAGACCCAGATTGTAAACAGCCTGTATAGGATAGTTAAACCCGTTGCCGCCTTGTTCCACGTCCCATTCCTTGAACTTGCTGAACAGGGCGAGGTTAAGGCCGCTGGCGTATATCCTCAGATTTTTGATCTTAGCCTTCGCAAGGGCTTTGCTGGAGAAAGTGTAACCCACTTCGACCGACTTAAGCCTCATGTAAGAACCGTCACGCAGCCACCATGTACTGCTTACGAGGTTGTTATTGACCGCCTCGGTGGTAAGGCGGGGCTGGGCGGCGAAGTTATCCCTGTTGGACTCAGACCAATAGCTGTTGCCCCATGTTTTCAGAACATGGTTTCTGGCAACCTTGCCACCGAACATGTTGTACTCGTCCGATGAGAATGTGGATGCATTCAGGAACGGTGCGGTCCGCATGGCATCGATATAGAAAGAACTGCGGGCCGCCCCCTGGAAGAAACACGAAATATCGAAATTTTTATATCCGAACGATATTCCGAAGCCGTACATGATCTCGGGGACCGACGGATAGCCTACCGGTACCACGTCATTGCCGTCGATAATGTCATCGCCATTGATATCCCGGTACTTTATGTCGCCGGGCATATAATCTCCGAAACTCTGCTTCGGAGAGTTGGCTATATCGGCTTCGTCGACGAACAGCCTCTCGGCAATATAACCGTAGGTTTGGCCGATCGGCCGCCCTGTTTCACCCAGCCACGCGTATGGATAGTTAAGCTCCTCTTTGTAGTCGTATTTACTTCTGGCAAAAGTGAAGTTTCCCCTTAGGCCCAGCCATATATCCTTGGTCACAGATTTGTTGGCATCGGCCTGTATTTCAAAGCCTGATGACGATGCGCGGCCGACATTAGCCACGAGTCCCGCCGCATAACCGGCTTCGGCCGGAATATTTGGTCGCGTCTGGAAAATACTGCTGCGTTTTTCATTGAAATAGTCCATTTGCAGCTCGAGGAAATTGAACAGGGTCATTTCGACGCCTATGTCCATTTTGCGGGCAACCTCCCATGTGATATCGGAGTTGCCGTACCTGGAGATGCCTATGGTCTGCATACCTTCTGTGAAGTTCTCTCCGAAAGATATCGGGGAGATGCCGGCATTGAGGCTCACTACGGAAAGATAATAGAAACGGTCGCGTTCGCTGCCTATCCTGTCGTTACCCACGAGACCGTAGGTGGCCTTGAGTTTAAGCCTGTCCACGACCATATTTTTTGGCCAGAACGGTTCGTTGCTGATTATGTAGCCTATACCTGCCGACGGGAAAAAGCCGAACCTTTCTTTCTTTGCGAACCTCTCGGAACCGTTGTAGCCGAAATTGGCCTCGAAGAAGTAGCGGGAGTCGAAAGCGTATGTAACGCGGCCCGAAAGGCCCATATTGCGCGAAGGCAGCGACCGGTGTATCTCGGTCTCGTTACCCGGCACATAATTGCGCATGGTACCTACGAGAAGTGCGCCGACCGTGTGTTTTCCAAAATCCCTATTGTATGTTATGGAGCCTTCGAAATAGTTGGCTATATTGACATAAGGACCGTCTTTGGTGAGGTTAAGGTCTTCGCGCCCGTAATCTGGATTCAATTGGTTGAGCGTGTATTTCTTTGTCGCCGGATCGTAGTATCCGATGTCGTAGTAGAAAGGTTCGGTCGCCCTTATCGACGAAAACGCACTGGGCCTTGTACTATTGGCCAGCACCCTTATATTCAATCCCTTGGTGATAAATTTAAGATCCTGGGTCAGTTCTACCTGCGCCGTAACGTTGTTGTTGTAGGTTTGACGGTAACCCTTGGTCATGTCGGCATAGGGGTTGAGATAATTCCACTCCTTGACGTTACCGTACAGGATATGCGCCGTTTGCTGGTTCGCCTCGTCGGGAGCATACGTCTTCGGGAAATCCACAGGCGACGCCGCCCTTACTTTCCTATACATCACATCGCCCCCGTCTATCGGACCGTTGTAGTCCTGGAACGATGCATTCAGTCTGACGTCGACGCGGGTGGTCTTTGTAAGGTTTATATTGACGTTCGTGCGTACCTGGATGGTTTTGATATTGATATTATTGTTGTAGTTGTTCTTTTTATCGACCTGAAGCAAGCCGTTGTCATTATTGAAACTCGCTGATATGTAATATTTCGCCACACCGCCGCCGCCGCTGATATTGACATTGGCACGCTGGCTCAGCGCCACTTTATTGAAGAGTTCGTCGTACCAGTCCACGGATGGATACAGATAAGGGTCCATTCCCAGTTGGGTTCCGGCTATCTTCGCCTGCGAATAACGCGGCAGTGCGTCTGGATTTCGGGTGACAAGCGCCTCGTTATACATCTTCATGTAGGTCACGGGATCCACAAGCTCGATATTACGCGAAGGGGTCGTAACGGAATTTTCAAAGCGCAAGCTCAATTTTGCCGGTCCTTCCCTCCCCTCTTTGGTGGTCACCAGTATAACGCCGTTGGCACCGCGCGCACCGTATATCGAAGTGGCGGTAGCGTCTTTCATAATGGAGAACGCGGCGACATCGTCGACCGAAAGCTGGCCGAGTTCCTGAGTTGAGGATTCGATATTGTCAATAAGTATCAGAGGCGAAGCCGAATAACCAAAAGTGGTAACACCTCTGATGAAAAAATCGAGATTATCCTTTCCCGGTTCGCCGGAACTCTGATAGGATATCACCCCTGCCATACGGCCGGCGATCCCCTGGGTGAAATTACTCGACGGAACGTGCAGTTCATCGGGTTTGATGGTGGCGACGGAGGCGATGACGCTCTCCTTCCTCTGTCTGGCAAAACCGACGACGGTTACCTCTTCGAGTTCGTCGATCTTCTGACGCATCTTCACAATGACATGGGTCTGGCTGCCGACAACGATACGTTCCGGTTCGTAGCCGAGCGAATTCAGAACGAGAACGTCGTCCGGAGACACTTTAATGGTAAAAGTACCATCGGGAGCCGTGAGCACCCCTCTTGTCGATTTATCGACAATGACGGTGACGCCGGCCATGACACTGTCCTCTTCGTTGTAGACCACCCCCGTTAAATCGCGCAGCGTGTCTTGAGCATAAGCTGACGTCGAGAGCAGAATACCGAACAAGAGTGCCAATGAGAGTTTTCGCATCATCTTATACTTATGAATGCGGCTGGACTCGATAGTTGTGCATACTTCATTCATACGGATCTTTTTTAGGTTAGTTGTTATTGTTTGTCTTGTTAAGTAGTTTTCTGTTTGTTGTTCCCAAGCATTGCCCTGCGGTATTGCGTTGGTTTTCAAAATATAGCCGACACATTAGTCTGCCGGAAAACCCATCATGCACTGGATTTGAAAGCGGTCACTACAGGATGTCTTCTGCTCTTTAGCTTTTACGCCGGTATGTAACCGGCGGCTTCTGTCATTGTATTTTTAAAAGTTCTGTCTTACCCCGGATTCCCGATGGACTAAGGCCCGGCCATGGTCTGTTATAGGTGAAATATATACTTCTCTGCTCCTGGGGAAGCGCATCCTGCTGAATCATCTTGTTTTTCCAGGAGGTTGTCACCCTGACCTCGAGACTGTTCTTTCCATTTTTTAAATATTCCGATACGTCTATACGGTAGGGGCGGCACCACAATACCCTGTCCAACAAATTTCCGTTCACCGACACGGAAGCTGTCTCCGACATATGTTCGAATTCCAGAAATATTACGTCGCCGTCCTGTTTGCCCTCGAAGTCGAACTGGTTGACATAAGTGATCGTGCCCGCGAAATGTCTCAGGCCGGCATCGTCGGATTCACTCCATTCTTCGAGCGGATGGCCGCCCAGACAGTAATTTTCACCGGTCCATTTGTTATGGAACGCAATATCCCATGTATCGTCAAATGAATATACCGTAACGAGCGACGGATAATTACTTTGTCCTGTTCCCTGCGTGCGCGTCTTTTCCCTGAACACCACGAAACAGCTGCCGCTTGCCTCGAGTCTCAACGGGATCTTTGTGAGCCCGTTCTCAAAGCTGAAGCATTCCAGCTTCCGAACGGTTCCGTCCACCGGATCCCACAATTCGGGAGTGAATCCGGTCACGTTGAACGTTGCCTCGAATTCCGCCGCTTCATCCGACTGGTTGCACACGAAGAATAAATCACCCTTATCGAATTTGCGCTGCTTCCACAGAAGTGCCTCACCGCCTTCGAAGCCGACCGCCTCGCGAACGCCGATCTCTTCGAGCACACTGTTGACCGGCACGTTGCAGAATACCCTGCCCTTACCAAGATTATTCCTTATCGTATCGGCGGTGCTGTAATCGTCAGTGTTCCACAGTTCTTTCGATAGTCGGCCAACCATGCCGTCGCATTCCGGATAACCGGCAAGGCTCGGCGAACGCTCCACAGGTCTGCCGAGGACCACTGCCCCCTGCCGCACCAGTTCGCGGATACTTTCGAGCACTTCGGGACGCATGGTGTTTATCGGAGGCAGAACGAGCAGCGAGTACTCTATGCCCGACGGCAACGTCAGTTTGCCGTTCTTTACTTTAAAATAGTTCCGGATTACATCCGAATTGACAAAATCGTAGTCATAACCCGGAGACATATCTCCGTCCACCCAGCCGCTCATCTTCGGCGACTCTTCGCTTATAAAGTAGCAGACATCGGCGTGATGCCTTCCCTGCCGCAGCATGAAACAGCATCGGCGTTGGTAGTCTATCCAGGATACCGACTGCTCGAACCATGTGTTGTGGCGGTTGTACTCGATACCGAACCATGTGTTTATCCCCGGCACCTTGTCGTCGTAAGGCTGGTGTATGCAAAGATGCAGTATATGTTGGTTGACGCCGTCGACGTAGCTTTTGTCTCCGTATTTCTTGATATTGCCCGGATAATATCCGAATGTATTGCCACTGGTGGTGTACGATTCTGCGTAAACCGTATTCTTGCCATATACATGACATCCCGAGGCGGCGAGGCGACATTCGATATTCTCTCCGGCATTTGTCCAGAACTCCCCGCCGACCGCAGGAGAATATTTGCTATACAGCAGGAACTCCGAAGGGAATCCGTCCCATCCATAGTTTTCGAGCCATAGTTCCGTACCGTTACGCTCGCACTCCTCTTTCATACCGCCCACGTACTGCGAAGCAATCCTTTCGGCGACGAGCCTCCGCAGGTCCCAAAGGAATCTGTTCGATTGATCCACCGATCCGACTATCTGGCCTGTAAGTACCGCCATATAGGGATACGGGTCGTATCCGTATCTGCCGGTAAAGACATCATGGAAACCTTCCGTCCAGTTCATCGGCCCTGTCTCATAGCTGTCGGCTATCACCCTGGAGAACGACTCGAGATCTTCACTGCTCATACCCTCCACTATCCTGCCAACATACGAATCGTAATGGTCAGCTATCGGCCTCTTGCTCAACTTGTCTATCTCGAGGCCCTTGAGGGCGGGCGGGGAAGGGTTGTTTGTGGCGTTCGTAGTGGTCATCCCCACTCTTAGAACGGTCCATTTGCCTTCTGGCACACTCCATCTGAGGGTCTGGCCGTCGAAACTGTCCGTGATATTCAACACTTGTCCGGCATCCACAATCCCTTCACCGTCGAACTGCTCCTGATTTTCCCACATGTAGGCGAACCAGTCGGGAGTCGCGCGGCTGGGCATTTTGTTAAGCAATTTTTCGGGATAATTCTCGAGCAGCGGCTTCGACGTCAGGGCAAGTTCGCTTATCCTGAATTCCGGCGGCAGATCCGAAAGCACTATACGGAATCTGTCGGATACGGCATTACCGATCGACATTACCAAAGGGGCGTAAGGCTCGGGCCCCATTGTTACCGTCCTGTTTATGCGGTCGAACCATTTTTCCGCGACAAGCTCATATACTCCATCTTTTTCGGCATATACGCTGCATACTGTAGCGAAGACCTGCTCTCCGGGTTTGATATACAGGCCCCTCTTCCGGACAGGCCGCTCGAAGCTGATGTCTATTTGTATCCTGCCATGGTTCCCGTTGCCGAAAACGCAATCGGTGGCAGGATCGGAATCGGTCAGTGCGGCGATGCGGGAGCAGTCAGGCTGAACCGACAATTCGGCCGGAACTGCAATATTGCTGTCAACCACCGGATAAGCCAGCATAACGACATCCTGGAAGAACTCCTTCGGTTTGGCTATGGCGAGTTCCACGTCGGCAGGTCCCTCGACCGTAGTCTGGGAACATACCAGATAACGGTTGGCATCTTCGGGTTTCACCCACGGACCGCCGGAAAGACTCCAGCCTCCGGAATTGAAAGTACTGACCCGAATGCCTATGCGCGTTCCCTCGCTTATGGCGAATCGCATGCAGTCGATCCATTCGTCGCTCATGCTGGTAACGTTGCCCGGGGCAGCCCATCCTTCGTATATATTACCTATATATACTTCCCCAATGCCAACTCCGGCCAGCGCTTCCAGGTCCTTGGTGATGCCGTCTTTTGTTATATGCTCGTTCATCCAGTACCAGTATATGCCGGGTTTGGTATCTTCCGGCGGATTCATAAACCCGCGGAGCATAGGATCCCCGCTCATGCATCCCGACAGGAAACAGAGGCAGGATAATAATGGCCAGCCGGCCGCTATGAACATCTTCATCGCTCCAAAGTTTTTAATCGTTGTCCGGCACATTGCGGTTATGGTATGAAATAGATTTGCTTAAGTCCTATCCACGAAATGCCTATCCACAGCAGAGACGGCTTATCACTGTCATCATCTATCTCTATGCGCACCTCCCGCCCCCTGAAACGGGCCACATCCATATACTGCATATGGAGCGTATGCATCCCGGGAGAGTAGAGTTCGGCCAGTATCCTGCCTGTTTTGGCATCCAGCAGGCGCATGCCCGGCGATTCCTTGCCCTTCGCATCCCGCGATGTCATACCTCCGTGCATATTGAAGGCCAGGCGGGATGTCCATTCGGGAATACGGAATACCGGCGACAGGGCCTTGCCCGTTGCCGTAGAGCCTTTGGCCGAATACGAGTTCAGGGTAACGTCGTTGAATAGTCCCGGAGAAGCGGAGAACGAAAAGGCATCCCCTTCGACGGTCCACCCTTCGAGGTCGGCCGGAGTCTGCAGGTCGAAGCATATCTCCCTCGAAAAACGTTTTGCATGCTGATCCCACTGTGTACCTTCGAGCATCGCAAAGTCGTCGGCAGTGAAAGCGGTTACCGCCACCAGACCCAATGCCGACACCGCATCGAGCGATTCCACCTCTATCCATTCCATCTCCCGATACCCCCCGAGATCGAATTCGATCACCGAAAATATGCCCGAAGGGGTCACTATCGCGGCGCTGTTGCTCCAGTATGCAGGCTGCGGGAAAGCAGGAGGTGTTCCTTCGCTGCGGTCGGCCATGTCGACGGTCATTATGGGCAGATTGGCCGACCGCAGCGGCCGGTCGGCGTAAGTTGTCGCAAATCCGCTTACGGCCGCCGGCGAGTACGATGCGTCGAGGTCGCCAGGATACGACACCGTCCTGGTGACTATAGCCCCGTCGCTGTCGCGCACAGTGATGCGGGCAACGTCGGTATACATGTCGTGATGGTCGACGAGCGGCGACACGAGGAAGTAAAGCTTGCGGCACTGCACTCCTTTGGCCGGAATATGCGCTACCGGCGTGCCGTTGCTCTTTGAAACGGCGGCGAACGAGCGGCCGCTGATACTGAACTTCAGTCCGGGTATCTGCGGAATATCGACGGAAGAGAGCGTTTCCAGCGATTTGAGCGGAGAGGCCGCAAAACTCCACGGCCAGTGGTAGAAAGTATTGTATTTACGTACCTTCATCCAGTCGTCGTCGGGCGTATCCAGATGCTCCGAAATATCGAGCGGTTTCATATTCGCTTCGGAATAGTTCTTAAGCGCATCTTCTTTCAGCATCTCGCCGAGAACGGCCTTCACCCGAACCGACTCTCCGTTCGGCAGGATAAGATAAAAAGTATTGACCCCGGGGAAGAAGTTATGCAGGCAGGAAGCGTCGAAAAACAGCGTATGCTCCTTCTCACTTCTGGGATCGATGTCAATGGGCACGGTTATTATATTCCTTCCGAATTCGATCATGCCCTCGCCGCTTACCCTTTCTGATGTATTGTTGCGCAGAATACTCTTCACGGCGATTCTCCCGGATTCTGCTTTCATCTCGGAAAGCGGCAGCGCCTCGAAGCGGGGCAGGACGGTTATATCGACGGGAATATAGAATTCCAGCCCTTCATCGGCAGCACACGACAGGAAGAACGTGCGCCGCGAAAAATTGAGTTCGCCCAGTTTGCCGAATCTTTCGTAGGGAGCCAGCAGCCCCTTCCCGACCACAGCCTCTATCCCTTTGTCACTCACCCTCACCGAATGCAGCACGTTGCCGCGGTCTTCGACACCCAGGATACGTACGTCTCCTTTAAGGACGACAGAAAGTCTTTCCGATTCGGCTGCCGAACCGGGAGCGCTTATCTCATAATCCACAGGATCGAAAGAGAGCCTGAGCAGACTGCTGTTTTCAGCAGCGATATCGGCTTCGACGAACATACCGCCGACACCGGCCGTGATCCTGACAGGTACATCGACTCCGTTGTTGGTCAACCTTATGTTGCGGCCGACCGGAATCGGCCATTTTATTCTGCGTGCGAGTTTTTCCGCTGTATTCAGCCTGTATTCAAGGGTATTACCATTACGCTCAAACCTGGCTTGGTGACCTTTAAGGTCGAGTTCGGCAAAAGGCCAATCATCAGGAAAACAAGGAGCTACTTCTATGCTGTTGTTGGGCTTATCCATTTTCAAACCGAACAGGGCTTCTATCACCGCAGAGATGTAGAGCCCTGCCGGTGGGGAAAAATACATGGGGTTGCTCTCCGTTGAGACCTCGGGCCACGAGCCGCGGTGGTTGTCGTCCGACACCCATTCTGCAGCAGTGTGGAGCGGCCTCGCAGCGTGGTTCCGCATACCTGCAGCGCCGTATCCCCAGGCCGCCCAAGGCTGCTGCGCAACGCCGGCCTGCATCCCCCAAGTGCCGACGGCGTGATAGGTGAATATATTGGATGCATAGACGGCCCCGTTGTCGCCGGTGAGCCTGTCTCCGATATGCCTCAGAGCCGTGTATGAGTCGACAACGTCCGAAAGACCGAATATGGTGGGATACAAATATGTGTGGTACGGAGCTTCGGGTCTGCCATTGCCCAGATAGTCTTTAAAAAATGCATGACGCCCCAGATCACTTTGCCACAGTTCATCGGTCAGTCTCTGTTCGGCGAGGTCGGCGCGCGAATTCCAGTACGAGGCGGTCTGCCTGTCGCCCAACCCTTTAGCCAGCGAAGCCCTGGTCCTCATCATATTAATACCTTCTATAGAAGAGGTGGTACCGTCGGACGGTGTCGCAATGTAATCCTCCTGATTGCCGATCTGCAGTCCCCAACCCAAAAGCAGGTTGCGGTCAATGTCGTGTTCTGAATAGGTCTGCGAAAGGACGGTGTCGAGCACCGGAGCCATCCCGCGGGCAAGGTCGGTGTCGGCCGTAAAATTCCAGTACTGGCGAAGCTGCCATGTCCAGAACTGGTTGGACCCGCCGAAGTCGCGGCGTTTGGTACCGAGCGGATCGGTATGCGATATCGCTCCGTTGGTCTGCATGCCTTTCGCCTGTGACATAAGGCTTATGCGGGACCTGTCGGGATACCCGAGCCACGATGCGGCCGACGACTGCTGCTGGTGCCATATCATCACCCAGTGGTGTATGGCCTCTATCCAGCCGTACGGCTCGAACCAACTGTACTCCAGATTGTATATCGCTGTGCTGAAAGCCTCGTCTATCATCGGATCTGGAGTCTTGATCCTGTTTCTCATAAGCTCCCCGTAGTGACGTCCTACGTCTGCCAGCGCCCGTGCGGTATCGAGCCGCATCAATTTCGACAGCCTTCCGCGGTTATCGGCAAACGCCAGCAAAACCTCGCCGCTGCCATTCGGGAAAGAACATTCGATAAATTCTCCATCCCCTGCGGATTCCACAGATAGGCTGCCGTTCGCACGCACGCCGGTTATAAGACGATGCGCGGCAGTAGTGATATAATATGTGCTGCCTGACTTCCCAACCTTATTATCGCCCGTATCGAGCGGGGCCACGGCGGTCGCACCGAGGTTTTCGAACGAGGATTGCTGCCACCTGGACTCCCCGATCTGCAGACGGACTGCAGCTGCGGGGATCGTCTTTACAGAATAAACGGCAGCTCCGGCAAATGTCGCTTCACCCTGTCCCTGCAACAGAGGTGTAAAGGTCGTTTCAACCTTTATCCCTCCCAGATAAAAACTTGCCACGACTCCCCCCGGAGTATCTTCCACAATTATCTGCGTGGCATCCGACGCTGTATATACCTTACCGTCTGCTTCTATATACGGGATGATCTTGGCAAGGGCAGCGAAGTGAAAGCCTGAAAATTCCGGATAATAGGTCAGCAGTCTGGAAACCGGCGCCTGCTCGTAAGTGCGCACCAGAGTATACCCCCATGCGGCCATGCGGTCGGAAAGGTCTCTTCTGAAATGATCGGGAGCAAGCGACTGCGCTGTTACAGAGCAGATGCAACACGCTAAAGCCATTGTCACCGATATCGCAATGTATATTGTTATCCTTTTCATTGTTCTTTGCTATAAGTTATGACGTCATTGCGCCCGGACATACTCTTCTACCACCACCGGTCCGATAAGCCCCGATTCCTGCAGTTGCGATTCCGCATTATAGGGATCATACGGAGAAAAGAGGGTCCGCTGCGATTCGGGCAGCCTTTTATCGCCTATCATCCGGTTCATCCAGTTGTTCGCCACCTTCACAGCAATGGTATTCTTTCCCTTTTTCACTGCGGTCGATATGTCAACCCTGTATGGATCGGTCCAGACGCAGCCGACATACACTCCGTTCACCCACACGTCGGCCATAGCCGTAAGCCGGTTCAGATCGAGGTGAACCGCGCCCGCCGGTTTGCCCATGTCGAATGAGGCGGTGTAAGTAGCCGTTCCCGAAAAATATTTCAGGCCGTCGTTGTCGGAGGTTGTCCAATCGTAGAGTTTATGCATGGTTACCGGCTCAGGCGCTCCCGCCGCTCCTTCGAAACTTACGTGCCAAGGACCGGAAACTTCGTGTGTTCTGGCCGGTGAGGGATAGTTCGCTTCAAAACTGTCGGCCGAGACGGGCTTGCCTGCCTTGCGGAATACGATGAAACAACTCCCGGCGGGGTCAAGTTTCACCGGAACGGAAGTAACGCTGTTCCCGTTAGAGAATGAGGGCAGCTTTCTGGTGCGGCCTGTGACCGGATCCCACAGTTCCGGCTGTTTTCCGTCCACGCGGAATTCGAGCACTGCTCTATAGGTGTCACTGCTCTGGTTGGACAGAAAATACAATTCGGTGCCGTCCGCAAGTGAACGGTGATTGAACAGGAACGGGATTTCAGCCGGAATACGGCAGTCTGGGACACATCCTACTAGTTCCAATATCTGACTTAAACTAACATCATTGACGATGAATCCTTTGCCGAATCCGGCTGATTTCCTGTCGTTTTCGTCGACACCCCGCCACAACTGCGCCGCAAGTTTCAGGAGTTTTTCGTCGGCATCAGGATAATTTTCGAGGCTCGGCGAACGTTTGGGCGGCGCTCCGACCACTACGGCACCATCCTCGACCAGACGCACGATCTTTTCGAGTACTTCAGGACGCATGGTCTCCATGGGAGGCAGCGCCAACACCCTGTACTGTGTGCCGTGCGGCAGGGTGAGCATGCCCTCGCTCACATAAAGATCGCGCAATATCACCTCTGCGTTTATAAAGTCGAATTGATACCCCTTAGGCAGCGGCGGATGCTGTACGCCGTCCATTTTAGGAGTATCTTCGCCTATGAAATAGGCCACGTCGGCAACGTTCAGCCCCTGCTGAAGCATATATCCCACACGCTTTATATAGTTGACGAATGCACCCGACTGGGCGAACCAAGTATTGTGCCTGTTGAATTCCGTACCGTACCAGTCGTTCATTCCGGGATACTTGTCTTCGAAAGGCTGGGAAATGAAAAGATGCAGAATATTATCGTTGACCCCTTCGGTAAAGTATTTGTCGGCGGTCATTTTCAGAACGGCAGGGTGCCTTCCGTATGTTTGGTCGCCGCTTGTGAACGATTCTGCTGAAACCGTTGGCTGCCCATAGATATGTGCGCATGAAGAGGCCATACGTATCTCTGTCCGGCCGAGTTTGCCGAGATTATTCCACGGCTCTGCGCACCAGAACTCCCCCCCTACCATGTGCGATTGTCCGCCGTACTGCAGCGACTCGCCCGGGAATCCCCAGTGGCCATAATTCTCGAGCCACACCTTGAGTCCGTTTTCGTCACATATTTCGCGCAATCCCCCCACATACTCGTAAGAGATCTCGTCGGCAACCAGCCGCCTCATGTCCCACAGGAATCGTTCGGTCATTTCAGGACTCCCCACCACCGTACCGTAATAAGATGGGAGATAAGGCAGCATATCGTATCCGTAACGCTCCATGAATATCCGGCGGAAATCGTCGGTATAATTCTCGCCTCCCATTTCATAGCTGTCGGCGATCAGTATCCTGAAGGTCCTTCTGTCCTCAGCCGGTATCCTGTCCATCAGTTTCCTTATGTACGAATCGAAATGTTTGCGCAGATGTTTTTTGCTCATTTTATCCACTTCAAGTCCGGTCGCTTCCGGAGTTGCGGGTCCGTTCATGGTCCCCGTGGGTGTCATTCCGGTACGCAGCACCACCCATTCACCATTAGGGACGTCCCAGTTAAGTGTTCCGTCGGGCTGCATCCATTCGCTTATATCCTTCACCGATGCCGGATCGACCACAAGGCTCATATCGTCGACCGGAACGGGCTTTCTCCACATGTAATCGCTCCACATCGGCTGCAGATACTGGAACATCTTGCCGAATGTTTTTTCTATATAATTCTCCACCCGCGGTGCCGACGACAGTTCGACTTTTGCGCCTGCGGCAGCCTGATCGTCATTTTTGAGGATCACACGGAAATTCCTGCCTGCGGTAGCCTCGAAAGAGACCACACCCGGGCCGTAAGGCGAAAAGCCGACAGTAATGTTAGGCTCCGCGCGGTCTATGGTGAACGACGCCACGTCGCGGTACACCCCTTCTTCCAGCACCTGCACAACCGCATCGGTGTAGAACCTGTAACGGGGTACATATACCGTGGCGCTTCTGGCTGTAAATCCTTCGGGAAATTCGAAATCATAGGCATAACCTCCATTTCCAATACGCTTCGGCGACTCCGACACAGACGTTTCCGCTTTAGGGGAGGGATATGCAATGACGCTGACATCCTGGAATATTTCCGCCGGCTTTTCCAATGTCACGGCGACCTTTCCGGGCCCTTTTACTATCGTCTGCGAAGATGCGAGATAGCGCATGGCTTCTTCCGGCTCAATCCATGGCCCGCCCGACTGACTCCATCCGGGGGAGTTGAATATGCCCACCTCGATGTCCAGATCCGCTGCGGTTTTAAGCGCCGTATGCATAATATCCCACCACTCTTCACTCTGGAACAGGACCGCGCCCGGAGTTCCGGTGCGAATGTCGCCTATGAAAACCCTGTTTATGCCGACATCTTTCATTGAGTGCAGATCCTTTACGATCCCCTCTTTAGAAATATTCCCTGAGAGCCAATACCAGTATATACCTGTTTTAACCGACTGGGGCGGAGCTGCAAAGCCTTTTTCGAGATCCCACTGCGGTACCTCGGCCTGAGCGTACAAGCAGTGGGCCTGCATAAGTAACAGTGCTGCCGATATGATTGCGATTTTTTTCATGACTTTCAGTTTGGGTAGTATACGATTTATGCAGTTAGTTCAGCGCCGGTCTTTTTCTGTCCCAGCGCTCCATCAGACGAAATGAATCGAAGCCGAGCCTGGCGCCTTCGGAACTGTTGTTCTGTCCGACCTGAACGAAGCGGATGGTATGTTTGCCCTCGGTCAGCGACGCGCTTCCCAGATAATATGAGTGGACTTCAAGCCCGGGAGAATAGAGGTCGAGTATTCTCGGGTCTATGTCGGGATCTTCGAAGTTGATATCTATGGTCATGGGCACACGGGATATCATTTTCCCATCCAGATATATCTTATACCTGCCCGAGTCGTGGGTGCTACTCATTCTCAGGATAACTCCGCGGTACTCCTCTTTCGCTACATGGAAATCGGCCTCTAACCACGCGTTCGGAGCGGATGGGGTGAATAGTATCTGTCCGTCGCCGGTCCAGTCGTAACCCTGCTGCAACTCGACTTTTCCGGCCGAATGCCGCGCCGAGGCTATCATATCTTTTCCCTCTATGACGATATCGAGTTCGGGCAGCCGGCGCTCCATGTTTCCGGGAAGGGTAGCAAAGCGTTTGGGCTGGCCTTTCTGATACCAGAAAGCGACGGTGGCCATATCGTCTTCGCGCTCAACATGGCCTTCGACATTTCCGGATTCGGTCTCATCTTCGCTTATCCATCCGGTGTGCTCTATCTCGAAGCGGAAAGATTTATTAAAGCGTACCGCATCTTTCACATGCCACCTGTAAAGGGTATATTCCGCACCAAGATCCTCCTCACCCTTACTCATGTGGCTGCATCCCGAGTAGAAATTGAGGTTCTCAAGAAACCCCCACGCACTCAGGAAGTAGTCTTCGGTCCCCGTTCCCCATGCCGAAGGCTCCGTCTCGCCGTCTATATAGTATTTAGCATCGCCCTCGCCGAACCAGTAGGGACTGCGCGACCGTACCGACATTACCGTACCCACGTAGTGTCCTTTGCCCTCGATGTCGGCAATCAGGTAGTCTCGGCCAAGCTGCTGCGGAAATTCCTGGCGGTACTGCGCGCAGAAATAGGCAAGACTGGCAGGCAGTCTCTTGTGTTCGGTATAGTCTATCTGGTAATAAAAACTGCGGCAATTTTTATCTCCGTCGTTGGTAACGGTTATTCTGGCAGCCCTGCGGAAAGGCATCTCCCAGTAACAGTTGTATCCATCGCCTCCCTCCACCAGCACCTGTGACGAGCGCACCTCTTTGCGCAGGCCGAATCCGGCTGCGAAGAAATCGCCCATCGGAGACTCCACGGCAGGTTCGGCCGAATTGTCCCAATACATCCTTATTATAAGGTCGGACGGTTTGGCCGATCCGTCTTTCTCGAGCCAGTTAGGGCGGGCATCGTTGAATGTTAGCCAGATATGATTTATAATACCTGCTCCATGCACGTCGAATATAGTGACGGTTTCGCCGGGTTGTATATACTTCAGGCGGTCGCTGTTGCTGTCACCCGGAGCGTGTGAACTTACGGCCCTGAAGCGGCCTTTCTGGATCTCCGCCAATCCGAGATCCAAATTCGAGGAGTTGCAGCATGATGCAAACATTACAGAAACTGCTAACAGACTGGTTATCAGATTTGATTTCATTTATTCAAAGGTTAGTTAGAACAATAGGGTTCCAAAGCTATAGCGTGATCAGCATTTACATCAACGTTTTCCCTAAAACGTTTTAGCATAAATTTCCAACGCCATGGTTGGTGAAATTTGGAATATAGTTTCAGGTTATTATAATTTGGGTGTTCTCTTTCGTCGGTAATATATTACATTTTGATTTTGTTTATATCCGTTTTGCCAAATTATATAAGGATTCTGACAAAAAATAGAATCGGCAACTGCGTTCATCCCGACCTGGTGCAAATGAACAGGATAATTCCATATGCTTAAGCAGTCCGGATTCTCGAGATATTACGTACCATATAATATACTTGTCCAGGATACGCATTGGTCGCCGCCGCAATTGTCCGGCGGCACAAATTTCTCTTTGCTTTACTGGATTTACAATTTGCTGTCAGTATGTTATACCGAAGCCTATGGGATAGTTACGGCCGACCTGCAGCGGCAGCTTCCCGGAGGGCCGCAGCTTCCCGTTCATAATATCGATAAAAGAGTCGAAATAGACCGACTGATTGCCGTACCACCCTCCCTCGCCGTAGCAGACCAAAAATGCCGAAACATCAGGGATCTTTGTTATGATATGGGGATTGCCATACGAAACAGCGATCATTTGTCCCGGTCTGGCTGTTATGATGCTCTGTATGATCTCAATGTCTGCTTCACGAAGCGGGGCGGATTCTCCGAAGCGGGTACGCTGCACGAAGAACGAAACGACCGCATGCTTCCTTTCTCCGACCGCTTCGCGTATCGCCCGATAGGTATCGCCGCCGGTATCCGGCCCGAGCGTAAAACACGCAATCCCGGGAAAATGGGAGTGCAGTTTCGCCTCGAGCAATCCCGCATTATGGTGCACCGCCTCTTTCTGAACCGCGATATGCACTATATCTTCACCCTTCCAATCCTTAATTGGCAACACGCCTTCATTACGCAGCAACGTCACGGAACTGTCTGCCACTTCGCGAACCACGGCCGTATTTTTGGGTGTTCCGACGGTCTCCGACACCTGCTGTTTATCCGCAAACTTTGAACGGTGCAGCCCCAGTCGGGCTTTAAACTGCAGCAGCTTCCGGACTGAGCCGTCTATCTGAGCCTTGGTTATCCGCCCTTCGGCGACAGCCCTGGCTATAGCGTCTATCGCAGCAACCGGGTCTTGGGGCTTCAGGACTATATCGTGTCCGGCCAGTATGGCTTTCACCGCGGCCTCTTCGGCCCCGAACCGAGCCACAACATGATCATACCATAGATCGTCGGTGGTAACGATACCTGTGAATCCGAGTTTTCCCCTGATAATGTCCGTTGCCAGACATGGCTCCATGCTCGCCGGAAGTACTGAACCTTTCGTCACGGCCGGCACTGCGATGTGCTCGGTCATGATGAAGTCAACCCCGGCGTCAACGGCATATTTTATAGCTTTGAATTCGTTATGGTCGAGTTCCCGCGCACTGGCATCCAGCATGTTGAAGCCGGGATTGGCCTTATCGGCCTTCATATTGCCGCGGCCCGGGAAGTGCTTAGAAGTGGCCAGCATCCCCTCTTCATGGAACGCCCTGATGTAAGCACCCGTAAGTTGTCCGGCCATATCCACATCGCCGCCGAACGAACGAACACTCTCCTGCGGATTATCGGGATCAATGGAAAGATCCGTAACCGGACTGTAGGAAAGATGGATTCCCATACTGCGCCCTTCTGCAGCCATGATCTTCGCCGCCCTATACATAAGGTCGGGGTCGCAGGCTGCGTCGAACGCCATATTGCCCGGAAATTCGCTGGCTCCGGCCACCTGCTGTCCCGCACCGCCTTCGAAATCGGAAGATATAAGGATCGGCACGTCAGCCCGCTCCTGAAGCAGGTTAAGCAGATTTACCACGCTCTCCGGCGTACCGCCGTAAAGCACGAAGCCGCCTATACCATGCACTCCTGCCAGTTCGAGCCACTGCTCCACACGGGGATCGTCGGCGGAGACATCACCATAAATATCGGAACATACCAACTGCGCACATTTTTCACGCAGGGTCATCTGCTTCATCCTCTTTCCGATCCACGCTCTTCCACACTACCGCATCCGGCAATGGAGAGAAACAGTACTGCTGAAGATATAAGTTCTACCGCCCTCATCGTCAGTCATATTGTTTTGGTTCGGTGCGCCGGTCATTATCTACGTCGAACGCATGCCAGGCCGCCGTCGGGCACTCCTAGCAGCACCCGCACCGCACTAAGAGCGCCGGGGCCATGGCTATGCGGTTTTCATTCACTGTCAATGAAGTTTGGTTATTTCAAATGAAGCGACATCGCATCGTTGGCATACTGTTTGGCATAGGCATAGGGAATGCGTCCGTAACCTCCGTCGCCGAAAGACTCCCCGTGAGAATTCTTGAAGATCAGGTAGCCGCCGCCCGGAGAGTTAGCATCGGTCTGGTAACCGACGATCAGCACGCTATGCCCGTCGAAGACGTCTTCTTCGGAGACCATAGCAAGCTCTCCGCCGCAAAGATACCGTTCCTTCACCCCGTCTTTAGGCCAGCGGAACCCGATAGCGACCGGATGGTCGTCGTCGAGCTCCTTGCGTATGCGCTGCAGTTGCTTTTCAGTAACGCCGTTCGCCGGATCCCACTCTTTGATCCACACCTGCTCACCCGACTTGCGCGACGCAGCTTCGTTTTTGGCCGCTTCAGACGGCTCGCCCTTATCGCTGAACCGCGTCGCATAAGGCATATAGTCATCGGCACAGATGCCGTAACGCGTCATGCCGTCGATGCCGAAATGGAAGTAAGACCCGTCGGCATCGACGCCCTCTACCCTATTGGCGGCCCAATTAAGGTATTCGACCGACAGGGGCGTAGTCTCTCCCAATATATGAGCACGCTCGAATTCGATCAGTCCCACCAGTGTGAAAATAGAGCAGGTTCCGCGGACACCCTGGTCCTTCACAGATATGCCGTATTCCTCAAAAAGCGGGCGCAGCGTCTTACTTTGTGCATTGGCAGTGTCGCAGCTCAGCATTAGGGCGCCAAACAGAACGCATGAGAGTTTTAAAGCAATATTCTTCATCTTATACTATGTTTTAGTCAAAAAAACGCGGTGGATGGCCTTTCTTGCCTTCGAGCCATATATTCAGGGCCTTGCGCTTGTTTTCAGGGACCAGTTCATCCCACCGCGTAAGAGGCGTTATATCCGCCACCGACGAAGATGCCTGCAGACGGACGGTCACTATCTGCTGAGGCCTGACCGAAATGGTGTAGCTTCCGTTCTCACCTTTCAGCGGCACGGGATTGGCGCCTGTCATGTCGGTAATCCATGCTGCCGTGTGAGGCAGCCCCACTTCCAGTATGCACTCTCCAGCCTCTCCCAAACACTCGGCAAAACGTAGCTCTATCTGGTCGCCCTCACGGCGCAGCGCCTCGATGATCACATTGTCCGAACTCTTCACAAAACAGCGCGGCGATTTTTTGCCGCTGCCGGCAACAATGACGGGCGTGGAGTTATATTCCCACGCCAATTGCGGTATACGCGCTCCGCTCCACGAGTCACGCGGAACTACGGCATATTCGAAGCGGTGATGTCCTGCTCCGGTGAGCCATGAGTTGGGAAGTTTCCAATAGGTTTCGGTTGCGTTCAGCATATATATCACCGGCGTGCCGCCATCTATTTCACGGCCGGTAAGCCCGCGGTCGAGCATGGCCAGGCCGCTTCCCGAAGCGAGCTGGTAGTCGCTCCAGCGGACCGCCGGCTGTATGCCCCCCCCCGAACACGGCTGTCCGGTTTCAGGCTCGGGCCATGTCGTATGTTCGAATCCGTAGGGTATGCCCTTACGTATTTCCGACGGACTCGAAGACATTGGGAATTCGGCAAAGGCGACATGCATATCGGGAA
The DNA here is from genome assembly GCA_031547885.1 of Rikenellaceae bacterium. Lineage (GTDB taxonomy): Bacteria > Bacteroidota > Bacteroidia > Bacteroidales > Rikenellaceae > UBA940. The sequence goes on from JAVBRO010000007.1 coordinate 121,062, forward strand.
TATCGTTCACATCCGTTTCGAAATCGATCCGGGGCGAATCTTTGTAAAAACGTACGAGACGCTGCAGCTTCGAGCCGCCGTAGAAATCGCTCTGCGCAACGACGGTTATCGCAAGAGGCCCCTCGGTAACCGTTATTTCGGCGGTGTAATCGTCCGAAGATGCGGTAAGGATGCGGTCGCTGCGCTTTTCCAGAAAATCACCCGGATATTTCGATTTGGATTGCTCTATAATGAACACATTGCCGTTGCCTCCCAATAGTTCCTCGCCTCCGGGTTTAAGCTTCAGGCTGGAAATGGAGCCTGTTCGCGGATCTATGCTCACGCTGTAGAACGGCGTCTCTATCCGCTGCGGCAGGGCTATCGGCACAGGTTTCGGCGGGGGCGAATTTTTTAATGCCGCGCCCCGAAGTTCCATCGCTCTGCAAGGAAGCATGCAAAGTGTACGTCCGTCAGGCAGCGCTTCAGCCTTGACGCCTGCTATGCTCTTGCCTGCAGGAACATCCAACGCCACCGGGACGGTAAGCGCAACCCCGGCAGGATTGAATACCCCCGCAGCCTTACCTTCCGGCAGAAGCGCGGATACGGCAGAGCGACTGATGGCTCCCGCGTGCTGCCCGACCCATGTGTGGCGGTCTTTCACGTCCCATGACTCGTCGTGCTCGAATACCATCCCGCCGGCGGAACCCCACAGGCTGTTGCGGTCCATGCATAGCAGCAGTTGCAGCCATGCGTGATAAATTTCCTGCGCGGGATATTCGTATCCGCCCTCAAGACTCGCCGCCGCAGCCAGCGCTTCGGCTGCCTGAAGATAATGTTCGTTGCGACGAAACCATTGTTTTGCACGCGGATTGTCCACCCAGAAAGCGTGGTATGAGAACGATGTTCCCCCTTCGAGCGTGGGAACTTCGACTTCTCCGGAGTACACCAACGGGGAGACGGCGTCGAAATATTCGGAGAACGTGGCAAATTCGATCTCCTCTCCGGGCCTGAGATCTTTCCACTGTGCCAGAAATTCAGTAGGATTTCCTTCGTATCGCGGAGAGAGAGAGTAGTCTCCGTGACCGCCGAGGGCGAGCACGGGGGCGCAGTCGGGAGTGAGGCTCCGCTCATAATCTATCGCGTCGGCGACTTGGCCGAGTTGTGTTTCATCGAGCCTTGCGGCAGACGTGAACAACGGGTCCATCACAGCATAGAATCCCGGGGAGAACGTCAGCACTTTCGATCCGTCGGGCGACTTCGACCAGAAAACATTCCGGCCGAACGGATTGTTACGAAAATAAATGAGCCCTTCGAGTCCCAATCCAGCGCATATCTGGGGCATCTGGGAGTGGGTTCCGCACACATCTATCGTCCAGCAATGGCGTGGACGTACGCCCATCACCTGCTTTTGCCAGCGCAGTCCCTCAACACCCATCCTGACCAGCGCCTCGCCGCCTGAAAGGTTGATGGTCGATTCGAGAAAGAAAGCGTTTGGCAGTTCGACACGCCCTTCATCTATACGCCGCTTCAACTCCTCGAAACGATCGGGAGTGAAGTTGGCTATCGCTATCATATTGTTGCACTCCGAAAGGACGAATTTGTAATTTTGGTCCTGAGCCACCTTATCCAGATGATCGAGGTATGAATTTGCAATGTAGTTGCGCTCGACGGACCAGTCGGTAAGCCAGCCGCAGCTTGCAGGATGGAAATTGGGAACCACGTAGACCGGAGTTTTTACGCTGTCAACGGATTGCGCTCCTGCAGAACCGACTGATATCGTCACGAAAACGGCCAATGCCGAAAATATCCTTATCCTGTTTTTCATTATTTTCTTACAGTTTACAATGAGTTTGCATATCCCAACACTATCCATGAAGCTATCAATACGGCATTTCCTGCGATTAGCCATGGAATGGACCTGCGAACCTTCCACTCCCCCGCCAATATGGCCCATACATTGCTCACGATCAGCGAGACGGCTATGAACATGGTCCAGCCGAGCACCTGTCCCGAACCTCCCATGATCGAGGCTCCGCGTCCGTAAACCGCAAGGGCGGCGAACCAGAGCAGAGCGGTCAGGAAGGTTATGCCGTACGCTTTCCCTGAACGCGGAGCAGCGAATGTTTTGTAGCTCCTGTTACGTATAAGCAGGAACAGCGTGTAAAGGAATTGAACGACGAACCCGCCGCAGAAGACCAGAAGCCACTGTACCAACGATGCGTCGGCAGGCGAAGCACCCTGTTCAACAGCAGCCTGTCCTGCAGCCGAGGCCCTGCCGAAACCGATATTAAGCAGCCCCGAACAAACTCCGCTGACCACGATCCCCACAAGGGCAAGCAGGAACGTAAGGTCTATTTTCCCGGTTTTCTGCCCCTTCCCTGCGTTCTCTTTCCGTTCACGTATGACGCCTGCGACCGTGATGAGTGCAACTCCCAGAACCATCACCACATTGCCTGCAACCAAATACCAGAAGTATGGTTTGGATAGTGCGTCCTCGGTGAAGAACAGAGCGCCGAACGAACCGCTGATGGCCGTAAAACTCATTCCGATGCCATATGTCAGCGACAGACCGAGGCGCAGTACGGAAAATCCCCACAACAGAGCTCCCACGCCCCACATAGCACCCATCAGTATAACGGCGATCGCGTCGCCCCGAGAGATGCTCGACAGGGCCGCAATCGGATCGGGAATAAGCCACCAGACGCACACGACTGGCAGGACGATCATTCCTGTAATTGAAAAGAGTATCCAGAAGGCCTCCCAGGCCAGAGGCTGAAATTTCTTCATGCCAAGGCCGTAAGTGCCCTGGAAAATCCCCGACAGGAGTATCAGCAGTATCCCTGCTGTAAAATTAGCGTTCATGATCTCAGACTATTAACAGTGTCAAACAATGCTTCGATATTCTCCGGAGAGATATCCGGCAGTATGGCTTCATGGCTCGGGGATATTACAAGGCCCGTCGGAAATATCTCCGCCAGTTCCCTCACTTTGGCGGAGACTTCGTCCGGATCGCCGCATACAAGCAGATGCTGGGCGTCGACGCCGCCGCAGAACGACACACTGCCTCCGAACTCCTCTTTCAGTCCGCGCGGCTCCATCCCTGCCGCCAACGCCTGTATCGGGTGTATTACATCCGCTCCGAGCGCTATAATGTCGGGGATCACGTCGCGTATCGAACCGCATGAGTGATAGACCACCTTTAATCCGTAACTCCTAGCCTGCGTAATGAGTTTGCCCATACCTTCGAACACCAACTCCCTGAGGCTGTCGGGAGAGACCATCAGTCCGGTCTGGCTGCCGAAGTCGTTGCCAAGCAGCACTGCGTGGACCTTGCCGCGCGTAGCTTCATAGAAGATCGCATTGGCTTTCAGGTAGAAGTCGGTTATATGGTCGATAACGGCCCTGAACATATCCGGTTCGGCCAGCATTTTTATAAGGGCAGTTTCCATTCCGAACGCCGCACAGGCATCCTGGAAATGAGCCGACCAAAGCACCCCCATCACGGCGTAACCTTCGGGAACCTCGTCGACGATGCGGCAGCACTCGCACGGATCTATATAGAGGGACGGATCGGGCCAGTCGAAAAGTTCCACATCGGCCGGGTCGGAATAATCCTCAAAAAAACCGGGAGCAGTAAGCGTACGCCCTTCCGCCGCTCCATCCTTCTTTTTCATGAAGTCGAAAGCAGTGTAAATAGCGTCGCTGACAGGGGAATGATACGGCATCTCAACAGGCCAGACATCATCGTTGAGCCTGGCTTTAAGGGCTGCGATATCAGCCACTCCGAAGTGGCCGAACAAAGCGGGAAGTGCCACCGGATCGGGAATGCCGAGCCACGAAGCCGGCCTGTCCACCGGTCTCCGCTCTACAGTTGCTAAAAAACGCTCTATACGGTTCATATCTACTTTTTTACTACTGTTCTATTTACGTCTATCGTGCCATGAACAACATTTACACTTGCTTTACCGCCTTTGAGAGTTACCGTGCCGAAGCCGGTTGCCGTACTCAGGAACGACGTGAAATCGCCTATGCGGGAGTCTACATACAAAGTCCTGTCGACCGCATCATAGCGCACTCCGGTAAGGGCCTGAAACATGCCGTAGCTGGCCATCGCACGGGCATACCAGTTGCCGCACTCAACCTCGTTGAATGGATTGCGGTTCGTGCCGTCGTAGCGGTCGCGGCATATGCGCACTATATCGAGCCCTTTCTCCACTTCTCCCAGATACATGAGATGCGCGGCGACCTGATATTCGATACCGGTCCACACCTCGTTGCTGTAGACGAACGGGATGGATGGTTTGCCGCCCTTCGGCCACGAACACAGCAACATCCCGCCCTCGTCGCCGAAGGCATATCCCGGCCGTTGCGGGTTATCGTGGGTCGAAAGGTCTCTCCTGAGGTTGTATTTATGGACCGACACCAGGTGGCTCCTGGTTTTATCTTCGTCCAGAGGCTCCGGAAGTCCGCATGCACGGGCCATGTTGGAGCCGAAAACTCCATCCGAAAGGCATCCTGCGCCATATTGATACTTGGGTCCCTCTTTCACAAACAGTTCGAAAAATTCGGGGTGCATCCGGCGGTCGGGATCTTCCTGAGCGGCTTTTACCGGATCGGGCGCCTGCAAGCCGGTCCACTGAATGTTCTGGATAAAATACTCGCCGTTGAAAAGTTCCTTCTCGGTAAACGCCCTGCATAACGCATAGAGTTTTTCGTACTGCGAAACATTTTCGCCGAGGTATTTGCCCATGCGGATTATCGCCGTCAGGGCGCCAACATAGAAACTGTTATGCATTCCGTCCGATCCCCAGAACTCTATGTCGTAGGTATTGTGGTGGGGCTCCTCTATGGTTCCTTTCAGCGTGGGGTCCCATGTCCTGATACAGTAATCCATACTTTGCTTCACCTTGGGATACATCTTTCTGAGCCACGCCTTGTCGCCGCTTATGCGCCAGTCGCGGTATATTTTCATGATGCCGCCCATCTGCCCGTCGGCCGCAGCGTAGAAATCATGGTCTACCGGGCGTATCGGAAGCGCGGCACGAAAAGTCTGGTGCCCCGCCCTGTTCTGGCTCTCGCCGAACTCTGTCTCCCGCAGCGAACGTTCGAGTTCGGGAAAGAGGTGCGGTACCGCCTGTGCATAGTTCCACACATGGGTACAACTCCCCGTACAACTTCCCCATTCATCGCCCGACCCTTCCCAGTTCCACATTCTCCCGTCATACTGCCGCAGTACGGTGGGCGATTTAAGGATGGTCAGGTTGGCCGCAACGGCCTCCACCACCTCGGCCGGAAGGGTCGAGCAGTAGAAAGTGTCGGTAAAGGCTTTCGTTTCTCGGTAAAGCCTGTCGTAATTATTGTTCACGTAACGGGCGGCGGCAGCGGCGCTGTCGAATCTGGAAGCGTACCACGGACGGTGTGTCTTATGCTCCCCGCCGGTATATTCGCGGTCGGCGCAGTTATCTTTGGGATCGGCCGGTTCTCCGCCGTAACGCAGCGTGGTTTCCGGCACATACCATGTCGTAAATACCCTGATGCGTTTTTCATCTCCGGGTTCGAGACGTACCGGCACATAAAGCGAAGCGCCCGGAGCATTCTTTTCCACCGCTTCGACTGCTGATATCTTTCCATCTTTCAGGTCGTTCCACACCATTGTGATCGGATCGAACCAGCCGCCCCGGAACCAACAGCAATTGACTGTTGCCGCAGGGTCGTCCACGCATACGGCGAACTGCCCCTCATGCCATGGCTCGTCTTCGGTTCCTGTCTGAGAAAGCACGAAACCCTTATCTGTCGGGACGATCGAATTGACGCCCCTGTGGGCTGCCGCCATAAAGTTGCGGGAGTTGAACGAAAAGACCATTTCAAGCGCCTGCCCGCTGCGGTTGTGCAGCGTATATTCGAGTATGCCTGTCGGCAGCGACGAATCGTCGGCGTTAGTGGGAATGAACGGACTCCATGCCCTCAGCGTCACATCGACCGGAATATCCCGGTCCTTAAGGTCGATGACGGCGAACGGAAATCCGGCGGAAAAAGTGCATGAAGTGTAGCGCGGCAGGCCCCAGTTGGCTCCGCTCGCACCGTATGCCGACGCTCCTATCTGAGCCCATCCCCTGCGCCCTGTACGGCGCCAACCCGGAACCGGCCCTTCAAGCACCTTAGTGCCGTTTTCAATGCCTTTGACATGCAGGACGGCGAACATTCCGGGCTCATTGTTCTCTTCAGGGCAGTTGCGGACCGACAAATTGGATATCATGCCGGTACCCTCTATGCAATACATACCGGCGCCTATACCTCCTAGGGGAAAAGCTATGCGGGCAAGATTATCGCCGCTGTAGTAACCGCCGTATTCGCGGCTGTGCGCATCGATATGGAAAAGGAGGAACGCAAGCAGTGCTGCGCAAAACGCTTTACAGTATATTTTCGATTTCATCATTTCCTTCAGGTTACAGGGTTATGCGGAACAAATTCATTTGCGGTCGTTGAACTCTTTGACCGCATCGAACATAGCTATGATATTTTGAGGCGGAACGTCCGGCATGATGTTATGTATCGTGTTGAATACATAGCCGGACCCCTCGCTGAGAACTTCGAGGCGTTCGAGTACCTGCATGCGCACCTGCTCGGGAGTACCGGCATTCAGCATGCCGACATTTTCGATACCGGCGCCCCAGAATGTGCAGGACGAGCCGAACTCTTTTTTCAGGTCGCGGAAACCCATCCCCCTGCAGTTTGTCTGCACCGGGTTGAATATTTCTATCCCGGCATCTATCAGGTCCGGCATAAGCTGGCTTATCGCCCCGCATGAATGAAGGAAAACATGCATATTGCTATGACTGCGGATATATTCGCATATCTGGCGGTGCCGCGGTTTGAAAAACTGTCTATACATGTCGGGGCTCATGAATGGGCCGGAGGTCATACCGAGATCATCTCCGAGCCGGATAACGTCCACCAGGTCCCCTACGGCCGCGCATACCTTTTCGAGAGTCTCCAGATGCCGCTCTAGCAATTTATCCAGAAGCCTCTCGACATTATCCGCCTCGCAAACGAGGTCCATCAGCCAATTGTCGAGCCGGCGAAGGAATGAGCCCCATTCGAACAGATTGCATCCGCAGACCAGCATAAGGGCCCTGTCGGTCTCATTTCTGAGTTTAAGAGTATTCTCCCTCAGCTTCTTATAAAAATCGGGATCCCCGGCGTGATCCCATGGACTGTGTACGTGACGCGACCACATCACTTTGTTCATCCGGTCGCCCAGATCGGAGTAATCCGACGGATAGCCGTCGGCATATGGAAAATACGCCTGGTCGAAGAAGGTCGCTCCAACAGGCATCACCGACAGCACTCTGCCATGTTCATCGTAAGTGGCCCAGGATCCGTCTGGACGCCGCATCGGACGATACCATTGCGGATAAAAAGCCTGCGCTCCGTTGCACATAGCGACCGGATACCAATCTTCCGGAGCGGAGTTGAACGTGCGTCCTATATCGACCACATCGACACCAAAAGCATCGAGGACCGCATCGTCGGGCTGGGCCAGTTGCTGCACGACATCATATATGAGCGTCGGCAGCTCGAACCCCATGTGTTTTACAAGGTTGGAATATGCGATCGCCGATATTCCGGAACTGGGCGTCGACCCCATATCGACAGGCACACGGTCAACCGGGCGGTGCTCTATGGCGGCAAGTACTCTTTCTCTCGATGTCATCTTATATGTTTTTCACTCATTTCAATGATCGCGGCAACATCTTTGGATGTTACTATACCTGCCCCGGCATCGATGTTGCACGGCGTCAGCCCGTAGCGGATGTTCAGGGCAAGTTGGACGACAGGATAGAAGCCCTGCACATAGGGCTGTTGGTCGACTGTAAAGCGTATGTATCCCTCCGCTATCAGTTCGAGGATCGTCGGCGAAAGATCGAATCCGGCGATAATAATATCCCGGCGGCCCAGATGCCTGACTGCCAGGCCGGCTCCTTCCGTATCGGCCTGCCCGGTGGCAATAATAACTTCGATGTGCGGATTTTCCTCCAGCATGTTGGTAACGCGGGCGAACGAGGTTTCGACCTCGGCCGAGGTAATAAGACCTAGATAATCAGGGTTTCTGGCATTGAGTACTGACATTGCCCCCTCGGCGCGTTTTTCGAGGGCCTCCACACCCTCGTCATGCTGTGTGACGAGCACCGTCGATCCGACCGGAACTTCGTTTGCGATCCGGTCGGCAAGTTTCCGCCCCGCCTGCAGGAAATCTTGTTGCGTATATGCCAAATGCGCTCCCCGCCCCATGCTTGCATCCATATTGTACGCCACTACGGGAACTCCCTGGGAAACGGCGTAAGCGATAGCCTCTTTGTTGGCCTCCGGATCTACTATATCAACCGCAATTCCGTCAATGCCGTCATCCACCGATTCACAGATCAGGCGGTTGACAGTGTCGGTATCTGATCCTTCGTCGCCCATGAAGCGTACGTCGACATCCATAATGGCCGCCGCATCGGACATCCCTTTCTTCACCGGGATGAAAAAATCCTCGCCGATGAACACCCCTATGAAATCTATCTTAAGACGTCTGTTCTGCATAGCTGTCGTTTTTAATTCTTGGCGCCACTACTAATATCAGGAATACCACGCAGAGCATCAGCACCGCCAAGGCGCCTGTTTGTCCGCCAAAAAGGTCGGCACCGACGCCCATCAGCAGCGGGAACAGCGCTCCGCCCGACAGAGCCATTATCATCAATCCCGACACCTCGTTACTGCGGTCGGGCATGCGCAGCAGAGCCTGTGAGAGCATTATAGAGAATAGGTTGGCATTTCCCAGACCGATCAGGGCTATACAGGAGTAGATTAACCATACCGACTGAGCGAAAAACAATCCGGCTACACCGGCAGCAGTGATCATCGTACTGATGAAAAATATCTTTTTAGCCGCAAATTTCGCAAGTATCCAGATACCGGCCAGGCATCCCAGTATACGCATCAGAAAATAGGCGCTCGCAGCGTAACCTGTGGACAAAAGGGGCATGCTGGTACGCTCGCTCAGTAGTTTCGGCGCGGTCGTGTTTATGCCCACATCTGTCCCGACGTGAACCAGCAGTCCCAGAAACAGCACAAGGATCAAGGGGTCTCTTAGCAGCCGGAAGCAGCCGGCGAACGAAGAAGCCTTGTCGGGCTTCTGACGCGGCATTTTGGTCAGCGACATGCAGACCAGCGCGAGAAGCGTAATGACGGCGAACCCTGCGAATATTATCTTCCAGTCGCCGGTATTCACAGCAAGCCATGTAACCGCTATAGGCGCACCGAACGACGCTATTGCCTTGATGGATTGTCCCAGCGTAAGACTGCTCGGCAATCGGTCGGGATTGACTATGCTGGCCAGCAGTGGGTTGAGCGACACCTGCAGCAACGTATTACCTATCCCTATCAATGAAAATGACAAAAGCATCATGCCGAATGTATAATCAACGCAGGGTATTACCAGCGCGACCAGCGTTATGGCCAGGCTTATGATGACCGTGTTGCGCCTTCCTATGGAGTTCATCAGCATCCCTGTCGGAACGGCGAGAATGAAGAACCATAAGAACACCATGAAAGGCAGCAGGTTTGTCAACGTATCCGACAGATCGAAATCCGCTTTCACATAGTTGGCGGCAATCCCCACGAGGTCGCATACCCCCATTACGAAGAAAGCCACCATAACGGGAACGAGTTTCATGGCTGTACTTTTGGACATGTTTTTCGGTTTTTTCGGTTTATTATCGTCTGTATCTTTCGGGACAAGTGCTGTCCGCGTCATTGGTTTGCCCGGAATAACCCTATCCGCATAGATTTACTATATCGTTTTAGTTAATTGTGAAAAAAAATATGCAGAAGCAGCTTGCATCGATTCAGGCTAATATATCTCATCATGTATTGTATGTTAAATCCAAAATAACATTTACAGCATCGATGCATATCCAAATCCATATGGAGTATTAACGTCAGCAGATCCGGGCGTGCAAGGATCAGAGTATGTAAATTGCGATCTAATTCCCTGCAAACAAAAAATTTAACATGAAAAGACGTTGTCCTGGGCGTAGTATTCAGTCGCAAGTAAATATTTTTTATTCATTAAAACAAGTTTTTTAACAAAAAAAATATTTATGTGCTAAATCATTTTAATTAGGTCCATATAACATTATATGAGGAATATTTGATCAAATATAGTTTACAATAATTAACAATGCAGTTATGAGTTTAAATGACATGCAATAATCTTCATATATTTAATCATCTGTATATCTGAATTATAAAGATACAAATTAAGACAAAATGTTTCGATAATATGTAATTAAATTGTTTTAGCTAAAAATGCATTTTTTGATATTTCTGTTTGTTTATTCAATAAAATATACATACCTTGCGATTGGCAACGATCTTCATTTCTACGATTAATTATCAAAATTACAGCGTTTTAATTGCTGTTGTCTGTTTAGTTGTAATGAGTCCCGGATACGGTTATTTATGTTCCGGTGTGGGTTGTTAGCTAAAACGAATTTCCTTATTTATGTCGATTATAAAAAAAACTTCTCTCAAAGATATCGCCGCAAAAGCGGGCGTATCTCCGGCACTGGTTTCATTCGTACTGAACGGCAAGGGGCGTGAACACCGTGTTGGCGAACAAACCATCAAGCACGTGATAAAAGTGGCCGAGGAGATGAATTACCAGCCTAATGTAGCTGCCAAAAGCCTGCGAAGCGGGAAAAGCAGGGCCTTGGGCGTAGTATTGTCGGACATCTCCAACCCATTTTTCGCCCAGACAGCGAGGGGGATCGAAGACGCTGCCGCGAAAAGAGGATATACAGTACTGTTCGGCAGTTCGGACGAATATGCTCCAAAAATGGACCTTGTGGTATCGAGTTTGTTGAACCGCAGCGTCGACGGCCTTATAATAGTTCCCTGCGAGGGATCGGAAGATACGATAAGAGAGCTCGTAAGAAACGATGTTCCCATTGTTCTTTTTGACAGACCCATGAGGGATATGAACGTAAGCAGTGTTTCGATGAATAATTATGCTGCATCGCATAAGGCAGTATTGCATCTGATCGGGTCGGGATTCAAAAAAGTGGGTATGATTGCATACGATATCGAGCTGGCTCATATGCAGGATCGTGTCAGGGGTTACAGCGACGCGATGGAGGAGAGCGGTAAAAAGTCCGATATAACTATCGGGTACGTTAAAATATCAGACCCGTACAAAATGGCACGGAAGATAATCCCCAGGCTTATCGACAGCGGTGTGGACGCTCTCTTCCTGGCTACCAATACCATATCTCTCGCATGTCTGCATGCTATAAAAGAAATAGGTATAAAGATTCCGGGCCAGATGGGGATTCTCGGATTCGACGGCAACGACGCTTTCAATCTGTTCTATTCCCCCATCTCATATGTAGAGCAGCCTATCCCCACCCTTGCCAATAAAGTAGTAGAAGTTATGATAGAGAAACTTGAAAACAGGATGGCGCTTGTCAACAACGTTCAGATCGAAGGAAAACTCGTAATAAGAGACTCTTCGCTCCGCCGTTAAAAATTTAGGTTATAGCTAAAACGATACAGCAAACTTAATAAAAATGTAAATTATGAAGAAGCAGAGATTGATCGGGGAAAAAACCCGCATAGGTATCCGTCCGATCATTGACGGCCGGAGAGGTGGGGTTCGCGAATCGCTCGAAGGAACCACAATGGATATGGCGCGCAGAGTCTCCAAACTCTACGCCGAAAAATTGCGCTATCCCGACGGCTCGCCGGTAGAGTGTGTG
>JAVBRO010000035.1:0-56266 GCA_031547885.1 Rikenellaceae bacterium
CGCTGAACTCAAAAAGTACATCGAGTACTATAACAACGACAGGATCAAAGCTAAACTAAAAGGAATGAGTCCCGTAAAATACAGAACTCATTCCTCGAATATCTAAATATTAATCCGTCTAACTTTTGGGGGGCAGATCAATGAGAGGGTCCGCCTTTTTGTTTTTCCGGCCGGCCGTTTCACTCTGTCCGCCCTGGATATTGTTCCAAGGCTTTTCCGAGAACCTCGAGTGCCGCAGCTATATCCGTGCGGTTGAGCACATATGCTATACGGACCTCCTTGCTGCCCAGCGCGGGGGCGGTGTAGAAACCCGACCCCGGAGCGAACATCACCGTCGCCCCGTTGTGGTTGAAGTCGCGCAAAAGCCATTCGCAGAAGCGGTCGCTGTCGTCTACCGGCAGGCGGGCCATCGTGTAGAAAGCACCCCCGGGCATCGTGGCGTAAACCCCCGGTATCTTATTCAGCCCCTCGATCAGGAAGTTCCGCCGGGCCAGATATTCGTCGTATATCTCCTTTATGTATGATTCCGGCGCGTCGACCGAAGCGGCCGCCACGAGCTGTCCGAGAAGAGGTGGGCTGAGGCGGGCCTGCGCCACTTTCATTGCGGATGCCCTTACGGCCTTGTTGCGCGTGACCATCGTGCCGATGCGGATGCCGCACTCTGAGTATCGTTTCGAGACAGAATCGACCATCACCACGTTCTGTTCGATCCCTTCGAGCTGCATGGCCGAAACGTACGGCTCGTCCGAGTAGCAGAATTCGCGGTAGACCTCGTCGGAAATGAGGAAAAGATCATATTTTTTCACAAGGTCGCGGATCGACTGCAGCTCCTCGCGGCTGTACATGTATCCGGTGGGGTTGTGGGGATTGCAGAGCAGTATGGCACGGGTGTAGGGGGTTATATACCGTTCGAATTTCGCAATGGGCGGAAGTGCGAAACCATCCTCTATGGATGTGGTGATCGGAACGACTTTCACGCCGGTCTGCTCGGCGAACGATATGTAGTTGGCGTAACCCGGCTCGGTCATTATCACTTCGTCGCCCCTGTCGAGGCACGACAGCAGCGCGAGCGTGATGGCTTCGGAGCCGCCCGTGGTGACGATTATCTCGCCGGGTCCGACGTCGATCCCGAAGCGGTGGTAGTATTCGGCGAATTTCTGCCTGACAGCCGGCAGTCCGTCGCTCGGACTGTATTCGAGTATCGTGCGGTCGATGTTTTTCAGCGCGTCGAGCCCCACCTGCGGTGTCCGGATATCGGGCTGGCCGATATTCATATGGTATATTTTAATGCCGCGGGCTTTGGCCTCTTCGGCCAGCGGTGCGAGCTTGCGTATCGGCGAGGCCGGCAACTGTTCTCCTCTTTTTGAGATTACAGGCATAGGGTATATGATTTTTCTAAATTTATACGAAAGATTAATAAATATCTTCTATTTCCAAATCCGTCAGCTCTATCAGTCGGCTGCATACTTCGCTGATCGTACCGCCGCCCCACCGGTCCACCACATGGTATTTATCCCGGGTTTTCCCTTCAAGGATCCATTGGGAGCCGTCGAAGCCCGAAAGTCCTTCATCAAGTGCGGCCAATTGCCAGAACTTTATCCGGTTTATCTTACCCTCAAAATCATCCCAGTCGTCAATCGTCAACTTTTTCTCCTTGTCTTCTATGATCTCCCCGGGTTCATACCCGCCGGCCCCATCCGAAACCTTCCAATAGACTCTGACCTCTCCGCCATTATTCTCCAAACCTATGACGACCGGGTTATGAAAAGTTCTGAGATACGTGAATCTGTAAATACGTTCCGGCATGGAGTCCGTCAATGCAGGCTCATCGAGGGCATTCAAATGTCTGCCATACCAGTTAAGGTGAAAAATAGCTGACTCCACCCCGCGGAACTCCTGCTTGTCTCCCGACACATGATCGATCACGTTTATATAATAATCCGTTTCCCAACCGTCAGGCACTTTCATAAATGCGGAAAGAGGGAAATAAGAGGTTTGGATCATGTAATTCCCGTATAGTTTTTTCTTCCCGGCGTCTCCTGAATAATTGGCCAGCTGAAGCAGAGGAAATTTTAAAACCTCTTTCCAGGCATCATCGCCATGCCGATAAACCGTTTCGAAATACCGGGCCGCATTAGCCGCGTAAGAATCCTTATTAGCTTTGCTACCGTTTTTATTGTGCTCCCTGACAAAAAGATGATAATACAGCTTGCCCGACTGATAATTCACCCTTTTCCCCAGAGAATCTACCTTAAGGGCTTCTTTCAGATTGTTCAGCCGCTGCGTGTATGTCGGGCCTTCATAATTTTCATACTTTTCCCTTATCAGATACGGCTCGACTTCATCCGGATTGTTCTCGATCAGCCAGTTAAAAAACGCCGGGATGGAGTCTTTCTGCCTCATCTCCCGAAATGAACTCAGCAGATAGAAAATAGCGACATTGTTATATTTATCGATAGACAACAGCCTGTAAGCCTTATCATGCTTGACTCCATAATGCTCTTCCCCCGATTTGTAAGACCTCAACGACGCTTCGAGTTCCTCTATCTCGTTGTTCTGGGCAAAAACATTCATGGAAACAAGCGTAAGAAATAATGTAAAAACACCTCCTACAACCCATCTTACCATATGGTTTTTGCCTTTCATAATACCTGTCCGGTTTACATGTATGTTTCGAGCAGCTGCCCGCGGCCTTCCAGCACCACGTTGTCTTGGTCGGCGGGGATCAGCACGATATCGTCTTTCGCGAGTTTCATCACACCGCCCGGGGCCGTGAGAGTCAGTTCGCCGCCGGTGCATATATATATGGTGAACGAATCGCGGCTTTCTAGCTGGCGTTCCATGCTCCCGTCCACGTCCAACTGGTTGGTGGTGAAGTAGGGACATTCGACAAGCAGCGCGGCCGCACCCACGGGCGGATGCTGCGTCACGTTGCGCACCGGAGCCTTGAAATCTATAGCATCCAGGGCCAGTTCTGTGTGCAGTTCGCGCGGATTGCCATCCTTGTCGGTGCGGTTCCAGTCGAAAACGCGGTAGGTGACGTCCGAGGTCTGCTGGATCTCGGCGACCAGGATGCCCTTGCCGATTGCGTGCACCGTACCGGCGGGAATGAAATATGTGTCGCCCGGTTTTACCGGTATCGCATTCAGCAACTCACCCACGGTTCCGTTTTCCACGGCTCCGATGTATTGCTCCTTCGTAACGCCGTTTTTGAGGCCGATCATAAGAGCCGCCCCCGGTTCGCAGTCGAGGATATACCACATTTCGGTCTTGCCGTATGCGTTGTGCCGCTTGGCCGAAAGTTCGTCATTCGGGTGTACCTGCACCGAAAGCTTATCCTGCGCATCGATATATTTTATCAGCAGGGGAAATTCCTCTCCGAAACGCTGGAAAACCTTGTCGCCGACCAGATCGCCCATATATACCTCGACGGCCTCCTGCAGGTTGTTGCCCTTGAGGAATCCGTTTGCGATGACCGAAACATCGCCCCCGACGCCCGACACCTCCCAGCTTTCGCCTATAATGAGATCTTTGTCGGCTTTCTGTTTGGGGGTTCCGCGTTTTTCGGCGAGGGCGCGTCCGCCCCAGATGCGTTCCTTGAGGAGCGGCCTGAACTGAATGGGGTAAAGCATATTTTTATGATTATCTTTAAGAAACAAAGATAATCATCAATTACGAATTACGAATTACGAATCGCATGGAAATTGTTATATTTGCGGGTAAACTGACTTTATGCTCAAAAAGATCATAGATTTCATAAAGCACGGCGTCTGGCAGACCAGCGAAAAGGATTATTCGGGCAAACGGACGTGGTGGCTCGTCAGACAGATGCGTGTGGTGCTCTTCACGGCCAGGGGAGTCAACCGCCACGACACCGCGGTGCGTTCGGCGGCGCTGTCGTTCTACACGGTGATGTCGCTGGTACCGGTGCTGGCGATGGTTTTCGCCATCTTCAAGGGATTCGGAATGGAAGAGTCGTTCAACAGGTACCTCTACGAACTTTTTCCGAAATACACCGAAATAGTCGACCAGATCGTCATTTTCATCAAGAACCTGCTGGAAAGGACAAAAGGCGGCGTGATGGCGGTGAGTGCCTTCTTCGTACTGGTGTGGGCCGTCATCAAGGTCTTCGGCAACATCGAGAGCGCATTCAACAACATCTGGGAAGTACAGCGTTCGCGTTCGTTCTCGCGCCGTTTCACAGGCTACATGGCCATAATCATCCTCGCCCCCATCCTGCTGCTGGCGGCAAACAGCCTATACATCGGTATCCGCAGCAAGGTGGAACTCTTCACAGGGGGAGTGATAGCCGAAATCCTGTTCGGCATCGCCGCGGCGGCCATCATAATCCTGATGTTCTCGCTGATCTACATGGTGATACCCAACACGCCCGTCAAATATAAGAACGCCCTGAAGTCCGGGACGGTCGCGGGGATCGGCTTCATGATATTCCAGATCGCATACGTCTGGATACAGGGCAACCTGAGCTCCTACAACGCCATTTACGGTACGTTCGCCGCCATACCGCTCTTCCTGCTGTGGCTGCAGACCAGTTGGCAGATACTGCTTTTCGGCGGCGAGCTGTCATTCGCGATGCAGAACATACGCGACTTCGAGGCCGAACGCCAGTCGCAGGACGTCAGCTACGACAACCGCTGCAAGATCATGATCGCCGTGATGGTCATAACCATCCGCAACTTCATCGACGGCAGGACTCTCTCCACACCCGAAAAGGTGGCAGAAGAGATCGGGGTGCCGGTCCGCACTGTGCGCGACGTAGCCTACGAACTCGAAAGGGACGGACTGCTGCTCTTCGTGCGCGACGAAAAGGCCGACAAGATCGACACGATGGCGCCCGCCCGCGACCCGCACACGATGCACTTCTACGACGTGATAAACTGCGTGACGGCGCACGGCAGCGAGATGCCCGGCCTTATGGAAACACCCCTGATGAGGCGGATCGACAGCACCTACGAAAAAGTCAAGGGCGATGTGAAAAATTCCGACGACAATATACTCCTGACAGATTTAATATGATTCGTGCGGTAATTATTGGCAGCGGTAGCGTAGCCGAGGGGCTTTCGAGGGAAATCGCTGAGACGGATGGACTTGACCTTGTGCAGGTGTGGGCGCGGAACCCCGAACGCGGCCCGTGGCTCGCATCGGAAACCGGCGCTCGGTGGACGAACGATCCGAAGGAACTCGTCCATGCCGACCTTTATATTCTAGCCGTGAGCGACGGGGCCGTTGCGCAGGTTTCGTCGGAGATGCCCTTCCCGGCCGGAGCCGTAGTCGCGCACACTGCCGGATGCGTCTCGATGAAAGATATTTCACCCCGGATCGCCGATCGCGCCGTGCTGTACCCCCTGCAGTCGTTCACAAAAGGACGCCGGATAGCGGATTTCCGCCGGACGCCGTTCTTCGTCGAGGGCGAAACTCCGCACGCGCTGGAAACAGTCCGCAGGGCGGCCGAAGCGCTGTCGGACAACGTCATAGAGATGGACTCCGCACGCAGGGCCCACATACACATGGCCGGTTCGTTCGCCAACAATTTCCCGAACGCCATGTTCTCGATAGCCGAGCAGATCGCCGCCGACGCAGGGGCGCCGTTCGACTACGTGAGACCGATAATCGCCGAGACAGTTGCCAAAGCGATGTCCATGCCATCGCCCCGCCTCGCCCAGACCGGACCGGCGCAAAGGGGCGACAAAGGCATCCAGGAAAAACACCTCGCCATCCTGCGCGCCGAACATCCCGAATACGTTGAATTATACGAAAATATAAGTGATATCATATGGAGAATTTTAAAGAAAAATTAGCGCGGGTCCGGGCCTTCGTCTTCGATGTCGACGGAGTCTTCACCGAGGGCGGCATCACCCTGCTGCCCGACGGCGATTTCCTGCGCACATACAACGCCAAGGACGGCTACGCATTCTCGTACGCCGTATCCGAGGGCTACAAACTGTTCATCATCTCGGGCGGGCGCGGCGACATTATGCGCAAACGCTTCGAAAGGCTGAAGGCCACAGCGATCCACACCAACGTCGCCGACAAGACCGCCGTGCTGCGCGAGATCGCCGAAGAGTACGGACTCGACCTCGCCGACACGATATACATGGGCGACGACATTCCCGACCTCGACGTGATGCGCATGGTCGGCATACCCGTCTGTCCCGCCGACGCCTGCAGTGAAGTGATCGAAGCCTCGGTTTACGTCTCCCAATACGTTGGCGGCCGCGGCTGCGTGCGCGACATCATCGAACAGGTACTCCGTGCACAGGATAAATGGCTCCGTCACACAATCGGAATGCATACCATTTGATTTTTTCTTTTTTCAACCTTTTAAAAAAGGTTGAACCAAAAATTTTTAGAGATACTGCGTATCTCACTATTATTACTGTTGTGAGGTTTTGAATATGGCGGTTGGTTATTCGGATTTGGCGGGTTGCACGCAGTGCAACATTATTTTGAAAAATCTGACTCTGAAAATTTATTTTCAAGATCAGATTGTTTCAAAATAAGATGCCAGGCTTCGCCTGCCGCCAAAACCCGAATAACAGGCAAACCACAAACCCGTTATTAAAACGTAAAATCACTTCAGGCGTTGTAAAATAAACCGCCGCGGCCGTTGCCGCAATCTTTTGGTTACTTTTGGATTTGCAAAAGTAACGATGAATAAAAGGGAATGAAAGAGAAGAAGCCGCCGAAGAAGTACCGCAACCGGGTGTATGAAGCGCTGCCGTCGAGACTGCCTTTGAGAGAGGGCAAAACTCTCGTGGAAGTGTACGTCGAGGGATATGACGATGTGGCTTTCTGGCGCGGGATATTCAACGACTTCGAGTCGGACCGCGTCACTTTCGAGATAGCCGTGCCGCCGCGTCCCGACCTGGCGAAGGGCAAGAGGGTGGTGATGGATATGATCGGCGAGAGTTCGCCGGTGAAGCTTCTCTGCGTAGACAGCGACTTCGACTACCTTTTCAACGGCTACACGGGGCAATCGAGGCGGGTGATGGAGTCGCCCTACCTTTTCCACACCTACACCTACGCGACCGAAAATTACCTCTGCTTCGCCCCGACCCTGCACACGATCTGCACCAAGGCCACCAAGAACGACACTCAGATATTCGATTTCGAGGCTTTTCTTGAGGCCTATTCGCGCATAATTTACCCGGTTTTCCTGTGGTACGCCTACTCGGCACGGCTGGGCGACGAGCATCTTTTCACGCTGCTGGAGTTCAAGAACACCGTGAAACTCAACTATCTGGAAGTGGAGGACGGTGGCGAGGGGACTCTGCACTGGCTTTCGGGGAACGTCAACCGCAAACTGCACACCCTCGAAACGAACCATGCCGAATGGAAAGGCGCGGTGCACGATTTTGCAATGCTGGCGCAGAAACTCGACCTCAACCCCGGCAACACCTACCTTTTCATGCATGGCCACACGCTGCTGGACAACGTTGTGATACCGATGCTTAGCGCCGTGTGCGACAAGTTGAAACTATTGGCTAACAACCACATATCGACCTCGGCGCAGAAAGGAACGGCCCTCAACAACGAGATCAGCAATTACCGCAACGCCCTGCTGAACGTGCGCGACACGCTGACCTACAACGAGGATTACAAGGGGTGTTTCCTCTACCGCCGCCTGCACGGCGATATCCGGGCGATGCTGGAAAAGAACGGGCTGATCTGATTGTAATGATCAATGGTTAGTGGTCAATGATTAATAAAAAAGGGTAATGATGCCAAAAATAATTAACCATTGACCATTTATCATTAACCATTAAACAAAAAACAGCGGAAAAATTTCCGCTGTTTTTTGTTAGAACTGCTCCAGTATCTCGATGCGCTTTTCGATCGGCGGATGGGTTGCGAAAAGGCTTCGGCCGCTACCCTTCGCCCCGTGCTCGATGAAGAGCTGGGCCACATCCTTGCGTTTCACGGATTCCACCTCGCTGTTTCCGGATATTTTGCGCAGGGCGCCGGCCAGTGCGAGCGGATTGCGCGTCATTTCGGCGGCCCCGGCATCGGCCATGTATTCGCGTTTGCGCGAGATGGCGAGCTTGGTGATATTGGAACAGAGCGTCCCGATGGCGGCCAATGCGGCCAGGATCAGCAGGAAGAGCTTTATCCCGCCGCTGTTCTTGCCGTTCACGCGCGGTATGGCGTAGAACGCGCCCGTCATGATCAGCGTGAAGATGCCGACAAAGACGATCGACACCACCAGCAGGCGCACGTCGCGGTTGCGGATATGGGTCAGTTCGTGGGCTATCACTCCCTCAAGTTCGTCGTCGTCGAGGGTCTCGATAATACCAGAGGTGAGCGTCACCGTATATGTCTTGTTGTTGAGCCCGCTGGCGAAAGCGTTCAGCGCAGGCGAGTCGATCACATTGACCTTCGGCATCTGCATACCATTGGCCATGCAGAGGTTCTCGACAAGGTTGTAGACGCGCTTGTTCTCCCTGCGGTCGAGCGTTTCAGAGCCCGCCGCCCTGTTGATGATGGCGGTGTTGAACAGGAACGCGATGATGAACCATAAGCCGACAACCCCCAGGACCCACGGCAGGGCCTGCATGAACCAGTATGACGACACGTCCCATGCCGTATAGTCGGGACTCGGCTCTACGGTCGCCCAGTAGAGTATCACTGTGAAAAGCAGTGTCAGGGCCAGGACCATGGCCGGAAAAACAACAAGCAGCACCACCGATTTCCAGTTGTTGCTGCTCTGTTGGGCTCTTATTCCTACATATTTCATTATGTATCCTTCAATATGAATTGTATAGCGTTGATCAAAAATCCGCTGCCGGTGTTCAAAATGGATTGCTTCGTCGTTACACTTCTCTCAATGACGGGGGCGCTGTGCCTATCGATTAGGATATGCAGGCGCCTTTATCATCAAATCCGCCGGCGGCGTTCCGCCTAAAAACTGATCTTGGGAGCGGTTTCGTGTGCGGCGCGGTCGGTGCCCAGGTCGAACATAACCTCCCTGCGGAAACCGAACATACCGGCGATGATGTTCGAGGGGAATGTCTGGACCTTGTTGTTGTACTCCTTGGTGGCCGAGTTGAAATAGCGGCGCACCGAAGAGAGCTTGTTCTCGACGTCGGCGATCTCCTCCTGAAGCTGCATGAAGTTCTGGTTGGCTTTCAGGTCGGGATAAGCCTCGAGAGTGACTTTCAGGCCGTTGAGAGCCGCCGTGAGTTTGCCCTCGGCCGCGATCTTGTCGTCGATCGTGTGCGCGCCCAATGCCTCGTTGCGGGCCTTGACGACGTTTTCAAGGGTTTCCTTTTCGTGTTTCGCGTAACCTTTCACGGTTTCAACCAACTGGGGAATAAGGTCGTGGCGCTGTTTAAGCTGTACGTCGATATCGGCGAAAGCGTTCTCGCGGTTGTTGCGCAGCTTGACCAGAGAGTTGTACATTCCGATGAAGATGAGGATCAGGAGTACGACGACCCCGAGTGTGATCCATAATGCGATGCTCATTGTTATTTACGTTTTAATTGGTTGTCTTTATTTCTCGAGCGCCAGTCCCAGAACGTCGTCGTTGGAGCGGACGTAGTGGAAATTCATGCCGTTGACGTAGTCTTCCTTGATCTCGGCGATATCCTTCTTGTTGTCCTCGCTCAGTATGATGTCGGTGATGCCGGCGCGTTTTGCGGCAAGGATCTTCTCGCGGATGCCGCCCACGGGCATAACGCGCCCGCGCAGGGTGGTTTCGCCCGTCATGGCGATGCGCTCTTTCACTTTACGCCCGGTATAGGTCGATACGATCGATGTTACCATGGTGATGCCCGCGCTGGGACCGTCCTTGGGGATCGCCCCCTCCGGAACGTGGATATTGATATCCATCGTCTTGAACTGTTCCGGGTTGATGTTTAGATCGCGATAGTGCGCCTTCACCCATTCGAGGGCGATGGTGGCCGACTCCTTCATCACGTCGCCGAGGTTGCCGGTGAGATGTATCTCGCCCTTGCCCGGGCAGAGTATCGACTCGACGTAGAGGATGTCGCCGCCGACCTGAGTCCACGCGAGGCCGGTGACTACGCCCGTGATGCCGCCCACTTCGTACTCGTCCTTGAGGTAGCGGGGCATCCCCAGTATCTTTTCGACGTCCGCGGCGGTGATCTCGGGCGAGAACTCCTCGTTGAAACCTATCTGTTTGGCGCGGTGGCGCGCGATCTTCGCGATGTGCTTGTCCAGAAGCCGCACGCCCGACTCGCGGGTGTACTCGCCTACGATCTTTTCCAGCACCTTATTGGAGATGGAGAGAGCGTCGTCGGGAATGCCGTGGGCGCCCTTTTGCTTGGCGATCAGGTGTTCCTGCGCTATATGTACCTTATCCTCGAGCAGGTAGCCCGGGATGTTGATCATCTCCATACGGTCGGTAAGGGCCGGATTCACGGCCGAAATATCGTTGGCCGTGGCGATGAACAACACTTTCGACAGGTCGTACTCGGTGTCGAGATAGTTGTCGTGGAAAGTGGTGTTCTGTTCGGGGTCGAGCACCTCCAGAAGCGCAGACGAGGGGTCTCCGTGGTTTCCGCGCCCGACTTTATCGACCTCGTCCAGTATGATGACGGGGTTCGACGAACCGGCGCGGCGGATGGTCTGGATGATGCGTCCGGGCATCGCGCCTATGTATGTGCGGCGGTGTCCGCGGATCTCGGCCTCGTCGTGCAGGCCGCCCAGCGAAATGCGCCCGAATTTGCGCCCCAGAGCTTCTGCCACACTTTTTCCGAGCGAGGTTTTACCCACTCCCGGGGGGCCGTAAAGGCAGATTATTGGCGATTTGAGGTCGCCTTTCAGTTTTATCACGGCGAGGTGCTCCAGAATGCGGTCCTTCACCTCCTCGAGTCCGAAATGGTCCTTGTCGAGCTGTACTTTGGCCTGGTTAAGGTCGAGGTTGTCCTCGGTGGTATCCTGCCACGGCAGTTCCAGCAGCAGCTGCAGATAGGTCATCTGCACGGAATACTCCGCGACGGCCGGATTGAGCCTTTCGAGCTTGGTCAGCTCCTTTTGGAACATATCGCTGACCTCCTTGTTCCACTTCTTGCCGGCGGCCTTTTCGCGCATCTTCTCGATCTCGTCGTCCATGCCGCCGTCGCCCAGCTCCTCCTGGATGGTGCGTATCTGCTGCTGCAGATAGTACTCCCGCTGCTGGCGGTCGAGGTCCTGCTTGACCTTGCCCTGGATCTCGCTTTTCAGTTCGACGAGCTGCTGTTCGCGGATCAGTATCTCGAGCAGGCGGCGTGCGCGGGCCAGAAGTCCGGGAGCCTCCAGAAGTTTCTGGCGGTCGGCGTCCTTCAGCTCGAGGTTGGTGCAGATGAAGTTTATGATGCCGCGCTTGGAGTCTATGTTCTTGATGGCGAACGCCGCCTCCTTGGGCATATTGGGCGAAATGTTGATTATCTCGAGCGCGACGTCGCGGATCGAGTCCACCAGGGCGTCGAACTCCACGTTGTTGCGTTCGGGCGACGTATCCTTGAGCGGCACGATCGAAGCGCGGAAATATGGCTCCGAGGTGACGTAATCCATGATCTCGACCTTTTCGAGGCCGTGCAGGATGACGGTCATGTTGCCGTTGGGCATCTCCAGCGTCTTGAGGATCCGCGCGGCCGTACCGACCTTGTAGAGGTCGTCCGGACCGGGATTCTCGACGTCGGGCTCCTTCTGCAGGACGGCGCCCAGGATACCGTTCGAGGTCTCTATATCCCTGACCAGTTTCATGGACTTTTCGCGTCCCACGGTGATGGGGGTGATGGCGCCGGGGAACAGCACCGAACTGCGCAGCGTCAGCACCGGCAGTATGCTGGGTATGTTCACGTCGGCCGGCATCTCGTCGTCGTCGCCCGAAACAATGGGGATCACCTGGTGGTGCCCCTCGAGCATGTCGTTGATATTGCCCAGGTCTTCGATGTAAAGTTTATCTTTTTTGCTCATAGTCTTCTAATAATAATATTCATAATGCCTGTGCTGGAACTCCTGCGCCCTTCTCAAATAGAAGATGTCGGTGATCAGTTCGTCCAGCCGGTCCACGGTCCGGTTAAGTTCTTTAATATTCCCGGACCTCTTCTCTGCGGGAGTCGCGGGATCCCGCATGGATTCGTCTTTTACCAGTTGACGCAGCGAAGCGATGTACAGCTTCTTCTGGTCGGTTATATCATAGGGCCAATCCGCCACCTGCCCCTCATAAAACATGTACACCCATACCGAATATTCGGCGTATCCGATAATCCTCGGCATCTGATGGCCGAAATAGGTTCCGCCCATCCTCATCTGCCCGTAGAGATCGTTTATGGCCGAGTATATATCCGTCAGTTTTCCCCTCACTTCAGCATACTTTTCGTCACCGTTCTGCCGGCGCAGAAAGTATGCATAAATTAAGAAAAACTCATCCTCACACGCTTCGCAATCGTATTCCCAACCCCGCTCTTTGGAATCGGCTATCACATACGGATCCATAGGCCAGGATCTTAGGAGTTCCGGATTGCGTTCGGCGATCTTCTCCAGCTCATCTTTCGTGTAGACGGAGACAAGATCGTATGGTGCAATTTTCATGCAAATAGTGTCGCCCCGGGATTCTATTGACATCCTGACAGGATCCGGCCTGCCGTTTACCACGCCATCACGTGCCTGTCCTGACAGACTGACACAAACCGACGCGAATAATATACAGACAAACCACTTCATAAGCACACAACCTGCATTACCTGCAAAGGTAGTGTTTTTTCAGCGATCTTGCATTACAACTTATCTTAAAATGCTATCTTTGCAGATTAGTATTTAAATTTATTAAAAAACGTATGAAAGCGGGCGAAAAGTATATACCCCGGCAGATCGAGGGGAAATGGTATGAACACTGGATCGGACGCGGGTTTTTCCATTCGGAACCAGATGCGCGCGAGCCCTACACCATAGTCATACCCCCGCCCAACGTGACGGGGATGCTGCACATGGGGCATATCCTCAACAACACGCTCCAGGACGTGCTGACGCGCCGCGCCCGCATGATGGGAAAAAACGCCTGCTGGGTGCCTGGAACCGACCACGCATCCATCGCCACCGAGGCCAAGGTGGTCGCGAAACTGAAGGCCGAAGGGATCGAAAAATCTTCGCTGACCCGCGAGCAGTTTCTCGAAAAGGCGTGGGAATGGAAAGAGGAGCACGGCGGCATCATACTCAAGCAGTTGCGTACGCTCGGCTGTTCGTGCGACTGGGACCGCACGGCTTTCACGATGGACCCGGCGATGACCGAAAGCGTAATAAAAGTCTTTGTCGACCTCTTCAATAAAGGCCTCATCTACCGCGGCGTACGCATGGTCAACTGGGACCCGGCCGCACTCACAGCGCTCAGCGACGAAGAGGTCATCCACAAAGAGTCGCAGGGCAAGCTTTACTATCTTAAATATATGGTCGAGGGCAGCGACAAGGCCGTCGTAGTTGCGACCACCCGTCCGGAAACGATCTTGGGCGACGTCGCGGTGTGCGTCAATCCCGCCGACCCGCGCTACGCAGCGCTGAAAGGCAAGCGCGTGATCGTTCCTCTTGTGGGACGTTCGGTACCCATCATCGAGGATGACTACGTCGATATGGAGTTCGGTACGGGGGCGCTGAAGATCACCCCGGCGCATGACGTGAACGACTATGTGCTGGGCGAAAAATTCGGCCTCGAAGCGATAGATATCTTCAACGACAACGGCACGATCAATGAAAAGGTCGGACTGTACGTGGGTCAGGATCGTTTTGCCGTCCGCGAACAGATATCCAGGGACCTCGAAGCCGCCGGGCTGATGGAAAAGACCGAGGACTACACCAACAAGGTGGGCTATTCCGAGCGCACCGGTGTGGCGATCGAGCCGAAACTGTCGATGCAGTGGTTCCTGAAGATGGAAGACCTTGCCAAACCGGCCCTCGACGCCGTGATGAGCGACGATATACGTTTCGTTCCGGCGAAATACAAGAACACCTACAACCACTGGATGTCCAATATCAAGGACTGGTGCATCTCGCGCCAGCTGTGGTGGGGGCAGCGCATTCCGGCGTGGTTCCTGCCCGAAGGCGGCTACGTCGTGGGCGAAACCCCGGAAGAGGCGCTGAAACTCGCGCGCGAAAAGGCCGGAAACCCGGGCTTGCAGCTCAGCGACCTGCGGCAGGACGAGGACGTTCTGGACACATGGTTCAGCTCGTGGCTGTGGCCCATTTCGGTCTTCGACGGCATCCGCCGGCCCGACAACAAAGACATAAATTATTATTACCCCACGAACGACCTGGTGACCGCCCCCGACATCATCTTTTTCTGGGTGGCGCGTATGATAATGACCGGTTTCGAATACCGCGGCGAAAAACCTTTCGGAGCGGTATACTTCACAGGCATCGTGCGCGACAAGCAGGGGCGCAAAATGTCGAAACAGCTCGGCAACTCGCCCGACCCGCTCGACCTGATCGCAACCTACGGCGCCGACGGCGTGCGTATGGGGATGATGCTGTCGACCTCGGCCGGCAACGACATCATGTTCGACGAGGCGATGTGCGAACAGGGACGCAACTTCGGCAACAAAATATGGAATGCCTGGAGACTCGTCGAAGGATGGGCGTCCGCAGAAAAGCCGCAGCCCGAAGCCAACCGTCTCGCCGGGGAGTGGTTCGACGCGGCGCTGTCGAAGGCGTTGGCCGAAATCGACGCCGATTTTGCCGAATACCGCATCTCCGACGCGCTGATGACGGCATACAAACTGTTCTGGGACGATTTCTCGGGATGGTACCTCGAAATGATAAAACCCGCATACGGCGAACCGATAGACGCGGCGACCCTCGCGCAGGCCAAAACGTTCTTCGCAAAGCTGCTGCAGATGCTCCATCCGTTCATCCCGTTCGTGACGGAGGAGTTGTGGCACTGCGTCGCCGACCGCACCGAAGACGACTGCGTGACCATCAGTCAAATGCCGATAGCAGACGAACAGCGTCCGGAAATGCTGGCGCGTTTCGACCTGATACGCGAAGTGGTTACCTCGATCCGCTCGGTCCGTACCAAGAAAAATATCCTAAACCGCGAACCACTGGAATTGAAAGTCATAGCCGACGAAAACTACCCGTCGGAATTCGCGCCGGTGCTCGAAAAGATGGCCAACCTGTCGTCAATAGAGGCGGTTTCGGGCAAAGACCCCGACTGGGAGGCGTTCATCGTCAAGACCACGCAGTATTTCGTGCCGATGGGCGGCAAGATCGACCGCGAGGCCGAGCTGGCCAAACTGCGCGAAGAACTGGCATACCAGGAAGGTTTCCTGAGAAGCGTCATGGGCAAACTGAACAACGAGCGTTTCGTGGGCTCCGCCCCGGCACAGGTGGTGGCTAACGAGCAGGCGAAAAAAGCCGACGCCGAAGCCAAGATCGCCGCGATCCGCGAACGTATCGCACAATTTTCATAACAAAGAGAGCCGCATAAAACAGTAGGGAGAATGCAAAGCATTCTCCCTACTGTTTTTCGTAATTCGTAATTTGAAATTCGTAATTAATCTACAGCGCCCGCTCCTCGACGGCGGCCTCCATTGCGGCGCGCAGTTTCCCGCTCGCTTCGACCAACGGCAGGCGCACATCGGCCCTGCAGATACCCTTGACCGCCAGCGCCGTCTTGATCCCCGTGGGGTTTCCCTCGGCGAAAAGCAGCGGACAGACGTTTTCGAAATCGGCCCAGATCGCCTGCGCCTTTGCGACGCTTTTTTGCGCCGTGTGCACCATCTGCGAAAAACGTATGGGAAAAGCGTTGGCCATCACCGATATAACGCCGTGTCCGCCCACCGACATCAGCGGCAGCGTCATGGCGTCGTCGCCCGACAACACGAGGAACCCCTCGGGCGCGCCCTTAACGATATCCTGCATCTGGCTGATCTCGCCGCACGCCTCCTTGACCGCAACGATGCCCGGAACCTCGCGCGCAAGCCGCAGGGTGGTTTCGGCACTCATGTTGACCCCCGTGCGCGGCGGAACGTTATAGAGTATGACCGGCAGCGGAGAAGCTTCGGCTACGGCCTTGAAATGGCGGAAAAGCCCCTCCTGCGAGGGCCTGTTATAATAAGGTGTCACGCTCAGAACGGCATCGAAACCCTCGGGGTCGAACTTCCGGAGCTGTTCGCAAAGTTTTGCGGTATCGTTGCCGCCCATTCCTATCACCAGCGGCACGCGGTCGGCGTTGCGTTCCCTGACGAAGCGGGCCACAGCGGCGCGTTCCTGGTGCGTCAGAGTGGGTGTCTCGGCTGTCGTACCGAGCGTGACGAGGTAATCCACCCCGCCTTCTATGACATTGTCCACCAGCCTGCCGAGCGCGTCGTAATCGACCTCTCCGGCCTGATCGAAAGGCGTTATCAATGCAACGCCCAATCCTGTGAAATTGCTTTTCATCTTTATGAATTACGAATTACGAATTACGAATTACGAATGAAGGTATGCTTCGCATAATTTAAAATCGCCGCACCTTCGACTCATGGCTCATGACTCATAACTCATGACTACTTTCTTTTACACCGCAAATGTACGGGTTTTGTTAAAACAATGTTCCCTGGGTCTGATTATTTTCGTTTTTTATACTCTCTGTTAAAATTTCATCGCCGGTTTGTGCCCCGGCATTCCCGGAGCTGTCATTACTGCCGCCGTGGGCGCTCCCGCCGCCTATCATAGCCATAAATTCGTCCTCGCCGATGATGTTGACGCCGAGCTTGGTGGCTTTGGCAAGTTTTGTGGGGCCGATCTTCTCGCCCGCCAACAGGTAATCAGTGTTGGAGGCGACGGCCGCCTGGTTCTTTCCGCCGTGAAGTTCGATCAGTTCCTTGAGTTCGTCGCGGCTGTGGCCGGCGAAACTGCCGCTGATGACTATGTGTTTGCCCGACAATACATCCGAAGCCGTGACTTTTTCCTCTGCCTCGAAACGCAATCCTGCCGCACGCAGGCGTTCGAGGAAGGCGATGTTCTCGGGATCGCGGAAATACCCGGCGATGCTTTCGGCGATCTTTCCGCCCACCTCTTCCGCCTGCGCGAGTTCCTCCGCGGAGGCTCCGGCGACGGCATCGAGCGAACGGAAATGGGCCGCGATGTATTTGGCCGTGGTCTCGCCCACGAATCTGATGCCGAGCGCATAAAGCACCCTCGCAAAGGGTACTTCGGCGGAACGGCGCACCCCTTCGACGATGTTCGCGGCCGATTTTTCGCCGAGGCGCGGAAGCACGGCTAGCTGTCCGGCGCGCAGGTCGTAAAGGTCGGCGGGGGTTTCGACCAGCCCCTCATTATACAACAGCGTTATCGTTTCTTCGCCCAGCCCCTCGATATCCATGGCGCGACGCGAGACGAAATGGGCGATGCGTCCCACGATTTGCGGCGGGCAGTGGTTCTGGTCGGGGCAGTAATGGCGCGCCTCGCCCTCATAGCGGACGAGCGGCGCACCGCAGGCGGGACATTCCGCCGGAAAGACGATCGGAACGCTGTCGGCACTCCTTTCCGAAAGTTCCACGCCCGTGATCTTGGGGATTATCTCGCCCCCCTTTTCGACGTATACCATATCCCCGATGCGGACGTCGAGAAGCGCGATCTGGTCGGCATTGTGCATCGAGGCGCGTTTAACGGTGGTCCCGGCAAGTTGGACCGGATCGAGGTTGGCGACAGGTGTGACGGCCCCCGTGCGCCCCACCGAGAATTCTACGCTTTCAAGCCGGGTCAGGGCCTGCTCGGCGGCGAACTTGTAGGCAACGGCCCAGCGCGGCGACTTCGCGGTCGATCCCAGACGACGCTGGTCGGCGTAGCTGTTTACCTTTATCACCACCCCGTCGGTCGCATAGGAAAGCGTCCCGCGCAGGCGGTCGGTCTCGGCTATGTAGTCGTAAATATCCTGAAGCGAACGGCACAGGCGCATCCGGTCCGACACCTTGAAACCCCACCGCCGGGCCGCCTCGAGGCTCTCCCAATGGGTCCGGAACGGCAGGTTGTCGCCTGCCACGTTGTAGAGGAAACTGTCCAGTCCGCGTTTTGCGACCACCGATGAAGACTGCAGTTTGAGACTTCCGGCTGCGGCGTTGCGGGGATTTGCGAAAGGCGGCTCGCCCGCCTCCTCGCGCTCGGCATTGAGGCGGTTGAAAGCGGGAAAAGGCATCAGGATCTCGCCGCGGATCTCGAAACGGGACGGCCAGCCGCCCCCTTCGAGCCGCAGCGGGACGGAATATATCGTACGGACATTCCCGGTGACGTCGTCGCCAGCCACCCCGTCACCGCGCGTAACAGCCTGTGCCAGAAGTCCATTCTCATAGGTAAGAGAAATGGCGGTGCCGTCGAATTTAAGTTCGCAGACGTATTCGGCCTGCCCCACTTCGTTCTCCACGCGGCGGCAGAAATCGGCAATCTCTTCCAAAGAATATGTGTTCGACAGCGAAAGCATAGGCCAGCGGTGGCTCACCGTGCGGAACTGGTTTTTAGTAAGGTCGCTGCCGACGCGCTGGGTGGGTGAATTGGGATCATAGAATTCGGGATGCGCTGCCTCCAACTCCGTAAGTTCGCGCATCAGCCGGTCGTATTCGAAGTCGCTGACCTCGGGCGCGTTCTCTATATAATATTTATAGTTGTGGCGCGCAAGCTCTTCGCGCAGTTGCCGTATCTTTTCTTCCATAATATATTCTACCAAAACATTGTAAAATTAGCAATTTTTTTGCCGTCCCGCCCCGCTTCTCCGGAAAATGGCAGATAATTTGATAAAACAGCAGACATAGTATTTGTATTTTAAAATTTTGCTTTATACTTGCAGAAAATTTCAGCTACAAAAGATATGAGCAAGGAGACCGTAAGCAACAAGAAGAGGCTGATTACCAGCTATCACAACCTTCCTGTTGAGTTGCAGGAAGAGTTGAAAAGGCAGTATCCCACCGGATACACCGAGAAGATGATCCGAATCGAGAAAGGACCCGGCGACTTTTTCTACGCCGTGCTTCTGGAAACGCCCGATATAAATTACCTGGTGAAGGTGGATGTCAAGATCGACGACGACGTGGAGGAAGAGGAAGATAAGGGCTACTACGACGACGATATCAAGGGTGCCGACGATATCATCGCCGATGACGAAGAGGAAGAGAGCGACCGTGACCGCGACGACATGTAGCGGAAGTAAAATGGCAGACAAGAGGCGCGGCAGCACCGCGCCTCATTTATTAGGGTGTCCGCATCATAATTCGCATGAAAAATATGAGCAACGCAATTAAAAACCTGGTAAACACCGCACGCCGCTTCACAGCCGCGGATTTCGCCGTATTCAAAATCTGCCTGCTGGCGGTCGGCATTTTGCTCGGCGCATATTTCAGCGCCTTTTTCCTGAAATACATTACGGTAGTCTGGATCGCCGCCGCCATTACAGCGCTCACGCTCATTATTCAGGTTATCCGCTATTTTAAGAGGCCGAAAAATTAAGAGGCCCGCGTTCCATACCTCAAAAACCCGGACTTTACAATTTCTTAACTTTTTTTACTATTTTTGCAGAATACAGAATGCGCCTCGGCAACCGGTGAACGAACAAAGAGCAGGTTTACTTGATCTGCCGGGCCAGGAGGATAAGAGCGAAGCTGATAAAAGCAGGTTTCCACTATATATCCGGGGTGTTGCAACAACGAAACAAATGAAAAATCTAATTGATCCGGTACCCGCAGAGTTGCTCGAAAGCGAACTCACAAGCGACAAAATGGTGAGGCACACGAACAAAGCAGGTAACGAACTATACATTATCACCGCACACGACAGCCCCAACGTCATGCTCGAAATAGGCCGCCTGCGCGAACTGGCTTTCCGCACGGCGGGCGGAGGCACCGGCGAAAGCGTCGACATAGACGACGAGGACCGTGCCGCGGATGGTTATAAACAGCTTATCGTATGGGACCCTGCGGGACGCGAGATCATGGGCGGCTACCGTTTCATCGTTTCGACCGGCACACACCCCAAGCACCTCTCGACCGAGCACTATTTCCATTTCAGCGAACTTTTCCGTACGAAATATCTTCCCTACACCATCGAACTGGGACGTTCGTTCGTTATCCCGCGCAAAGCCGGACTTACGAAAAACCCCAAGGCGATATACGCCCTCGACAATCTGTGGGACGGTCTGGGAACGCTTATGATCATGCACCCAAAGGCGAAATACCTCTTCGGCAAGGTGACGATGTACGGCGACTACAACCGCGAGGCGCGCAACATACTGATATATTTCCTCAACCGCTATTTCCCCGATACCGAGAACCTGATCGAGCCGATCAATCCAGTCGAGTTGCACATAGACGAGGAAAAAATGGCGGAAATTTTCAACGGGAAGGATTTCGACGAGAACCGCCGGATACTGTTCCAGCAGGTGAGGCTTTTCGACGAGAACGTCCCGCCGCTCATCAACTCGTACATGAACCTGTCGACGTCGATGAAGGTGTTCGGCACGGTAAGGAACCCTGATTTCGGCGACGTCGAGGAGACCGGCCTGATGGTCACAATCAAGGATATCCATCCCGACAAGACACAGCGCCACCTCGACATGCAATTCCCCGACATAGAGATAGTGTAAATAAAAAAACCGGAATGCATTCCGGCTTTTTTATATCTTTTTACTCTCCGTTATCTGAACAGCGCCTTCATTATCTTGTCGGCGGCGCCTTTGTTCTCTTCGATATACTGCAGCGCGCTGCGGCGCACCTGACCGGCCGCGACCGGATCGTTCGCAAGCCGGGTAAGCCAGCCGTCGAGTTCGTCCGCACCGGTAATGCTCGCCGCAACACCCCGCCCGACAAGGTCGCAGGCTTCGCGGAATTTCGAGTAATTCGGGCCGAACGCAACCGGCAGGCCGAATGCAACCGCCTCGAGTATGTTGTGGATGCCGACGCCGAAACCGCCCCCAACGTATCCGTAGTCGCCGTATCCGTAGACCGACGAAAGTATCCCGAAAGTGTCGATTATCATCACCCGCGCCGACGGCGGCACCGGGTTGCCCGCAATGCAGTCGGTGTAGCGCACAGCGTCACCGTCCAGCATGACCTTCATCGCGCGAAGGCGCTCGGCGCTCATCTCGTGGGGCGCAATGATGAACCGCATGTCCGGATGGCGCTGTATCACTTCTGCCAGCACCTCTTCGTCGGGAGGCCACGTGCTGCCGGCCACCAGGATCTTGTGCCCTTCGGTAAACTCGCCGATGCAGGCGATATTTTTCCTTTCTGAAGATATGGCGGCCACCCTGTCGAAACGGGTGTCGCCCGCGATCTGCACGCGGTCGATGCCGATAGTCGCCAGCAACTCACGCGACTCCTCGTTCTGTACGAAAAGCGTGTCGAAAACCCCCAGCGCCTTGCGGAACTTCCCGCCCCACCGGCGGAAAAAGACCGAATCCTCGCGGAAGATCGAAGATATGAGATAGGTGCGTATGCCGCGTTTGCCCAGCGCGCGCAGGTAGTTGAGCCAGAATTCGTATTTGATGAAGACCGCAATCTCGGGATGTGCTATGTCAAGGAAACGTCGCACCCGGCGCGGCCGGTCGGTCGGCAGGTAGAAGACCCAGTCGGCACCCTTGAAATCCTTGCGTATCTCGTAGCCCGAGGGCGAAAAAAACGTCAGCAGTATCTTGTACTCGGGTTTCTCAGCCCTTATACGCTCCATCAGCGGACGTCCCTGCTCGAACTCGCCCAGCGACGCGGCGTGGAACCAGATCACCCGGTCATCTGCCCCGATAACCGCCTCCATCCGGTCGAAGATCCCTTTGCGTCCCTGCGACCACAGCCGAGCCTTGCGGTTCCAGGGAGCCGCAAGGTGGATGCCCACCGAATATAGAAATATGCCGAAATTATACCACCACATTTCGTGGGTTAGATATTAATTAGAACACCTGCTTAATTCATTACGAGGATCAAATTAATATCTAACCCGCGAAATGTGCGCGCCTGCGGCGCTTTACTTTATTAATAATCCCCCTCTATCCCCCTTTAACAAGGGGGACTTGCAAAAGCTATGCTTTTGCGACCCTCTTGAGAACAAGGCCTTGCCGGTTATTCAAAACAGGGTGCGAAGTTATTGCTTTTGACGGATAATTGCAAAATAAAATCACCTGCGCCGCCCTAATGGAACAATAATCAGGCTATATGGATAAATGCCGCGCTACAGAAAGTTACCGTCCCTGAAATGCCGGGAGTTTCTGATCCGCAATAAGGCATCTCAATAAACCGCCGTCGGCGTTCCGACCTACCATCTTGAAATCACTGCTTCGGGAATATAACGCACCTCGAACCGTCCATCCGGAAGCGTGTCCACCGCAATCAGGTCTAACTGTGGCTCCAGGTCAGTGTCGTATAACGCAAGATATGCCTCCACAGCCTTGCGGAACGAACGTTGCTTCGACGGCGTCATCGCGTCCTCGGGACTCTCCCACGACAGCGCGTCGCGGCTCTTAACCTCCACGAAATGAATTCGGTCCCACCGCTGCGCCACAATGTCCAACTCGTAGCTGCCGCTCCGCCAGTTCCGCTTCACAATGTCGAAACCCTCACCGCGCAGCCAGTCGACCGCCGCCTGCTCTCCCGCCGCACCTATCTCCTGCGTCTTGCCCATACCATTTTATAAATATGTATTTTTTCCTATGTTACTTTTGCAAATCCAAAAGTAACCAAAAGATTGCGGCTACGAGCCGCGGCGGTTTATTTGATACCATTTTGAAGTGAATTAATGTTTATGGGGATGTTTAGCTCATTGAAAGTTATTGAAATTATGCGGCAGGCGAAGCCTGGCAATTTATTTTGAAACAATCTGACTCTGAAAATTCATTTTCGAGATCAGATTGTTTCAAAATAATGTTGCACTACGTGCAACCCGCGAATTTCAATAACCAACCACGACCCGCAAAAACATCCTTATCATCAAAATAGTAGGAAACGAAGTTTCCGCAAAAATTTTTGGCTCAACCTTTTTTAAAAGGTTGAAAAAGAAAAAAGAAATTCCTTTTTAAAATAGGAACGACAGGCTTTCGCCGGGACGGATTTCGCGCGGGGTGTCGCCGCGGCGGAAGATGCGCATGGAACTGGGGCCGACGAGTTCCATCGGGCCGTCCTCCATACGGAGCAAGCACCCTTCGCGCAGGCCCGCTACGTACATTCCGGGATTAGCCTCTATGTACTCCTCGATGCGCTGCTCGCGTGTTTCGCCGGCATGTCCTTCGGGGTGCGCGTCGAGAAAGTGGGGATTGATCTGGAACGGAATGGCCCCGGCGGCGCGGAAAGAGTGCGGCTCGAGGATGGGCATATCGTTGGTGGTGCAGATGGTGGGGCAGCAGACGTTGCTCCCGGCGCTCCAGCCGACGTAAGGGGTTCCGAGTTCAGTGACGGCCGTACGGACGGCCTCGACGAGCCCCTGTTCCTGCATCTTCCTGAGAAGGGCGAAGGTGTTCCCGCCGCCCACGACTATGGCTTCGGCTTCGCGGACGGCCTTTGCGGGGTCGGCTTCGCGGTGGACCGAGCGCACTTCGATGCCGAGCTGGTCGAACCGCGCCTGTACGCGGGCCTCGTAATCGTCGTAGGAGAATGTGACCGCGGCATAGGGGATGAACGCCACGGAGTCGACGCATCCGAGGAACTTGCGGATATGTTCAATAGGCCATTCCAGATAGGGCTGCCCGGCCGTCGTTGAGTTGCTGATAAGTAATAGTTTCATAATCTTTCTTTATAATTTGAAGATTTGGAAATTTGGAGATTTGAAAAATAATGAACTCATTTTCAAATTTTCACATCCTCAAATTTTCAAATTTTTGATGTCTTTTTCGATCACGGCCGGAAAATATCGGTGTTCCAGTGCGTGGATCTTCTGCGCGAGGGTTTCCGGAGTGTCGTCCGGCGCGACCCCGACGCGGTACTGTGCAATTACCGCACCTTCGTCGTAATGTGCATTGACCTTGTGGATGGTGATGCCCGACTCTTTTTCGCCCGCTTCGATCACGGCTTTATGCACCCTGTCGCCGTACATCCCCTTGCCGCCGTACTTCGGAAGCAGCGCCGGATGGATATTGACGATGCGGTCGGGATACGCCTCGATTATATTTTCGGGTATCAGGCGCAGGAAGCCGGCCAGCACTATATAATCGACGCCGGCACTGCGGAGCGCGGCAAGCGGCTTTCCCCCTTCGGCGAACTCGGGACGGGTGAAAACGGCCGTCGGAACACCCCTGTCGCGGGCCCTCACAAGGGCGTAGGCATCAGGATTATCGGATATCAGCAGCACGACACGCGCCACGGAAGTTTCTGAAAAATAATTAATTATCTTTTCGGCGTTGGTTCCCGACCCCGAAGCGAGTATTCCTATTTTTGTCATAGTCAAATGTTTAGGCACCTTCCTTGCAGGGAAAGGTAAAAAAAAGATTACGGTATGCCAAAAGTAATGGAAAAAGTGTTATTTTTGCCCCAAATTTCACAGGAATTTAAGAAGTATTTTACTATAAAGAGTGTTTAACCAAAATTGATTATTATGTCTGACGTTTCTTCGAAAGTAGTCGAAATCATCAAGAACAAACTGGCTGTAGACGCAGCAGAAATCGTTCCCGCAGCAAGTTTTACCAATGATCTCGGCGCAGATTCCCTGGACACCGTAGAGCTGATCATGGAATTCGAAAAGGAATTTGGCATTTCGATCCCCGATGAAGATGCAGAAAAGATCGCCACAGTAGGCGACGCTGTCACCTACATCACCGAAAAAACCAAGTAACAAACCTGATTTCAGAACCTCCGGCGCGTAATATGGGTTCCGACCGGAAACGAACAAACGGACCCGCTTAATTTTTTGGATAAGAAAGGACTTTTACAATGGCTGAAAGAAGAGTTGTAATCACGGGACTCGGCACACTCAACCCGATAGGCAATACGGTAGAAGAGTACTTCCGCAACCTTAAAGAGGGAGTGAGCGGAGCCGCAACTATAACACATTTCGACCCTGAAAAGTACAAAACCAAATTCGCGTGCGAGGTTAAAAATTACGACGGAGCGCAATATTTCGACCGTAAAGAGATCCGCCGTTACGACCTCTTTACACAATACGCCCTTGTCGCCGTGGCCCAGGCTGTGGAAGACTCGGGACTGGACGTCGAAAAGGTCGACACCGAAAGAGCCGGTGTGATCTGGGGCTCCGGCATCGGAGGACTCAAGTCGTTCTTCGAAGAAGTAAAGGGCTTTGCCCTGGGTGACGGCACACCCAGGTTCAGCCCTTTCTTTATTACCATGATGATACCCGACATCGCGGCCGGGTACATCTCCATGAGATACGGTTTCATGGGTCCCAACTACTGTACCGTTTCGGCGTGCGCTTCGGCGAACCACGCCATGATCGACGCCATGAACTGGATCCGCAGGGGTGTGGCCGATATCATCATAGCGGGCGGAAGCGAAGCCGCGGTCAACGAAGCTGGCGTCGGAGGATTCAACTCGATGCAGGCCCTCTCCACCCGTAACGACGATCCCAAAGGCGCCTCCCGTCCGTTCGACGCGGACCGCGACGGTTTTGTGATCGGCGAAGGAGCCGGGGCGCTGATACTCGAAGAGTACGAACACGCCAAAGCCCGCGGGGCAAAAATTTACGCCGAGGTAGTGGGCGGAGGCATCAGCGCCGACGCTTACCACTACGCCGCTCCCCATCCCGAAGGCAAGGGGGCGATGCTGGCGATGAAACACGCCCTGCAGGATGCCGGACTCAAAACCTCCGACATCGAATACATCAACGTTCACGGCACATCCACGCCCGCAGGCGACCTGCCCGAACTGATGGCTATCCAGAAACTTTTCGGCGACGACGCCTACAATCTCAACATCTCTGCAACCAAATCGATGACGGGACACCTTCTGGGCGCCGCCGGAGCCGTAGAGGCGATGGCTGCCATCATGTCCCTGACGGAAGGCGTGATCCCGCCGACGATCAACCTGCAGAATGTGGACCCGGCGATAGACCCGAAACTCAACCTTACCCCGAACAAGGCTCAGAAGCGCGATATCACATACGCGATGAGCAACACGTTCGGTTTCGGCGGGCACAACTCGTCGGTTATTTTCAAGAAAATTTAACACACGCCTACCTATGACATTTTCCGGGCGGATACTTATCTCGCTCAAGCGCCGCTTTGGCCGCGACAGGGAATACTATGCCATAGTGGACGATATCTTCGGGATATATCCCCGCAATATCGAACTTTATAAGTTGGCACTGCTGCACCGTTCGGCTTCCGTCGAACTGGAGGACGGCACTCAGCTCAATAACGAACGCCTGGAATTCCTGGGCGACGCCGTGCTGGAAGCGGTGGTTTCGGATTTCCTTTTTATCGAATTCCCGCGCGCCGACGAAGGCGGTCTTACACGCCTGCGCGCCAAGATCGTGAGCCGCCAAACCCTCAATTCGCTTGCAAACAGGATCGGCCTCGACCGCCACGTCATACAGCACACCAACGGTTCGATAGTCCAGAAACATATCCACGGCGACGCCCTCGAGGCGATGATCGGGGCGATGTACCTCGACCGTGGCTACGACCGGGTCAACGAGCTTCTGATCAACCGCGTTTTCCGCCGCCACCTCGACCTCGACGAAATAATCTCATCGGAGACCGACTACAAGAGCCGCCTGATCGAGTGGTGCCAGAAGAGCCGACAGTCACTGCAGTTCACCACCGGACCCGACGAAGAATACACCACGCAGCATCCGGTCTTCCGGTCGGTGGTGATGATCGACGGCATCGAAGTGGGCCACGGTACGGGCGAGACCAAGAAAGAGGCCGAACAGCACGCCGCGCATGCCGTTTCGGACGTCCTCTCGGACGAGATTGGCGACTACATACTGGGAAGCATCGACATACTTTCGGCCGGTTCCAACGACCACGGCGGTCGGAACGCCGACAACGGCAAAGTCAATTAATGTCATCCCGAGCGAGGGTGGTGCAGTTGGATACATGTCCAAAAGATGGCATACCGCCCGACGAGGGAACTACAAAATAACCCGAAAGATAACTCTCCTGAAACTATAATGGCAAAATCAGTTGAACGGGAAGCGCGCGAAAAGATCGTGGTTTCGGGGGCGGGGGCGCTTTCCGATGCCGAACTTATCGCACTCGTGATCCGCGAAGGGACCGAACTGCTCTCACCGACGGAACTCGCCGAGAAAATACTCGCCGATTTCGGGGGATCGCTCTCGGAACTCGCTTCGGCAGGCGTTCCGCGCATCCGCCAGGCCGCCGGCTGCGGAACCAAACGCGCCGCCATCATAGCTGCGGCCGCCGAACTCGCCCGACGCATCACCGCCGAAAAAGCCCTCACGGTAGATACCATAACTTCGAAAGAGGACGCCGCGAAGATTTTCGCTCCTCTGGCCGACCTCAAGCACGAAGAGTTCTGGGTGCTGTACCTCACCTCGGGAGGCAAGGTCATCGACCGTGCGAAAGTGAGCCAGGGCGGCGTTTCGGGTACTGTCGTCGACTATAAACTGGTTGTCAAACGCGCCATCGAACTGCTCGCCACATCCATAATACTCATCCATAACCACCCATCCGGCGTCGCCCAGCCCAGCCGCGACGACATAGCCATAACCGAAATGGTCTCCACCGCCGCCGCGCTCTTCGACATCAACGTCGTCGACCACATCATCATCTCCTCGGGCGGCACTTTCAGCTTCGCCGAAAACGGCCTCATGCCACACTAATCGTAAATCTGATTTAACTGTTACTTTTGCAAATCCAAAAGTAACCAAAAGATTGCGGCTACGAGCCGCACCGATCTATTATGATGCAAAAGGGGATGTTTCGGGTTATTCCTGTTATTGAAATTGCGCGGGTTGCACGAAGTGCAACTTTTCTAACTCAGAATTTATCTTGAAAATTAATTTTCAGAGTAAATTCTGTGTAAGAAAAGTGCACAGGCTTCGCCTGCCGCGTAATTTCAATAACCAGCCACAATAAGCAGAAACATTTTTACCACTATAAACCTAAATAGTAGGAAACGGAGTTTCCGCAAAAATTTTTGGTGCTACCTTTTTTAAAAGGTAGCGATGGTGTCTTATTCGCCGGGGTCGGGTATTTTGACCGAATAGATGAAATGCTGGAGTTGGTTCTTATAGTTGCGCTGCGACATGCGGGTGTTGGCGGTGCCGGGCGAATAGACGTAAAGATCGATGGCGATCACGCGCCGGTTGGCCGTATCGAGAGTCGAATAATTCACATAGGGGCCTCCCATGAAATCGCCGGCTACATCCCAGAAACCGTGAACCTCCGACCATGAACGGCCGTTTATTTGTTTGCCGAGCAGCTCCGTGAATTCCGGATTGGTGGCCATGTGCGAACCCGGATTCTCGCCCGGAATAAGACGGACAAATTCGTCACGCCGGCGCAGCAGGTTAGCCTCCGTAAAGTCATTCGCACCCGAGAACGGATATGTGTAGATTATGATCCCCTGGCTCGACGCCGGCATTTCGCGGGATATCCACAGGAAGCCGGGTTTGTCGCTGCGGACCGTGAAGCCGGGCGTGACGTCCATCTCGAACCCGAATTTCTCCTTAATAAGGTTTTTCACCTGCGCGGGACCGTACCGGCGCGCATTGGCAAGGTCGCGGTCGCGTTCGGCCTTTTCGAGCAGCGCCACTATCTCTTCGCGGTGAGTGTCAATAAGTTCGGTCATCGAGGCATTGTCAGGTGCATGGGCCGTCAGAATGATCTGCGGTGCCGCATAGACGTCGTAACGAAGCTCGATCGAGGGATCGTCGAACCGTCTGTCGACATTAAGTATTAGGATATTGGGATGTTTAGCGATGAGTTTGCCGAATCCGTCAGGCAGGACCCTCAGCACGTCGTAGATCGTCTCCTGGCGGTTAACCATCGGGACCTGTTTGTAAAATATCGAGCGGATAGTGTCGCCCGGCCGGCCATCCCACACGCCGTGGCCGGCCACGACCACCAGCTCGTAGGGGGCGCCCTGTGACGGGACTTTATAGCCCGCCGACCCCTGTTTTTCGTTCCTGCCGGAGCATCCGGACAGTATCAGGAGAGCGCACAGCACAGTGCCGGTTTTCCGGAATTTTCCCATAGCCTCAAATTACATATGCAAAACTAACAATCCGGCCTTAACTTTGCAAATCCGGTGAAGGGTGTTAACTTTGTCTGTTTAATTTTCTGAAGCCGCATGCGATTTCGACCGCCTAAATTTCTCAGGAAACTGATGCCGGACCTTATATGGGACATTCCGGACAGGGAGCACGTGTTCCTTACCTTC
Source organism: Rikenellaceae bacterium (assembly GCA_031547885.1). Taxonomy (GTDB): domain Bacteria; phylum Bacteroidota; class Bacteroidia; order Bacteroidales; family Rikenellaceae; genus UBA940. Next base: position 29,262 of record JAVBRO010000035.1, read on the forward strand.
GACGACGGCCCTACCCCGGGAGTCACCGAATGGATACTCAAGGAGTTGGCGCGTTTCGGCGTGAAGGCCACTTTTTTCTGCCTCGGCAAGAACGTCGAGATGTACCCCGACCTCTACCAGCGCATCATCGACGGCGGCCACAAGGTGGGCAACCACACCTACAGCCACCAGAAGGGGTGGGAGATGAAGTCCGACCACTATGTCGAGGATGTCGACCTGGCAAACCAGGTGCTGCACACCGACCTGTTCCGCCCTCCGTACGGACGCATCACGCCCAAACAGGCGCGAACGCTGGGCCAGCGCTACAATATTATCATGTGGGATGTCCTCAGCCGCGACTACAACCGCAACCTGCGCCCGCGCACATGCCTCAACAACGTGATAAAGTATGTACAGCCGGGCGACATAGTGGTGTTCCACGACTCGGAAAAATCTTTCAAGAACCTCCATTTCGCGCTTCCGCGCACGCTGAAATACCTCGAAGAACACGGAATGAGGTGCAAAGAGATCGAATTGTGAGTTATGAGTCATAACTATTTGAAAAATATAATCGTTGCCGTGACCGGTGCGAGCGGTAGTATCTATGCCCGCCTTGTGTTGGAAGCACTTCTGGCGTCGGACGAGGTCGGGGATATAGGTCTCATCGTCAGCCGCCGCGGCGCCGAAGTGGCCGCATGGGAGAAGGTCGCGCTGCCGGAAGATCCCCGCATCACACGTTTCGACAACGACGATATGTTCGCTTCGCCCGCCTCGGGTTCGGCGCGGTGGGATTCGATGGTCGTGGTACCCTGTTCGATGGGGTGCGTCGGCAGGATAGCGTCGGGAGTAAGCGGCGACCTGATAGCGCGTGCAGCCGACGTGATGCTCAAAGAGGGACGGCAGTTGATAATCGTACCGCGCGAAACCCCCGTGAACCTGATCCACCTGCGCAACCTGACCGCGCTGGCCGAAGCCGGAGCCGCCGTACTCCCCGCCTCGCCGTCGTTCTACTCGCATCCGGGGACGGTCGAAGAGCTTTGCGCCACCGTCGCCGACCGCGTGATCGCGCGCCTGGGCATCGCCGGCGATCGTTACGAGTGGGGAAAATAGAGCCGGCATTTGCGATTTTAGCGTCAAATACCTACTTTTGTACCCGAAGCATTTTTTGAAATGCACCGTAATTCGTAATTTTTAATTCGTAATTCTATATAAAGATGGCAACAACTGCTGACATAAAGATCGGAATGTGCATTGAGTACAACGGCAAAACGTTCCAGATCGTCGATTTCCAACATGTTAAACCGGGCAAAGGCCCCGCTTTCGTCCGTACAAGGCTCAAAAATCTCGAGAACGGACGCACCATCGACAACACCTTCACCGCCGGTGAAAAGATCGAGCCCGTCCGCGTCGAAAGGCGCCCCTACCAGTTCACCTACGAGGACGATCTGGGCGTCCACCTGATGCATACCGAAACTTTCGAGGAGATCACCATACCCAAAGAAATGATAAACAACGCCGACCTGATGGTCGACGGGCAACTGCTCGAAGTGATGTACCACACCGAAAAGGAGTCTCCGATGACAGCAGAACTTCCCCCGATCGTGGATATGGAGGTCACCTACACCGAGCCGGGCATCAAGGGCGACACCGCTTCGACCAACTCGTTGAAACCCGCCACGGTCAATACCGGCGCCACCGTCCGCGTACCGCTCTTCATCAACACGGGCGACAAGATCCGCGTCGACACCCGCACCCGCGAATACTACGAACGCCAAAAATAGGTTGGAACGCCGGCGGGTGGCAACGGCCACAGCGGTTTATATTTCGCACAGCAAAAAACCTCGGAGAATTCTCCGAGGTTTTTCTATTTGTATCTCTCCGATCCGTGATTATTCTATTATCACAACGCGGTTCATTTCGGGAAGTTCGAACGGATTGACGCGGTCGCCCAGCGCCCTGATCTCCAAACGGTCGGAACTTATGCCGAGTCTGACCAAAGCGTCCCTGACGACCCTCGCCCTCTTGACGCTCAGCCTCTGGTTAAGCTGTGGATTGCCGGTTTCCTTGTCGGCCATGCCGATAATTATGTATACCTTCTGCTGGTCGGGGTTCTTTTTGATGACGTCGGCCACATACCTGATGTTGAGCATTTCGTACTCGGTGAGGTCGGCCTTGCCTATCCTGAAGAATACAGCCAGAGGCACCTCTTCGTATATTTTTTCGGGCTCGGCTTCCGACACGACTTTATATTTGTCGGCAAGCGCCTGCGCAGCTGCGAGTTCCCTTTCGAGGTCGCTTATGCGGCTCTCATAGGGCTCTGTATTGCATTTTTCCGCCTTGTAGAAGCGGCGGTCCTTGAACTTATAGATAAACCCGACGGTGAGCGACGGGATGAGGCCCACTTTGTTGGGTCCGAAATATACCAGTCCGGCATTTGCATCCACAACGGCATTCGCTGCAGAAAAACTCTGGCTGACGAAATTGGCTTTCAGTTCGGCGTATAGATCCAGCGCTTCGGTTAAACGGAATGTATTCATAAGACCCGCATTGACAAGGAACTGCCCGTCGGTGGTCCTGTCGCCGTTGATGTCGGCGCCTGCCGAACGACCGTATCCCAACCCGGCGAAGAGCGTGGCGTTGTAGAATCTCGCGGCCTTGTAGCCGCCAATGGCATTCGACAGATTGAACAGGAAGTCGGCCTCCACGGTCCAGTAGTTGAAATCGAGCAGTAATTTATCCGTAAGCAACTCCCTGGTATAGGTGCCCGGAATAGTTGTATAATCCTTGATCTTGCCGTAGTTTCCCTGCAGGCGCAGGCCGTAGTTCGGGGCCAGCATTTTGGTCGCGCCGATCTGGAACAGCGGCGTCACCTTGTTGAAACCCTTGTAATTTTCCCACTCGACGGTCGACAGGCGCACCCAGGCGTTGACTCCGGCGCCGATCGAGATCGACCAGTTGTCCCAGAACGGATTGGTGATGAACGGGCCGCGAAGATTCTGATAATCGGTTCCGGTTTTGTCAGTCTGCGCGGTCGCCGCAGCTGCAGCCGTGAACACAACTGCGATAATGAGGATAATTTTCTTCATAATCAATAGTTTAACGTGAAGTATCTATCATCCTTCCAAAGCCCTCCCCGATGGTCAGGGGAGGACTTCCGGAAGGTGGGCACTGTCTTTCGTTATCGTACGCCGGAGCGCTAAAGCTAACTTTTTCCCAATCAACCAAAAACCGGCAATATAAAAAATCACCCGCAAAAACAGTGCCTTGTTCTATATGTTTTGTGCATTATTGAAGTCGTCTCAAAAGTTCAAATACAAGGCTTAATTTCGCTGTGCGGTCTTAGTATTCGGGCTTTTGAGGCAGCATCAACTGCCGCACTTCGAATATCCGCACGACATACAGGTAGGACACCCGTTCTGGTAGACCAGGGTATCTTCATTGCACTGCGGACACTTCTTTTTATCTTTCGTACCGTCGGCGATATACTGCTTGAGCGCACGTCCGACGCCGTTTTTCCATGTATTGATAGACTCGCTGTTGAGGTGGAGCGAATCTATCAGGTTCACCACGTCGACGATGGGCATCCCGTTGCGCAGTACGCCCGAGATGAGCTTTGCATAATTCCAGAACTCCTCGCTGAAGAGGCGTGAGATGCCGCCGATGGTCGAGGTGTAGCCGTAGCGGTCGGTGTACTGGAAGTCGTAACGCCGTCCGCCGTCGGCCTCGCGCACCTTGATGATCTTGCCCTTTGTGATCTTGCGCGGGATGAACATGGCGTCCTCCTCCATTCGTCCTGTGAATATCTCGTACGGACGGCCTTCGTACATACCGACGAAAGCGATCCACTCCTCGTCTTCGTTCCGGAAACGGACTATGTCGGCGTCGAGCTCCTTGGGACGCTGGCGCGGCGGATCATATGTGCCGTTGGAGACGCCGCCGTCTTTCTTCTTGTCCTTTTCGATCAGCACGCCGTCGCGCGAACCGTCGCGGTAGACAGTGACACCTTTGCAACCCTCCTGCCACGCGGTCATGTAGACCTCGGCGACAAGCTCTTCGGTAACGGTGTTAGGCAGGTTGACGGTCACCGAGATCGAGTGGTCGACCCATTTCTGAATCGCCCCCTGCATCTTCACCTTGGCCACCCAGTCGATATCGTTGGCCGTAGCCTTGTAGTAGGGCGATTTTTTCACCAGCTCGTCCAGCTGCTCCTTGGGCATATGCTTCAGCTTGGTAACGTCGTGCCCCGTGGCTTCGAGCCACGTTACGAACTTGTGGTGGTAGACGTTGTATTCTTCCCAGCTGTCGCCGTTCTCGTCGGTGAAAGTGATCTTCACATCCTTGTCGTTGGGATTGACCTTGCGGCGGCGCATATAGACGGGGCGGAACACAGGCTCGATGCCCGAAGTGGTCTGCGACATGAGCGAGGTGGTCCCGGTGGGGGCGATTGTCAGCAGCGCGATGTTGCGGCGGCCGTCCTTCACCATCTGTTCATAGAGCGCCGGATCGGCCTCGCGCAGGCGCGCTATCATGGGGTTATTCGCCTCTTTCGACGAGCTGTACATCGGGAACGCGCCCCTTTCGCCGGCCATAATGACCGATGCGCGGTAAGCCTCGACGGCAAGGGTCTTCTGCACCTCGACCGCAAAATCTATCGCTTCGGGAGTGCCGTAGGTTATGCCAAGTGCGGCCAGCATATCGCCTTCGGCCGTGATGCCGAGACCCGTGCGGCGTCCCTGCTTAGCTTTTTCCTTAATCTTTTCCCACAGGTTGTGCTCCACGCGGCGGATATCGTGGTCCTCGGGGTCGGCCGTGATCTTCTTGATGATCGCGTCGACCTTTTCGAGCTCAAGGTCTATGATGTCGTCCATCAGCCTCATCGCCTTGTGGACGTGGGATTTGAATTTATCGAAATCGAACTTCGCCTCTGCCGTGAAAGGTTTATCGACGTAGCTGTACAGATTGATCGCCAGCAGGCGGCAGCTGTCGTAGGGACAGAGCGGGATCTCGCCGCAGGGATTGGTCGAAACCGTCACGAAACCCTCGTCGGCATAGCTGTCGGGAATCGACTCGCGGATGATGGTATCCCAGAACAACACCCCCGGCTCGGCCGACTTCCAGGCGTTGTGGATGATCTTGTTCCACAGCGCGCGGGCGTCGATCTCCATCCGGTGCGAAGGGTTGTCCGACTTGATTGGGAACTGCTGCGTGTAGGGCTTTCCCTCGCGCACGCACTCCATGAATTCGTCGTCTATCTTGATCGAGACGTTGGCCCCTGTGACTTTCCCCGTTTCGACCTTGGCGTCTATGAAACGCTCGGCGTCCGGGTGTTTGATCGACAGCGAGAGCATCAGCGCCCCGCGGCGTCCGTCCTGGGCCACTTCGCGCGTCGAGTTCGAGTAACGCTCCATGAACGGCACGATGCCGGTCGAGGTGAGTGCGCTGTTCAGCACGGGGCTTCCGGTGGGCCTGATGTGCGAAAGGTCGTGCCCGACGCCTCCCCTGCGCTTCATCAACTGCACCTGCTCCTCGTCTATACGTATGATGCCGCCGTACGAATCGGCCGGTTTGCGGTGCCCGATCACGAAACAGTTCGACAGCGACGCCACCTGCAGGCTGTTGCCGATGCCGGTCATCGGTCCGCCCTGCGGAATAACGTACTTGAAATCTTCCAGCAGGTCGTATATCTCGAGCGTCCCCATCGGATTCGGGTAGTTGTTCTCGATGCGGGCCAGCTCCGAGGCGATGCGGTGGTGCATCTGCTCGGGCGATTTCTCATAGATGCGTCCGAAAGAGTCCTTCAGCGCATACTTGCTGAGCCATACTGTGGCGGCCAGTTCGTCGCCTTTGAAATACTCTTTAGCAGCTTCGAGCGCCTCGGCGTAGGTATATTCCCTGAGGTTTTCCTGCTGCTGTGTTTTAAGGTCAATGTCGGGCATTGCGTAAATGTCTAAAAATTAATAGAATAAAGCATCGGGCGGATATTTTCCACCAATACAAGTTTACGGCAACTTTATCAAAGAATCGGCCCGTCCGCAGCAGTTTTATTAACACCGTGTTAACATCGCTCAGGAACCTCGTTTCGACAGGATTACAGCAAAAAAATGCGGGACTAAGCCCGCACTTAAAATTTATAATTTAGGATATGCTACACCGCTTTCCGCTCCGGAACAGCGGCGTCCTGATGGATGTCGCGGCATTATATTCCTCAACATTATACCATCTTGCCGCACCAAAGAACTATTCAACCAACATTTTGATAATAAATGCCTCAGCAGGGACACCAACCGTATGGGAGTGTGCCGACGGGCTAATTATCAATGTATTGTCATCGACAAACAAAGCCGCAAAGGTGTCTGCGGTAGTGGGTAAAGGCGGAAATTTAAATTCGACCGAGAGATCGCTGAATCTATAAACATTCTGCACATCGGACATATATATGTTGGAAGGACTGCACGCAATGACCGGACGGTCCAATTTCCTCATCACATTAAGATTCCTGTCAAATTGATATTTATTCCAAAATACATATTTGCAATCTTCGCTTACTTTTATGGGAAACGTGGTAATTCCCATCCACTCTCCCGGTTGACTGCTTAATTTGGAAAAGCTGCTACCGGCCAGGGCATGTATAGCTGGCGCAGTGGTATTGCTATCGTCTTTATATATGATATCGTAATCGTAATTGTATGCCATATAGCCATGCCTGTAATCTCCCGACACTCCGAGCTTGTTTCCGGTATCTGAATCATACATATAAATCGGCGTGCCTCCCGAGGTTGGCGGACGCCTGTGGCAATACAATTTACCATTTTTACCTATTATAACCCTGTGATGCCCCCAGCCTCCTGTATCGGGATAGAATATTTTGGTCGACAAATTATTAAGGTTAAGCCTGGTAATCTTATCTTCCCTATAGTGGACAACATACATATAATTCCCGTCCTTAGAGATATCCATGTCATGTATCCGGGTGTCTCCCATCATAATTGACTTGATCTCCATGGTGTTATAATCTATGACCGCTATCCCTCCGGCCCCGTAGTTTTCCGTCCAGTCATCTGCGTTAAGCAATGCATAAAACACCGATTTTACAGGGTCCTTTATCAGCTTCTGGACAAATCCCGATATTTGTAAAAAATCTCCGGAGATCGTCCGGGATATATTACTAGCCAAATCCGGGTTTATACCATCTTTGGTTTTAACGACCACCTGGTAATTAAACGTTTTAACGAGAGAAACATCTTCTACAAGTTCACAACAGAGGGTGTTTATGTCGGTTATTTCCGTAAGCGGGGCAGCAGCCTTATTGGAATAAATCAAATAAGAATTAAAATCACTCCCCGCGTACTTCGACCATTCAAGGTCTACCATTCGGCCCTTACTGCCTGTAGCAGTAAGATGTAACTGATTTATTATTTTGATTTTGCGTTCTCCGACAAGTTGCGTCCCGACATAAACCTGAAAATATATCTCATGCGTATTGACGCTCAAGCTACACCTGAATTCGCTTTCAAAGTCATCATTCAGGCGTCCTTCAAACAATTTTCCATCCTTATCACTAACCCATACGGCTTTAAGATACTCCCCGTAAAGAGCCCGGTCTTCCTTCCCGATTTCGATCCTACCCTTAAAATCCTTTCCCAGTACAGGATCTTCGTAGACAGCTGAAACGTGATCACCAAAACACGAGAAGTCCGGATTAGGATAAGTTATCTCAACGGCAACATCACCACCCTCCCATATGGGTATGGGCACAGGAGACTGACATCCGGTAATCAGGAGCAAGAACATACAAAAGAGTAGATTTCTTCTCATTATTAAAGTAGTTTTAAGTTGTTTACACCGCCTCCTTTTCGGGGACGGCGTCCTGGCGGATATCGCGGCCGACGATGACGCGGATGGCGCGGTCTATTATCTCGAACTCGACGGGAGTGTTGCCCAGCAGTTCGCCGTCGGCCTCGAGCCACACCTCGGGCGACGACTCGAAACGGATATGCCTTCCACGGTGGTTCGAGACACGCGGCAGATCGTAGATCTTCCCGGTGTACAAGGCCCTGAAACTGTAAAGCACCCTCAGGATGCCCATGCGGCGGATGACCGTCGCGTCGAAAAGTCCGTCGTCGGCAACCGCGTCCGGCACCTGGATAAGCCCCCCGCCGCTGTACTTGCCGATGCCAATCGATGCACTGAAAACCAGATCGTTGACAGTTTCCTGCCCGTCCACCCACATCTTCACTCCGGTCGCCTTGAAACGGGCCAGCGCTTTGGCTATGCTGCGGATGTATGTCCATTTTCCGAAACGGAAACGACCCAGCATCTGATGGTAGGTCTTGATGGTGAAGGCGTCGAAACCGATACCCGAACCGTTTACGAAATAGCGCGACTGGCGGTAGGCCGACTCGTGGTATGTTATGCGGCCGACGTCCTGCATGAATGAATTGCCCTCGACGATGGCGCGGACCGCCTCGGAGTATTTTTTGGGCACACCGAACATCCTCATCCAGTCGTTGCCTGTGCCGACGCCCACGACGCCCAGAAGCACCTCGCGGGGGTCGACATCCTGCTGTATGAACAGGCCGTTCACAACCTCGTGGATAGTGCCGTCGCCGCCGACTATTATGATATGGCGGAAACCGGCCAGGACCGCCTCGACGGCAAGTTCTGTAGCGTGGTAGCGCCGCTCGGTGAATGCGTATTCGTGGATTATCTGGTTGTCACGCAATAGTTTGCTGATGTAGGGCCAGTCGACGAGCCCGCGCCCTCCGCCCGCGGTGGGATTTACCACCACGAACCATTTTTCACCGTTCGCGAGCGGGGCGTTCATTCCGGCCTGCCTATTTAGACGGGGCATTTTCGAGGGTATAAACCAGGAAATCCCAGAATTTGCGCACCGAGGGAACATTGACCTTTTCGTCGGGCGAGTGTGGGTAGCAGATCGTAGGCCCGAACGAGATCATATCCATTTTCGGGTAGACGCCGCCGATAATGCCGCATTCGAGTCCGGCGTGGATAGCCGTGATCGCCGGTTTTTTGCCGTAAAGCTCTTCGTAGCCCTTGACCATAGCCTTCAGGATGGGCGAATCCATATCGGGATTCCAGCCGTCGTAGCTCCCCGCCAGCTCGCATTCCGCACCGGCAAGGCGGCACAGCGCAGCGATCTGCCCGCCGACGAAATCTTTTTCGGAGTTGGCCGAACTGCGCATCAGCGACTGCATTTTGACGCTCCCGCCGTCGGAAACCACGCGCGCAAGATTGTTCGATGTCTGCACGAGTCCGGGCATCGAAGTGCTCATTTTCAGCACGCCGTTGGGAAACGCGCAGACCATGTCGGCGACCTTTCGAACGGTTTCAGCAGGAATGATTTCGGCCGGGATATCCGCCGGGGCGACATTTACAGAAATGGAGTCCTCGATATCCTTGAATTCGTTTATGATGACCGCAGCCATATTTTCGACGGCTGCGGAGAATCCGGCATAATTGCTTTCGGGAACCAACACGACGGCCTGAGCCTCGCGCGGAATGGCGTTGCGCAGCCCTCCACCGTCGACCGACGCAAGCAGCGCGCCGCTGGCCAGATGCGGCCCCAATATCCTGAACAGTATCTTGTTGGCATTTGCCCTCTGCAGGATTATCTCGATGCCCGAGTGGCCGCCTTTCAGCCCCCTGACCGACATGCGGACGGCCCTGTAGCCCTGCGGCGCTTTTTCGGCCGCATAGGGAAGCTCGATATTTGCATCCATCCCACCGGCGCAACCCACATAGAGTTCGCCCTCGGTCTCGGAGTCGAGGTTTAACATTATTTCACCCTCCAGTTCCCCAGCCTTTAAGCCAAAAGCGCCGTCCATTCCGGTCTCTTCGGTCGCCGTAAACAGCGCTTCGACGGGGCCGTGTTTCAGTTCTTTAGATTCCAGAACCGCAAGCACCGCCGCCACCCCGATGCCGTTGTCGGCACCGAGCGTGGTCCCTTTCGCCTTGACCCATTCGCCGTCGACATAAGCTTCGATCGGGTCCTTTTCGAAATCGAATAAACCGCCCCCGGCGTTCCGGGTGTCACCGTTTTTCTGCGGCACCATGTCGAGGTGGGCCTGCAGGACAATGCCCTTGCGCCCTTCCATTCCGGGCGCGGCCGGCTTGCGGACGATGACATTGTCGGCGCCGTCGACCTTGCATTCGAGGCCGTGCTTCGCAGCAAAGTCGACTATGTACTGCCTGATTGCGGCTTCATGGTGCGACGGGTGCGGGATATTGCAAATCTCTGAGAAATGCCCCCACAATGTTTTGGGATCGAGTTCTGAAATTTTCATGAAATTACGAATCTTCAATTTTACTGTTTTGCGGTCAAATGGGCGGCTATGCAACGCCGTCGATAAAAATCATAAGGGAGTTTACTGAGCGTAAATGACCAAATGATTTTTGAGACAAAGGCAGCAGAGTCGTACTTTTCACCGCAAACGTGCTATCATGTTTTTTATATTCTCTTCTATCTCATGCAGGCGGTCATCGGCCTGCGAACGGTGGAACTTTTCGCCCGTGATGTGCTCGTACAGCTCGATGTATCGTTCGCTGATGCTCTCCACCACTTCGTCGGTCATTTCGGGCACGACATCTCCCTTACGCCCCTGGAAACCGTTATCCATCAGCCACTCGCGCACGAACTCCTTCGAGAGCTGGCGCTGCGGCAGGCCGTTGTCGAAACGTTCCTGGTAAGTGTCGGCATAGAAATAGCGCGACGAGTCGGGGGTGTGTATCTCATCGATCAGCGTGATCTCGCCGTCGCGTTTGCCGAACTCGTATTTGGTGTCGACCAAGATCAGGCCGCGTTTGGCCGCCATCTCCGAACCGCATGCGAACAACGCGAGTGCATATTTTTCAAGCGTTTCGTAATCCTCTTTCGAGACGAGTTCGCGGGCGATTATCTCCTCTTTCGAGATGTTTTGGTCATGCTGGCCGATCTCAGCCTTGGTGGTCGGGGTGACGATGGGTTGAGGGAAACGCTCGTGTTCGCGCATCCCGTCGGGGATCTTCACGCCGCATATTTCGCGTGCGCCTGCTTTGTAGTCGCGCCACGAACTTCCTGTCAGATAGGCGCGGACGATCATTTCGACAGGAAAGGTCTCGCATTTGTACCCCGCCGTGACCATCGGGTCGGGCGAAGCGATCTTCCAGTTTGGGCAGATGTCGGCCGTCGCGTCGAGGAACTTTGCCGCTATCTGGTTAAGCACCTGTCCCTTATAGGGAATGCCGCGCGGCAGCACGACGTCGAACGCCGAAATGCGGTCCGTCACGACCATCACCAGGTAGTCGTCGATCGTGTAAACGTCCCTCACCTTCCCTACATAAAGATTCGACTGTCCGTCGAACTTGAAATCTGTTTTGGTTATCGCTTTTTCCATTACTTTATTTGTTTGTTCTATCGTAGTTCGGAAAATAAAATTCTGCCTTGCCGCATTTGGGGCATTTGTAAACATCGAAGGCTTCCCTGTTCGCAAGAAATATCCCGCCCAACGCCCACCACCATCGATTGCCCTCGAAAAACCTGAAATTTCCCTCGAATTCGAGCGGAATACCGCACCTCAGGCACGGCAGTCTATCGTCGGCAACTTCCTGTTGTCCGGCCGCGTTTTCATCACTACTGCCCCAGCCGCATCTCCAGCAGGCGTCGAAACCCGGCTCTATCTCCGTTCTGCATTGTGGGCACTCCATAACTTCGGTTTTATTTTTCAACTTCCTTTTTCGGTTCGCCGGATTCAGCCGCCTTACCGAACGCCTTCACGATATCCTTCACCAGGCGGTGGCGGATGATATCCTTCTCGTCGAAATTCACCACCGCGATCCCCTTGACCCTGTGCAGCATGTCGAGCACCCTCTGCAGCCCCGAATCCGACGCACGCGGCAGGTCGATCTGCGTCAGGTCGCCCGTCACGATGAATTTCGCCGTGGGACCCATGCGGGTCAGGAACATCTTGATCTGAGACAGGGTGGTATTCTGAGCCTCGTCCAGAATGACGAAAGCGTTGTCGAGCGTGCGGCCGCGCATAAAAGCCAGCGGCGCGATCTGCACCGTCCCCTCTTCCATATACTTGGCAAGCTGCCCGGCTGGGATCATATCGTTGAGCGCATCGTAAAGCGGCTGGAGATAGGGATCGAGCTTCTCTTTCATGTCGCCGGGCAGGAAACCCAGCTTTTCGCCCGCCTCGACCGCCGGGCGCGTCAGGATAATCCGGCGCACCTGTTTCTCCTTGAGCGCACGCACCGCAAGCGCGATGGCCGTGTATGTCTTTCCCGAACCGGCCGGACCGATGGCGAACATCAGGTCGTGCTCTTCGGCCGAATCGACCAGTTTCTTCTGGTTTTTACTTTTGGAGCGGATGATATTTCCGCCCGTGCCGAACAGGATCACGTCGCCCTCGACCGCCGGTTTGGAGCCATCCACGCCGACCGCCCCGAAAGCCTGCCTGACGACCTCTTTCGAGATATGGTGGTACTTTTGAAAATAGTCGATAAGGCCGTGCAGCCGTTTCTCGAACTTCTCGACCTCGCCCTGGTCGCCAAGTACCTTCACGGTCGAGCCGCGCGCAATGACCTTCACCTTGGGCGAAAGATCGATGATCGTATTGAGATTCACGTTGGCCGGCCCATAGAACTCCCTCGGGTCGACTCCTTCGAGTTGTATTTCCTTCTCTAACATCAAAAACATATATTTCCCCAACCCGCAAAAACTTGTTTTTGCAAGTCCCCCTTGTCAAAGGGGGATAGAGGGGGTTTATAAATTAAGTCCGGCATCGCAAATGCCGGTAATATGTATCCGACAGGTAAAAAACGATATACCTTTCATATTCCTGCAACACCGGGTAATGCCCGTCGGATGCATATTAAAACAGATAGGACAGTCCCAGCGACCAGCTCGACAGGGTCGCCGTGCCGCTCTGCGCCGGTTTATCTCCCATTTTTATATTGTCCTGCAGTTTTTTGAACTGCCCGTTGTAGCGTCCGTCCAGCACAAACCCTTTCCATATGTCGACGCTCGCCCCCACCCCGAAGCCAACGGTGGGCCTGATGGAACTGAAATCCAGATCTCCCTCTTTGGTCGGGGTCTTGTGCATCAGATTGAACACAGGACCGGCCTGGATCCTGACAATGGCGACCTGAAAACTCAACAGGATCGGGACGTCGATATCCTGCATATTTATCCTGCTGACCTTTCCGCCCGGCGGCTGCATTTTGTAGCTGTTCTGCGAGTAGACTATTTCCGGCTGGACGTACAGCGCCATATCGAAAGATACAGAGGAGTTCACGCCGACAGGTGTGAGCAGGATGCGGCTGACCAGGGCCGCGTTCCATCCGAGGACCGCATCGGTCGCGATATCCGACTGCACCAGTTCCATATCCTGCGAGAAGACACCGGCCCGCACACCCATTTGCACCCGGTGTGCCCACTGCGCCTGTTGTGCGGCCGCACTTCCGGCCATCAGGACCATAATTGTCAAAATCAATGCTTTTCTCATCCGTTGCCGCTTACCACTCGACTTACAAAGGTACAAAATTTACAGCACCCGCATACCTGCACGGGACAAAATTATACTGCGGTTATAAACAAAAACGCAACCCGGAAAAGGTTGCGTTCTGTATCGAAAGCGATAAGTCACGGCGGGTCGGACTCTGTAAATGCGCCTCCCCCCTGATTCGGCCACTTACTTTTTGGCTTCGTTGCGCTTGTCGTAGTGTTTTTGATAGCGGCTCATAAACTTATCGACGCGTCCTGCGGTGTCAACCAACTTCATCTTACCGGTGTAGAACGGGTGAGACGTGTTGGAAATTTCCATCTTATACACGGGATAGGTTTCGCCGTTCACTTCGATGGTTTCTTTTGTCGAAACGGCGGACCTGGTCAAAAACACATGATCATTGGACATATCCTTGAATGCTACGATTCGGTACTTGTCCGGATGAATTCCCTTTTTCATGATGTGTTTTTCTAATTATTGATTATTCAATTGAGCAGGCAAAGATAAACAAATAATTCGTAATTCGTAATTCGTAATTCGTAATTTATTCATATCTGCCTGACTTGAGCATCGAGACTTCGCGGTCGGTGAGGAAACGCCACTGCCCGCGCTTGAGGTTCTTTTTGGTCAGTCCGGCGAAATAGACGCGGTCGAGTTTGTGGACCCCGTAGCCCAGCTCCTCGAAAATGCGGCGGACGATGCGGTTGCGGCCCGAGTGTATCTCTATGCCCACCTCCTTGCGGTTCTCCGGCTTTACGAAATCCACCGCGTCGGGGATTATCACCCCGTCGTCGAGGTCGATGCCGTCGCGCGCACGCTGCAGGTCGAAGTTCGTCAGAGGCCTTTCGAGCGTCACCTGGTACACTTTGCGTTTGTTGTGCGAAGGGTGCGTCAGTTTTTCGGTAAGGTCGCCGTCGTTGGTGAGCAGAAGCACGCCCACGCTGCTCTTGTCGAGCCTCCCGACGGGGTATATGCGCTCATCGCAGGCGTTCTTCACGATATCCATCACCGTCTTTTCGGCGTGCGGGTCGTCGACCGAAGTGACATAACCTTTCGGCTTGTTCATTATGATGTAGACCTTCTTCTCGTTGCTGAGCAGTTCGCCTTTCAGGCGGATCTCGTCGCCGGGCTTCACCTTGACACCTAGCTCGGAGACGACCTGTCCGTTCACCATCACTTCGCCACGGGTGATGAATTCGTCGGCTTCGCGGCGCGAGCATTTGCCCGACATGGCTATATAGCGGTTGAGGCGTATCTCCTTGCCGGTGTTGGGCATGTTGTAACTCGGATAGAATTCGGGTTTCATGCCCGGATCCATAACGCCTTCGGGCGTTTTTTTCACGAAAGGCTTGCGTGCACCGAAAGGCTTTTTATCGCCGTAAGGTTTCCTGTCGCCATAGGGTTTGTCGCCGTACTGTTTTTTCTCACCATAAGGCTTGTCACCGTAAGGTTTCCTTTCGCCGTAGGGCCTCTCCCCGTATGACTTTTTCTCATACGGACGGTCGCTCCGTTCGCCGCCGTAAGGTTTTCTTTCGTACGGACGATCACTGTATGGTTTCCTTTCGCCTGCCGGGCTAAAATCATCCCGCTGCCGGCGCTCCTGCTGTCCGCCGTCCCAGCGGTTGAACTCGCGTTCGGGCTGCTCCGCATGTTCGCGCCGCGGCCCCCCTATGAACTTATTGTCGGACGAAAAATTGGGATTGTACGAACGTCTCTGCGGACGCTCGGAATCGTGGTTTCTGTCATCGTGATCTTCGCGCGGCTGATACGCCGGCCTCTCTGACGTTGCTCTCGGCGAGCGCGTTACCGCTTCCACCGTGACGGTCCTCCTGCGCCGCTTGTCTTTCTGGAACGCATCTATGCCGTCGTCTTTCTTTTTAAAATCGGAATCTCCCATTCGGATTTGTTTTTTAATGATAATATTGTTTCTTCGTCACAAATGTAACCTGTTTTTTCTACTTTTGTTGTGCGAAAACCTAAATTTCGACAGGATATGCAGAAATACAACTACAATTTTGATACCATTCCCGACAGAGCAGGGACGGATACCCTGAAATTCGATGTGCGCGGGGAACTTTTCGGCTGTCCCGGCGTTATTCCGATGTGGATCGCCGACATGGATTTCGAGTGCGCGCCCGCCATAGGCGAGGCGATCCGGCGCCGCGCGGAACATAACGTCTACGGCTACGATATGGGCGGCGACCGCTACGCAGGTTCGCTCACAGGCTGGCTCGAAAGGCGTTCGGGCTGGAAGGTCGAGCCTGAGTGGCTCCGTTTCACGCCGGGAGTGGTCTCGGGACTCGGTTTCGCGCTGAAGGCCTTCACAGCCCCGGGCGACGGGGTGGTGATACAGCCGCCGGTCTATCCCCCTTTCAAAGGCATCACTGAAGCCTGCGGGCGAAGGGTAATAAACAACCCGCTTAAACCCGCGGGCGACACTTTCGAGATAGATTTCGACGACCTCGACCGCAAGTTGGCGGATGCGCGGGCGATGATCCTGTGCAACCCGCACAATCCGGTCGGCCGCGTATTCACGGAAGATGAACTGCGCCGCATCGGGGAGCTCTGCGTCAAACACGACATTATCCTGATCTCCGACGAGATACACTCCGACCTTGTTTTCGCGCCCCACAAGCAGATACATATAGCCGCCCTCGACCCGCGCTTTGCCGAACGGACGATAACTTTCGTGGCGCCGAGCAAGAGCTTCAACATCGCGGGGCTCGCCACTTCGGCCGGCATCATGACCTCGGAAAAGATGCGGGCGGATTGGGACCGGGAGTACAACACGACGCACGTCATCGGCGGGACGGTTTTCGGCCTCATCGCGATGCGCGCGGCCTACGACCACTGCGAAGAGTGGCTCGAAGAACTGCTTGTCTACCTCAAAGGCAACATAGACTACGTCCGTAAGTTCATTGCCGAAAACATTCCGGCGGTGAAAACCCTACGGCAGGAGGGCACCTACCTGATGTGGCTCGATTTCCGCGGACTTGGGATGGGTCACAAGGAACTTATGGAGTGGCTTTCGCATGAAGCCGGACTTGGCCTCAACAGCGGTGCCGATTTCGGCCGCGAGGGGGTGGGTTTCGCCCGCCTCAACGCCGCCACCAACCGCGCCACCATTGAAAAAGCTATGTCCCAGCTAAAAGAGGCTGTTGAAAAACTTTAAAGGAAAAGCCGCGGCCTGTAAATGAACTGCGCCCCAAAAGTGTCCAACTTTTGGGGCGCAATTCAAACACCGGCGGCTCTTATTGTTCAACACTCGCCCGTTCAATAACCGCCTTTAGCGAAAACCCTTCCCAGAAGTTGTTCCTTAAAACGAATATATCGTCGTCTGTCGTCGTGCTGTCCGGACCTTCGTACCACTCGACGATGTTTTCGATATCCCAGACCACTTCAAACCTGACAGCCGTAGCATCTTCGGGAACGTCGATGCCTTCAAAAGGAATTATAACACCTGCAACAGTGGGGCCGCTTATTCCAAGTTGCAGGGAGCCAGGGATAAAGTCGCTCAAATATTTCCAGTCCGGAGTGCAGGGCGCTATGATATATTTATCCCCTACAAAAAACAGATCATGGACCCCGCCTACATTGGTTCCAAGGTGTTTTTGCAGATCGGCGTCTTTTGTGAAATATCCCCAATTATAGTCCACAACAACGGGTTGAAGGTGTGAAAGCAAGACAGTTATATTGCCGGGGTATTTATCTAAATATCCAAATCCGGCAGAACCCGAGGGGATAGACGAATAGGCGTGTGTCTGCAGATTTATCCCTGCCGGTTTCGGGAAAGATATATTAGTAAGCCATTCCAGATTTTCCCAGTCATTGGCAGCGTCTCCTTCTGCATACGAATCACTAAAATTAAATTGAAGATAGTCATAAAAACCCGGCTCAATTCCGTCTGCACTCACAGTAATGGGCTTGGCAAGGTCAATCATTACAATACCTTCCGC
The DNA here is from genome assembly GCA_031547885.1 of Rikenellaceae bacterium. Classification (GTDB taxonomy): domain Bacteria; phylum Bacteroidota; class Bacteroidia; order Bacteroidales; family Rikenellaceae; genus UBA940. The sequence continues at coordinate 46,702 of JAVBRO010000035.1, forward strand.
TATCGAATTTCCGACACTGTTTATAAGGCGGGGCGAGGGGCCCATACCAAGCTCTTGCCCAATGCACAAATAGCCGACCGCCATAACCATCTCCGTCGGGGTAAACGCCCCTTTTTTCGCTCCGAGTTTTGAGTAAAACTCCGTAAAGTCTTCCGTACCCTGAACGGCACGGGACGCAGCACAGGACATAGTACTTTTGGCGGAACCTGAAGACGTCCCTGTAAATCGATATTTAGCAGTTACTTTTTTGTCTGAGCCTTGCTTATCACAAGCCGTCATAACCCCTGTTGTTGCTATAACGGTGATGATACAAATTTTGGTAATTACGTTTTTCATTGCTCCCTGTGCGATTAACCTGATTATATCGGCGAGGTTTATAAGTTATGCTGATTGTTGGGGTTTCAATATGTTGGGGACGTTTAAAATAACGGTACAAACATATACAATCATTTGCACAAAACACACATCCCGCCACGCCTAAACGGGGTCAATTCGTAAAAAACTCATACCCGCAAGATAAATAAAAGTACGCATTGACCGTCATAAAAGCAGGATTGTTAAATATCCGGCATATATTTGCAGATATATACGACCCCGTTGTCTTATCTGAAAACCAATCGATATGAACAGATTTCTGTCTGCGGCGCTCATCGCCGCGTTCTCGCTCGGCATGACCGCAATGACATCCTGCGACACCGGAAAGAACGGTCCCGACGACGAAGTCGACGTAACGACCCCGCTGGCCTTTACCGCAAATGAGGGCTGCGACCTTCCGAAAATGACGGTCGGCACGGCGATAACCGAAATCAATGTCGCTCCGGCCGCAAACGGAGGCACCCATCCCTATACGTTCAGTGCGTCAGGATTGCCCGCGGGCATCGCGATAAGCGCCGGGGGCATTATCGCGGGCACGCCGACCGCGGCAAAAGCGGCAGGCACGGCAACCGTAACCGTGAAGGACAGTTCATCGCCCCAGCAGAGCAAAAGCATTACCATCAACTGCGGTGCGGTGACCGAAGCGCAGATCGTGCTCCCCGACCAAAGCGAGCTGACACAGACATCATATGCCGACGAAAAGGCCGGGGGCGGCTTTACCTTTACCGCCAAATCGGCATGGACGGCCTCCGTCGCTGAGACCACCGGCTCTAAAGCAAGCGCTGCACCGCAGACATATTCTCCGGATCAAGATGCTGCAAACGAAGTCCCGGCCGTTTCCCGGGCAGGTGCCGCGACCCGCGCAAGCGGCGTTTCGTGGCTGCGCCTGCTGCTGGACGGTGAGGAGACGTACAGCGGCGGGGCGGGTGCGTTTACACTGACCATCGAACTCGACGAAAACTACACCGGAGCCGACCGTTCGGCCGCGATCACCATCTCCAGCGGCGACACCGGGATCACCGTCAGCGTGACGCAGAAGGGGACGAGCGAAGGGGGGACGACCCTTGTCGCCGTGCAAAGCATAAACATCTCCCCGATGGATGAATTTTCCGTGGAGCCGGGCGGGAGCCTGCAGTTCACCGCGGCGGTGCTTCCCGAAAACGCCACCGAAAAGGGGATGATCTGGAGCGTGCCTGAAAGTGTCGCGACAGTGGACGAAACCGGCAAAATGACCGTGAATGCGGATGCAGCTATCTCCACCGCGTTCAAGGTCATGGTATCTTCAAAGGCCGACCCTTCGATATGGACCCAGAGCGGGTATATCACCGTCGCTCCGCCGAGGGTGCCGGTAACGGGGATAAAAATATACGTGCAGGGGGATAGCAATATCGTCGAGATGCCCTCTTTCAAACGTACCTATAATTACGCGAGCCTGGATAGCGATTCGGAGTCCGGAGGACTGACCCTGCCGGGCGCTCCGCTCACCGGGACGCTTTATATCTACCCCGCTCCCGCGGAGTCCGGAGGGTCTTACATAAAATCCCGCCTCTACGCCATCGTGTATCCCGAAAACGCAACCAACACGAACGTGACGATCACAAGCAGCAACACGACTGTGGTACAGTTGGAGGACGTGGCCTTCGGATCCTATGGTATGTATCTCGGGGATGGTTATGTCAGCAGCGTCAGGGCGTGGGGCATGCGTCCCAAAGGCGTGGGCGACCTGGCCGTGGCGATGGGCGAAGGCACCTCGGTCATCACGGCCACCACGGAGGAGGGCGGCTTTACGGCGACATGCGAGATCACGGTGGAGTTCCTCCATCCGACGGGCGTGCAGATCGTTGAGGAGGTCTACGCGGCCGCGTTCAGCCCGTACCCCAAATACACGCCGCATGTTCCCCTGGGCGCGACGTTCTGGATGGGCGGGAATGTCCTGCCCGACGGTACCTGGGCCAACGACGGCAACTACGATAACAACGCGGCCTGCTTCCGGGGCGTAACCTGGAGCAACAGCAAGCCCGAAGTGGTCACCGCGACTCCCGCCAACCACGGCCTCAACCCGACACAGAAACTCGAAGTGACGGCCAAAGCCCCCGGTACGGCGACTATTACGGTAAGATCCGACGACGGCGGCCACACCGACTGGCGGACGGTGACGGTATTCACCGAGGACACGGACGATTTACCCATCCCGGGCGAGGACGTCTACCACACCTGGGCGGAAGCCAAGGCCGCATGCGCGACGAAAGCCGGCGGATGGCGGCTGCCCACCCGCGAAGAGTTGCAGGGCATGAAGATACACAGGAGCGGCAAGGGGTATGCGGAGGATGTGTACTCGATATATTGGAGCAGTACGGAGATGGAGAACAACTGCGTGTATGCGCTCTCATTCTATGCGGGCGGGCACAGTGTTTGGGGCATCCATGACGGACCAATATCCAAAACGCCGCCGCATTATTATTACGAGAACGGCCTGCCGTTCGATTATCACGGGCGTGTGCGCTGTGTGAGGTAACAAGCTTTATCATCAGATCCGCTGTGGCCGTTGCTGTCTTGCGATGACGGTTGCGCTGTGCCGAAAGTTCCGGATCAGCAACGACCTTTATCATCAAATCCGCTGCCGACGTTGCCATCGCTGTCGGCGTTCCGACCTATTTTATCTCGCCCCAGCGGTGATTCTTTTCGCCGCGTACGAGGCGCCACTTCACCCAGTTATAGAGGTGTGAAACAAACGGCGCATAGCGTCGGACCGTCATAAAGATTTTGTCCTTTGCGTTCACTCCCGGAGTTCGCATCGCCTCGCGGTATGAAAGCCTGAACAGATGCCGGTGCTCTTTATGGAATGCTTTGCGCGACTCCGCGTCTTTATTGTAGCGGCGGTTCATCAACAGCAGGTAACCCTCTTCATAGACTTTCTTCGCCATCGTGTCGGCCAGCAGGCGGGGAAGCTCCGCGCGGCGGGCGAACTCCGCGCGGTCGGCCAGCGCGCCCGAAGCCCAGCGGACATCGAAGCCGCGGTTCATGACGCTGCCGGGATTGATATAGTGATAATAGAGTTTTTCGCATGTCACGCCCACCCGTCCCGCCGCCAGCAGTGCGTGGTGCGCCACCATCACATCCTCGCCGGTATAGGAGCCGACCGGGAATCGCACATGGTCGAAGACCGCGCGGCGGTAGAGCTTATCCCAGCAGTATATGGTGGCTTCGGTGTAGAACGACTCGAGAATTTCGCGGCTTGTAAAGACCTTCACGGGTTGCGGCGGCGGGGTCGGCAGGCTTTCGGCACTCCCTTTGGCCGGACGGCACTGGGCGATGCCGCAATCGTTGTCGAGGCAGATCCCTAACAGTCTTTCGAGCATGCCCGGGGCGTAGAAATCGTCGTTGTCGCAGAACGCCGTGAACTCCCCGCGCGCTGCGTCGATGCCGTCGTTGCGGGCGGCCGAAACCCCACCGTTGGATTTATGGATTACCCTGACGCGGCTGTCCCGGGCGGCGTATTCGTCGCAGATGGCCGGACTGCCGTCGCGCGAACCGTCATCGACAAGGATAACCTCTATATTATGGTAAGTCTGCGCGAGCAGTGAATCGATGCACCGCGCCAGAAATTTTTCGGCGTTGTAAACCGGAACGATAACGGATATCAGAGAATCATGATTCATGATTTTTTCAAATTTTCTCGCCGATGTAGAACAGATCGAACGCCTGGTCGCCGACCGGGGCGAGGCGGTAATCGTCGATGGTGATGCCTGACGTGAGTTCACGGTTATCTTTCAGCAGACGGCGGCGGTTCACGCGGTTGGCCACGTCGTAGGGGCCGCGAAGCATCCACCGCGGAAGCCTCTGCTGCAGTTTCAGCGGATCGAGATGCGCTATCTTCTCCACATTTTCGCGATTTTTCTCGTAGTAATCCATCACGCTGCTGTTGCCGAAGACCCCGAGCGCCTCGACCCTGTCGAAATGGCACTCCATCAGGTTGGTGAATTCGCCGGGGGTGTATTCGCGCACGTGCCACGGGTTGCGAGTGAGCGACATCCGTGCGTTCGGAGTGGTGACTATGAACTTCCCGCCGTGTTTCAGAACGCGCTTCACCTCGGCAAGGAACGCGAAATCGTCCTTTATGTGTTCGATGACCTGGAACGAGATGACCCAGTCGAAAGTGTTGGACGGGAACCCGAGCGGCGGGACTTTCATCTGCCGGAAACTGACGTTGCCGAATTCGTCGAAACCCGTGGGAGCATGCTTGTCGACGGTCACGAAGACAGCCGCCGCAGGGGAGATCAGCTCGACGCCGTATCCGCTTCCGGTACCGATCTCGAGGACATTGCCGCCGACCCGCGCCGCCGCCTCGCGGTATGCGAGCAGCGAACGCTGGAAGACGAAATTGTCGCTCGGATCGCGGTGTGAAACCCGCTCTGCTGTATTCAGTGCCTTCATACAATTACGAATTACGAATTACGAATTACGAATGCGGTACTTCCGTAATTTTAATTCGTAATTACTTTATAAGTTTGGTTTCGGTGTCGCTGACGGCCACGTCGCCGCGCTTCATCAGCATTCCCAGGGCGCGTTTGAAGACCTTTTTGCTCATTGCGGTCAGTTTCGCCACCTCCTCCGGGGTGCTTTTGTCGCCTATGGGAAGCCATCCTCCCTCCTGCCTGATCAGTGCGAGCAGGCGTTCGGCGGCGTCCTTCACCTCGTCGTAGCCCTGTTTCTGCACGGCCACGTCGATGCGTTTGTCCTCCGTGACGCGCCTCACGAAACCCGTCAGCCGGTCGCCGGTACGGACTTTCGAGAAGAGCTGGTTCTTGTAGAGCATCCCCCAGTGGCGGTTGTTGACGATCACTCGCCAGCCGATGTCGCTTTCAGACGCGGCGATCAGGTCGACCTGCTGGCCCGGCACGACGCTTATCTCGTCGTTCGCGACGACGCTTTTAAGTTTCATCGAGGCGACGCAGCGGCCCGTGACGGAGTCCTCGTAGAGGTAGACGAGGTATTTGTGGCCTACGACCACCCCGCCCTGCTGGTTGCGGTTGGGCAGGAAAAGGTCTTTTGCGGCCAGACCCCAATCGAGAAACGCCCCGTGCAGGTTCTTGTCGATGACCTGCATCAGAGCTATGTCGCCTGCTATGGCCACGGGTTCTTCGGTAGTCGCGACGAGGCGGTCTTCAGAGTCGTGGTAGACGAAGACCCTCTTCGTGTCGCCCACCTGGTCCTTTAGCGAGACGTAACGGTTGGGCAGCAGCACTTCGTCGCCCTCTTCGTTGGTGAGATAAAGTCCGAAATCAGAAATCCTGCCTACCGTCAGTTCGTGGTACCTTCCTGCGTGAATCATTGAAAAAAAAATTACCGTAGTTTCGCACAAAGCTACGAAAATAGGCGGCATTTAACTATTTTTGCACAACAAAGTTGTGCCAAAATAGGATGCGCCTCGGCAGAAAATCCGAACAAGTTCGACATTCTGCGCTCGGCTTTCACTATTTTTGTACGGATTCTTTCAAATCGCATCCTCCATTTTGGACCTTAACCTCAGCATAATCACCATCCTCGTCCTGTCGGGCGTCGCCGTGGGTTTCATAAATACCCTGGCTGGCGGAGGTACGGTCATATCGCTGACGATATTCATGGCCCTGGGGCTGCCGGTGCAGGTCGCAAACGGCACCAACCGCATCGCCATCATAATGCAGAACCTTTCGTCGACCGCTACGTTCACGCGGAAGCGGCTCCTCGACTGGCACAGCGGCATCCGGCTCTCCATCCCGTCGATACTCGGCACGGTGATAGGTTCGCAGATCGCGGTGACTATCAACGACCGCATCTTCCAGATATGCCTGGCGGTGGTGCTGATGGGGGTACTCGTATTCTCGGTGGTGGGCGACCGGCTGCTCAGGCGCAGCGGCGAATCGATCGAAAAGATCAAACCTGTGCACTACCTCGTGTTTTTTCTTATCGGGCTCTACAGCGGCTATATGTTCGTCGGAGTAGGCTATATAATCCTGCTGGCAACGATGGGCATGCTGGGCCTCAATATAGTGAAATCCAATGTAATAAAGGCACTGATAATTTTCGTTTCAGTGCCTTTTTCGCTTCTTGTGTTCATCCTCAACGGCGAGGTGAACTACATGTACGGGCTGATACACGGGGCGGGAAACATGGTGGGCGCTTTCCTGGCATCGCACTACGCCATCGGCTGGGGAGCGCGGTTCCTGAAGTGGTTCATGGTGGTCGTCGTGCTTTTCTGCCTCGCCGACCTGGTGCACCTCATCTCTATCCGCGACTGGGTGCTGACGCTGCTACAATAATTAATGGTTAATCAATTTTACAACAATTATTTATCATTACCATCATTAACCATTATTCCCGGAAGGCTCCGCTCCGGCAGACGAACCACGGGTTCAGCAGCGATTCCTTATTGTACGCGAATTTGCCGAAGTCAGGCAGTGATTTGGTAGTGCCGCCGGTGTCCGAAAGGATGATCTCCCCGGCCGCGGTGTCCCACTCGTAGGTGTTCGAAGTGCGGGGATAATAATCTATCTCGCCCTCGGCCAGCATACAGAATTTATAGGAACTCCCCTGCTCGACCAGCACGGCATCGGGGTATTTCACCTTGATGCGGTCGATATGCTCCATAGTATCGGGCGTCTTGTGCGAACGGCTCACGCCTATGCGGATCGGAGTGTTGCACTCCTTTTTCAACGGCAGCTTCTCCGCCCCGGCAAAAACCTCTTCATAGGTCAGCTCGGCGTCAGGATCGGGCTTCACATCCCGTTTCATGAACGATCCGTGCCCCTTTTCGCAGAAATATATCTTCTCGAAGTATGGAACGTAGATGATCCCGACCACCGGGCGGTTGTTGACCACCAGCGCGATGTTGACCGTGAACTCGTTGTTGCCCTTGATGAACTCCTTGGTGCCGTCCAGAGGGTCGACCAGCCAGAACATGTCCCAATCCTTGCGCTCGTCGAAACGCATCTCGCGCCCCTCCTCGCTCAGCAGCGGGATGTGGGTCTGCCCCAGGTATTCCTTTATGACGGTGTGCGCCAGTTTGTCGGCCAGCGTGATGGGCGACTGATCGCGCTTCAGGTCGACCTCATAGTCCCCCTTACGCCTGTAAACGTCGAGTATCGCCGCCCCCGCCCTGAGAGCCGCATTGTATGCCTTCGGCACGAGGTACTCCCTCTGCTGCCCGTTCAAATACTTTCCGTCTTCCATAGCAATTCGTTTTTTCTTTTTAATGTTACTTTTTCAAATCAAAAAGTAACCAAAAGATTGGCGGAACGCCGCCAGCGATTTACTTTGATGTTGTGTTGAAGTAAATCAATGTTTCTCTAAAAATTTGGTGCTACCTTTTTTAAAAGGTAGCGAAAAATATCATTGCAGCTCGAACCAAACCATTTTATAGCCGTCGGTTTCGGCCTCGAGGACCAGTGGTCCTTTATATTTCTTGCCGTTCATGTCGCGCCAGGTGCCTTTGGGGAGCCTGACGAGGCGTTTGGCGTTGTCGTCCACGGCGGGTGCGAGCATGTATTTGTCGCCGAGCATGTACTGGTCGGTACAGTCGGCGAACCCGTCGCCCGCGAAGATGTATTCCATGGGGCGGATGATCGGCTCGAGGGTTTTACACGCCTCGGCGCATGCATTTGCCATATATTTCGACAGCGACGCCCGGAAAGCGATCACCCGTTTCATTTCGGCCGCCGCGAAAGGGTATTTCCACGGCTCGAAGGGAATGTCGGCAACAGGCATCACCGCCTGCATCAGCGCGTACCTGACGGCCGCCTTTTCGTCCGCTTCCGCGAGTGTTTCGAAACCGGGCAGCACCTGCGTAAAAGGCCCTGCCGCCAATCCTGCCGTAAGAACGTCCTGTATATACCCGGCTTCTCCGCGGGCCGAACTCCTTATGGACGAAACATATCCCGACTGGAACTGCGGCATTCCCGGCCGGAATTCGGCTAAGACAAATTCCGCGCCCGTTTCCCGCACAGCTGCCAGATATTTCTTCGCATAGTCCGTGTTGTCCGCAATGCGTTCGATGAGCGCGCCGCAGTCGAAGCGGAAGCCGTCGACGCCGCACGTCTGCTGCAGCCCCTTCAAGGCCTCTTTCAAACTCTGCGCCTGCGCGGGTTCGGCCAGGTCGAGCGCCGCGAAAAAACCTTCCGGTCCCGACATAATAAGCGGCTTTCCGGGAGCCTCATTCACAAGCATGTTGTGCGACGCGAGGGTGTGTAAATCACGCCCCCATGCTGCCACGTATGGCGTTACAGTAAGCATTACCTTGAACCCCAAAGCGTGCATTTCGGCAATTAAAGCCGCCGGGTCGGGGAACCAGCGGCTGTCGAAATCGTATCCGGAGCCCTTGCGCCATCCTTCGCCCAGGACGATTATCCCTGGCGGAAATCCCTCTTCCATAAGGGCTTTGGCGTAGAATACAGCGCCTTCGGCGGTGCATAAAAATCCCCGGCCATCCTCGATTCCATACACCGGTCGGGTAAACAGTTCGGGTGATGGGAAATGGCTGCCGCCCTCAAAATCGCTGTGATGCATCGCAAGATAAGCCTGGCGCAGCGTCCGTCCGCTTTTTTCGGCGCTGACTTTTGCGCCGTCGGTCGTTATCATGAATTTTTTGCCGTCGAAAGTTATCCCGGCCGGAGCGTCGGACTGGATGTAGCGTCCGGCCGAAGAGACGAGGTATCCCGTAGAGAATCCGCCCTTGTCAAGCAGTGCGGTGTTGACATAGAATGGCTCGGGAAAAGGCTGTGCGGGTGAATTTCCTGCAAAAATCCCCCACCACTTCTCTCCGGACTGTATCGGGATCTCCGACACCGTCTGCGCCAGAGCGGATGAAAGATGAAAGATGAAAGATGAAAGAAGAATTATTTTGTTGGTTATGCGCATGGTATCCTCATCAAGACATTAAATCGTTACAAAATAACGAAAATTTCGGGAATCCATTATATAAAGCACGGCGATAAACGGTTGTTTATGAAAATTTCCGCACTTTTGTTTGCGCCGAAGTAAAAAAGGAGTATATTTGCATCCCAATTTCATGTCAAACATGTACGTAATTGTAGAGATAGCAGGTCAGCAGTTCAAGGCTGAGAAGGGTCGGAAGCTCTATGTTCACCGTCTTAAAGAGGAAGAAGGTTCCTCGGTGAGCTTCGATCAGGTACTGCTAACGGATAGCGACGGTCAG
>JAVBRO010000025.1:0-56557 GCA_031547885.1 Rikenellaceae bacterium
CTGCTTTCGGTGCGCGACATGGACCTTTCGAAGCACATTTCGACACTGCTCGACGCGGGAGTCACCTCGTTCAAGATCGAGGGGCGGCTGAAGGATTCATCATACATCAAAAACACCGTCAGCCACTACCGCCGCATACTCGACAAGGCTCTGGCCGTCCGTCCGCACCTGCAGAGAGCGTCGGCCGGTACGAGCACGCCCGATTTTACCCCCGACCCGTCGAAAAGTTTCACGCGCGGCGCCACCGACTACTTTTTAAACGGCGCGGTTCGCGGAGTGGCGTCGTTCGATACCCCGAAATCTGTCGGCGCCCCGGTCGGCCGGGTCGACAAAACCGGCCCCGGATGGTTCACTCTGAAAGGCGCGGCGGAAACCCTTGCACCCGGCGACGGGATATGTTTTTTCGCGGGCAGCGGCGGCAACGGCGGCAGCGGATTATTTGGCACGAATGTGAACAAAGTTGAAGATGGTCGCATATTCCCGAACCGCACCGACGGCCTGACGCCCGGAACCGGGGTCTACCGCAACTATGACCACGCTTTCACACGCGCCCTCGAACGCAGCCGCACCCGCCGCAGGATAGCTGTGCGGGCCGATGCCGCGATGTCGCAGGAATGCATTTCGGTCACTTTTACAGACGAGACCGGGGTCTCGGCGGTCGTTTCGCAGGCAGGCGCGTTCGATGAACCTAAAAACCCGGAAAAGATGTCGGTCCTGCTGTGCGAACAGCTTTCGAAGAGCGGCGACACGATCTTTGAGGTGACAGATGTTGCGGTTGTCGGCGAGGTGCTTTTCGTGCCCTCGTCCATGCTTGCCGACCTGCGCCGCGAGGGGCTGCAGAGACTGCTTGAAGCGCGCGAAAAGCTCGTCCCGGAACGTAATCCGGCCGTTGAGGATATGTCTGCAAAATTCCCGCGCACGAAAGTCATGGCGCACGAGAACGTCACCAACCGCCTTGCCGAACTGTTTTACTGCGACCACGGCGTGACTGAGATCACTCCCGGCCTCGACCTGTGCCCTACGATGGATGGCGAGACGGTGATGCGCACCCGCTACTGCATCCGGCGAGAAATCGGCGAGTGCCTGCTCGAAAAACCTAAGCTGAAGGGTGGCCTGTGGCTCACACATGGCCACGTCCGCTACCGCCTCGATTTCGACTGCGCTGCCTGCGAAATGAAATTGATATACTACGACGGGACTCCAAATACGTCATTCCGAGGGAAGCACAGCGACGAGGAATCTACCTTATAAAATGTGTTATGATGAAAGGACTTGAATTGTTGCAGCCGCAACTGGCAGATTACGAGTTGATAGACTCGGGTGATTTCGCCAAGCTCGAACGTTTCGGCGGCCGCGTCACGGCGCGTCCCGAACCCCAGGCCATCTGGCGCAAAAGCCTTTCCGATGAGGATTGGGCGCGCCTGGCCGACGCAACTTTCCAACGCGACGGAAGCAGCGATGAGCGGTCGGAACGCCGACAGCGGATTAATGACAGCACAGGCGACCGTGGTCGATGGATGTCTAAACCGGAAATGCCCGACCGCTGGACTATGCGCTACGACTATAAGGATATGCACCTCGTGATGCGCCTGGCGCTGACCGGGTTCAAGCACGTCGGCGTTTTCCCCGAGCAGGCCGCCAACTGGAATTTCATATATGACACGCTGAAATCAATTCCTGACGGCGGTCAGGGGGCGCATGTGCTGAATCTTTTCGCATATACGGGGGGCGCCTCGCTGGCGGCCCGGAGCGCCGGAGCCGACGTAACGCATGTCGATTCGGTGAAGCAGACGGTCAGCTGGGCGCGCGACAACATGGAGTTGAGCGGGCTGGACGGCATCCGCTGGATAGTCGACGACGCGCTGAAATTCGTGCGCCGCGAGGTGAAGCGCGAAAGGCTTTACGACGGCATCGTCCTTGATCCGCCCGCTTACGGACGCGGTCCTGACGGCGAAAAATGGATTCTGGAGCAAAATATCGACGAGATGCTGTCGCTCTGCGCAAGGCTTCTGAAACCCCACGGCTTCCTGGTCCTGAACCTCTATTCGATGGGGTTGTCGGCTCTGCTGGCCCGGACGGCGGTGCGCCAACTCTTCGGCTTTCCGGCGCGGGAGCAGTTCGGCGAGTTGTATTTCACAGATAAAAGCGGAAAAGATCTTCCTCTTGGCGTTTATTACAGGTTTGTCAGATAGTTTTCGTGAAAAACGGGCATCTGCTGCGTTACGCTTGGAGTTGAAATCCTCACATACCTCATGTATGCTGCGGTTTCAACTCCGTCGCAAGCCTTGCATCTACCCATTTTTGACGAAAACGGCCTGGTTTCGTGATTAAACAAATATCTGCCAAAGATTTTCAGAAGCTTTTGTGAAGGCGATGGCCGTGGTGCCGCCCTCGCGCACGCCCAACTGGCGGGCGATATCAGCCGCCGGGAGTGTGAAATTTCGTTTCATAATGTCGATGCCTTTCACCCCTTCCTCTTTCAGGCGGCGTTTCAGGCCTTTTGGATCGAAAGGCTCCATCGATTTTATTTCCAACGCTTTGCCCATGATGTTCTCCGGCTTCTCCACTGAAAAAGCATAGCCGTTGTCGGAGTCGATCCACATGCCCCGCTCCACGAAATACCTCTGTGCCAGCCGCGCCTTTTGCAGCGCGACATCAGGCACCACAAGCCACTTATAGGATTCCGGTGCAAAAGCCGTTTCAGGCGTCAGCCCTCCCAGAAAGATATATTCCTCCTCTCCCAGACCGATCGCCGCGACCCTGATCGTCGGAGTATCGATCTCATCGGACACCTCGGCTATTATCTCCTTGCACTCCCCTGCGAGCGAAATCACCTCGGCGCGCGTCTCCGGTCCGAACACCCGAAAAACCTCGCAAACATCGAACAGCGGCGAGAGTTTTACGGCCAGGCGCGGTGAGCTGCGGTATATCTGCGGCAGCAGCGCGACAATGTCGGGCGAGCAATCTTCGATCCGGACCATCTTCTTACCCTGGGAGTTACGGCGGTCGGGATCGGCGTAGATGAGGTCGGCCGCACCGCTGAAACCGGCAAGGAACTCTTCCGCCGACGAATTCACCACCTCGATATTTTCTGCTCCGAGCCTGCGGAAATTTTCGCGCGCGATGGCGGCGAGTTCCGGGTCGCGCTCGACGGCAATGACCAGCCCGAAATTCTTTGAAAACCAGTAGGAATCGACGCCCAGGCCGCATGTGAGGTCGATACAGAGCGATCCGGAGTAGTTTTTCCGCGCGGCGGTCTCCTCGCCCGACGACTGCTCGAAAGCCAGCGGAGGGATCACGCACCGGGCGGCAAAATACGACGGCAGCTTGCGTTCGGCACGCTGCAGGTACTTAACCTGCGACGCCACGAGCGATGCATGCAATAGCTTTTTATCCAGCGCTATGCGCACCGGATCGCGGCCGAGGTTCTCCTCGACCGAACGGCGGAAATCGTCGGATAAAAGTATTTCGAGGTCGCTCATAGCGGTATTTTAAAGGGTTCTTCCTTTCGAGTGCGTGAATAAAACCATGCTGTAAAGATAATCATAACCGCGTAAACGGCGAAGACCCACCCCAGGGGCAGCGTATATTCGACGGCTGCTCCCGGAACGGCGCCGACGAGCCCGATGACCTTGTTCTGGATCCATGCGGGCCCTCCGACTAACCACCTAAAAACCGGCTCCAGGAACGGTATGGGCATGATTATCCAGATGAGCGAGGACAGCACGACGATGTTCGCCGTCAGGATTACAACCGGGTTCAGGACTATCCCTGCGGGCGAAAAGACCCCGAAAGTGTAAGACACAAGAGGCATTGTCGCAAGCGATGCCGTCAGCCCCACGATCAGTACCGCCCACACTGCGTTAAGCACTTTCCAACGGCTTGCAACGAGCCTGTAAAGCGGGTTGAACCACGCCATGATAGCCGCGACGGCGATGAGCGACAACTGGAAACTGATGTCGAAAAGCATCCCAGGGGCGATTGCAAGCATGATCAGGGCCGTTCCGCACATGATATTTACGGGACTGCGGGTGGCCGACATAGCCAGAGCCGCCTGCGCTCCGGTGAACATAAATGCCGCCCTCATAACCGACGGCGACATGCCCGTCAGCGCTGCGTAAAGCCATATAATGATGACAGCCAGCACGTTCTTGATGATATGACCCCGCCGGAAAAGCGGCAAAAGATATAGCAGGATGTTCACGAACATGAAAACTATCCCCACGTGAAGGCCGGAAACCGCCAGCAGGTGCGACGCTCCTGTGTGGGCGTAAGAGGTTCGCAACGTGGATGTTATGCCGATGCGGTCGCCCGTCGTCATGGCCGCCGCAACGGCTGTTTCGTCCGGACCGGTTTTCAGCCGCAGGAGTCTTCCGGTCGCCCCGCGCTGCATTTTCTTGATCCCGGCGGCGAAACTTTTGCTCTTCACGGGCGACATCACAACCTGCGAATGCTCTGATATATAAGTTCTTCCGGTGTAGCCGCGGGCCAGCATCAGGCGGCTGTAGCTGCTCGCCGTGTCGCTCACCGGATTGACGTAGCCCCTGAAAATCAGCCTCTCGCCCGGTGAAAAACGGTACATCGTGTCGAATGAAACCAGCAGTTTCTCGCCGCTGTAGTCCCATTTTCCACCCTCGGGTTTCCATCTTCCGGCCACTGCGGATGCGTGTGCGCGCACACCGCCGCGATACGCCGGATTATCAGTTATTTGCACTTCGAGCCAAACCCGCTCGCCGTTTTGCGGAATGACAGATTTCGGTGTGTGCGCACACATCGCCGACGCTCCGAAGAAAAAAATCGTAAGATTCAGGTAAAGGATCGCGATGTTCTGACGCCGTCCCAGGAAAGCCATGACTCCGCAGAGAGCCGCCGCGATAATCCATACATAAACGGGAATTACGATGAACGCTCCGGCAACGATACCAAGCATCATCGGGACCAGCGCCCGCAAAAGCGGAACGGTTCTGAGTTTGTCGGAAAGAGATTGGTTAGCAGACATCAGGCCCTTCTAAAAAAAGAGCCCCCGGTTGCCTACCGAGTCTCACGTCAAATAGGCATAAAGGAATAGGCAGAGCCATCATCACAACCGAGGGCCGTACCCTCGATGATGACTCTTACCATTCAAATATATGTCCTATTTAGTTAACCGTGTGAGACTCGGTGATGCAAAGATAGAAAAGTATAATTTCTTTTCCACTTTTGGCCGGCAAAAGTGGAGCAAAAGCCGGCCCATGTTCCAAAAATCTACTCCGGCTTGCCTAAAATGGTACGCCTTGAGCTAACGCGGAGCTATCGCACATGGCGAATTCCATTTTAGGTCGTAACGACGACAGCGATTTGGCAAGAACCTCACTTCTATTGTTGACGTTATGAAGTGTTGAACGGCTTATTAAACCGTCGCGGCCGTTGCCGGCGCCTGCGCTCACGATTTTTGAAAAATGGGATTTGCGCACAAGCTGTCGCTTGTGTAGGAATAGATTGCTTTGCAGGCCTGCGGCCCCCGTCATTGCGAGGAGGCCGCTATTTACTTCGCTCCCGGCGCGGTCAGATCCTTCGGCTACGCTCAGGATGACAAATTAAACCGCCGCCGGCGTTCCGGCTCGCACTCGCTCGGGATGACAACCATCCCGGCTCTGCGAGCCACCCTCCACGGGGGGAAAGTCTGCAGCTTCCTTATTTGGGCTGAAGCCCTGGGAAATTGCGGGTCTTTTATCCGTTGGCTAAAGCCAACGGCAACCGACGCTGCGGATCGAGGGCAAAGTAGCTTGCTCATTTTGCCGAGCCGCGAGGAGGAAGGCGAAGTCAATGATTTTCCCCGTCACTCATTTCCAAATCTCCAAATCATGTGAATTAAGGGTTGGGCTAATCGTCATTGCGAAGGCGTCAGCCTGAAGCAATCCAGTCTGTTTTTCTGGATTGCCGCGTCGCCTGCGGCTCCTCGCAATGACGTGAGCCACTCTGTTATTTTTTTAACTCTTAAGTACTTTCAAATATTTATTCATTCATTTTGTTTTTTCTCCGTCGGCATCTTTTTTACCTCGCCCCCTTGATTTAGCCCGCTAAATCTTCGTGAACGACGCAAAAAACCTACCGGAGATAAAAAACAAAATTTGGATAAATAAATTTTCTCAATTACTTAATTCGCATAAATCTCCAAATCTCCAAATCTTCAAATCTCCAAATCGTCACTCGATCTCGTCGGGTTCGGTCAGGACGATGACCTCTTCGACGGCAACCGCGCGCGGACCGCCGTACATGCTCTGGATCGCCGTCAGTACATTGTAAATGTCCTCGGGATTGCCGTCGCACTCATGATAGCGGCGCGCCCAGAACGAGTAGCCCCAAATCGCAAGGGTGTTGTCCAGAGCCCTGCCGTCGGTGTAGTCATAATAGTAGGCGTCGCGGCCCTTCTGCGAAATATAGCTCAGGATGCTGCTCTCCTTTTCGAGGTAGGGGAGATTCTCGTCGGACATGATCCTGTATAAAGAGGCGAATTTGCTATGGCTGCCGCCCATGTCGTCGTATGAGGTAATTAGCAGATCGACAGTACGTTCATAGCCGTTGTCGCGGTACTTCTCATATGGCAGGAGCATGGTGATGAACCCTTTATAGTCGTCGAACAGCTCCATCAGAGCCGTCGAACAACTGCGGCGGAAGATGTAATTGGCAAGTTTCCAGTACTCGTGACTGCCCGTACCCCGGGGGCGCTGGCCGTCCCAGTAATTGTCGTAGTCTTCCATCCACGGCATGAACGGCAGCGGCGGATTGTCGCCCATGTGGGTGGTCTTCACGTGTTTGACGGCGTACCTTATGGCGTCGGAAACGCCGCCGGCGGTGTCGGGACCCATCAGTTCGTCGACGCTGTCCACAGAGCCGTATTCGTTCTGCCACGAGTCGTCGTAAGCCTCGACCGCATACGTTTCGTCGTAGTCGTCATAATCGTCGTAATCATATCCGTAGTAGTAATCATGGAGATAGCGCTGGTAATCGTTCAGATGGATATATGTTATGAACAGGACAAGCGCCACCACGAAAGTCATCACGCCGATCAGCACCGAGAGCCACTTCGACCGGCTCCACAACTGGACCGCCAGGCAGGCCAGTCCCGATATTCCGGCGGCCAGGACAAGGAACAACACGCCGAAGTAGAGAAGGTTACACATAAGGTCGTGCGGATAGAGCGGCGAGCCCACGTTGATAAATATGAAGCCGAAGCCGATGAACAGCGTGCACAGCAGAGCCCAGCAAACCGTGAACATCTGCGGATAGGTTATGGGTTTCCGTTCGGCGGGAGGCGTGCTCCTGCGCTCTTTCGCTATGGCCTGGACCGACGAAATGAACATCCCGGTCGTGAAGCCGAGCAGAAGGGCCGACGACACGATGATTATGAACTGGGCGGTGGGGCGGACGGCATCCGCGACGTCGAACGAAAAGTCGGCGAAGAGCCTCACTCCGGCCAGGAGAAGAATGCACACCGTTACCGCGATGTTGGTGATAACGATCACTTTGTCGCCCTTGTAAAGCCACTTGCGGTGTGCCATAGAGGTTATCCCGACGGCTATCAGGGCGAAGAGCGCCGGAATCGAGTATATCGCCGCCAGAGGGATGCCGGATGCGCCGATACGGCTGTAGACCGAAGCGAACGGGATGGTGCAGAACGGTGCGGCGGCGGTGAATAACGCCATGAAAATCAGGGCGATGAATAGAAATGTCTTTGCTGCTTTGTTGTTCATGGTGTCGGATGGTTAAGTCGGGTTGTAAGTATTATTTTGCTTACTTTTTTGATGGGCAAAAAAGTAACAAATTATTTATGAATGTGTTTTTCATTTTCAAATTTCCAAATTTTTCAAATCGTCGATTTCCTGGATTGCTTCGTCACTCCGTTTCTCGCAATGACGGTACCTGTACTCTCTTAAATGTAAGGTAGTTCCCTCGTCGGCAGATAGCAGCTATCAACTCTTTGTTGCATAATTTGATCTGCCTCGCTCGGGATGACAAATAAAATCCGCCGCCACCGTTGTGGCCGGCGCTGTGCCGGGAGATTCAGGCGGGCAGCGACCTTTATCATCAAATCTGCCGTAATCGTTGCTACCGGCTGGTATTCTTGCCTCGCAATGACGGTGGCGCTGTGCCGAAAGTTTCGGATCTGTCGTCACCTTTATCATCAAATTCGCCGTAGCCGTTGCTACCGGCCCCAGGATTCGCGGTCGAGGCTGCGGTAGTTGATCGCTTCGGCGATGTGGCCGGTCGTGATGTCGCCGGACCCGGCAAGGTCGGCGATCGTGCGGGCCACCTTGATGATGCGGTCGTAGGCACGCGCCGAAAGGCTCAGCCGCTCCATCGCAGTCTCGAGCATCGCCGCCGCTTCGCGCGCCAGAGGGCAGAAAGTCCGAAGCATCTTGCTGTTCATCATCGCGTTGGTGTGCACACCCTCGCATCCTTCGAAACGACGCTGCTGTATTTTTCGCGCGGCGATCACGCGATCGCGGATCGCGGCGCTCGGCTCTCCCGGCGCGGCCGACGACATCTCGGCGAGCGGCACGGGAACGACCTCGATATGCAGGTCGATGCGGTCCATCAGCGGGCCGGAAATGCGGTTTAGGTAGCGGAAAACCGCTCCTCCCCCGCAGACGCACTCCTTCGTCGGGTGGTTGTAATACCCGCACGGACAGGGGTTCATCGAGGCGATCAGGGTGAAATTGGCCGGGTATTCGACGCTGTATTTGGCGCGGCTCACGGTAATCCCCTTCTCCTCCATCGGCTGGCGCAAAACCTCGAGGACCGACCGGCCGAATTCGGGCAGTTCGTCGAGGAAAAGTATGCCGTTGTGGGCCAGCGAAACCTCTCCCGGCTGGGGATTCGAGCCGCCGCCGATCAGCGCAACCTGGGAAGTGAGGTGGTGGGGCGCGCGGAACGGACGAACGCGCATCAGTCCGCGCTGTGAGCCGAGCTTCCCGGCAACCGAGTGTACTTTAGTGGTTTCGAGGGCCTCGTCGAGCGTCATGGGAGGCATTATTCCCGGCATGCGCCGCGCGAGCATGGTCTTGCCGGAGCCGGGCGCGCCTATCATAATGACGTTGTGGCCGCCCGCTGCAGCGATCTCGAGCGCGCGCTTGACGTGGCTCTGCCCTTTTACGTCGCTGAAATCTTCGGCGAAAAGACGGTCGGCATCGTCATCGGGCGTATCTATCGAGTGGGGAGCGGGTTCTATATCCAGAACGCCGTTGAGGAATCCGGCCACCTGGGCAAGGTTTTCGGCGCCGATCACGTCGATCCCCTGCACAACGGCCGCCTCGGGGACGTTTCCGATCGGGACTATCACGCCGCGGAAGCCGAGTTTCTTTGCCGTCACGGCTATCGGAAGCACCCCTTTTGCAGGTTTCACTGCCCCGTCGAGCGAGAGTTCGCCCGCGAGAATATATTCGTCCAGCCGTTTGTCGCTTATCTGCTCGGTCGCCGCAAGGATCGCAACCGCGATCGGAAGGTCGAACGCCGAACCCTCTTTGCGCACATCCGCCGGGGCCAGGTTCACAACCAGGCGCTTGCCCGGCATCTTCAGCCCGCAGTTCAGAAAAGCCGAGCGGATGCGGTCCTGGCTCTCCTTGACGGCGCTGTCGGGAAGGCCCACAAGGTACATGCCCAGACCGTTCGAGACCGTAGCCTCGACCGTCACAGGCATCGCGTCGATGCCCGATATGGTGGCTGTGGTTAGTTTTACGAACATTTGTAAGTTATGAATTATGCGTTCCTTATCTACTTTTTGATGGGCAAAAAGTAGCAAAAACCCACCCCACGCATCGAAAATCTACTCCGGCTTGCCTAAAATGGTACAACCTTGAGCTAACGCGGAGCTATCGCACATGGTTGATTCCCATTTTAGTCTGCGTCTCCGCTTTACGATTTTCGATAAGTGGGGAGTCCGCACAGCCTGGCGGCTGTGTTTGAAATATTTTTATGGCGCTACGACTGCGTTGTTGTATAAACAAATACATCGTTCTAAAATGGTGAATCCGAGTCGTCATAGTTGGAGCGCTGGGGCGGGGTGTAGCCGCCTTCGCCCCCTCCGCCAACCCCTCCGTTCATCGAACTCTCGGCCATGTCGTAGTCGTCGTCGAAGTCCATGAACTTAGCCTGCTCCTTGCGGAATTTCAGGCGGATCGTGTCCGTCGCGCCGTTACGGTGCTTCGCAAGGATGAACTCCGCAAGGCCCGGAGGCAGCGGAATGTTGTCCTCGTCGACCTTCATGCCGAAATACTCGGGGCGATGGATGAACGCCACGATGTCGGCGTCCTGCTCGATCGCACCCGATTCGCGAAGGTCGGATAGCTGCGGCTTCTTGCTCCCGCCGCGCAACTCGGCCGCACGGTTCAGCTGCGACAGAGCGATGATCGGCACCTCGAGCTCCTTGGCGATCGCTTTCAGCGTACGCGAAATAGACGCCACTTCCTGCTCGCGGTTCCCCTTGGAGTCCTGCGAGCCTGTCATCAGCTGAAGGTAGTCGATTATGATAAGCTCGATCTTGCTGTGGGTCTTCAGGCGGCGGGCCTTCGAACGAAACTCGAAAACCGAAAGCGCCGGGGTGTCGTCGATATAGAGAGGCGCGTTCTGGAACGGTTTGATCGACGATTCGAGGTGCCGCCACTGCTCGGGCGTCAACTGGCCGCTCTTCACCGCGCGCGAATCGAGTCCCGATTCGGCCACGATAAGGCGCATCATCAGCTGCGTCGAGCTCATTTCAAGTGAGAAAAAGGCCACAGGGCGCTGGTAGTCGACCGCCATGTTGCGCGCCATCGAGAGCGTGAAAGCCGTCTTACCCATCGATGGGCGGGCCGCGACGATCACAAGGTCGGAAGGCTGCCAACCCAGCGTGACGCGGTCGATGGCGGTGAAACCCGAGGGAACGCCGTTGAAGTCGCCCTCGTTCTTCGAAGCCTCCTCGATCGCTTCCATCGTGCGGCGCAGGATGTCGCCCGATGCCTGTACGGAACGCTGCACATGGCCCTCGGAAACCTTGAATATCTCGCTCTCGGCGTAGTCTATCAGGTCCGTAACGTCGGTGCTTTCGTCGTAGGAACGCTTCTGTATCTCGGTCGAGGCGCGGATGAGCTCCCTCTGGACGTATTTCTGGGCGATGATGCGGGCGTGGTACTCGACGTGGGCCGCCGAACCGACCTTCTGGGTCAGGCCCGCAAGGAACGGCGCTCCGCCCACCGCCTTAAGCTTGCCGTCCTGCTTCAGCTTTTCGGTCACCGTGAAAAGGTCGACCGGGCTCAGCTCTATCGAGAGCTGTTCGATCGCCTTGTAGATCGTGCGGTGGATCTCCTTGTAGAACGCATCGGCCGTCAGGAACTCCTGGACGGCGATGATGCTGTCCTTTTCGAGCATAAGCGCGCCGAGGATCGCCTCCTCCAACTCGACCGCCTGGGGAGGTACGAGTCCCCCCTCTTCCAACATTTTTTCGTATGATTCGCGGTTGCGCTGCTGCGGGTTGTAGGTCTTTGCCATCGGAGTCTTTGTATCAAGAGTGTAAAAATAGCAATAATCCCACGATAATCAGTTGAAAATTGAAAATTGAAAATTGAAAGTTATGAACGCGGCATTGTTGAAAGATGTTGATATCTTTCAATAACTATTTCTATGGATTGATTCGTCGGCCTGCCTTCTTGCAAGACGGTGGAATGATGCTGGTTTAATTATAAGGTAGATCCCTCGTCGCCGGATATAAACTCTTTGGCACTCTGTATCCCGGACATTCCGGCTCGCTCGGGATGACAATTAAACCGCCGCCGGCGTTCCAGCTTCGGCTTCGCTCAACATGACAGCGGCGAGCCGACGCCAAGCCGAGGGTCATCATGCTTGCATGCAATGACCAAGGCGCGAAGGAGGAAAAGAATTAGAGCTTGTTTTGAATTTCCCAATCTTGCTCTTTTTTGCCCTTTTTACCCCATTTTTCACCTGAAACGAGGCGCATAGCGGTACCTATGTAACGAGTTTCAGGTGAAAAATGGAACAAAAATGGCTGAAAAATGGCTTTGTTGGAAAAATAGGTAATGA
This sequence comes from Rikenellaceae bacterium, assembly GCA_031547885.1. Classification (GTDB taxonomy): domain Bacteria; phylum Bacteroidota; class Bacteroidia; order Bacteroidales; family Rikenellaceae; genus UBA940. The sequence goes on from JAVBRO010000025.1 coordinate 12,055, forward strand.
TGCAAAAAGTGGTTGGCGGCATATGGTGTAACTAACGAGATGTTTGCATATTACAGCGATAAAACAGATATTAGTAGAAACCGGATTCTACTAATTCAGGAAATGTCATCCCGAACCTCGTGTGAGGGATCTACCAAATAGTTTGAATATAAGGTAGATTCCTCGTCCTGCTTCGTTCCTTGCAGTTCCCTCGGAATGACTAATTACCAACCACTTTTTGCATCATTACCGAAAAATCCAAACAAGCTCTTAATTTCATTCGCTCTGAAACCCATGCGCTTTTAGTGCATGGTGGTTTATTTTTTGGCGGGAAAATTCGGACTGTACAATATTTTTTTACTACGGACCATCGGTTTGCCGTCCTTCACCCATTCTTCGCCGCGGATGCTCAAATGATCCGCCATCGCCAGGCGGAACCGCTCGAGCTGCCTGCGGTAACGGCGGTCACCAGACAGATCGCGCTGCTCATAGGGATCGGCGGAGAGATCGAACAACTGCTCTTCCCCGGTGGGAAAGAACCATATGTATTTGATCTTCCCGTCGGTAAGCGCACACCAGTTTTGATTCTCGGGTCCGTAAATCTGTGCATGCTCCAGGTCTATAATTTCGCGCCACGGTGCATCCGCATCCGCTATAAGCGAGGTCAGAGGACGGCCGTCCATGTCGCCGGGAACTTCCGAGCCCGCCGCATCGAGGAACGTCGGAAGCAGGTCGCGCAACTCTATCGGCTGTTCCATCTTCCTGCCTGCCGGAACTTCACGCGGCGACGATGCGGGCAGTTTGAGAATGAACGGAATGGCGGCCGAACCCTCGTAAGCATAGGTCTTGCGCCACAGGTTGTGGTCGCCGAGCATATCACCGTGGTCGGCCACAAAAACGATCAAAGCGTCGTCGTACATCCCCTTGTGTTTGAGGGCCGCTACGATCTCGCCGATCTTTTCGTCGATAAATGTTACCGACCCGTAATAATGACGCCTCGATTCCATTACATACTCGTCGTCGAACCCCGCCGCCCACGCTTCGGGCCTCTCCAGAGGGTCACGCACAATGTCCGCAAAATGTGCGCTCCATTCGGCTTTCACCGGCGCCGGAACTTCGGCATTTTCGTAGATGTCGTAAAAACGCTGCGGCGGATCGTACGGACTGTGCGGGCGGGCGAACGATACCATCAGGAACAGCGGGTCGTCGACCGTGTAGTTGTCGATCACGCTGAGCGCCATTTCTGCCGTCCATGTGGTAGGGTGCAGGCTTTCGTCGAGTTGGTAAACCCGGCCTGCGTGGGCATTCCACTTTATGCCGGTGATGTCGGGGTCATGCCCGGGAGCCTTGGTCTGGAACCATTTGTGATAGTCGCTCAGGAAATCGGGGGTGTCCCGCCTTTTCGGATCGTCGCGCCCCTCCTCGTCGCTCAATACCGTATCGAAGCCGTGCAGGGCGTTCTGCGGATTCCAGTGCATCTTGCCGACGCCGTAAGTGTAATAACCCTCTCCGGCAAGCATCCGGGGCATCTCGTATTTGTAGGTCAGAGCGCCGTTCCCGTAGCCGAGCATGCCGTGGTTCCATGGCGACATGCCGGTCAGGATGGCGCTGCGGGCGGGCGTGCTGCTCGGGACAGAGGAGTAACCGTTGACGAAAAGATTGCCTTCGGCCGCCAGGGCGTCGAGGTTGGGCGTCTGGATATAGGGGTTTCCCGCACATCCCATCGCGTCCCAACGCATCTGGTCTGCCATCAGGAAGATGATATGGGGCTTTTTACCGCCGGGCGATCCGTCTGCCGGATCTGCCGCCGCAGCCGGTGCGAGCCCTGAAAAGGCCGCAGCCGTTAATGCGGGAAAAATAAGCGGATTGCGTTTCATATATGATTTTATTAAGTTTCCTTCTACAAATTTATACAAATCCGGCGTTCCGGATATCAGAGAATCCGGGAAGCGCTTTCCGGGTCGAGATATAATACCGCATTATCGTGCCGGCGGAGTATGGAAGCCGGACATTTTTCGCTTACCTCTCCGTTGAGCAAGCTTCTGACAGCTTCGCTTTTTGTCCGGGCGGGAACCACGCAGCAAATCTTAGCCGCGCCGAACAGGGTCGGTATCGTGAGGGTTATCGCATGCGTCGGAACCTCGGCCAGGCTGCCGAACGCACCGTCGTTCACCTGCTGCATCCGGCACTTTATATCCATATCGACGACCTTGATCTTCCTGGGGTCGTTAAAAAGAGCGACATGCGGGTCGTTGAACGCTATATGCCCGTTCTCGCCGACCCCCATGAATACTAAATCGATGGGGTGCTCCATGAGCAGCGCCTCGTATTCCGAGATCGCATGACCGGTGTCGTGATTGCTTCCGTCGATATAATTGACCGATCTGAACCGCCTTTTCGAAGCCACCGCACGTTCCAGATAGTTGGCGAACGACCGGGATGAACAGCTGCCGATCCCTATATATTCGTCCATATTGAAGAGGTTTATCCGGGTCGTGTCGACGTCCTCGCGGGAGACGAATGCCGCCAGCACTTCATCCTGCGAAGGCGCCGCACCGAAAACAATGTTGACTTCGTCCTGCTTTTCGAGAAGCTCCGCTATGTAATCGGCGGCCGCGTTCCCGGCAGCTTCGCCCATCTTCTCCCTGTTGCTGTATATCCGGACACGTAATTTGTCCTTGTAAAATTCTTTTATCACTGTTAATTAGAGTATTGATTATAACTTGTAAACTATCCGGCCGCCGACCATCGTCATGCTGACATTCACATTTTTGTCGAAGATCACTATGTCGGCGTCCATGCCGGCGGCAAGTATTCCCTTGCTTTTGCCTAGACCCATTATCCGTGCGGGGGTCGATGCAGCCATGCGTACGGCATCCGTCAGGGGAACTTCCGCCGTTTGCACCATCGTCCTTACGAGCCGGTCCGCCGTCGCCGTACTTCCGCCGAATCCGGTGCCGTCGGGCAGCCACGCCACGCCCCCCTCTATAAGGACCGTCTGCCCGTCGTCCATGCCGCCGAGTATCGACGTTCCACCTTCGGGCATACCCGCCGCACGCATCGAGTCCGTGACGAGCGCTATATGCTCCGCCCCTTTGATGCCGTAAACCAGTTTCAGCAGAGGTTGAGGAACATGTATCCCGTCGGCGATGATCTCGAGGTCCATCTCGTCTATCAGATAGCCGCTTTCGATGCCCCCGGCGAAACGGCGGGCATTGCGCCGCGTGATCCCCGTAAGGCAGGAATAAAAGTGCGTTATGAGGCGGAAACCGTTTTCGAACGCCTCGGCTATCTCTTCATATACCGCGTCGGTGTGGGCTATCGCCGGGACTATCCCGCGCCTGACAAGCTCCCTGCCGAATTCCATCGCCCCGGGAAGTTCAGGCGCGAAACTCCAGCGTGCGATATCCGGACAGCGTTCGAGTATCCCGAGGTACTCCGAAGGATGGGGATCGCGCAGGTAGCGTTCGTCCTGGGCGCCGCGCTGGCTGCGGGCGAAATAAGGCCCCTCGAGGTGAAGCCCGCCGAAAGCGGCGCCATGCCCGTTTACTGCAGCGGCCTTTTTATACAGGTCGAAAGTGCGGAAAAGCGATTCGTCGGTGCTGGTGAGCGTGGTGGGGTAGAGCAGCGTCGTCCCGTGGGCCGCATGCATCCTCGCCGCACCGGTGAATGACTCGACCGTCCTGTCCATGAAGTCGTGGCCGCCGGCCCCGTGGGTGTGCAGGTCTATGAAGCCGGGGGAGATGTAATCTCCCTGCGCATCGATCCCGACAGCGTCCGGCACCTCCGCATCGCCCTCGCCGAGGCCGATGATCGTACCGCCTTCTATAACGATATGCCCGATCCCCCGGTTGCGGTATGGAGTTATAAGCCGGCCGTTGAAAATCTTTATCCTGTTCATGATCTTTCCCTGTTCCAACTGTTTATACTGTAACCTTTGAATGCGAAGAAAATGAGGTAGAGGAAACACGGGACCAGGATCCAGTATGCCGTCCTGACATCGCATGAATCGGCCAGCATGCCGTAGAATACCGGCAGGAACGCATTCCCGCACAACCCCATCACGAGCAGCGAAGAACCCCTGTTGGTGTAGGGGCCGAGGTCGCGTATGGCGAGCGGCCAGATGTTCGCGTAGATGAGCGAATTTGGCAGCCCCATAAGGACCAGGAACCATATCGATATGTCCATGTCGTGGCCGAGGATATTGGAACGGCCCGATACGAACAGCAGCAGAAGCGTGAACACCAATCCGAGGGAGGTGCATATTTGCAGAGCCCTCTTCTGGGAGAGTACCTGCGGAATGAGTATGATCCCGAAACAGTATCCTATCATCGTGCAGGCGAGCGTGTAGGAGGGGAAAACTTTCGCCTCTATGAGGTCCACGCCAAGGCTCTCGGCATATCCGATAATGGTGTCGATGGCAAGCACCTGAGAGCCCGCATGGAAAAATATGGCGACGGCACCCATTATCAGGTAAGGATACTGCAGGACGCTCTTCTTTGCCGCGGCCGCATGTCCCGGATCGTCGCTCTTTCCCGGCTTTATTTCAGGAAGCGAGGAGCGGCGGATGAACATTCCGAAAAGGAACAGAATAAGGGCGAGACCCAGATAGGGAACGATCACGCGGCCTACCAGTTCGTCGAGCACTGCGGTCCGCTCGAGGCCCGTTATCACATTGGCATCGAGGTCGGCGAAAAGCTGGCTGTCGGAGGCGCGAAGTACCACCGCCGCAAAAATCAGGGGCGAGATTATGCCCGCGAACTTGTTGCAGATACCCATGATGCTGATGCGCTTGGCGGCGCTGTCGATAGGGCCTATTATCGTTATATAGGCGTTCGCGGCGGTTTGCAGCACGGCCAGGCCCGATCCCATTATGAACAATCCCGTGAGGAATATCCCGTAGGTCCTTGTCAGGGCCGCCGGAATGAACGCCGCCGCACCCAGCGCCAGGAGCCAGAGACCGTAGGATATCCCCTTCTTGAACCCGACCCTGTTCAGGATCATCGACCCCGGAATGGAGAAAACAAGGTAGGCTATGTAGAATGCGAAAGCGACCAGATATGCCTGGAAATGCGTCAGTTCACAGCATATCTTGAAATAGGGGATCAAAATGGCGTTTACCCACGATACGAATCCGAACGTGAAGAACAGCCCCCCGATTATTACGATAGAGGTGATGTAGTTTCTCTTATTCTGTACTGTTCCCGATGCCATTGTTGCGGTCTTTTCCAAATCTATCTTACTTCGATCTCATCCATTGCTGTGCGGGCGTACTTCCCGCCGGGAAGCCTCTGGTTCTGAAGCTCTATGCGGACATATTTTATACGCCGCTCCGGAAATTCGAATACCTGGCGCTGGCGCTGCCACTTGTTCCAGTTCACATATTCGATCCCCTTTTCGCCTACGACGGTGTAATCCCTGCCATCGGCCGAAACCGAAACCTTTACAGACTCCGGATATTTGACCCCCACCATGTTGTTGCCCAGGTCGAAGCTCACGGAACCGGCCTCTTCCGGCTTTCTCAGTTCGAGGGTTATCTCCGTGCGCTCCACCGGGTCCATAACCACCCATGCATGGAGATGCGCCATGAATCCTTTGTAGCCGTCGGTGAGGGTGGCCTTTGCACCGCTGCGCCCTTTAGGGTTGAGCTTCGCGTTGATCGTCAGTTTGCCGCCCGTCGCCTTGTTCACGTAAAAATTCTTTTCGGTCCCTTCGGCAAGCTGCTTCCCGTCGCGGAATGCCGCTGCGCGGACTTTGGTGTCTCCCGTAAGAACGATGGGATCTCCGGTATAGAGTGTCGACGAAGGGGTGGGTTTCGCCTCGTCGAGCGTGTAGCGGATATCGCCGCCGGGATAGAACAGGTCGAGCGAGATCTCGTACCTTTCGCCGGCTTCGTTATACGCCCCGCGGATATTGGGGCGGTAATAACTTTGGCATACGGTCTCGGAAAGCCCCGCCGCTTCCCAGCGCCGGTACTGGGCGTGCATGCGCGGTATGAACCGGTCGAAATCACGCTCGGAATAATCCTTCCAGCCAACCTCGGCCGCCGCCGCCAGCCTCGGGAAAATAGCGTAATCGGCATCGTTCTCGTCGTAAATATAGAGGGTCCACAGCGAAACCTGGTATCCGATGATGTTTGCAGCAGCTGCGGCGTCGAGATCTTTGTTCACCGGGTTATAGGCGTAGATGCGGCGTATGTCCAGTTCTCCGCGCGAAGCGATCCGGGCGAACTCGGCGTCCTCCTCATAATTGTTCAGATAGGCCTCGTCGATGGGCGTCATGATGACCTTGTTGCCGAGAGTTGCGGCCTTCATGCCGTGCTTCTCTCCACGCCAGCCCATTACCACCGCATTCGGAGCCAGGCCCCCCTGCATGATCTCGTCCCAGCCGATGACCGTCTTGCCGTTGGCGTTGCAGAATTTCTCCATCTCACGGATGAAATAGCTCTGCAGCTCTTCGCCGTTCTGCAGCCCGTTGGCCGCCATCGTGGCGCGGCATGTCGGACACGCTTCCCAGGTCTCCTTCGGGCATTCGTCACCGCCGATGTGGAAATAACGGCTCGGGAATATCGGGAACAGCTCCAGAAGTATGTCCTGCATGAAATCGAAAGATCCCTTCTTGATACACAGCATATTCCGGGGGCCCCAGCCGCGTACGCCCACCTCGTGGTGCTCTTCGGGATGGCAGGAAACTATCTCGGGATAGGATGCGACGGCGGACATGAGATGGCCCGGCATGTCTATCTCGGGAATGATCTCCACATAACGTTCGGCCGCATAGGCGACGATCTCGCGGAGCTCGTCCTGGGTGTAGAAGTAGCTGCCGTAGGGAAGGCCGTCGTATATGAAAGGATCGTGGTGCTGAGAGACACCGAGATAGGTCGAAGGCCGCGTGGAGCCGATCTCCGTAAGTTTCGGGTATTTTTTGATCTCGACCCTCCACCCTTGGTCGTCGGTCAGGTGCAGGTGGAAGTTGTTGATCTTCAATTCCGACATGCGGTCGATGAGTTTCAGCAGGTACTCTTTCGGGTAGAACATCCGGGAGACGTCGATCATAAGGCCGCGGTACTCGAACCGCGGGCTGTCCTTGATCTGCGCCGCCGCGACGGACCAGTCGGCATCCGCGGCTTTTACATCTCCGTAAACCTCTGCGGGAAGCATCTGGTAGAGGGTCTGTACCGCGTAAAAGAATCCAGCGTGGGACGCCGCTTTGATCGTGATCGACTGAGAGGTTACGTCCAGCGAATACTCCTCGGGGCCCATGCCCTTGACCTTTGAGAATACTATCTCATCGCTTTTTGCCCTGGACGAGCCCGTAACGACCGGAATGTCGATCCCAGCGGTCATCTCCAGGCGGGTCGCGAACAGCGCGGCGATCCTGGCCGTTTCGGCGTCCCCCTTCGGGACGACTATTTTTTCAGCGTCTCCCAGCCGGAACGCCCCGTCCTGAGCGACAAGCGACTGCGGATATGGAATTATATCGTATTTCTGGCCGTATGCCGAGATCGCGGCAAAGATTATTGACAGTAAAGCAATTGATAATTTTTTCATTTTCATTCTTCGTGTTTTTTTGTTCATTATTTAGTCTACGGGAGTGTCCAGGGGCGGTGCATTCTTGTCCGCTCCGATGTAGCCCTTGTTCTGGTTTATGACACCCTGGGTATTGGCTTTTATAGTCGCGTCCGGTATCGGCCACAGGACATGATAGGGCTCCATGATGCACTGGGTGACGCCGTAGGAGTAATTTTCCGCGAAGTACTCGTTGAGTTCCATGACGCGGTCGTAATAGAAATTCTTAGTGTGGAAATTATCCAGGTCGTAGCCGTTGAGCTTCTCCTGCGCCATGATGAACGCTATGCGCGTCAGCTCGCATTTGCGGGGTTCCTCGAGGTAAAGCTCGCGGGCCCTTTCATCAAGTATGACGTTTATGTCGACCTTGGCCGCAATATCCCCGATCGAGGGGGCGTCGGCCCTGTCGCGGATAATATCGATATCCGCAGCGGCAAGGTCGGGCCGGTTCTTCCATACGTAAGCCTCGGCCCGCAGAAGGTATGCCTCGGGCAGGCGGTAGATGTACTGGTCGGTAAACCCGCCGTCGGGATTGTTGCCCTCCCTTACGTAGTCCTTCACGAAGACCTTGTAATAGGGGAAGGAGAAATAACACCTGAAAGTGTCCTTCACGAACTCCCTCTGCACGGGTTTCCTGAACCATGTGCCAGCCGCGGAGTTGTTGTACCACAGCCGCTTGATGTCGAACCAGTTGGAGCGGGCGTGCCTCATGTCGCTGCCGCACCCTTTCCATATATCGTACTGGTAGTAGTTGGTGGGCCTTATCTTCCCGGTGCCGCGGCCGAGGGAATCGATCAGGGGCACGTTCTTCCCGTCGATGCATCCCCTTTTCCCGTTGGGGGCAAGCACGTCGGCGCTTGTCCAGAACGGTACGTAGGTACGCATCCTCCGGGAACCCCCGTTCTCGCTGTTGCCCTCCATGTTCAGGCGCTCCTGGACGATGAGTATTCCCTCCTTATTCGCACTGCTGCTGATGTTGTCGACATGGAAAAGGTCGCTCACCACGTCTTTTTCGGGATTGTCGGTTATCGCGCCGAAACGCTCGGTCATCAGCGACAGGCCGTAGTCTTCGATGCATCTGGTAGCGGATTGGACCGCATTGTCGAACTCGCCGACAGCCAGATAGATCTTGGTCAGAAGAATCTCGCCTGCAGGACGGTTTATCGTCCCCGGGATACGTTCTACCGGAAGATGCTGCACGGCGAACTCCATGTCTTTTTTCATCTTCTGCAGTATCCGCATCCGGGTGCTGGTCTTGAGATTGAGCATGGGAGATGCCACCTCTTCAAGTATCAGGGGAACATCGCCGTACTGGTGGACCAGCCGGTAATACCAGTAAGACCTGTAGAAATACCCTTTTGCCAGCGACTCGTTACGCTCGTCCGGAGTGAGCATGTCGGCCATCAGGGTGCGCGTTATGCCGACGTTCGCATTCCTGACGCCGTTCCATCCCAATCCCCAGTAACTGAACGCGGCCGTGAACGGGGTGACCTGGATCGTCATATTGCGGATCTCGCCCGCCGCAGCCATCGCCATCACGTTGAGGTCGGTGTAGCCGTATTCGTCGACGAGGTAGGGGTAGTTGCCGTGCCATTCGTTCTTCAACTGCTTGTCGCACATCAGATACAATGCATCCAGTCCGTTCTTGTCAACCAGGGAGTTCTCAGGAGCAAAGAACGAAAGAGGCTCAGGCATAAGGAAATCTTTGCCGCAGGACAATAATGCCGCCGCTGCAGCCAGGCATAAAATTATAACAGACTTTCTCATGATTCCGTATTTTTAAATTTTATCCGTATCCGTAATTAAGTAATGTTCAATAATTATTGGTCCATTTTAAAGTAATAGGATTTTTGTTTTAGAGACATTCCTTGAAACTCTTTTGAGCGTATTTTGATTTCATTCTCAGTCATTCAGCCCGCTAAACTCCTTCAACTGAAATCAAAATCCATCTCAAAATAATTTTCAAATAATATCCCAATAATTATCTCTCATTACTTATAATGTAAGGCTCAGACCGAACGTATATATCCTCGGGATCCTGCTTATGCTCTCGGGATCGAAGTACGGCCAGTCGCTGATGGAAAATGCGTTGGTGAGATTGAAGCTCAGCCTCAGCCCCGCCGCACCTATCGGTTTGAGGAGCTTCTGCGGGAAACTGTAGGATACCGAAACATCCTGAAGCCTCACGAAATCGCGCCGGCGGTAGACATTGAAACTGTACGACGAAACGTTCGCACCCAGAGCCGTGTGGTCGTTTATGGGATTATCGGGAGTCCAGTAGTCGTTCACATAGTTGTTGCGCCGGTCGTAATACCTGCCCGGGCCGTTCTTGGCGTTAGTGTAGGCTCCGTAATAACCGAACATGCCGGCAAACAGGAAAGATACGTTCCACCGCTTGAAAATGGTGAAGTCGTTGCGGAGGGATACCCTGTATCGGGGCTGGTTGCGTCCCTGCCATACCTTGTCGTTGTCGGAGTCCAGCACCCCGTCTTCGTTCACATCCAGCAGCTTCGGGTCGCCGGGCCTCATGCCGTATTTGGCCGCCTCTTCCTCCTCGCCGATCTGCCAGATGCCGATGAATTTGAACCCGTATATATCGTCGATGCCGCGGCCTATGTACCAGCCGTTGGTGACGTCGTCGCCCTCGCGCCGGCCTATCACGTTGCCTTCCTTGTCGAGCACATCGACCATGTCGCCGTAAAGATGCACGATCTCGTTCCTGTTGTGGCTCATGATGAAGGTCGTGTTCCATTTGAAGTTGCTGCGGATAAAGTTGCGGCTGTTGAGGGTGATCTCGAACCCGCGGTTCCGGAGTTCGCCCAGATTGGCCGAAACGCTCTCGTAGCCTATGATGTTCGGAAGCGTGCGGTCGAGCAGCAGGTTGGTGGTTTTAGCGGTGTAATACTCCACGGTACCGCTTATCCTGTTCTTCAACAACCCGAAATCGAGGCCGAAATTGAGCGACTCGGTCTGCTCCCATTGCAGTGCGGAGTTTGCCAGCGAAGAGGGATATATGCCCGTCACCGTTTCGCCGTTGATGATGTTCTTGCTCGTTGTGATCTTCGCCAGGGCGGCATAACGGCCGAAATCGCGGTTGCCGTTGACGCCCCACGCAGCACGCAGCTTCATGTCGTTCACGACGCTGTTCCGGAAGAAACCCTCCTCGGATATGCGCCATGCGACGGCGACAGACGGGAAATTACCGTAGGGGTCGTAGCGTCCGAATCCCGAATAGCCGTCGCGGCGGAAAGAGGCCGTCAGAATGTACCGGTCCATGAACGAGTAATTCACGCGGCCGAGCATGCTGGTCCCGGTCTGGACGAAATCGTTGGAACTGACCGTGGGCTTCGACCCCGCGCTCATGCCGTGATACGAAAGATTGCCGTTGGGATAGAACCCGTTGTTGCCCATCACAGAGCCCCAACCCTGGCTCTTTTCCGCGCCGGCAACGAAGGTGGCGTCGATGCGGTGGCTGCCGAAAGTGCGGTTCCATTTGAGTATGTGCTCGAGCATCCATTCGTAAGAGGAGCTGTCGTCGCGCGATGCCCTGCCGCCCTCCTCGATCCCCGGAAGGACGTCGGGCAGGAACGAATAATCCTTGCTCCATCCGAAACGGTTCAGCCAGTTGACCTGGTACTCGATGCCGAAAGGAAGCGTTATCCTGGCGAAGATGTTCGAGAACAGGGTCTGATTGCGGATGAATACCTCTTTGTAGTCCGTGTGCATGAGCGGGTTCGGGGCCATCTTTTCGCCCGAAGGATACCACTCCATAAGCCCGTCTTCGGCCCACATGTTGCCGTAGGGACTTGCATAAACCGCATTTGTCATATCAACCATCTCGGAGTCGGTCTTGCGGTATCCCATCTGGGTGTTAGTACCTACGGTAAGCCATTTGGCCATCTTGCTTTCGAGGTTGATCCTCATCCGGACATTATTCCACTCGTTCCCCAGACGGTAGTCGTTATTGTCCGTATACCCCATGGAGAACATGTAATCGACACTCTTCGCGCCCCCCGAAACAGTCGCGTTGTAATCCTGGCGGAAACCCGTGCGGAGCGTCTGGTCCATCCAGTTTATGGTCTTGCCGGCAAGATAGTTCTCAACCTCGATCGGGGTAAGCTGAAGCCTGTTCAGCCAGGTGGAGACATAATCCCCCGAAAAGGCCGGATCGTAGGCCGCCCACTGCTCTTTGGTTATACCGGTGGGCAGGCTGGCCGGATTGTCATAATAGCCTTCGGGCTTTTTTGCGGTTCCCGTAGCGTAAAAATTCTGGGTCTTGTGGTAGTCCTTGCGCGTGTTGACATAACCTTCGGGGGAGTAGACCTTCTCGTTGTCGGCCACCTGAGTGAACCCGAAGTTGGCGGTGAACGAGATCGTCGGATGACCGGTCTTGCCGCGCTTTGTGGTGAGCATTATCACCCCGGCCGCGCCGCGGGCACCGTAAATCGCCGTCGAACTGGCGTCCTTGAGTACATCTATCGCCTCGATAGTGGCGGGATCGACGTCGCTCAGCGAACCGTAGTAGATCACACCGTCGAGTACGATGAGGGGCGAGGTGGATGCCTGGAGCGAATTCGGTCCGCGGATCTGGAAACTGGATGCTCCGGACGGGCTGTTCGAAACGGCGGTGTTGAGACCTGCGATCGTACCCCTGAGATATTCGGCAACGTTGGTCACCGATCTCTCTTCGAGTATCGTTTTGTCGAGGCTGGACACCGAGCCGGTAACATCTTTCCGGCGAAGGGTGCCGTAGCCGACAACGACCACATCGTCTACAAGTATTCCGTCCTGCTGCAATTCGATATCCAGCGACGTGCGGTTTCCCACCGCTACAGATATCGGCGAGTAGCCAAGATAAGTAACATCAAGGATCGCGGACGGCAGCACATTCAGAACGAATCCGCCGTCATCATCCGCCGCAATCGCATTGGAAGTTCCGCTTTCCAGGATAAGAGCGCCGGGCAGCGGGTTGCCGCCCGGATCCGTAACTTTTCCCGATACTCTCACTTTGGCGTCTTGAGCAGCAAGCGGAAGAGCCGCGAACAGGCCACAAAGCGAAATCAGGACAAGAGTCAGTAAAGCTTTAGTTTTCATGCGTTTTGGGTTAGTAGTTGTATGTATGTTCGGTTAGTAGCAGTTATTCTGCTTTTCAGCCGGAGCCGGTCATATCCCGCTGAAAGCACTGAAGCCCCCGTCGACAGGCAGTACCGCGCCCGTAATGAAACTCGCCGCGCCGCTGCATAAAAATTGTACCGCCCCGTTAAGTTCCGTTATATCGCCGAAGCGGTTCATAGGCGTTTTTGCGAGCACCTTGCGGCTGCGTTCGGTCAGCGATCCGTCGGGGTTTATAAGAACGGCACGGTTCTGGTCGCCTATGAAAAATCCCGGAGCGATGGCGTTGACGCGGAGCCTGTCGCCGAATTTCAACGCAAGTTCAGCCGCCATCCACTGTGTGAAACTCACAATCGCCGTTTTCGCAGCGGAATAGCCCGGAACACGGGTTATCGCCGAATAAGCCGCCATGGAAGAGATATTGACAATGGAGCCGCTTCCAGCCCCGGCCATTATCTCACCGAATACAAGCGACGGATAGACCGTACCGTTGAGATTGAGATCGGTCACTTTCCGCCAATCTTCCATCCGCATGTCGAATACGGTCTGCTCCTCGCCGAGCGTGGCGCCGGGCATGTTCCCGCCGGCGATATTGAGGAGAATGTCTATTTTACCGTACCTTGCCATTATTTCCGCCGCCGCTTTTTTCAGACTGGACATGTCGAGGATATCGGCAGCTATCGCCATTGCTTCCCCACCGGATGCCGTCAGCCTGTCCATCCTTTCTTTCAGTATGTCGTATCGTATATCCATGCCGATCACGACAGCGCCGTTCTCTATGAGGCTCGCCGCTATACTTCCGCCCAATGCGCCGGCTGCCCCGGTCACTATCGCCACCTTACCTTCTATGCTGAATTTTTCAAGTGCCATGATTATCCCAATTTTAATTTGACTTAAAAATCCACCTGCTCAGCAGGCGGTAATGTTCTTTCGGCTATACCTTTGAAATTGTCATCCCGAACATCCGCAGGATGAAGGGATCTACCTCATATTTTTTTCGATATTTTGTAGATTCCTCGTCGGCACTTTGTGCCTCGCTCGGAATGACAATGAAGGCTATGCCTTCATCTTTTTAATACATCTACCTTCTTGGAAGGTGGTTGTTTAATTGTTCGACTGCGTGTATCATTCCCGAGACCTCTCCGAGAGCTTTCATACGGCCGTAAAACGAATATCCCGGATTGTGGCGGTTATCGTCGAGATCGGAAAGTATCAGAGGCCCGTGGTCGACCCTGAAGGGAATATGTCCGGCCGCCGGGTCCGAACCGCAGCGGCGTTTCCCTTCTTCGTGGAATATCGAGATGACCTCGGGAAGCTTCCCGTCCCCGTCGAGATGCGAAGTCTCCATAAAATCCTTATCCCCGAGAAGACGGGTATACCTCAAATGTACGAAATTGCTCCGGGAAGCATATTTTCGCGCCAGAGCAGGGACGTCGTTATGAGCCCCGGCGCTCAACGATCCGGCGCAGAATGCAAGACCGTTGGACTCGCTCTCCACACACGAAAGCAGCCACCCGATATCGGAATCGTCGGATACTATCCGGGGCAGGCCGAGAACGGGGAAAGGAGGGTCGTCGGGATGGATGCACATTTTTATCCCGTACCGCTCCGCAACCGGAATGACTTCCGACAGGAAATATTCGAGGTTATCCCTCAACTCTTTTTTGCCTGTATCGTTATATCTGCTTAAAAGGTCTTTGAATACGGAGACCGGATCTTTTGTTTCATCCGATATGTTCCCGTTGATAAAACCCTGCGTCTTTACTATAATGGTGTCGATCAGGCCGAGCTTTTCCCTTTCGGTTATATTCCGGGATATCTCTTCCACGCGGCTCATCGTTTCACTGTCGTAGCAGGCCGCAGCCCCGTCCCTGTTCAAAATGCAGCAGTCGAAATATGCGAACATCCCGTAATCGAACAGAAGAGTCTGCGTGCCGTTCTCCAGCGGAAAGTTCAGGTCGGTCCTTATCCAGTCTATTACCGGCATGAAGTTGTAGCAAACGGTCTTTATCCCTGCCTTGCCCAGATTGGCGAGAGATGTCTTGTAATTTTCTATCTTTTCGTTCCGGCCGCCGCCCCCGTATTTTATTGTTTCGCTGACAGGCAGGCTCTCCACCACCGACCAGCGGAGGCCGTGCCGTTCTATGTAATCCCTTAACGCGGAGATCTCCGCAGACTGCCACACATCCCCGTTAGGTATATGATGCAGTGCGGTAACTATGCCTTCCACTCCGATCTGCCGGAGCATATTCAAAGTGACCGCATCTTGCCTTCCGAACCAACGCCAGGTTTTTTCCATCTTTTAGTTTTTTATTGACTTTTCAGCCATTTCGATTTCCGTGCACGTGCACGGAAGCGGTGGAAAATAAAACTCCCCGGTATTTATGGGGTGTAAACGACTTCGAAGGCTGCAGGGCAGGCTGTGCCGGAGGATATTGTCAGGCTCGATATGACTTTTGCTTTGTATGTCAATGATTTACTCATAACCGAATGTGAAAAATGACTTGCAGTTTAGCGCCTGATAATCGATTTTTATCCCGTTTTTTTGCGTTCTTACGACACGCTTCGGAACAAAAGTATAAATATTTTTTAAATTCCGTGCACGTGCACGGATTTTTTTTTATTTTTTTGTATCTTTGGATTCGAAATGCATACGATAAGATATTCAAACATAATGAAAACCAATAATCGCTGTACCGTAAAAGATGTTGCAAGAGTGGCAGGAGTCTCTAAAGGAACTGTCGACCGTGTGATACACAACAGAGGCGATGTTTCCGAGGAGAGCATGCAGAAAGTGCTCCAAGCCATTAAAGAGATAAACTATAAACCCAATCTCCATGCTTCCCTGCTTGCTTCGAATAAACATTTCCGTATAGCCGTGATGCTGCCCGATTATAAGAAAGGCGAATACTGGGAAGTTCCGAACCTATGCATAAATGATATTCGAAAGGATGTTGCGGATATGAATATCATCATAGAAACTTATCCTTACAACCAGTTCGATCACAGGTCTTTCGACGGGAAGGCGGAAGAGATGATGGCGTCCGGGCCGGATGCGGTACTGATAGCACCGGTATTCCTGGAAAACGCGAAGCGCCTGACCGAAAAAATGGACGCGCTGAAGATACCATATATATTTATCGACCTTAATGTGGAGGATACCAACTATCTGGCCTATTTCGGAATGCCGCTCTTCGAAAGCGGATATCTGGGGGCAAGCCTGCTGCTGGGGCCGGGGCGAGAATCCGGCCCGGAGGAGATAGGACATTTCCAGATACGAAGGGACAACTCCAATCAATCCAGCGGAAATATTGTACGGCGAGAGGGATTTATGGGGTATATTCGTGAGAAACATCCGGACTGCCGGGTTTATGACGAATGCCTGCTGCCTTATGACAAAGAATATAATTTTGCGGTACTCGATGCTTTTTTCGAAAAACATCCCGGAGTCGACAAACTGGCTATGTTCAACTCCCGCGCATATACGGTTGCAGAATATCTCAGGGAACGGAATCTGTCCCATAAAATCCTGCTCGGCTACGATCTGCTGGCGGTCAATAAGGAATTCCTTAAATCGGGCCAGATAAATTACCTTATCTCACAGCGGACGGATATGCAGATGTATAAGGGAATCAAGGCGTTGTGCGATTATCTTGTTTTTAGTAACGTTTCGGATTGCAGAGACAACTATATGCCGATGGATATCCTTACGGCTTATAATATCGATTACTATACTTCCGAAATCGTCGTGTTTAATTTCTGATCTCATGCGCCGCTATTCCGGCGCCTGCCAGAACCGGTCGGCATTGTGGGTATTGTAACCGTAACGCCCGGCGAACTCGCTGCCGATCCTATACCCAGGAGGGGTCAGCGACACCGACTTTATGAACGGCTGGGCGTCCTCGGTGCCGAATCCATATAGTGTCGACGCGCCGAACCAGTAGAGGTTTTTAGCCATGTATTTATAGAGATACCAGTCGCCGCCGAAGCCCTCGGGCGACTCGTCATTTTCATTGATCTTCACAGGCAAGCCGCGGATGAGTCGGTCGCGGACCTCGGATACGCCGAGCAGTTCGCCGTTTTCGTCCGTTACGTAAGCGCCTGCCGCCGAATCCATCCAGAGCCATTTTCCCTTGTCGCGGGACCAGACGGCATTGATTACATGCATATCCAAACTGAGCGAATCTTTAGGCCAGCACTCCACGCTCCTCGATGGGAAACCCGCCGCAAGGTAGAGTTCGTTGGCAAGGGCGGCGACCGTTCCGCAGTTGAGCCCCTTTCTCCTCTGTTTACCGTATTCATAAAGCGCTATCGAATTGCGCTCGCCGTTATAGGGGCGGGTTCCGTCGTAGTAGACGTTATCGTACACCCACACCATTATATTTTTAATACGGGAAATTTCGTCGCCATTCCCGGCGATCTCGTCGACCTTGAAATAATCCCTTACCAGAGCGATGCCTGGATCTTCCGGGTCGGCGTAGGTTATGGCGGGAAAGTCGGCCTGTGCGATGGTGTCGTACGCCGGCGACTCGCACAGGGTTGCCAGGGCACCGTCCAACCCCGCTTCCAACTGCTTATGCATCTGTTTCTGCAAAGAGCAGCCGATTGTCATCAGACCGACGAGGCTCCATAGAAATATTTTTGCGTTCTTTTTCATTGAGATATATTGCTTCGTCCTTCGCAGTTCCTCAATTATAAGGTAGATCCCTCGTCGCCGGATATAGACTCCCCGGCACTCTGTATCCCGAACATTCCGGCTCGCTCGGGATGACAATTAAACCGCCGGCGTAAGAACTATTTTTTTGAAAAGAAATAGCTTTTCTGGCGGCGCTTGTCTTCGGGGGCGCGGGCAACGTAGAGCTTTTCGCCGGTGTAGGGATCTTCGCCCGTGTAGAACATCACCGACGAAAGGGTCATCGGGGTCGGGGTGAGGTCCTGGACCTGTTCGGTATGGGTGTGCAGGCGGCGGGTCTTTTCGGCCAGGCGGCGCATGTCGCCCTCGGTGCAGCCCGGGTGGCTCGATATAAAATACGGAATGAGCTGGTATTTAAGGCCTTCCTCGTCGCAGATGCGGCGGAAGTCGGCGTTCAGCTTTTCGAAGCTGTCGAACGAGGGTTTGCGCATCAACTTCACGACCGCGTCCTCGGTGTGTTCAGGAGCGACTTTCAGCCTTCCCGAAGTATGATTCACAATGACTTCGCGCAGATACTCCTCGCTATCGGCATTCCAAGCGCCACTTAAACCGCCGTCGGCGTTCCGACCGAATGCGTCGTAGCGGATGCCGCTGCCGATGAAGGTTTTTTTGACACCTTTTATCTGCGACGCTTTCCGGTAGAGGTCGAGAAGGCGGCGGTGGCTGTTGTCCAAATTCGGGCAGATGCTCGGCCAGAGGCACGACGGACGGCGGCAGACGGCGCATTTAGCCGTGTCGCGGCCACCCATACCGTACATGTTGGCCGACGGGCCGCCGAGATCGGAAATGTAGCCCTTGAAGTAGGGCATCGAGGCCACTTTTTCTACCTCTTGCAGGATGGACCGTTCGCTGCGTGACGTGATGAATTTGCCCTGGTGTGCCGAAATGGTGCAGAAACTGCAGCCGCCGAAACAGCCGCGGTGGATGTTCACAGAATTTTTGATCATCTCCCACGCCGGAATGTCGCCCTTGCCGTCGTAGCGCGGGTGGGGCAGACGCTGGTAAGGCAGGTCGAAACTGCGGTCGAGTTCGCCGGAAGTCATCACCGGGTGGGGCGGATTGACCACAACGTATTTATCCCCCGTCGGTTCGACTATCGTGCGCTCCTGCTCCAGAAGGTTGGATTCGGTCTCGATCCGCACAAAATTCCCGGCGAATTTCCGCTTATCGGCGGTGCACTCCTCGTAGGAATTGAGCATGATGGTTTTTTCCGGATCGAGGCGTTCGGCGTATGCTTTATCGGCGACAAAAGCAACCTGGCGCAGTTTGCGCAGCAGCTTGGCGTTGAAGCCGTTGCGAAGCGCGCGGGCGATCTCGGGCATCGACTTGTCGCCCATCCCGTAGGCCACGATATCCGCGCCGCTCTCGACGAGGATCGACGGTTTCAGGGTGTCGCTCCAATAGTCATAATGTGTCAGGCGGCGAAGCGAGGCTTCGATGCCGCCCAGAACCACCGGAGTGTGCGGGAAAAGCTGCTTCAGGATACGTGTGTAGACCGTCGCGGCGTAGTCGGGACGGAAACCGGCCTTGCCCCCCGCCGTGTAGGCGTCGTCGCTGCGAAGGCGTTTATTAGCCGTGTAGTGGTTGACCATCGAGTCCATGCTCCCGGCCGAAACGCCGAAAAAGAGACGCGGCGCGCCCAGTTTCTTGAAGTCGCGCAGGTCGTCGCGCCAGTTGGGCTGCGGAACGATCGCAACCCTGTAACCCTCGGCTTCGAGAAGACGGCCTATGACCGCAGTCCCGAACGACGGATGGTCGATATAGGCGTCGCCCGTGAAGAGGATCACGTCGATGTAATCCCACCCCAGGGCCTTTACATCCTTTGCGGTGGTCGGCAGCCAGCCGTGTGTCGTGTTGTCAGCCATTGTTTTTCTTTAACTACTTTTTGGTGGGCAAAAAGGCGGCAACGGCCGCAGCGGTTTAATTCTTTTCCACTTTTAGCCGGCAAAAGTGGAGCAAAACCGGCCCGCCTTCCAAAAATCTACTCCGCCTCGCCTAAAACGGTACCCCTTGAGCTAACGCGGAGCTATCGCACATGGGGACTTCCGTTTTAGTCTTCGGCTACGCCCACGATTTTTGAAAAGTGGGATTTGCACACAATCTTACGATTGTGTTTGGAGTGGATTGCTTCGTCGCTACTCTCCTCGCAATGACGCTACCCGCTTCGAACTTCAAAATATATTGTAGTTCCCTCGTCGTGCGAGTGGCAACGGCCACAGCGACTTTTTTGCGACAAACAAAAAACCGCTGCCGGCGTTCCGGCTCGCACTCGCTCGGGATGACAATCATACCGCCGAGAGGAGGAGAATTTTCCGGGACAAAGGTACGAAAACCGCGGGGATTATAGCTACCTTTGCCGCATTGTAACAGACCCGCGCAATGACTTTCAACGAAAAAAGCTACAAGGGGCATCTGGTGATGTCCATCGCATATATTATCTTCGGACTAAATATCCCGATAGTCAAATCGGTATTCGGCACGGCGGGAATAACAGGCCTGAGCGTCACATTCTACCGCATGGCCGGGGCAGCAGTGCTCTTTTGGATAACCTCGCTTTTCGTCAAAAGGGAACATGTCCCCCGGCGCGACATGCTGATGCTTTTTTTCGCATCGATGTTCGGGATTTTTCTCAACCAGATGCCGTTCATTGTGGGGGTATCGCGCACCTCGCCGATCGATGCGGCGGTCATCACAACCCTCGTACCGGTCATAACTATGGTGCTGGCGGCGTTGTTCATGAAAGAACCGGTCACGTGGATGAAGGCCGGAGGGGTTTTCGTCGGCCTGGCAGGGGCGCTTATGCTTGTACTTGCAGGAGGCGCGCTTCAGGAGCGGGGAGGAGCGAGCGTCGGCGGGGATCTGCTCTGCATGACCAGCACGCTCTCCTTTTCGATATACCTAACCGCGTTCAAACGCCTTATAAAGACATATTCCCCCGTGACGCTGATGAAATGGATGTTCCTGTTCGCGTCCCTGGTCTCGTTTCCCATCTGCTGGCGCGACGTCGCGGCCGTCGACTACGCCGCATTCTCGTGGGACGTCTGGATGAGGCTCGGATTTGTCGTAATCGGCTCGACATACATCACCTTCTTCCTGCTCCCCATCGGCCAGAAATACCTGAGACCCACCGTCTGCGCAATGTACAACTATTTCCAGCCCGCTATAGCCGCCGTAGTGGCAATCGCTGCCGGAATGGATACATTCGGAGTGACGAAGGGTGCAGCCACGCTTTTGGTCTTCCTCGGCGTGTGGCTGGTTACGCAGAGTAAGTCCAGGGCGCAGGTGGAAAGTGAGAAGTAATTACGAATTTCAAATTACGAATTACGAATAAAATGCACACATATAATATTTGCCTGATAAAATTCGTCTAATAATGTAAGATTCATTATTTTCGCATGTGACTTTAATCATGAAGTGCTTATGAAAACCCGGATATTGTTGGTTACTGCAGTTGTTCTTTTCCTGACACTGAGCTCTTGCGGCAAAAACGAAGCCGAGCCGCAGCCGAGCGGAGCCATTCTGCCTTCGGTCATCACCTACACCAGATCGACATCACCCATGCCAGGCGACATGATATCCGTCACTGTCAAATATGAATACGACATACGGGACAGGATCAGCAAAGTCCATTCGGAGATATTCGACGGCGGGATTTCGCGCGGGTTCGTCACCACGCTCGCGTTCATTTACGACGGGGTAAACCATATAAGGACGGTCCTGACGCGCACCGATATACCCGGGGAAGAGGTGGACCATTACGACTATTACAGGCTGGGATCTGAAATCATATTCTACAATGCCAAGCCTATCGAGATCGACGGGGGTTCGCGCGCGCTTAATTACCGGAGTATCGACAACAAGACCGATTACGAATTCACATACGACGCCGAAGGGAATGCGACAAGCGTCAAAGTCCTCGCGCTGCAGGCGCAAACGAGCGAAACTTATGCGCTTACCCACGGAGAGTCGAACGGTGTGTTCCGTAATGTGAAGACCCCGGCGTGGTATCTGACTACCCAAATGGGCGCCGGATCAATACACAGTATGGCGTTTGATGCCGGGGAACTTGCTTACCAGCAACTGGCCAAAAACTGCATAAGATCGGCGGTCGTCGGCGGTAAAACCGTTTACGAATACAACTACACTCTGAACGGTGACAATTACCCCACGCGGATAGTCCGCAATCCCAATTTCGACGGCGGCCCGTACGTGCGCTACGATATCGAATATATAACGGCCGATTAGCGGAGCAGCAGGGAGCTGTCGCCGTAGCTCAGGAACCTGAAATCGTGCGACAGGGCGTAGTCGTAGATCGTGCGCCAGCCGTTGCCGACGAATGCCGAGACCAACAGCAGCAGGGTGCTTTTTGGCTGGTGGAAGTTGGTCACCATGCCGTCCACGATCCGGTAGCGGAATCCGGGCGTTATCATTATCCGGGTCGAGGCTTTTATTTTCTGGAGATCGTTCGCTTTCATGTGGGCGGCGAGGGTTTCAAGAGCTTTTCTGCCGTCAAAATCTTTCGGAATGTCGTATAGCTCGAACTGGCCTATGGGTTTTTCAGCTTCGGGGGAGCCTTTCTGCTCGATGCGCCATGCCAACGCTGTGAGCGACTCCAGAGTTCGTACCGAAGTTGTTCCGACCGCGATTATTTTTCCGTGTTTTTCCAGCAGGTGCTCCACCGTCGCGAGCGTCACATCGAAATGTTCGGTGTGCATCGGGTGGTCGAGGGCGTTGGCCTCCTTCACAGGCAGGAAAGTTCCAGCGCCCACATGAAGCGTCACCTCGTCGAACTCAGTACCGGTAGTTCTCAGTTGCTCTATGAGTTCCGGCGTGAAGTGCAGTCCCGCCGTGGGTGCGGCCACAGACCCCTCGAATTTGGAGTAAACGGTCTGGTAGCGCGTGTTGTCGATCTCCTCGCTGTCGCGGCCCAGATAGGGCGGGATCGGCATACGGCCCAAGTGTTCCAGAAGCTGGCCGAAAGTCAGGTTCGCGTCCCATTCGAATTTTATGGTTTGTTCCGCACCACTCATTACCGGGTCTTTTCGGTATGCCCGCAATCCAAATTCGCTATTGCCGCACTTTAAAATCGCTGGCGGCGTTCCGCCCCACTTTTTCAGGTTGCCGACCATGCACGACCATTCGCACGAACCCTTAACCGCGAAAGCCCTTTCGTAATCGGCAGGGGAGTGGGGCTCGAGGCACAATATTTCGATCCGCGCGCCGCTCGGTTTGTGCATCACGATCCGCGCACGGACAACCTTCGTGTTGTTGAATACCAACAGGCTGCCCTCAGGCAAAATACTTCCGATATCGGCGAAACTGGTCTCTGAGATGCTGCTGTTCTTGTAAACCAGCAGTTTCGACGAGTCGCGCTCCGCCGCCGGGAATTTCGCAATGCGCTCATCCGGCAGCGGATAGTCGAAATCGGATATGTCGAGGTGTTGTTTCACAAGTGAAAAGTGAAAAGTGAAAAGTGAAAAGTGGAAAGTGAAAAGTGAAGAATGTCGTATGTGATCGAGGAGACAGTGAAAGTTGTATATAAAAATAGGCACAGCAAAGCCGTGCCTACGCGGTTATTTAGCAGAGTGAAAAAACTCTTCACTCTTCACTTTTAACTTTTCACTTCTTTACCTTCGGGGCGAGCATCATGGTCATGCGCTTCCCTTCCAGCTTGGGCATCATCTCGACCTTTGCGAGTTCCTCGAGGTCGGTCGCAAAGCGCAGCAGCAGGATCTCGCCCTGCTCCTTGAACACGATGCTGCGGCCGCGGAAAAAGACATATGCCTTCACCTTCGACCCCTCCTTGAGGAAGTTCTCTGCGTGCTTCAACTTGAAATTGTAGTCGTGATCGTCGGTCTGCGGGCCGAAACGGATCTCCTTGATGGTCACTTTCACAGCCTTGGCCTTGATCTCCTTTGCCTTTTTCTTCTGCTGGTAAAGGAATTTCTGGTAGTCTGTGATGCGGACAACGGGGGGATCGGCCTTGGGCGAGATTTCGACCAGGTCGAGCTCCATCTCGTCGGCCATGCGGAGAGCGTCCTTGATGGACATGACGGCCGAGCCGCCTTCGACCTCATCGCCCACGACCCTTACCATGGGTGAGGTGATGTGCTCGTTGATCCTGTGAAGCGCCTCTTTTTCGGGCGGTCTGCGTCCCTGAGGGCCCCTGCTGTTAGGATTGTAGGGCCTCGGGGTAAATGGTTTTTTCGGTGGCGGTGCTATATAGGTATCCTCCTTCTTTAAAAAGTTGTGATAAAAGGCAACTTCTTCGTTAAACTTCGGTCGCTCGAATGCTCACTTACGCTTAGTAAGCTCCGCTTCTCGCGCCTCGTTTGCCTTGAATTTGCACTTTTCTGACAACTTTTTGTTAAACAATTGATTATAAATGGCTGCTTTGGCGTTGGACTTCGTCGCTCGGATGCTCATGTACGTTCAGTACACTGCGCTCCTCGCTCCTCGTCCGCCTAAAATCAGCTCATTTTTGACAACTTTTTGTTAAACAATATGGTTTATTTATTATGCCTTTTTATTCTTCGTTGCCGGAATCTGGATTGCTTCACTTCATTACAGTCCGTTCGCAATGACGTTCCTGCTAATCCGCTGCCGGCGTTCCGGCTCCGGCTCGCTCGGGATGACGATTAAAAATCGCTGTGGCCGTTGCCACCGATCGGTTCGGTCTCCTGGGCCACGCGGTCGTTGACGAACTTCGCGAAATCTTCGGCCGTCATCTGGCCCTTGTCGCCCTCGCCCTGGACCCTTACCGAAACGACCCCGTCGGCCTCCTCTTTCTCGCCGACAATCAACATGAAAGGTATCCTTTTCAGCTCGTTGTCCCTTATCTTGCGACCTATCTTCTCGTTACGGGTGTCGGTTATGACGCGAATATCGGAATTATTTAGATATTTTGAAACTTTTTCGGCGTAATCGTTGAATTTTTCGCTGATCGGAAGCACCACGGCCTGCTCCGGAGTCAGCCACAGCGGGAATTTCCCGGCCGTGTGCTCGAGCAGGACGGCCACAAAACGCTCCATCGATCCGAACGGCGCGCGGTGGATCATGATCGGGCGGTGGGGCTTGTCGTCGGCCCCGGTATAAGTGAGGTCAAAACGCTCGGGCAGGTTGTAGTCGACCTGGATCGTCCCCAGCTGCCACTTGCGGCCGATCGCATCCTTCACCATGAAGTCGAGCTTCGGGCCGTAGAAAGCAGCCTCGCCGTACTCGACCGTGGCCGGAAGGCCCTTGTTCTTCACCGCGTCGACGATGGCCTGCTCGGCCTTCTCCCAGTTCTCGTCCGAGCCGATGTATTTCTCCCGGTTGACCTGGTCGCGCAGCGATATCTGGGCCGTGAAGTTCTCGAATTTCAGCGTCTTGAAGATATAGAGCACGATGTCGATCACCTTTTCGAACTCATCCAGAAGCTGGTCGGGGCGGACGAAGAGGTGGGCGTCGTCCTGGGTGAACCCGCGGACGCGAGTCAGGCCGTGAAGCTCGCCGCTCTGCTCGTAGCGGTAGACCGTGCCGAATTCGGCGAAACGGACCGGAAGGTCCTTGTATGAACGCGGTTTGAGCCGGTATATCTCGCAGTGATGCGGGCAGTTCATCGGCTTCAGCAGGAACTCCTCGCGCTCGTAAGGGGTCTTGATCGGCTGGAACGAGTCTTTTCCATATTTTGCGTAATGCCCTGAAGTAACGTATAAGTCTTTCATGCCGATGTGCGGCGTGATCACCTGCTCGTAGCCGTACTGCTTCTGGATCTTGCGCAGGAACTGTTCGAGGCGGTCGCGCAGGGCGGCCCCTTTCGGAAGCCACAGCGGGAGTCCCTGGCCCACGCGCTGAGAGAATGCAAAGAGTTCGAGTTCGCGGCCCAGCTTGCGGTGGTCGCGCTTCTTAGCCTCCTCGAGCATCACCAGATACTCGTCGAGCATGCTCTTCTTGGGGAACGAAACGCCGTAGATGCGCGTGAGCATCTTGCGGTTCTCGTCGCCGCGCCAGTACGCCCCGGCCACCGAAGTGAGTTTCAGCGCCTTGATGTGGCTCGTGTCGGGCAGGTGAGGACCGCGGCAGAGGTCGGTGAAACAGCCGTTCGTGTAGAACGTGATCGTCCCGTCCTCGAGGTCGTTGATCAGCTCAAGCTTGTATTCGTCGCCCTTTTCTGTGAAGGTTTTCAGAGCTTCGGCCTTGGTCACCTCATGGCGCACAAGCGGCTCTTTTACGCGCGCAAGTTCCATCATCTTCTCCTCGATGCGCGGAAGATCGGCCTCGGTGATGGGGGTGGGCGAATCTATATCGTAGTAAAAACCGGTCTCGATGCTCGGCCCGATGCCGAATTTGGTGCCCGGGAAGAGCGACTCGACGGCCTCGGCCATCAGGTGCGACGAAGTGTGCCAGAAAACCGCTTTCGCCTCGTCGTCCTCCCATTTCAGCAGCTTCACGGTGCTGTTTTCGGTGATGGGGATCTGCAGGTCCTGGACCCTGTCGTTGACCTTGGCGGCGAGGACTTCGGCCGCAAGCCTCGGGCTGATGCTCTCGGCGATGCCCATGGCGGTTACCGGTGCGGCGTACACGCGCTGGTTGCCGTCCGGGAATGTGATCGTTACTTTATCTTGCATGGAAATTAAATCAATTACGAATTACGAATTACGAATTACGAATTACGAATTACGAATTACGAATGAAAATCAATCATTTATAACTCGTCTGAGGATTTGGAAAGGTCGAGGGTGATGTCGGCGCCCTTTTCGCGTTCGTAGCGTTTGAGCGGATTGCGAGACATCTCGGCCCAGGCTTTCCTGCTGCGGAAGATGTCGACCGCCATATATATCGCGTTGCGCATCGAGTCGGGGTTCGCCAGATTTTTGCCCGCAATGTCGAAAGCCGTGCCGTGGTCGGGGCTCGTGCGGACGATCTCCAGTCCGGCCGTGAAATTCACTCCGTCGGGAGTCAGCGCCTTGAACGGGGCAAGCCCCTGGTCGTGGTACATCGCAAGCAGCGCGTCGTACCTGTGGAATTCGCCCGAAAGGAAGAGTCCGTCGGCCGCGAAAGGTCCGAATGCCATGATATTTTCGCCGTAAGCCTCTGCTATCGCCGGCTTTATAACCTCGGTCTCGTCCGTGCCCATCATGCCGTTCTCACCCGCGTGGGGATTGAGAGAAAGCACTGCGATGCGCGGCTCCACTATGCCGAAATCGGCTATCAGGGTCTTGCGCAGGCGGCGCAGTTTTTCGACTATCTTCTCCTTCGAGATCGCTCCCGGAACGTCGGCAAGGGCCATGTGGGCAGTCACCAAAGCCACGCGAAGGGCCTCGCTGCACATCATCATCGTTGGTTCTCCTTCAAATTGTGACCCGAGGAACTCGGTATGGCCGTTGAAATCGAACCCCTCGCCCCGGGAATTCTCCTTGCAGATGGGCGCCGTCACCAAAACGTCGATCTGCCCCTCTTTCAGGTCGGCCACAGCCAACTGAAGCGCCTTTACCGCCGCAGCGCCCGATGCCGGTGTCGGAGTGCCGGGTTCGACCGTCTCCTTTTCCGTGTCGGTGTTCACAAGGCCGATGCCTTTGGGGCCTGCCTGGCGGGCCGATTGGATCGTCTGGAACTGCATCTGGGCCGTCTCCTCGGCGATCTTTTTATAAAAATCCGCTGCGGTGCGGCTGCCGTAAACCACCGGGACGATCATATCGCCCATGCGCGGATCGGCAAGCGATTTCAGTATCACTTCCCATCCAACGCCGCTCGTGTCGCCCTGCGTTATTCCTACCCTTATTTTAGCTGCCATAAGCAAATGTTCTTATTCCTAACCCACAAAGATAATAATTACGAATTACAAATTACGAATTACGAATTAAAAAATGACAAAAGAGAGAGGCCTGGGAGTGCTCCCAGTCATGGTCGAAAGATTTCCAACATTCACATAATCAACACTGAACCATCGTTTAAACGATGGTTCAGTGTTGTCATTCCGAGCGAAGCCTGTCCCGAACGCGCAGCGGAGGGAAGGGATCTACCGAATACGGGTGAAACTATAAGGTAGATCCCTCGTCCTGCTTCGTTCCTCGCAGTTCCCTCGGGATGACAATAAGAAAACAGTGCCAATAGCATGGCGCTGTTTTCGTGTTTATCAATGCGTTATGATCTTCCGGCCACTCGTGGGAACCGTTCCGGGCCTCTCGATAAGATGAAATCAGCGTGAAGCGTTAATCTGCGGGAGGGGAATAGATCGTATAACCGAAGATGGATTCGGATGTCCATCCCGCTGGAACCGAAACAGTAAAGGTCTCTACGTCGACGTATATCGCGGGTTCGTCCGTTATGTCGCCGCTCACGAGGGTGAAGTCTGGAATCTCGGTCACGCCGCCCCCCTGGGTGACATTTATACCGCCCAGGCGGTTGCCGGCGGATGTGAAACCATCTGCCATGGCTGTGGAACCGTTGATCACCGCGCCGTATTTGCCGCAGTCATGAGCGTGGATGTTCAACAAAGCCACTCCAACGGATTTATAGACCGAAATGCCCGTGTTGTAGGCGGGTTCGAGCATGCCGCTCTTTTCGATCTGAGCCGCTTTCTGGTCGTCCGTCTGCAGGACGGTCAGGTTGCAGACGGTCACATTGTCGGCATAGACGGCCAGGATGTTGTTGTAGGCCGCTCCGCTCAGTGAAAAACCGTTGCCGTCGAGCGTGTAGCCGTCCCATGACGGGTCCGACTCCCCGGAAATGCCGATGTGGAAAAGGTCCTGGCTATCTCCTGCGCCGGTGATGCCGCCCAGAGGACCGTCGGCAGGGGTGATATCGGCAAGGTCGTTGGTAAGGATAGCGCCGCCGTTCGTCACGTGGTCATAACCCGTCACGCTTATCCGGTTGCGAAGGTCGTCGACCGTCGATACGGGATACAGTATATCGGAGTCCGGAGCGACGTCGCCGAAGGCCGCTGCCGTGCCCAGCAGGCGCACATCGCCATGCTCTACGGCGAGTTTTTCGACATCGGTCTTCCCGGATATGGTAAGGAGCGCGGTAGAGGCGGTCAGAGTGCCGCCGACATCGCCGTCGACCGTTGCCGGCATGCCGGGAGTGTTGAGATTAAGGTTCGCTACAGGCGACAATAAAATGAGTCTGAGGTAAGGATAGTTGTCATTGCCCGCTCCCTGTGTTATGGTGAGGCTTTTGCCGTTGCCGTCGACCGTGATGCTGATGGCCGTGCCGGATGGATAGATATTCGGAATGGCGAGGGTTGCGTCCCCGTCGAGGGGTTTTCTGATTATCACCTCGACAGAGCCCTGGTCGAGGGCTTCCTGGGCCTGGTAGGGGTTGCATACTACGGCCTCGGGGCCGTACACGGGGGGAGGGTCGTTTATGCAGGCAGACGCCAGCGCGGCTGCCGTGCAAAGAATAAGAATCGTTTTCATGACTAAAAAATTTAAAAGGTTAAAGTCACTTTTAAGCTTTTTAGTTGGCGAGACCTGTTTGTAATGATTCCAAACGACATACCACAACCATTACAGAGCTGCAGAATCGGCCCATCAGGCGTCCGGCTGCGGGATTAACAGCGGCTGGTGCGGACAAAAAAAGAGTGCCGGCGGTTTTGCCGACACTCTTTGTGAAAAATATGCCGCGGTTATTTTGTTGCGGGAGGAGAATATACCGTTACGCCTTCTGTGGTTGTAGAGGTCCAGCCGGTCGGGACAGTGACAGTTGCGTCGGAGGCCGAAGCGTCGACGACAACTGCAGCGGTGTCGGTGATGTTGGCGCTGACCAGATCCAGCGAAGGAGTTTCGGTCACGCCGCCCCCCTTGGCGACGTTAATGCCGCCCCAGAGGTTGCCGCTGCTCGTGAAGCCGGTCACCGTGGCCGTGGAACCGTTCACGATGAGGCCGTACTTGCCGAGGTCCCTGGTGGTGACGCCCGTAACAGCGATGCCGCTGACACGGTAAAGCGAGATGCCGGCGTTGTTGGCGGGTGCGGTCCCTGTGCCCTTCACGATCAGGTTATTCGCTTTCTGGTCGGCAGTCTGCAGAACGGTCAGGTTTTTAATGGTCACGTTCTTAGCGTAGATGGCCAGGACGTTGTTGTAACCTGCGCCGCTCAGCTTGTGGCCGTTGCCGTCGATGATATAGCCGTCATAGGCGGGTGTGGGCTGGGGTTCGGTGGGAGCCGCGCCGAGACGGAATACATCCTGGTTGGCCTGGGCGCCGGAGATAGCGGGAGTACCGTCGACGCTCGTGTCGGCAGCGATGACTGCGGAAATATCGGCCGTGAGAACCACGCCGCCGTTGGTGATGTGGTCATACGGCGTCACCGTCATGCGGGTGCGGAGTTCGTCGGCAGTCGATACGGGATAAAGTATGCTCGAAGTGGACGCTACCGTGCCGAAACCCGCTACCGTGCCCAGCAGGCGGACGTTGCCCTTGTTTACTACGAGTTTTGTGACCGTCGTGCCCTGGGTTATGGTAAGGGTGTTGGCCGCGGTCGAAGAGGTCAGCGTGCCGCCTACATCGCCGTAGACAACTACGGACATGTCCGGAGTATTGATCATCAGGTCTTTAACATTCTCTACTTCGAGTGTGAGGACGGGCAGGCCGGAGCTGCCGCTTCCCTCTGCTATGGTAATGCTCTTACCGGCGGCGTCGGCTGCGATGCTGATGGCATCGTTAGCAGCATAGGCTTTCGGAATGGTAAAGCTGGCGTCGGCAGTGAGAGGTTCCATAATGACGATCTCGGAAGAGCCCTGATTGATGGCGTCCTGGGCCTCGGCGGGGGTGGATACGACAGCCTCGGGACCATACGACGGAGTTTCGTCTTTGTTACAGGCGGCCATCAGCGAGACAGCCGCAGCGAGAATAATGATCTTTTTCATAACTAATTTTTTTAGAGTTTTTATTAAAGTGTTTTTCTGTTTTTCTGTTTTTCCAGTTGCTTAAGCTGTCTGTGCTATTCCAAAGCCCGTACCATCGAAGCTGCGAGCTGATTTTGAGAAAGGGCAATAAAAAAACGACGGCAGATATGCCGTCGTTTTTCGTCTCAAATATGTGATGCCCCTTACAGGCTGTCGCCGAAATCCTTGCGGAACTTTTCGACAAGGTCGGAAGGCCAGTCGGTCGTCGGTTCGAGCTTGCCCATGAAAAAGCGCAGAACTTTAGGTTCGTAGGTCCATTTCAGGCCGCCGATTAGCTTGCGGTTGTCGTAGAGCCACTCCAGGCGGTCGATGACGTAATTTATCTGCGAGAGGGTGAACACCCGGCGCGGAACCGCAAGGCGCAATAACTCTACGTCCGACAGGATTTCGATGCCGTTCTCGTCCCTCACGCTTGAAATTGTTCCGCGTTCCATGCCGCGGATGCCCGAACAAAGATAGAACGCCGCCGCAAGAGCCCCTGCCGGATATTCCGTCTGTTTGAGGTGGTCGCAGAATTTCATCGCGTTGACATGTCCTCCGAGTACCCCGGGAGGCGTTACCATAGGGATCCCTTTCGATTCGGCCGTTTCGACCAGATATTTGATGAACGAGGGGCTTTGGCTTATCATCGTTTCGTCGAGAGTTTCGTACAGGCCCACCGCAATGGCCTCGATCTCGCGTACCGACATACCGCCGTAAGTAAGGAAACCCTCGAAAAGCGGGATCATAACCTCCATCTTCTGGTAAAGCTCCTTGCGGTTGGTGCAGATGCCGCCACCGCGCGACGACGACAGCTTGCGCGCCGAAAAGTAAACGAGGTCGGCAAGACCCGTCAGCATTTTTATTATGTCGGCCATGGAGTTCTCTTTCCACTCCTTCTCGCGCTGCTTGATCAGGTAGGCGTTCTCGCCCAGAAGGCTGGCGTCGAGGACCAGCATGATGCCGTATTTGTCGGCTACTCGCCTTACGTCCATCATATTGGCGATCGAGAAGGGCTGGCCGCCGATCAGGTTGGTGGATGCCTCCATGCGGATATACGGGATGCGGTCGACGCCCGTCTCCTCGATGAAACGCACGAGCTTGTCTATGTCTATGTTCCCCTTGAAAGGGTTCGTCGAAGAGAGCTCCAGGGCGTCGTCATGCAGCAGTTCGGCGATCGATCCGCCCGCTTCGAGGATATGCGCAAGAGCCGTGGTGAAGTGGTAGTTCATAGGGATCACGTCGCCGCGCTTGATGAATGTGCGCGAGATCACGTTCTCGGCCGCGCGGCCCTGGTGGACCGGCAGCAGGTATTTCTTGCCCAGAACGTCTTCCACCGCCTTTTGGTAGCGCACGAACGACTGGGAACCCGCATAGGCGTCGTCGGCGCGCATCATTGCGGCCAACTGGTTGTCGCTCATCGCGTTGGTGCCGCTGTCGGTCAGCATGTCGAGGTAAACGTCGTTGGTGCTCAGGCCGAATGTGTTGTAGCCGGCTTCCTTAATGGCGTCGAGACGGCGTTCGATGGGAACCAGATTGAGTTTCTGGACGACCCGCACCTTGTGGAGTTCGAGCGGAAGGTCCTCGTTCTTGTAGAATTTAACGTTGGGCATATTTTATTTAATTACGAATTAAAAATTACGAATTACGAATTTACAGAAGTGCAAATAAATAAAAATTTTGCCCGAAAATGAAATTTTCGAACAAATTTTTACGGATTTTTAACACTGCGTTAGAATTATGGCGCAGATTGTCATCCCTGACTGCGGCGGAGTGGAGTGTGAGGGATCACCGCTTGAATTATGCGGTAGATCCCTCGTCGCCGAAAGTCTGCGGACAATTCAATGAAACATTATGGTT
Organism: Rikenellaceae bacterium; assembly: GCA_031547885.1. Lineage (GTDB taxonomy): Bacteria > Bacteroidota > Bacteroidia > Bacteroidales > Rikenellaceae > UBA940. The sequence goes on from JAVBRO010000025.1 coordinate 44,132, forward strand.
TCGGCTCGCTCGGGATGACAAATTAAAACCGCTGTCGGCGTTCCGACCGGCGGAATTCGGAGCAGACGATGGCTGCCGCGATAGCGACGTTGAGGGACTCGGAACCCTGACGGCCGATGGGGTATGGCGGGATGAAGAGTTTGCGGGTGACGAGGCCGGCGATATCGTCCGAAATGCCTCGGCCCTCGCTGCCCAGGACTATGATGCTTTCGAGGGGGAGTTTTGCATCGTAGATGTTTTCACCTTCGAGGAATGTGCCGCAGACAGGAATTTCCGCGGCCCGGATCATCTCCGCAAGGTCGCCGTAATGCACCCTCACGCGGGTTATCGCACCCATCGTCGCCTGCACAACCTTGGGATTGAAGCAGTCGGCGGTGCCGGACGAGCAGATTACGTTTTCGATCCCGAACCAGTCGGCCAGGCGGATGATCGTGCCCATGTTGCCGGGATTCTGCACCTCGTCCAACGCAAGCGTCAGGCGGCCTTTCAGCTCTGCCGCGTCGAATCCGTAATCCGGGATCCCGACCAGTGCAAGGCACTCGGTGGGGGTTTTCAGGTGGCTGATCCGCTCCATCTCTTTCGGGGAGATGCGCTCCGACTCCGCTGCCGCGTCGAAACCGCCGTCAGTGTAATAGACTTTGCGGACGCGGAAATCAGACGCCAGAAGTTCGCGGACGAGTTTTCCGCCCTCGGCAACGAACAGGCCCGTTTCCATGCGCCCGCGCTTGTCGCCGAGCGACTTTATGAGTTGGATTTCGGCCTTTGTCATGGAGTAAAGATAATTGAAAGTTGAAAGTTGAAAGTTGAAAGTTGAAAATGAAAACGCCCCACTACGCGCCGCATCTCTAAATGGAGAATAGAGTCTGGATTGCTTCACTTCACTGTGTTCAGTTCGCAATGACGGTGTCCTGCATCTTACCAATTATAAGGTAGATCCCTCGTCGCCGGACTATTACAATTTTACTTTTCCAAACCTATCAACTCCGGCTCGCTCGGGATGACAAATAAATCGCCGTCGGCGTTCCGACCGATTTTTGAAAAGTGGGATTATACCAACGACATCCGCCGTGGCCGTGGCCGCCGGTTATTAGTCGGCGGTGACGATCTTCACGTTTCCTTCGAACAGGGCCGTCAGAGGGTAGAGTTCGCTGGTAGTGGTTTCCAATTCGACCTTGTATTTATCGCCGGAGATATGCTCTATCGTGACGGTGCCGCCTATGAGCTGAAGGCTGAAAGACTCGGTCTTGAGTTCACCTGTCATGGTGTCCCTGTATCTTTGGCCGTATTCGAACAGGCCGGACATCGGGTGTTCGCCTTTCCAGGTGAAATCCTCACCGGCCGTGAAACTCGCTTTCAGATATGTGAAGAACCCTACGTCGTTGGGATATTTTTCGTAATCTTCACGCGAACCGTTGGTGAGTACCACGCTGTTGTAACCCAGACCGTCGGATACGAACGAGGCATTTGAAATGTAATACATCATGTAGCCGTAAGAGACGTTGTTGGGCGGGGTGTACTCCGGAGTCTTGCAGCCGGACAGCGATACTGCAACCACAGCAAGCGCTAATGCAAAAAGTTTTTTCATTGAATTAATTTTTAAAAGTTAGGGGTTGTTTGTAGAGGCAAAGATAGTCTTTTTCAATTACGAATTCATCTCCAAATATTCAAATTGTCCGCCGCGGCCGCTCCGCGATCTTCCCTTGCGATGACGGCGGCGCTGTGCCGGGAGTTTAAGAGTTATCGCCGCCTTTATCATCAAGTCCGCTGTCGGCGTTCCGACCTCGCTCGGGATGACTCTCCGGATTGCTTCACTTCACTGTGTTCAGTTCGCAATGACGGCGCCCGTTATTAATTCTCCAGGGCGCAATCAGATCCTTCGACTTCGCTCAGGATGACAGTAGCGCTGTGCCGGGGGATTCAGCTTTGCAATAACCTTTATCATCAAATCCGTTGTCGGCGTTCCGACCGCCGTTGCGGCCGCTCGGCGATCCAGAGACCGCCGACGATAAGCACGAAGCCGCCCAGGGCCGCCCAAGTGATCTGTTCCCCAAGGATAAACCATGCCGTCACCATCGTGAAAGCAGGGTTGAGGTAGATGTAGTTCGACGCCTTGACGATGCCGATCTCCTTCATGATCCTGTTCCAGACCGCATAGCACACGAGCGACGCCACAAATCCCAGGAACAGCAGGTTGCCCCATACCGCCGGAAGTTTCAGGGCCCCGAAATTGTATGTGGCGCCCGGAAGCAGCAGGAACGGAAGGAGCGTCACCAGGCCGTAAAAAAAGACCTTGCGTGTGATGAACATAACGGGGTAGCGGCGGCCGATATTGCGCATGACGATGCTGTAGAACGCCCACGAAAATGCTGCTACGATAGACAAAATGTCGCCTATCGGATTGATGTCCAGGATGAAACTGCCGTTGAAGATCACCAGCGCCGCTCCCGGCAGGGCCACGAGGGTACCTATCCAGAGATTGGAGCCGACTTTGTCGCGTGGGTAGAAAATCCGCGAAAGCATCGCCGTCCAGAGCGGGGCGGTGCAGACCAGCAGCGACACGTTCGAAGCGAGGGTGGTCTCGAGCGCCGTGTTCTCGGCGATGAAATATAACGAGCCGCCCGTGAGTCCCGCCGCCGCCATCAGCAGTTCGTCTTTCCAGTTGTCGGAAAACAACCTCTTCGGGGCGAAAAACCAGATCCCGATGTAGGCCATCAGAAAACGCCAGGTGAATATCTCGGTCGGCGACAGGCCGTTGGATATCAAAACCTTGGTCGAGACGAACGTAGTCCCCCAAACGCCGATCGTTACGACCGCCGCAATATGGAACCAGTATTTGTTTTTGGGGCTCAACGGCTCCAAATGTAGTATATTTTTGGTTAAATCTTTGTTAATTGTAATAAGACCGCGCATCGGATAATATATTTTGTTACTTTTGCGTTACCTGACAAACTCTCAGACCGATTCTGACAGACCATCGTATGCAGATCAGCACCGTACATGCCATAGTAGCAGCCGTTGCAGGTATTTCTGTGATAATTATGGCGGTGTGCCTTCTGACGGTGGCGATGCCGCGCGAAAAAAGACTCCTGCCGTACAGGATTTCGCGCTATACCCTGGCCGCCGGTTACATTCTGCTCTCCGCGGCATGCATACTTGCCGTGCATACGAGCCTTGTGCACGCCGGAAAGGTCGGGCCGCTGCCGCTAATCATAACTCTCTCTACAGCGGCGCTGCAGGGCGTGCTGTTTCAACACACCATGCTCGCACTCATTAATCCGATGTCCCTGACAAACAAGCGTGTGATGAGCTCGCTGGTGCCGGTCGCCGCCGTCATCCTCGTGATCATCGGCACTTACATCTGGGGCGGAGAACGGCTTTTCAGGATCGTTTTCTATGCGGCGTGCGGGCTGTACTTCATGCTTCTGCTCATATATCTGGCTGTCTTCCGGCGAGAGTATGACGATTACGAAAAGGCCATAAACGACTATTTTGCCGACGACGAAGGGCTCCATCTGGGTTGGATCAGCAGGGCGTATTACCTTGCGGTCGCTATCGGAATAGCCGCCGGCATCTCGCTCTTTCTTCCGGCCGTACCGTTCATCTTCTTCGTAGGGCTAGTCGCGGTTTTCTATGTTTATTACGCCATAAGGTATATAGGCTACGCCCGTATCTTCCCGCGGATGGCCCCTGCGCTCGAACCGGTATTCGACGAAGTGGGCGGACCACAGGCCGGACGCGAGGAGATCGTTGCAAAAGTCGCCGGGTGGATCGCGGCGAAAAAATTCTCGCAGGCCGGAATAACCCTCGGATCCGTGAGCCAGGAACTCGGCCTGCCGCGCTCGGCGCTCGGTATGTATATACGCCGCAAGGGCGGACGCAGTTTCAGGCAGTGGATAAACGAACTGCGTGTGGACGAAGCACGCGAAGTGATGATCGCATGTCAGGGAATGCCGCTTAAAGAGGTCGGTGAAAGGGTGGGCTTCAGCAGTCTGCGCCTTTTCGTCCGCTGTTTTGAGGCCGTCGAGGGTGAAGAACCGCGGTATTTCCAGGAGCGGGTCGGTCCGCATCCGCCGGTGGAATAATCCATATCTTTTCTTGCAGGCGCGCGGGATTTCTCCTATCTTTGCCTGCGTGAAATTACGTCCATATATAGTTTTTGCCCTCGCCGCACTGCTTGCAGGATGCAACAGGGATATCTCATACGTAGAAACGAATGACGATCCGGTGACCGTCTTCGAATACACCCCCGCGCCCGGACAGTTCATCAACGAACCGCCCATGTTCGACGGAGTGACAACCGCCGGAGCCGCAAGAGAATTTGCCGAAAAACGCCTTGCAAAAGGTCTTTATGTTTCGCTCGGCGGGTTCGGCGGATATATTGTCGCGGGGTTCGGCAAAAGCATCGAAAACAGCGGCGGAAACGACTTCTCCATCACGGGAAACCAGATCGCAACCAGTTCCGAGCCCGGTGTCGTGTGGGTGGCGCAGGCCGCGGACGGCGGCGACAGGCCCGGCGAAAATACGGTGTGGTATGAACTGAAAGGCAGCGAGACCGGTAAGGAAACCACCGTGCAGGGATACGAGGTCACCTATTTCAGGCCTGCGGAAGAGAATGCAGACGTCGCATGGACCGATAAATTTGACAACAGCGGAGTCGTCGCGCGCGCCAGTTTCCACACACAGCCGAGCTATTATCCGGCATGGATAGACGCCGAAAGCTACACCCTGAGCGGTACCCTGCTCGAAAGCCGGAGCGGATACGACGCCGCATCGGGGCAGTGGATCAACGCCGCTTACGACTGGGGTTACGCCGACAACTGGGGCCTTACGGTCGAAAATGGCGGCGACCGGGGGTCCGGCAGTGACGGCCAGCGGAAAGTCTATTTCAAAATATCGAACGCCATCGACGCTGCCGGGAAATCCGTGCACCTCGCGTCGATCGATTTCATAAAAGTACAGAGCGCCGTCAATGCCAATGCGGGCCCGCTCGGAGAGATATCGACCGAAGTCACGGGGTTTGCAATTGAAAATTGACAATTGACAATGGAGCAGCCCGCTTTTGGCGGGCTGTCTTTATTTCTTTTATGGTTTTTTTCGCGGTACTCGCAACTTTCACTCTGATATAAGGTAGTTTAGCTTCGCTGAGCTCGCCCGCCATAAATGGCGATCTCGGTTCCTCGTCGTGCGATAGACCGTCCTATCCCGCGAAATGTTTATGCACCACACTCGCTCGGGATGACTAAATTGCGGCCGCTCCGCGATCTTCCCTCGCAATGACGAGGGCCGCAATCTCTTCATTATTTTGTAGATCCCTCGTCGCCGGACTATTACAATTCTATTTTTCCAAACCTATCAACTCCGGCTCGCTCGGGATGACAAATAAATCGCCGTGGCCGTTGCCACCTCGCTCGGGATGACATCTGGATTGCTTCACTTCACTGTGTTCAGCTCGCAATGACGGTGCCCGTTTCAGCCTTTCAAAATATATTGTAGTTCCCTCGTCGTGCGATAGACCATCCTATCCCGCGAAATGTTTATGCGCCGCACTCGCTCGGGATGACTCTCCGGATTGCTTCACTTCACAGTGTTCAGTTCGCAATGACGTTGCTGCTAAATCGCTGCCGCCGTTGCGGCCTCGCTCGGGATGACAAATAAATCGCCGCGGCCGTTGCCGCTGCTCAGACAAACAATGAAATGACGGGGGTGCTGTGCCGGGAGATACGGCCTTGTAATAACCTTTATCATCAAATCCGCCGCGGCCGTTGCCGCTCCGACAAAAGTAAAGCCCGGAGGCTCAGGTTAGGGAGCGCTCCGGGGTTATCCAGGTTTCGGTTAGTAGTTCAAAAACAAATGTATGAAATATATTCCGAAAAGTCCAAATTATATTGAAAAATGAGACGCTTATTTTTAAAAAATTCCGATAAATGTAATTTAAGCGCATCCAGGCGGGACCAGCTCGGCCTGTTTCAGGTATCCTTTTTGCTTTGCAATTCTTAAAGACGAAACACGGGCGGCGTTCAATGAAGCGCCGCCCGTTGTTTTGTCATGCAGGTTGTGTCAGAAAATGAACTGCGAGCTTATTTCCCGGTAACTGTAGACGCGGTCGATCACGTCGGCGAAGATGTCGGCCACCGTCAGCACCGTGAATTTGCTCAGGTCCTGGTCCTTTTTCAGCGGAATAGTGTCGGTGACGATCACCTCAGAAAGGGGACTTGCATTGATGCGGTCGTAAGCCGGACCCGAAAGAACCGCGTGGGTCGCAACCGCACGCACGCTCGCCGCACCGCTGTCCATCAGCATCTGAGCCGCAAGCGTCAGAGTCCCCGCCGTGTCGATCATGTCGTCGAGGATCACCACGTTGCGACCCTCGACCTCGCCGATCGCCGTAATCTTCGCAACCACGTTCGGTTTCTCACGCTGCTTGTGGCTGATGACCATGGGCGACATCAGGTGCTTGGAATAGGCGCTCGCGCGTTTCGCACCGCCTATGTCCGGAGCCGCTATCGAAAGATTCTCTATCTTGAGCGATTCGAGATAGGGAACGAATATCTTGCTGGCGTAAAGATGGTCCACCGGAATGTCGAAAAATCCCTGTATCTGGTCGGCATGAAGGTCCATCGTCATGACCCTGTCGACTCCGGCGGCCCTTAAAAGATTCGCCACCAGTTTCGCCCCGATCGAGACCCTCGGACGGTCCTTGCGGTCCTGACGCGCCCATCCGAAATAAGGAATCACCGCGACCACCCTGTGCGCCGAGGCGCGCCGCGCCGCGTCGATCATCAACAAAAGTTCCATCAGGTTGTCGGCCGGCGGAGGAGTCGACTGTACGATGAATACCGTGCAGCCGCGGATCGTCTCGTTGAACGCAGGCTGGTACTCGCCGTCGTTGAAACTGATGCAGGCTGAATCGCCGAGTGTCGTGCCGTACGATTTGGCTATCTTCTCGGCAAGGGGCCGCGAATTGCGGCAGGCAAAGATCTTAAGTGTGTGATGCCCCATCTTTTTACAATTACGAATTACGAATTAAAAATTACGAATTAAAGTCTGAGAATTACGAATTGAAATATGCGAATTACTGATTACGATTTTTAGTGGTTAATTGTATTTTGCCTAAAATTTTGCACAATTCTTCAGCATCGTCAATCAAACTTTGAGCCTGTGTATCGCTCAAATAACCTGTGACCGAGAGTAATCTCAACCAATAAATGGTCTCCCTTGCCTCTTTATAACCAACACTTATTTTAGATAGAAAATCTTTGTCGGATTGTCCGCCGATAGACTCCTCGATATTTGCTCCGATAGAGGTACCGCATCGGAGAATCTGTTTCGATAAAACAAATTCCTTCTTTTCTTCACACAGGTACTGATAAAGTTTCACGATACGAATGGCAAAGGAGAAGGATTTGTTTTGTATAACGTTTTCGCTCTTCATTACAATTCGTAATTCGTAATTTGTAATTCGTAATTGGTTTCGAGGCAACTGCCGATGAAATCGAGGATCTCCTGGCCGCCCGTTCGCTTCTCCGACGAAGTGACGAACATGGGCGGAAGTTCTTCCCACTGTTTCAGCAGGGCCTGTTTGTAGTTCGCTACATTCGACGCCAGCGCGTTGGTCCCCAGTTTGTCGGACTTCGTGAAGACTACACCGAACGGAATCCCTTCCTCGCCCAGCATCGTCATGAAGTCCATGTCGATCTTCTGCGGCTCGTGGCGCACGTCAACCAGAACGAACAGGAACCACATCTTCTCGGCCTTCGTGACGTAGTCCGTTATCAGTTTGCCGAACTCCGCGCGCACCGTTTTCGAGGTCTTCGCGTAGCCGTAGCCCGGAAGGTCGACCAGATACCACGTATCGTTGACCAGAAAGTGGTTGATCAGGCGCGTCTTGCCCGGAGTTCCGGAGACCTTCGCAAGCCCCTGCTTCCCGACGAGCATGTTTATCAGCGACGATTTGCCCACGTTGCTCCGCCCGATGAAGGCGAACTCGCGAAGGCCGTCGCGCGGGATCTGCGATATTTTTCCGCTACTGAACACGAACTTTGACGACGTGATTTTCATCGTTAGGTCTTTTATAATCGCTGCCGGCGTTCCGGCCTGCTGAAAGCGAATTTTGCCGACGTGATTTTCATCAGGGTTTAGGAATGCAGGTGCAAAGATATTAAAAATACCTGTCCGGAGAAAAGAAAAACGCGGACAGTTCGTCCGCGTTTTATACTATTCTTCTACCGGAGAGAAATCGTCCTTACCGGCGCCGCAGACAGGACACGACCAATCGTCGGGTATATCTTCGAAAGCCGTTCCGGCTGCTATGCCGCCGTCGGGATCGCCAACCGCCGGGTCGTAAACCCAGTCGCAAACATCACATTTGTACTTTTTCATAATCTTGTCTTTTTATAATGATACACTTTGTTTTATTCCTGGATTGCTTCCCGCTTCGTAAACTCGCGGTCGCAATGACGAGGGCCCGCTTCGGCCTTTCAAAGTATATTGTAGATCCCTCGTCGCCGGACTTTTATCTTTTTTACTCTCTTCAACCATTCAATTCCGGCTCGCTCGGGATGACAGTGGCGCTGTGCCGGGAGTTTAGGGTACGTAACCACTTTTATCATCAAATCCGCCGTGGCCGTTGCCACCTCGCTCGGGATGAAAACCACCCCGCCCTTCGGGCACCCCTCCACGGTAGGGGAAGACCACCGTCTCGTCGTTTGGGCTGAAGCCCGCGGAGTTCGGGTCCTTTTTTATCCGTCGGCTAAAGCCGACGGCAATGATTGACAGACCACCTCCCCCTCGCATTCCGCAAAGGTACTCATCCTGACTCAGAAGGAGAAATTTTTTATCTCCTCATCTCCTCATCTCCTCATCTCCAAATCAGAAGACCATTCCGGTGTAGGTGCGGGGTGACAGCGCGCGCAGTTCGTCCTTCACCTTTTCACTTACGTCCAAGCCGTCGATGAACGCCATGATGTCCTCTTTCGTTATCGGACGGTTGGTGCGCGTCAGCGACTTCAGCGCCTCGTAAGGCGACGGGTAGAATTCGCGGCGAAGGATCGTCTGGAGACCCTCGGCTATCACCGCCCAGTTGCTGTCTAGGTCGTGATCGATCGCCTCCGTGTTGATTATCAGCTTCGACAGCCCTTTCAGTATCGACTTGAACGCTATCACCGTGTGAGCCATCGGCACGCCCGTGTTGCGCAGGACGGTCGAGTCCGTCAGGTCCCGCTGGAGCCTCGATATCGGGAGTTTGGCCGACAAATGTTCGAATATAGCATTTGCCATGCCAAGATTGCCTTCGGCGTTCTCGAAATCGATCGGGTTCACCTTGTGCGGCATCGCCGACGACCCGACTTCGCCCTCCTTGATCCGCTGCTTAAAATAGTCCATCGAAACATACGTCCAGATGTCGCGGCAGAAGTCGATCAGGATCGTGTTGATGCGCTTGAAAGTGTCGAAAATGGCCGCTATGTTGTCGTAATGCTCTATCTGGGTGGTGTAGCGCGAGCGGGTCAGCTGCAGCGTGTTGTTGACGAAATCGTCGGCGAAAGCGACCCAGTCGATATCCGGATAGGCGGCGTAGTGGGCGTTGAAATTACCCGTCGCACCGCCGAATTTCGCAGGGGCCGGAACGTCGCGCAGCATCTGGATCTGCTTTTCGAGCCTCTCCACGTAGACCATCATCTCTTTGCCCAGGCGGGTGGGAGAGGCGGGCTGGCCGTGGGTGCGGGCAAGCAGGGGGACGTTCTCCCACTCCTTGGCCATCGCGTGGAGCCTGTCCAGAAGTTCGCCGATCAGCGGGTAATAGACACCGTGGGCCGCCTCGCGGATCGAATAGGGCGTCGCCGTGTTGTTTATGTCCTGGGAAGTCAGCCCGAAATGGACGAACTCCTTGTAATCGTGCAGACCCAGCTCGTCCATCTTCTCCTTTATAAGGTACTCCACCGCCTTGACGTCGTGGTTGGTGGTCTTCTCGATCTCCTTGACCCGGCACGCATCCTTCAGCGTGAAGCTGCGGTAGATCTCCCTCAGGTCGGCGAAGTTCTTCTCCTTGATATGGGAGAGCTGCGGCAGAGGTATCCGGCACAGCGCGATGAAGTACTCGACCTCGACGAGTATGCGGTAGCGGATGAGGGCGTATTCCGAAAAATATTCGTCCAGCGGAAGCGCGGCATCCCTGTAACGGCCGTCTACCGGTGAAATGGCGGTGATCTTGCTTAATTCCATTGTGGTGCTTAAATCTTTCTGCAAAGATATTTAAAAGAATCGGTTGCTCCCAACTGCTCGCACGCAATTTACTATCAAAGTTATGAACAGGCGGAAATAATCATGAATCATGAATCGTAATTCGTAATTCGTAATTCGTAATTTAATTATTGTTACCTTTGCGGTCATTATGAATGTTTTACTGCTTCTGATGGGCCTGGCGCTGATAGTCGGCGGGGCCCATTTTCTCACCGAAGGGGCGGCCGACATAGCCAAGAAACTGCGCGTCTCCGAATTCGTCATCGGGCTTACCATAGTGGGCTTCGGTACGTCTGCGCCCGAACTGGTCGTCAGCGTCATGTCCGCCATAAACGGGCAGAGCGATATGGCCATAGGCAACGTCGTCGGGTCGAACCTCTGCAATGTCTTCGTGATACTCGCCATAACAGCCATCATACGGCCGGTCAAACTCTCGCCAGGAAACCTTAAAATAGACCTTCCGCTGGGACTGCTCGCCGCGGCGGTGCTTTTTGTAATGGCGTCGGACGTGCTGCTCGGGTTGGGAGAGGTGAATGTCATTACCCGCGGCGAAGGGATCACGCTGCTCTGTCTCTTTATCATCTTTATGGTTTACAGTTTTATGAGCGCAGGCAAAGGGGTCGAAGAAGAGGCCGCGGAAGAGTTCACCGGGAAGAAGCAGCCGCCGGTGTGGGTGATGATCCTGATGGTCGCCGGGGGATTGGCCGCGCTTATTTTCGGCGGGAACATGTTCCTCGACAGCGCGACCGGAATAGCCCGCGCGCTAGGCGTGAGCGAATCGGTGATCGCAATAACGCTCGTCGCCGGCGGTACCTCGCTGCCCGAACTCGCAACATCGGTCGCGGCTATAATCAAACGGAAAGGAGACCTCGCCCTGGGAAATATCCTGGGGTCGAATATATTCAATATATTCCTAATCCTCGGAGTAAGCTCCACGATAGCGCCTCTCACCCTGGGCGGCATAGTGTGGGGCGACCTGGCGGCACTTATGGCGATCAACGTGTTGCTGATTATCTCGTACTTTACTTTCAGAAAAGGCTGGTTCGACCGCGCCGAAGGGATCATCTTCCTGCTGCTCTACGGAGGCTATATCTGGTGGCTGCTTGTGAGGTAGCTGAGGAGGTTGATTATTCCGGATAAATTTTATAATTTTACGGAAAATACCCTGCGATCATGAAGAAATTATTGTTACTGATGCTTATTCCGACTGTGGCGCTCTCTGCAGCGGCCCAGGAGACGGTTCAGAAACGCAGCCTGAAGGTTGCCGTCCGCAGCGAAAAAGGAAAACCAGTCAAAGACGCCGAACTCGTCGCTTTCCTCAAAGGCGAAAATGCCAAAACCGAAACACCCGACAGGGCGGGAAACCTCTTCTTCCAGGTGACAGATGCCGATACGCTGGGTGTCGTCGTTGCCGGTGCCGATATGTATGAAATTCCCGTAGACGGACTCGATTCGGTCTGTGTGACCATGAAGAACAAGCGTAAACTGGCCGGGAATAATGCAGGAGATACCATGCTCGACCTCGGTTACGGCGCTGTAGCCAAAAAGAACAATACATATTCCGTCGGGTATATGGATATGAAAGGCGCCGAAAATTATACCGACCTCAAGGGATACATACAGAGCCGCGTGGCCGGAGTGACATTTTTTGGCAATCAGCTTGTCATCAGGGGGATCAATTCGATAAATTCCGGCATCGAGGCGCTCATAGTGGTCGACGGAACAGCATATACCGACTTCGCCACCGTCAACAGCTTCCTCAACCCGCGCGATATAGAGTCCATCAGCGTGCTCAAAGACAGCAGCGCCTCGATATACGGCGCGCGGGGTGCCAACGGAGTCGTGCTTATCACTACCAAAACGGGGAAAAAATAATTCCCGATGACGCGGATGGGAACGGGCTGTATTATGAGGTAGATCCCTCGTCGCCGAAAGGTAATGGACAATTCTACAAACCCATTATGGTTTCAGCTCGCTCGGGATGACTTTATGGATTGCCGCTTTGACCTGCGGCATACTCGCAATGGCGTAATCTGATTTGTAATTATCAGGCTTAATACGCAAAAGGGATGGTGAGATGGTGTGTAAATAATTATATTTCATATATTTATCGCATTTGAAAATATATGAACAAAAAACTGCTTTTATTGCGGATCGCGTGCCACAATTCATTACGGGGTTAAGCGTCAT
>JAVBRO010000023.1:0-98245 GCA_031547885.1 Rikenellaceae bacterium
AATAACGCGGCTGCTGCAACCCCTCCAGCCGCTTCTTTTTCAGTCATTGCCGGTTTACGGGGTGAGACCACCATCCCGCGGCAGATCGGCAGTCGTATAGGTGACGCACCGGAAGTAACCACTGTAGTCGGTTTTCTTGAGTACCCCGGCATATCCCGATCCGAAGTCCACGCTCCAGAAAGTGGAGTTGTTGCCGACGTTGGTAATCGCCCAGTGCGCGCCGGTTTCCATCAGGGGATAGTATGTGGTGGTCCTGTTCGCTGTCGTGGCCGTACCGTATGTCTGCTGCAAGAGGGTGTTGATCATACCTGCATAGGCATATATGAACGATAATTCCTGCTGCGATGGCATTTGCCAGGTACCAGTATATGACGGCGTTGAGGTGGATGACTCGGTGTAGCCGCTGCAGTCTCCGTTATTCCCTTTGAGATAGCTGGGGTTCCCCGAGTGATTTGAGTTAGAAGTTACGTACCACCGCGATATGATGAATTTCCTCGCCAAGGTGTTGTTCTCCGGTTTGTTCAGGTTGTTGTTATTGACTTTTGTCCCTGGCAGGACGGTTGTCTCGAGAGGGAAAAGTTCCGACAGGTCGGCTACGACTTTTCCGCCGGAAATATAGATCGCCGAGGTGAGTTGGTCCGTATCTATATCGCGCACGCACCTGATGGGGCGGATATCCGTTTTGGTTATGGTCGCGGAAAGCGCCGCCTGATCCCAGAAGTCCACCGCCAACGCCTGGTTCACGTTGGTGGTGCCGACCTCGTTGGTCGTCCAGTAGTAGCGTCCCCACGTATTATCAGAGTCCCCGTCGACCCGGCTCCTGAACGGTACGTCGGAGCCGTTCAGGGTGTAGGCGCCGTACTTGAAGGCCTTCCGCCACGAATACATCTGCATCACCTGCACGGGAGTGGGCATATACCACTTCATCTCCATGCTGTCGATAATGCCGTCGCCGTTCTCGTCGCGGTTCTTGCGCGCGCAATAGTCCATCGCGTTGGTTTTGGAAACGGGATTGTATATCTCTGTCTGCGGAGTGTAGACCGGCTGCCACCTTACGGGCGGGACGCCGCCGAATTCTGTCTGGTTCCTGTAATGGTTATAATGCTCCCTGGTGGCTTTCGCGCCGTTATAGGCCTGGTTGTGGTTATAGTATGCGTTGGTCGGCGTATAGCGCCAGTAGTTGCCGGTCGTGACCGCGTCCAGATGGGGAGCGCCGGGCTTGCTGTAATATCTTATTCGGTACTCTTCGACGCTCTCGACGCCCAGCAGCGAAGTGTAAACGCCGTAAATTCCGCTTTCGTAACCGCCCACCTGGCCGATGGTCTTGAGGCCGTACTGGATGACGGGGTAGAAGAAGAAATCCTCCCTGTTGGCGTCTACACCCGCTTCATATTCGGCAGGCGTGGTGGCTCCCGCGACAAAACCTATCCTCACGGCGGCTGTGCGCCTGGGCGGATTCACTGCGGGTATCACAGCTTTCTGGGGGTTGTTGACGTATTCGTTGAGGTGCAGTATGGGCGTAGCCGTCGAGACTCCGTCGACAGGGGCCATGCCGACATACATGCTGGTGTTTATGGGCCCTTCCCGTAGATCGTAGGGGTCGTGCCACGAAAAACGGAGCCATTTGACGGAGTCGGCGTCGGTGTCCTTCATCTCTTTCCATCCGCGCGGGATCAGGCTGCTGCCATCGTATATCAGTTCGCCGTTGGGGAGCGACCTTGCGATCCCCGACTGCAGTTTGACATATCCTTGGCGGCTTCCCTTGATAAATGACGGCAGGTCGATGTAATGGGCGTCCAGGCGGTTCGCATCCGGCGGCAATGTGAAATCCACAAGTTGCTGGATGAACTCCCGGCGGGTGTCGACCGTGACGTTCATCGTGTCCTTTATGTAGATGTTGAAATGATAGATGCAGTTCCGCTCGACGTTGTAGTCGTTGATATTGTCGGTCAGAGTGGGGGTGGGCGTCGAAGTATTGCGCCCCTGGCCGGCGTGGACGTATGTCAGCAGCGTACCCAGGTCGGTGATCGAAGTCAGTTTGAAATAGGTGGAATTCTGCGGGGCGTTCTCGAAGCGGTTGTAGACGTTGCCGTTAAGGTTTACAGTGCCGCGGCGGTTCTCGAAACTGTAATACTCGATCGTCTGCCGGGTGTAGTAATCGCCGCCGATAAGTTGCGGAGAGCCCGTTGGATCGGGTATGAAGTCGGTCGGCGAAGAATAGTACCCGTTGTTGACGTTCACCAGGTTGCCCGGAGTGTAGGCATAGTCGGTGGTGCGTCCCATAAGGTACGAATACTGCGGAACGTTGACGAAGTACATCGTCGACGGGTGGACCTTCGAAAGGTTCGCGCCGGCGGATGTGACCCTGTTGAAAATATTGACGATGAACTTGGTCTGGACCCTCGACATTATGACGTCGGGTGTGAATACGTCTTCATCGCCCGGCTGTGGATTATCAGGCGGCCCGAGCGTGAGTGCAAGTGCTTCCGAGGAGGACATGATGACTTTGCCCGTCTGCGACGGGGAGACGTTGTTGAACTGAACGTATTTTTTCTGAAGGTCGCCGTAGGTTACGACGTCGTCGAAATATGTATCTACGTTCCCGTTGGGGCAGTTGCTGTCGTCGAGGTTGGCTATCGCAAATGCATAATACGTTATGGCCTGGTTCTTTTTAAGATATATATTCTGCTGTACGCCGTACTCGTAGAAGTCGCGGAGTGTCATCAGGTCGTGTTCGTCGATCCCGTCATCGTCCACGTCCTCGAATATGAACAGGTGTACGTCGTCGAGAAAGTCGAGCATGGGGTCGCTGCTGGCGCGCGTCTGGAAAGACTTGCCGTCTTCGGTGATAAAATTGAAATTCACTTTGACGTATCCTTCCGGAGCGCCGCCTTTTTTGCCG
Source organism: Rikenellaceae bacterium (assembly GCA_031547885.1). GTDB lineage: Bacteria > Bacteroidota > Bacteroidia > Bacteroidales > Rikenellaceae > UBA940. The sequence continues at coordinate 2,903 of JAVBRO010000023.1, forward strand.
GACATGTCGTCCGCATTATCCTTGATACAGCCCGCCGGCAGTGCCAGCGCCGCAATGCAGGCCGCGAATATTATCTTTTTGAATATTGTCGTCATAATATCCATTTTATTAATCGAATATAGAGTCCATCCACCATTCGGTAACATCTTCGATCTTCAGTACGAGCTCGTAAGACTCCATGAATTTGATGGTAACATCGTACACATACCCGGCTTTGGATGTCGCATACGGGTCGCCTGAGTCGGGAACTCCAGGGGTGTCGGGAATGGCGAAAGAATAACTGTTGGTGAGCCACAGGCGTTTCGAGGAATAGATTTCGAAAGTGAAATTAGTCGCGGGCATCGCCATAACGTATCCTGCAGCCACCGGTGTGTCCACCCCGTCGACAGGCAGCGGAGTGGTGGCATTGGCTGGTACCCCGCCCGTCGGGAAGTCTACAGCAGGGTAATTGACCCACGGTACAGTGTTGCGTGAGACGGCGTATAAACTCGCGTCCACCATATTTATCCTGACGCTGCTCGGCTGGTTTGCAAGCCTGCCGTCCATGAGAGTTCCGAACTGCGCGGCGGCCGCTGCGTTTTCAGCCACGAACTTGACCCTGAAAAGAGAGAACATGTGGGACATCACCAGAACATTGTCGGGAGTGGAAGGATCGCTGTCGGTGTAACTGGTCGTGATCACTTCATTGTCCTTGTTGCCCCATCCCAGATTGGAACACATGACGTCCGTGCTGCCGTTCAGATTCTCAAAGACTATCGAATATCCGTTGGCTGTCTGTATGCTCCTGGTATTGGTCCAGGGATACAGGGCCCTCACGTAATAATACTGTCCGCCTTCGTCGTAGAATACTATCTGGGTACCGGTCAGGTCCTCCCGCAGGTATTTGATCACACCGTCCTCGGGGATGTAAGAGGGGTTGGTGGGATAATAATAGTCCGGACCTCCGAAAAACGCGGGAGCCCAGTCGGCGGTAGCGTCCCCCCATGCTATGTCGTCGGGCTGATTGTTTACGGCGTCGGAGGTGGTATAGTTCAGCGTCGCGACGCCTATTATAAGCTGTTTCGGCGGCAGTCCGTTGACCGGATCTATACGTCCGTCGCCCCTGGTCGTTCCGGCCCTTTTCACCGCTCCGTTCATCACCACCTCTACCTTCTTGCCGGCAGGGGTTGTCGGCTTGTCTTTTACACACCCTGAGAGCAGGATGGGCAGCAGGGCTAAGATGATTATATATTTTCTGTTCATACCGTCACAATTTTTAGAATATTTCCAGGGTCCCGCTGCCGCCCGTCTTCCAATCTTCGATCCAGTTGCTCTCGCTGAAGACTACGGAGGCGCCTTCTTTCGAAATGTTTATCAAAAAAACAACCACTTTCCCAGCTTCATCGTTAAAGAATACCGTGGGCATGGGGACGGTGAAATAGTATTCGTCGGGGTCTTCGCCGCCCGGTAAACCGGTCTTGTTATATGTAAATGTAATGTCGACCGAGGCGTTGTCGGTGCCGAGTATGTCGAACGGCAACATCATGAGATAACTGTTGTCCGCAACGACCCTCGCTCCGGTATTGGGCTTAATGTTTTGCGCATTGGCATTGAGGTCGAATTCGTAACGGACCGATCCGTAAGTGGGAGTGCTCCATGCGCCGGTACCTAAGTTTAATGTGGATGTAACGGCCTGTCTGGTAGCCATATAAGCGAGCCACGACACCGAGTAGGTCTCGTTGGGATTATCATACTGGGCGGCACATACCACGAACGCCAGCCAGGCCGTGGCATGTTTCATACTGTAGAGTACGGTGCCTTTTTTGTTGTTGCTGTTCACAGACATCCGGTTCCTGTCCAGCACCGGCACGGAATAGAGAATATCCTTTGTGTTCTTGACATCCGGCGGCAGCGTATATGTCAGCGTGGGATATCCGGAGTCGGATGACGTGGAGACAGAGACGTTCGAAGTGGAGTGGAACATCGACGAATGCGGCGCATAGGCGAAGAAACTGTTGTTTATCGTGAGATCGATCGGCCAGTACACGGGAGGAGTATACACCCATGTGCCGCTCTGCCTTTCGGCATAGCGGTTGTGGAACAGGTTCGGCGTTTGCGTCGGATCGTCCACGTTGAATGCATTTTTTCCGGTCGAATAACCGAAAATACCCATGGTATTCATGTCCGAGGCATTCCATATGGCCTTGCCCCGGGTGCCTCCGAATTCTTCGGCGACGTCGAAACTCATCCGGTTACCGGTGCTTTCCGGATCGACGGCGTTATTGTCCCTCAGGCAGGACCCCATCAGGAGCGCCGCGGACAGGGCCGATACGGTGTATATTTTATTCAGATTCGCCATATTACGGTAGTCTTTCCAATATGATGGAACCTTTGTTATTTATCTGATTCGATGGATTCTGCGTGGTAGGATGGGTCCATACGTCCACTCCGCCCGACCCTGTGTTGACAGGCTGCGCCGAGGGCATCAGTTTCCATTTGGTGTTATCGTACGTTATCTTGAGCGTGTAATAATTCCCGCCGGTGTCTTTTCCCCATACGTCGATCATCTTTTTGGCGTCGAACATCACCTGTTCGCCCTCTGTGAAACCGTTGTCATAAGCCGGGCTGAGCGGGAAAGTGATATCTTCGCGCATATCGTTCTTGAGATAGAGGCCGAAATGATAGACGCCTTCCACCAGATCTGTGCTGACGCTCGTCTTGTTCAGGTAGACGAACGCAGACAGGCCGGAATTCATACGGGCGAGGTCTTTGTCCAGGTCCCCCAGCAGCGGGACGGGCTGTATCATCAGGTATACATCCCATGGTTCCAGTGTGATGTCGCTGTCGATCACTATTACCCTGATATCGTCGCCGTCGACCACCACCTGGTAGTTGTAGGATTTCCCTACCTGCCATCCGTCCGGCGTGAAGAGAGGCGAAGTGTGATTGATGGTGGAAACGTGTTCGACGCCGTTAACAGTTTCCGTCACCTGAAGGGTTACGGTCATCGTCGCATCCTTTGTTACGTCTTCCCTGAGCAGCGACTGCGGCATCAGGAACAGATACCCGTTGTCCGAAGTGAGGGTCAGCGGGGTGTTGTACTGAAGCGGTATATCTTTGAGTTCTCCGGTGGCGGTCTGAGCCGTGTAGTTTGTCGTGGCGGCGGTGTTCACATCCCACGATATGGGAGTGAGAGCGGTCTTGCCGGTGTTGTAGAGGCCGCTCAGCACGACTTTTTTTACATATATCTCTCTCGTGTCGTTGTTAACCAGCAGTCCGGAGAAATATATCTTCGACAGCGCGTGGTTGAAGGTGAGATTCACCGGCTGGCCGTAGGAATATGTGGGGCCGGTCTGGTCGTAGAGCGGGGCTGCGATGAGCAGGTCGCTCTGGGTTTTAATATCGGCATAGACCAGGAAGTCTATAACCGGTATTTTATTCGCGTCGTAGCTGTCGAGGGTTACTCCCTGCGAGGGACCGTAGGCGAAGAACGAAACATACTGTCCGTCGGGCCACCACACAGGGTTGTCGTAGTTCCATATGACGTCGCCTCCGACCTCGGTGCCTGTTACCGGCACCTCGCTGAGCAGAGGGGTTTTATCTGCGTACGGAGTGTTGGCCCAGAGCGTCTGCTGCTGGCTGTAAGCCCATACGGTAAACCCGCCCTTTTCGGCCAGCATTGCGGCATCGGACGTAACTGCGGCCCTTGTGGGGAGCTTCGTCTCGAAGTCTATCTGCGCACCCTCTTTGCCGCCCCTCTTCTCCCCGGTCTCGGTGATGCACGAGGTCGCGAAGGCGGCAACGAAAAAGAGTATTGTCAAACGAGCTTTCATAACGGGTCCTTTTTTCTTAATTGGAGACCGGGAGGGCGGTCAAGCCCGCCCGGTCTGTGGAAACGGGTGTTAAATTTTGGTAAGAGTTACGATGTTGTCAGTGGCAAGCAACGTCCAGATGGTATTGAGGTCTACACCATTGATATCATCAGTGCTAAGGGCAACCTTGCCTGCGCCTGTTGCGGTCGGGAACTGAATCCTGATCACGTCACCCTGATCGAACTTGTCGCTGTCGATGTCATCGATAGTAGCGGTCGAGGTGGGGTCTCCGTTGACCGTGATCGGGAATACTGCCAGGCCGGGGTTAGCTACGTTAGCATCGCCGTGGGTCCTGATAGCAGCCATGATCGAACCTGCAGCGTTGTCCCTGGATACTTCGAGGGTCTGGGCGTATTCCAGGTCGGCGTCTGTCCAGTCGGCGATGTCCATTGTAAATATTACCCTTCCGCCTGCCATGAAGTCGGTGAAGTCGATTACGTAGACATAGCGTTTGCTCTGGGTCCATGTCTTATTGTCGAAACCGCAGAAGTCCTGGCTCACGGCAGGAGCCCAGACGGAGCCGTCGGCTGAATCGGGGAAATACCTGGTGGAACCGTCGGCCTGCGGGATCGTCAGTTTGAATTCGAAACTGAAGTTACCGTCTGCGGGAACCGAGAAAGTCTGAGGCATCAGCATAAGGGCGTTGTCGTAAGTGCCGACACCGTTGCCGTTGCCGAGATAAACGATCTTACCGGTTACGCCGGGAACTTTGAAATACGATGTGCCCGGAGTGCCTTCCGTATAGCCTGTGTAAGAAACATAGTTGTCAACGCGGCCGGCAGCAGCTGCAGTGGGAACGGCCCAGTTACCGACGGTTGCCGGTGTAGGAGTGGTAGAGTACGAGTACGTATAGGTGCTGGTGTCCTTTACGTTGTTCACCTTCAGGTTTTGGATCTCGATACCAAGCCCCGGAACGTCTACCAGTGCGAAGTTTACCTGAGAAAGAAGGTGGGTAAACGGCAGGGTTACCTGATCTTCCCAGGTAATTGTGGCAGCTCCGATAAGGTCTTCCTGATCTTCGTCAGCCTTCACCGTGTAGCCGAACGCAAAATGCGTACCGTCAGCCGCAGCAGTGTCGGGATCTACGGTAACAGTGGATGCATCAGTGTTCGTGGGATAGGTACCAGCGTTCGTAGGATAGATCGCGTAATACCTCAGGTCGTAACCAGGTGCGTAGTAAGCGGGGAAATAGGTCCAGTCGCCTGCCAGCGGAGCCGGATCCACTGAAGTTTTGTCGAAAGTCAGGTTGAACTCGTGTACGAGAACTCCCGATGCAAGAGAGTAGGCATAAACATTCATTTTCGCGCCATCCTGCCAGCTTGCGTTGCCGAATTCCGACGCCCTGGTCTGTTTGCCTAGAGCAGATTTGAACGCGATCTTGCCGTCTTTGCCGGCCTTTTCGACGCTTTCGTTGCCGCAGCTCGATACTCCGAGGAGCAGGGAAAATGCTGCGATCCCTAAGAAAAGTTTTTTCATAAGTAAAATTAATTGATTGAGAAAAAGTTAGTATAAAAAATAGTTGGTTAAAAAATTGTTTTTATTGTTTGATTGGTACTCTTATTATTTCGTCGTCGTCCCACTGCCCGACATCGATAAGACCTTCCACGGGTTCGATATAAGGCAGGTCTATCGATATATTTATAGGTATGTTGATCATATACTCCGGCGTGCTGCTGGTGCGGTTGTTCGCCAGTTTTGTGATGATCGCCGTTACCTGGTCGGTAACATCGAACGTATCTTCCCACACTTCCAGGTTCACCATGGTTATCTTTATATAGACCTCGTACTTATGGCCCGGTGCGTCAAGCGGTGGACCGAACGTCACCATGTCGTCAGGGGATTGGATAGTCCCTATGTCATTGGTCTTGTCGGTGATCTGCTTGTGGTTTAGGTTGAACTGGTGCGTCACATAGAAGTGCGAAGGCATGCGGTCGGCTAGGAACGCCGAGCCCACAAAGCCGTAAAGAGCCGCACTTGCAGAGAATGCACTCGTTATATTAGTTATCGTAACGGTAACCCTGGTATAGTAATTCACCGCCTGGGGCGTCAGGTACAACTCGGTCTCGACGTAGTTGACGGGTATGTCGAAACCGTTCTTACCGTTCTTATACTTAACGTAATAGGAGTCCTTGCCGTGTATCTCCACATCGCGCTCCGTCGCCGAGGTCATGATCTCCATTTCGTTGCTGGCGATGTATTCGCCGTCGGCACGGCTGAGCCTTCGGTTAGGCGAACCTTCCGCAGCCACCGCCTCGAAAGTATCCAATGTACCTGTACCCCTGAAGAAAATGTTGTCGAGGTGGGTATCGCTTTCGGAGTACATAAGGCCGTTGAAGATCATCACGTCGTATGTGCCCTTGTCGGCGGGGAGTTCGACGTAGTTGGGGTTGTAGAAATACTGCTTGGTGTACAGGCTGCCGTCCCCGGATGAGTAGGATACACCTGTGGCGTCCATGTACATGTTATTCTTGCCCAGCGACGGCATCCAGTCGCCCTGCACGTAGATAAGAGGCCCTACCTTTACATAGAGGTCCCGCTGGTCGCAGCCAGATCCCATGACAGCCATGAATGCTGCCGCACCTATGATGAAAAACTTTTTCATTCCACGGTATCGTTGGTTTCTGTTGTTTTCTTATTGGACTTCAATAACCATATCAGGTTCAGACGCACCTGGGTAGGCAAAAAGCGCGTCATGTTATTTCTCGTTTCCTGCCACATGAGGTGTTTTTCCTCGGGCCCGCTGTAATGCCTGACCTGCGGTGAATAAACCAAGCCTCCCATCACCGAGAGATCGAGGCTCAGACGGTCGGAGAGGAAGAAAGAGTAACCTCCGACCAAACCTACAGACCAGAATCCGTCGCCCTGCCAGCCGCTGTTCCACTGTATGTCGAAGCGGTTGCAGTAGGTGCCGTAAAGACCCAGGTTCCAGCCCGTGAGGACGTGCCTGCGGGGATTGAACCAGTATTTACCCTCGATGTCGATCTGCGAGGTCTGAAGCGCGTAACGGTTCTTGATCACAGTGTGGGCATAGCTGTATGTCGCTGCCAGCGAGAATTTTTCGCCCAGGGGTATTTCAACGCCCAGGTTCGGACCTCCGATGGCATCCAGAAGAAGGTTCGTCTTGAACGCAACCGGGTATTTATCTTCACTCATCTCCCTGGCGGGTTTTTCCTCTTTGACAGGCTTCTCCTTAACAGGTTCCTCCGCTTCGGCAAGATGCTCCCGATAGATATCGGTTTCATTAAGGATATTAGTCTCGTTATATATGTCCGATTTCGTTTCGGCAACCGTTTCCGCCGGTTTTACATCCGTCGCAGTCTCGGTCGTCGTTTCCGTTACGATCTGAGGCTGCGTCCAAACTCCCGGCCTGGTTTCCACGGGGGGAACAAGCTTTTCCTTTTCGGTCGTGGTTACCGTTTCCGTAACTATCTGCGGCTGTGTCCAGACACCAGGCCTTGTTTCGACCGCGGGCTTTTCTATTGCCGTTTCAGTCGTGGTCACCGTTTCGGTCAGGGTCTGCGGCTGGGTCCATACGCCCGGCCTGATCTCCGTTGCGGGTATCTGTTTTTCCGTTACGGCAACAGTTTCCGTTATCGTCTTGGGCTCGGTCCATACACCCGGCCTGGTTTCCACGGAAGGTATCTTTGTTTCCGTAATCGTTTCCGTGACGGTTTTCGGCTCGGTCCACACGCCCGGTCTTGTTTCAACCGCGGGTATATATGTCTCCTGAACGGTTGTCGTAACGGTTTTCGGTTCAGTCCACACGCCCGGTCTTACTTCCACAGGGGGTATCTGTTTTTCCGTAACGCTCTTTACCACGGTTTCAGGTTCGGTCCATGTGCCGGGCCTTGTTTCTGTTGCGGTTGCCGGTCTTGTCGTGGTCGCTGCCGTCTGCGTGCCGGGCATGGTTGTAGCTGCCGTCAGCGGCTCTGTCCTGACGTGTGCGGTCGAGGTTACCGTTTCTGTTACTATCTGAGGTTCGGTCCATACGCCCGGCCTGATCTCCGTTGCGGGTGTCTCTTTGGCAGTTGCGGTGATTGTTTCCGTAATGGTCTTCGGTTCGGTCCAGACACCAGGCCTGATTTCCACCGAAGGCAGATATGTTTCCTTGACGGTTTCAGTTATGGTTTTGGGTTCGGTCCATACGCCCGGCCTTGTTTCTACTGCGGGCACATATTTTTCCGTAACGCTCGTTGTTACAGTTCCCCCGCCGGGCAGCGTTTCCGTCCTGACAACCGGCCTTGTAGTGGTTGCGGCCGAGGGTCGCGTTGTAGTAGCGGTGGAAGGTCTTGTTTCGTATATGGTCCCAGGCCTGGTCTCGGTTACGCCCGCCGGTCTTGTCGTGGTAGTGGCTGCCGGTCTGGTTTCGGTTACAGTCGAGGGCCTTGTTTCATATGTGGTTCCAGGCCTGGTTTCCGTTACGGTCGAGGGTCTTGTTTCAGTTACAGTTACAGGTCTCGTTGTTGTTGTTGTTGTTGTTGTTGTTGTTGTTGTGCCGGTAGGCCTTGTTTCGTATGTCGTTGCCGGTTTAGTCTCTGTGACAGTGGTAGCCGGTCTTGTTTCAGTTACCGTCGCTGGTCTGGTTGTGGTCGTCGTCGTTGCCGGCCTGGTCTCTGTGACGGTAGTGGGTCTTGATTCATATATAGGTCTTCCCGTTGTGGTCGACGGTCTCGATTCATATATAACGGTAGGCCTCGATTCATATACTACACCGGGCTTTGTCTGATATGTGGTCGACGATTTGACTTCGCCCACGGGCACCTGTTTCATTACCGACGTGGTGACCGACTCTATGCCGATCTGGGACTCGGTCCAGACTCCCGGACTGGTTTCCAACATCGGTATCAGCTTGGTTTCCGTAATCCTCACCGTTTCCGCCATGACCTGGGGCTGTCCGGTTGCGGTCGGTTTGAACTCCTTTATGGTCACGGTTTCCATTACGGTAACGACTTCTTTTACCGTCGCCGCCGGTCTCCCTGGCGCCGCTTCCCTTGTTTTATATGTTTCCGTTATGCTTACCGTTTTAGTCGGCGGCGCTACCTGCCGTTCCGACCATGCGCCGCCTGGTCTGGTATCTATCACCGGCATCACGGGTTCCTTATCCACCTTTATGGTTTCCGCCGGCGATATCCTCATATTGAAAGTGACCACTGTGGATCCCGTACGGAGATAACGCAGTATGTAGCTGTCCCTGAGGTACCTGAAGGTCTCACCGCCCTGCATGGTCATCATGCGCTGGCTCTTGTCGTCATTGGAAAGCCATGGATTGTTGATCACTTTCAGAAGCATCTCCCTGCCCGGAACCCTCATGTCTTCCCTCACGATATCTTCCAGCCTTCCCCAGTAGCGTTCTTCGATGCGGGTCTGCACCGCATATCTGTCTATATAGGTATACTCCCTTAATATATACTGCCTGATGGCTTCCGCACGGGCCTTCGCAAGATCCATATTGTGCGCGTACGCGCCCTCGGGAGAGGCCGCGCCGGTGATGGTAATGGATTCAAGGCTGGCGATGATGTTCCGGTCCGTCATTATTTCGTTAAGCGCCTTGAAGCCGCTCGCGTTGTCCATATAATACATGTCCAACACCGAACTGTCGAACGGGAAGTACAGCGTTACCTGTTTAAAAGTGTCTTGTGACGAAGATTGCCATACGGGTGATTGCCCGAATGCAAAATCTGTTGTAAGAACAAACAGCGAAGCCCAGAAAAGATGAATTTTGTAACTAAGTCTTATCATAAATTACGCTGCCATAATAAAAATATGACAAGATATCAACATGGATATCTGCATAAAACTAATCATTAAAACCACCCAAACCACACATTATTGGGTATTTATGCTAATTTTTACGCAAATCATAAATATACTGCACCAAAATCATTGAAATCGACACTAAAAAAGATAAAAAACGCCTGAAAATAGGATTTAGAGCACATTGTTTTACAACAAACGTAAAATTTTTAACGTGATTTTTACCGGATTAACAAAAAAGGTGTTGATAACTTTTCGTCATACGTTAGAATTTTGTGTCTTGTTTTTCGAATAAAATGCTGTAATTTGTAATGATTTTTTTTCTTTATTTTTTTCCGATTCATTCCGCAACTTATATCTCTATTTTATTTCGGTAGTCGGTACACCGAGGTATTTTTGTTATTAAAAACGTAATTCCTGCTTCCCTTATTATATTTATGTGAGAAATTATAAGTATACCTTATATAAGAGAACTCGAGGAGGCGGGATATAAATACGGCAAAGACACGGTCCAACTTCCGTATGACAGACCGTTGCCGAGGGAGCTTCTCCGGAAAATGGCCGAACGCCGCCTGAGGAACGTTCTGGAGAACGGGCCCAATGGATGGGGTAACCGGGCGGGCGGTGTGGTTCCGCCGGGAACGGCGCGAATATTCCGGCCATTGCAGGTTTTTTATAAAATTTGGCTACATTCGTATAAAAATACCCATCCAGAGATCTAAGTATGCGGTTCTCATTAACGGGATTACTCCTTCTTATATCCTCGTTTTCCGGCTTTGCCTTCAATACGCCGGATTACCGGTTCCATACCATGCCGGAAACTTCCTATTACGGAGGCATCCACAGCATCGCCAAAGACAGCATCGGCCGCATATGGTTCAGCGGATACGACGCGCTGTTCATGTACAACGGCAATTCGTTCGAACGGATGAACGACCTGGTCACGGCCATTGCGCCCGGTTCCTACTGGGGCTACAGGCAGGTCGTTACCGACACATCGAAAAGATTGTACGTAGGCACCAACCTCGGTCTGCTGCGCTTCAATTACCAAACCCAGCTCTTCGAATACATCCTGACCGGGAACATAGGTTCGGTTACGCCGAACGACGACGGATCCGTGTGGATGATCAGGGATAACGGCATCGAATCGTTCCATCCCGACAGGCGGCCGGCCGTGACGCAGTATCCGCTGCCGCCGGAGATCGCGGCGTCTGCACTGACGCTGGTCTGCACCAACACACACATATATATAGCGTCCAACGGAAAACTCTACAGGTTGAATGAGCAGACCGGGGAATACACCCTGTTCACCGACCTGCGCGACATCGGTTATGTGATCATGGACGTGGTGGAGTACGGTGAATCGGTCTATATACTTACGCTTATGGACGGCCTGTACGAATGCGACGACAACGGCCGCGTGATACAGTACTACAACCTTCCTCTCGAATATGAGAAATCGGCAAGCACTAAAAAACTGTATCTCGATCAGACAGGCACCATCTGGGTAGCCACGCAGTCGGGACTGCTGCTTCTGGACCCGGTCACGAAGGAGACGCGCCTTCTCAGGTCGAACCTCCACTATCCATACTCCCTTCCCAACAATTCGGTGTGGTCTGTCTTTCCCGATCCGGACGGAGGCATATGGGTAGGCACATACGGTGGGAAACTGGCCTATATGACATTCTTCGACAACGACGTCAACTACTTCAAGGCCACTCCGGGAGGTCTGAACCATCCTATCGTCAGCTGTTTCGAAGAGGACAAAGACGGGAATCTGTGGATCGGTACCGAGGGCGGAGGCCTGAACTACTGGAACCGGAAGACAGACAGATTCTCGTACTATACGCAGGAGAACCGGACCGGCATGACCTCGAATATGATAAAGCATCTCTGGTTCGATAAGAACAATACCTTATATATATCGGCGTTCAACGGGGGCATGGAGCGGTTCGATGCCGCACAGGGGCGTTTTACCGATATGAGGATGTATCATCCGGGCACGCTGCAGCAGATCAGCATCTACGATTTCCTGATGGAAGACGATTCGGGTATCTGGATGACCGACCCCGATGCCGACCTGATGTACAAAGAGAACAGGAAAGGGGGTGTCGAGGCTGTTTCAGTGTTCGATTCCGAAGGCAATGCGGTCAGGATGCAGGTCGAAACGCTGTTCCGCGATAAAGCAGGCAGCCTGTGGCTGGTGACGCACAGCGGGGCGTATGTCATCGATCCTGCGTCGAGGCGCATCGTGAAGCATTACTATATCGACGACGGCTCGTTCGCAATGAACAACCTCTGTTCGTACTGCATCACATCCGACTCCGGGATATGGTTCGGGACGCGCGGCGGCGGCGTGAACAGGTTGGACCGGGATGGAAGTTATGTTAATTTTACAGACAGGGACGGCGAAGACCTTGCCGGAAAGACGGTGTTCGGCATACTGGAAGACTCCGCATCGAAGGATATATGGTTCAGCACCAACGACGGCCTGTACTATTACGACTATAAGGAAGAGAGGATAAAAGGCTCCGATATAGATAACCCCGACCTTTGCGGGGCCTATTATGTGAGAGCCTGCTACAAAACGTCGGACGGAGAGATGCTGTTCGGGGGAACGGACGGATTCATCATGTTCACGCCGGTCAAAATCAAATACAACAACCAAAAGCCGAAGGTCTTTTTCACGGAACTGCTGATCAACAATCAGGCGATAGTTCCCGAGACCAAAAACTCGCCCCTTAAGAGGGCCATATCCACAATGTCGTGGCGCGAGGGCAGCGACAATAAGATCACGCTCTCGCACAGGCAGTCCAATATCGAGATATGTTTCTCGGCCAACAGCTACCTGCACGCCGAAAAAAACCAGTATGCGTACAGGATGCTCGGGCTGTCCGACAAGTGGTACCTGCAGCCCGGCGACCAGAAAGCCGTGCAGTTCTTCAACCTGCCTGCCGGAAATTACACGTTCGAAGTGAAGGCGGCCAACAACGACGGACTGTGGGGCGACGAGATTTCGGCGCTGAGGTTCGAAGTGAAACCCTCGCCGTTCTTCTCCGTCTGGGCCTACATCGTCTACTCCCTGATGCTGCTTGCAGTGATATATTTCATATGGAGATACTCGACCAACAAGAAAATGTTCGAGCACAGGCTGGAGATGGAACAGCTCAAGGAGCAGAACATGAGGGAACTGACACAGGCCAGGATCAACTTCTTCACCAATATCTCGCACGACCTCAAGACCCCTCTCACGCTGGTCGTGGATCCGCTGAAACAGCTCAAGGAGCATCTGCCCGAAGACAAATCGTCGGAATCATACGTGCATCTCATCGAAAAGAATGTAAGCCGCATCCAGCGGATGATCAGCCAGCTGCTTCAGTTCAGGGAGATCGAGAGCCAGAAGATCACGCTCAACCAGCAGCCGGGAGACCTGATTAAATATATCGACAGCATCTTCTCGCTGTTCGAGTTCTATGCCAACAAGAAAGGGATCGAAACGGATGTAACGTCGCAGTTCGAGAGTTTCTACACCAAATTCGACCACGATGTGATAGAGAAAATTTTCACAAACCTCTTCTCAAACGCCATAAAATATACCACGGAGAACGGCTATATAGGCGTGAGGATATACAGGGCGGCGCCCGAAGAGACCGCCGGACTCGCCGCAGCGCAGGCGGATACCGCATATATATCTGTCACAGTCACAAATACCGGCGCCGGAATACCCGACGACAGGAAGGATGCGATATTCGAATCGTTCAACCGCCTCACTTCGCGAAGGCCCGCGTTCGAAGAGAGCACCGGCCTGGGACTCGCCATAGTCAAAGAACTGGTCGGAAACCTGGAAGGGGCGATAACCCTCGATTCGGATAACTCGAAAGTCTCGTTTACCGTGGTCCTGCCTTTCTCGATAAATGTGGAGAAGATGACCGACAGCCAGACCGTATCGTACGACTATACCATTTCTGAAATAGACAATATCCTCGCCGAGACGGAGGAGACCGGATGGCAGGGCGGCGGAAACCGCAAAGCGTGCGACATCGTGGTCATCGAGGACGATCCGAACCTGAGAAGCTATCTCGAACGGCGGCTGTCGCAGCGTTACAACGTGTACACCGCCGCGAACGGGACCGAGGGCATAGCCAAAGTGGAGAAAGTGTACCCGCAGATGGTCATTACCGACCTGATGATGCCCGAGGCCGACGGATTCGACGTCTGCCACAGCCTGCGTTCGAACATCAAGACTAGCCATATCCCCGTCATCGTGCTGTCGGGAGCGGGCAAACACGCCGATAACAAGATCAAGGCGTTGGAAAGCGGGGCGAATGTGTTCATCGACAAACCGTTCGATATGGATTTCCTGCTCAAGCAGGTGGATAATCTGATAAGAACACAGAACGAACTGAAGGAACTGTACAGTAAAAAATATATCGCCGAGCCGTCTAAACTCACTATATCGTCGATGGACGAGGAACTGCTGAAAAAGGCTATGGAGCATATCGAACGGAATATCAGCAATACCGACTACAACGTCGAGTCGTTCGTCTCGGATATGGCGATCGGACGTACGCTCCTGTATCAGAAAATAAACGACATAACCGGGATGTCCATAAAGGAATTCATACTGGATATCCGGCTCAAACGAAGCGCCCAACTGCTGAAAGAATCGGACCTCACGATTTCCGAGATCGCAGATATGACGGGGTTCAATAATCCCAAATACTTCAGCATCTGCTTCAAGAAACATTTCGAACTGACCCCGTCCGAGTTTAAAAAGAAACCTTAACGACAAGTTATATCCCTTCAACCCCGGTTTCAGCCATGTCTCTGCATCTGAAACCGGGGGCTTGTTCTTATATAAGACCAGCCAGTTAAAAAAATGTACAGAAAATTCCGCATCTTTTTCTGCCGGGCGGAGACACTCCCACTCATAAATAGGACAAGTTTTTTCAGGTCCGTACAAAATAGAACCATTTCCGAATAAATGGAGACCGTCGCCTTTCCCTATTTTATCAAACTTTGTAAATAATAGCAATGCAAAAAATTGATTAATTAAAATTTTTAGTGCTTATGAAATAAATAATCCTAACTACTGACAGAAACCTAATTCCTGAAAAACATCTTCGCATTATGAAGATTCCTATGTGAAATTAACCTAAACTTTTATGATGATGAAAATTTACAAAAAATTTGCGGGTTGCCTTATGGCGGCTTTATTCCTGCTGACGGCGAGTCAATCGTATGCTGATGCGAAGCAGGATGCTTCCGTGTCGCCGGACCCCATGACAGGGCAGTTGGCCCAGGAAGGCAGCATCCGTGTCACCGGTCTTATAACGGACGATAGAGGGAACCCCGTGGTGGGAGCGACCGTCTCCGTTAAGGATAACCCGGCCATTTCCGTTACTACCAATGCATTGGGGGAATATACTATCTCCGTGCCTGGTAAGACATCGGTGCTGACGTTCAACTATCTTGGCTACGCTTCTGAAGAAGCAGCCGTGGGTAACAGGACGATCATCAACACCGTGATGCACGAAACCGCAGAGCAGATTGAAAATGTGGTAATAACGGCTTTCGGCGGGGCGACGAAGAAAGAATCGGTCGTAGGTGCTATCACATCCCTTGTTCCGGAAAGGCTGAACGTTTCCACCAGCCGCTCGCTGAGTAACAGCCTCGGGGGCGTCGTTTCGGGTATACTTGCGGTCCAGCGCTCGGGCGAACCGGGATACGACAACTCCACCTTCTGGATCCGCGGTATCAGCACATTCCAAAGCGTCGGCGGCAACCCCATGGTGCTTGTCGACGGTATCGAACGCGACCTGAACAGCATAGATCTCGAGGAGATCGAATCGTTCTCTGTTCTGAAGGACGCTGCCGCAAGTGCGGTTTACGGTGTGCGCGGCGCTAACGGGGTTATTCTTATCAACACCAAACGCGGTGTGGTAGGCAAGCCTCGGGTTACCCTGAAATCAGAGTTCTCGGTGACGCAACCGGTGCAGTTGCCCGATTATATAGGTGCGGTCGATTACATG
Organism: Rikenellaceae bacterium; assembly: GCA_031547885.1. Classification (GTDB taxonomy): domain Bacteria; phylum Bacteroidota; class Bacteroidia; order Bacteroidales; family Rikenellaceae; genus UBA940. The sequence continues at coordinate 18,540 of JAVBRO010000023.1, forward strand.
ACGCTGATCGACGATGTGCGTGTAAACGACAACGGTATGGCGCCTACTTATATGGATAAGATCGCCAAGACCAAGTCGGGTTACGACCCCGATCTTTATCCCGATACCAACTGGATAGACGCTATCTCGAAAGATGCCGCTTCCAACCAGCGCGTGACCCTCGAGGTCAACGGCGGTACGGACGTTCTGCGCTATTCGTTCGTCGCGGCGTTCTACAATGAACAGGGTATCCTGAAAGCCGACAAGACCCAGGAATGGGACCCCTCGATCAAACTTCAGCGCTACAACGTGCGCTCGAACGTCGACGTGAAACTCTCGCCGACCACCCAGATGCGGTTCAACATCGGCGGTTATCTTCAGGACCGCAATTCGACTACCGCAAGCGTATCCGATATCTGGAACAAGGCGTTCAAATTCACTCCGTTCGCGTTTCCAGCTCAGTATTCGACCGGTGAACTTCCCCAGAACGAAGAAGGAAACCCGTGGGCAATGGCTTCCCAGGTCGGTTTTCAGGGCACATCTGCCAGCAAGATCGAATCCCTGTTCTCGCTGGAGCAGGATTTTAGATTCATAACCAAGGGGCTCAAAGCCAAGGTCACATTCTCTTTCGACAGGTATTCGACAGGAACCATATCCCGCTCCAAAACTCCGCAATATTACGGTGCGGCATCGGGAAGGACCGAAGAAGGCAAGCTGATACTTGCTCCCCGCAATACCAACGCCACCAACTTCCTGGGCAGCGCCAACAGCGCAACATACGGCACCAAGAGCCTCTATGTGGAAGCGCAGATAAACTATGACCGCACTTTCGGCGAGAAACACGCCGTTTCCGCAATGCTTCTGGCCAACCGCCGCCAATTTACAGACCCGACCATGACACAGGGTTATATCCCCCAGCGTACCCAGGGCCTTGCAGGACGAACCTCTTATATATATGGCAACAGGTACATAGTGGAATTCAACTTCGGCTACAACGGTTCCGAGAACTTTGCCCCGGGCGAACGGTACGGTTTCTTCCCCTCGATAGCAGCCGGGTGGGTTATCTCCGAAGAGCCCTTCATGGCATCGGTAAAGAAAGTGGTTTCCAACCTCAAACTCCGTGCTTCTTACGGTCTGACCGGTAACTCTAACCTTGCAGGACGCCGTTTTGCATACATCGCGACAATCAATACGGATTGGAATACCCTGAACCAGTACGGCTGGGGCGCCGACAACAGGGGGACGAACTTCAACGGTATGGCCGAAGGCGACTTTGCGGTTCCCGACCTGCAGTGGGAGATCGTGAAAAAACTCAACCTCGGTTTTGAATTCGGCCTGTACAACGGAATGTTCGAACTGCAGGTGGACCTCTTCCAGGACAAACGCGACAATATTTTCATGGAACGCGCATCCATACCGGCCACTGCGGGATTTGTTGTAATGCCGTGGAGTAATAACGGTAAAGTCACCAACCGCGGTCTTGAAACACAGCTGAAGTTCAATAAGTCGTTCGGCCGTGATTTTTATCTGAGCATTATGGGTAACTTCACCTGGGCTCACAACGAGATCACCGGTATCGACGAAGCAGCCTCAGTTATCGGGACGAACCGCGCACGTACCGGCCATCCTATCACACAGCTGAGGGGGCAGATCGCAGAACGCCTCTTTACGGAAGCCGACTTTAAAGGAATGGACGCAGACGGCAGATGGGTGCTGAACGATGATATTCCCGTGCATACGTTCTCCTCGGTACGTCCGGGCGACATCAAATATGTGGACGTCACCGGTGACGGCTTTATCAATGCGGAAGACGTCAGCGCCATAGGCGGCACGAGCGATCCCGAGATCGTTTACGGTTTCGGGGCAACCATGAGGTGGAAAAACCTCGACTTCGGGTTCCTGTTCCAGGGCGTTGCCCACATGTGGAAGATACTCTCCAAAGACGTAATCCCCGTCTCGAACCAGGGCGCCTATTACAACGTTTTCACCAACTACGAAGACCGCTGGACTGTCGACAACCCGAGACAGGATGTCTTCTATCCGCGTCTCAATTACGGTTCGCACAGCAACAACGAGCAGGCATCGACATGGTGGCTGAAAAAGATGGACTTCATACGTCTGAAAAATGTCGAACTCGGGTTTTCGTTTCCGCAAAAATGGATGGACAAGATACATCTTGGCGGCATCCGGGTATTCGTGAGGGGAACCAACCTCTTGACATTCTCTGAATTCAAGCTGTGGGATCCGGAACTTTCGAATGCTACCGGTGCGGCATACCCGGCAATGAAATCTTATTCGGGTGGTTTGGAAATCAAATTCTAAGGAGGAATATAATATGAAAAAGAGAATAAACAGATATATAGCAATCGCGGTTGCCTCGGTTATCGCATTTTCGCTCTCTTCATGCGAAGACTGGCTCGATAAGCGGCCCGACGACCAGAATACTATCGACCTTGTGTTCGAAAGTAAGACAAGTATGGAGAGGTGGCTGGCATACATATATAACGCCATGCCCAACTTCTTCACCTACGACGGACCCGACGCCGTTGCCGACGACATGCAGCCTTCGGTGGGTTGGGAATCCCAGGGATTCAGCGCCATACTGTACCAGCAGGGTAACTGGACCCCCCTCAAATCGGGTGTGATCAGTTATTGGACGACTTTCCCAAGGAGAATCCGCCAGGCATATATTTTCATCGACAAAGCCCATCCCATTCCCGATGTGTTCACTATTCAGGACATCGACCGGATGAAGGCCGAATGCCGCTTCTTTATCGCCGCTTACCACTCGATGATGCTGATGGCTTACGGCGCGATCCCAAAGATCGAGGATGCTACCCCCGTATTGGAAGGGGAATCGCTGATGCTTAAACAGAGGCCTTTCGACGAAATGGCCCGCTGGTGTGCCAGTGAACTGTACGAAGCATCGAAGATCCTTCCGGCGATTTACGACGACGATATCAAATACGGCCGCGCGACATCCATAATGTGCCTTGCGCTGCGTGCCCGCGTGCTCCTGTTCGCTGCCAGCGATCTGGTCAACGGCACCGACGACCCCAAAATGGCGGCGATGGTGAACTGCGACGGAGAACCCATATTCAATACCACGTATGATCCCGAAAAATGGAGGACTGCTTTCGAAGCGGCCAAAGAACTGATCGACGCTGCGGAAGCTGCAGGGCACAAGCTGTATGTCGAATATCTTCCGAACAGCAGTACCGATATCGACCCGTTCCTTTCCTACCAGAACGCGCTTATGAAGCGCCGCAACCAGGGCAACCTCGAGATAATCTATCCAAGGCCGCAGGACGACGGTTCATGGCTTGACAGGCAGTGTAATCCGCGCAGTATGGGCGGGGCAGGCGCTATCGGGGTAACCCAACTTCTTGTCGACGCTTTCTTTATGAGAAACGGACTTGTTCCCATCACGGGGTATACCAACAACGGAAAAGATCCGATCATCAACACATCTTCCGGTTACAGCGAAGCCGATGCTTCTGGCAAACCCCTTTACACCACCGCGGCCGAATCTTACCCGACGGCATATTCGTATGCGTCCGCAGCCGGAAGCGCAACCGCCGCTTCCAATATCATCGTGCCTGCGAATACTTTCAAGATGTACGGCAACCGCGAACCGCGTTTCTATATCTCGGTGCTCTACAACGAACAGTGGCACTACGGCAAATCCAAGAACTCCAGCACCACGGCAAACCCCGCCACCAACTATTTCCTTAACGGCCCCGACGGAGGCCCGAGCCATGACTCGCCGAGTGCGGGATATCTTGCCCGCAAGCGCATCGACCCTACATGGACCTCGAACAGCGCCACGTACGGGAACAACCGCCACGGCTCCCTGTACCGTCTGGCCGAAGCCTATCTGAGCTACGCCGAAGCGCTGATGGAATACAGTATGGACAAAGGCACTTATGCTACGAACAAAGGTGAGATACTGAAATATATCAATATGATCCGCGAAAGGGCCGGTATCCCGATGTATGGCGACGGACCCGGCATGATAGCCGCACCGACGAACGAGGCGCAGATGCTCGATCTGATCCGCAGGGAAAGGCGCGTGGAACTGAACTGCGAGAACGGCCTGCGCTTCGCCGACCTCCGCCGCTGGGAACTTGCGGCCGACGTGCTGGACGGAAGATATTACGGGATGAACATGAATCAGGAAGCTGCCGCAACAAATCGTCTGCCGACCCAGGCCGAACGCGATAAATTCTATGTGCGCACCCCTTACCAGACACGCACATTCAAAAGTTACTGGTGGCCTATTCCGCAGAATGAAATAGATGTCAACACGAACCTGAGGCAATTGCCGGGTTGGAATTAACGTTATATATTTAACGCAGATCTAAAATTAACGTTAAATTTAAAAACAAAAAAGTATGAAAACATTGAAATATTTATTCGGGGCGCTGCCGTTGTTCGCACTCCTGTTTTGCCTCGGCGCCTGTGACAACGACGAAGGAGGCAGCAGTACGGTCGTGGAAACCATGGAACTGAACGCCTCCGTGGAAGAGTTGACGCTCGATCCCGACAAGCCCCTTGAAACGGTCCTGACATTTACCTGGACCGATGCAAGAGAGATGCCCGACGATTACCTGATCACTTATGTTACCAAGTTGGATGTTCTGGGCAGTAACTTCGCCAACGCCGTCCGTACCGAAGAGGACGAAGGTGTGTTCAGCAAGAGCTACACGAACCTCGAGCTGCAGAATCTGCTGCTCGAAAAGTGGGGACGCGCTTCCAACAGGCCGACCTCGCTCGAATTCGAGATCCTTGCCAAATGGGACGGCGGGCCTAAATACATCATGCCCGAAGTGCGCAAGGCGACTGTCAGCGTACAGCCTTACAGGCCTATCACTTTCGATGTAGATAAGATATTCGTCGACGGTACCGCCATTCCTGGAAGCCGCGGCCAGCTGGCTCTGACCCCCGAAAGCGAATTCATCTACGTATGGACGGGCAGCCTGATAGCAGGGGAACTCCAGATCCCCGCGGAATACCAGGGAGCCACCAACTACATCTGTCCGATGGCCGACGAAGGAGTGACGAACGGAGTAGCGGAAACCGTGTTCATGAAAGAGAACCCGACCACGAAGTGGACCATTACGGAAGCGGGAGAATACCGCGTCATCGTCGATATCGCCAAACAGACCCTGACGGTATACACACCGGGCAATGTTCTCCATGCCGCTGTCGTCGATTACCCCGCCGGCACAGCGCTCACGGTCAACGCGCTCTGGATATATGGAGAACCCACGGGTTGGGCATGGAACACCGGAGCCACGGGAGGCGACTTCAAACAGAGTCTGGTCGATCCGCAGATCTTCTACTACAGCGGTTCCGCTAAGGCCGGAAGGTCGAAGATAGGTGTGGCCCCGGTCAATACCTCTTACGTTTTCGGCCCGGTAAACACGACGGGCGTTAAAATAGACAGCGTTCCGATATCCCTGGGAGTGGAGACTCCTATTGGGCAAGGTTTGGAGGAATGGTATCGGAATACCTACTTCGGATTCCCTTCGGGAACGAACTATATCGTTATGGACCTGAGACGCATGGTGATAACGGTTGAAAAACGCTAACGGCAGGTCCGGAAAACAGATTTAACTTAACAGGGAGGTATTGCCGTATCGGAATCGGGTGTGATTTTTGGGCCCGGGACGGGGATACGGCAATACCTAACCTAATAAAAAACATACAGATGAAAATAAACTATTACTGGCCGTGGCCGAAAGCATTGATGCTCGGATTGTTGTGCTGCTGCACCCTGAATCAGTCAGCCTGCTCCAGCCCAACGGAACCCGGCACGGACGACCCCGGTGTGAAGGGAAATACCCTGGTGAAGATATCGCCCGACAAAAAAACGGTGCTTCGCAATCCGCTCAACGGCTGGGTAGCCTATATGAACCGCGACGCCGACGACAAATACTGGGATGGCACTCTCGATGAGATCTATGTTCCCGATATCGGCAAAACCGTCAGGATGACCGATTATGCGAACACGGCATATATCCGCACGAGTTGGGCTTCGCTCAACCCGTCCGACGGGGTTTATACATGGAAAGACCCGAATGCCCGCCTGACGAAAGCCATCAAGGCCGCTTATGACAGGGACATGAAGATAGCTTTCCGCATAGTGGTAGACGGACGCGACCAGGGGCTGAATACTCCGCAGTTTGTTTTCAACGCCGGAGCCAAGTACTATATAGAGGACTCAAGGTTTCAGAACCGTGTCACGCCGTTCCCGCAGGACCCTGTTTTTAAGCAGTACTACGAAAAATTCATCAAGGAACTGGCTAAAGAGTTCAATGATCCGGATAAATGCGCCTTCATCGACGCTTACGGCCTGGGTAAATGGGGAGAGGCTCACAATACCGTGTATTTCGACCCTGCAACCAAACCCACTTCTGCGCAAAATGAAAAGGTGAGGGAAGAGGTTATCGACTGGATAGTCGACCTCTATTCGAGTACTTTTACGAAAATACCTCTGGTCATCAATTACCATCGCCTGATCGGCTATCCGGCCAGCGAAGGGACGCCTAACCCGAACAGCGAACGCCTGCTCGACAAAATGGTCGAAAAAGGCTACAGCCTGAGGCACGACGCTTTCGGTATGACCAACTCCAGTTGGGGCTATTCCACATGGGAAAAGGCCTATGCCGCAAAACAGAAATACCATCGCCCCATCATTATGGAGGGCGGCTGGATCACCGGCGGGGATCCGCCCACGCATGACTACTGGACCGATCCCAGCAAAAAATACATAAAGGGAGAGCCGGGAACGGTACGCCAGGGCGAATTCGACGAAGCGATGGGAGCCCATGTTAATATGATGGACATGAGGTCGGGTCTCGACGGAACGAGTTGGTTCACGTATAAATTCGATCTGGTGCAGAGATTTGTTTCCGAAGGTGGCTACCGCCTCTATCCCGACCAGATCTCGCTGCCCGAAAGCGTTGCGATGGGCGGCGACCAGGTGACGATAACCCACCGCTGGAGGAATCTCGGATGGGGCTACTGTCCCAACAACATTCCCCAGTGGAACTACAAGTACAAGGTCGCATTTGCGATTCTGGACGCGCAGGACAACGTGAAGAAAGTGTATGTCGACACCAAGAGCGAACCCTCGGACTGGCTCGAACAGGCGGTCGCATATGAGTTCAAGACCGAGATCAAAGGGGTTTCCGTAGGACACTACACCTGGGCTGTGGCAATTGTCGATACCACGAAAGATAACCAACCGGGTATCCAGATCGCTGTCGACCAAAGTAAAGTCACGGCCGACGGATGGTACAAGATCATCGGTTTCGACCTGCTGGCAAAATAATACGCGGATTTGTAACTGACCCCCTCGAATGAAGAAAAAGATAATCATATTGTGTTGCGGCCTTTTGGCAGCGGCGGGCTGTTCGTCCGTCTGTCTCGGCGCAGACCGGGAAAGAGATCCCGCAATACGGGGTAATGTACTGGTCTCGCCGACGCTTGACACACGGAACGCACTCGGCAATCCGCTCGACGGATGGGTGTTGTATGCCAACCATATCCCTGCGCCTGACTACTGGGACAAACTCGACAATATCTATGTCCCGTCGCTCGACCGGACCGTCGCGATAGCCGATTACGCCCGCACCATCTATATCCGCGGCAGCTGGGCTGTTTTCAACCCGCGCGAGGACGAGTACGGCTGGGACACCGATGCAGGACTGAAAATGCTGATCGAAGGCGCCCGAGAAAGGGGTATGCAGCTCGCTTTCCGAGTAGTCGTAGACAGCCGCGACGAACCGTCGACCCACACCCCCGCTTTCGTTATAGAGGCGGGGGCGAAGGGGTTCGAGAGCCGGACGGGACGACGCACGGTGTGGTCGCCCTATCCCGACGACCCGGTGTTCCAGCAGAAGTTCGAGAAATTCGTCAGGGCTTTCGCTCGCGAGTTCAACGACCCTGCCGTAACCGGCTTTATCGATGGATTCGGCCTGGGGCTGTGGGGAGAGACCCACTGCATGAAATATCTCGACTACGCCGACCGCGAAATGGTATTCAAATGGGTGGTCGACCTCTACGCCGAAAATTTCACGAAGGTGCCTCTCGCCATCAACTACCACAGGCTGATAGGTGCTGCCGAATCGTGGGGCGCACCCGATCCCGACAGCGAAAGGTTGCTGGATTACGCCTTCTCGAAAGGCTATATCCTCCGGCACGACGCTTTCGGGATGAGCGACTATTATCAGGATTGGGAGAGAAAGCTTGCCACGAAATGGAAATTCACCAGGCCCATCATTATGGAGGGCGGCTGGGTGAACAACCATCACGACATCACGCTCGATCCGCGCGGCTATAAAACCCCGGCCGACGTGCGCAAAGGGGAGTTCGAGGATGCCGAAGAAGCCCATGCGAACATGATGGATTTCCGGACGATGGAAACGCGGTACTGGTTTACCGATGCTTTCGATCTGGTCGAAAGGTTCATGGCCGAGGGGGGCTACAAACTCTGGCCCGACAGGCTTTCGCTGCCAAAGAGTGTCCGCAGGGGAGCTTCCGCGACCATTTCACACCGCTGGAAAAATATGGGCTGGGGATACTTTCCCAACAACATTCCGCAGTGGAACTATAAGTACAAGGTCGCTTTTGCGCTTCTGGATGCCAGCGACACCGCCGTAAAGGTCTTCATCGACACCCAGGCCGAACCTTCCGAATGGCTGAAAGACAAAAGCGCCCAGTATGACTTCATAACCAAGGTGGACGTTCCTGCCGGAACCTACACTTGGGCAGTGGCTATCGTCGATACGCAGAAAAGCAACCAGCCGGCTATCAAACTTGCCGTGTCAGATGCGAAAAGCGCCGACGGATGGGTTAAGCTCAGGGATGTTCAGGTGAAGTAAAAGACCGAAATTTTATAAGTTCAAAACCGGAGAAGTGAAAAAATATGTAAAGAGAGCGGTTTTGCTCTCACTCTCACTGTTCCTCTGTGCGACATCGTTTGCCGCCGGGCTTTTGGTCGAGGCCGAAAGTTTCGGCGGCAAAGGAGGCTGGGTCGTCGACCAGCAGTTCATGGACCTTATGGGTTCGCCCTATCTCATGGCGCATGGGATGGGCGTGCCCGTAAGGGATGCCGCGACTGCCGTCGATTTCCCGGAAGCAGGAACGTACCATGTCTGGGTGAGGACATTCAACTGGACATCGCCCTGGTACGACGGTCCGGGGCCGGGGAAATTCACTCTCCGTGTAGGTAATAAGAAACTTCCCGTTACGCTGGGAGCCGAAGGGGACGGATGGATGTGGCAGAACGCGGGGAAAGTGACGGTCAAAAAAGGCGCGGCGACTATCGCACTGCACGACCTTACGGGGTTCGACGGCCGATGCGACGCCATCTATTTCACCACCGGGGCAGACGACGTTCCGCCGCAGGGCGGGGACGAACTCGCCGCTTTCCGCAAACGGATGCTCGGCATTCCCGACACGCCGGCGGCGACGGAGTCGTTCGATCTCGTGGTTGTTGGCGGGGGGATCGCGGGAATGTGCGCCGCTGCGGCTGCTTCGAGGGAAGGGTGCAGCGTCGCGCTGGTCAACGACCGTCCCGTGCTGGGCGGAAACAACAGCTCGGAGATCAGGGTGCACCTCGGAGGCTCGATAGAGATGGAGCCGAACAAGGGCCTCGGACGCATGATACGCGAATTCGGACACTCGCGCCAGGGCAACGCACAGCCTGCAGAAAACTATGAAGACCAGAAGAAAAGCGACTTCATCGCAGGCGAAAAGAACGTGACGCTCTTTGCAAATTACCGCGCTATTGCGGTTAATATGAACGGGAACAAGATAGAGTCCGTCATCATTAAACACATCGAGACGGGCGAAGAGAAACGCCTTGCGGCACCGTTGTTCTCGGACTGCACGGGCGACGGGACGATAGGCGTACTGGCCGGGGCGGACTACCGCATGGGACGCGAAAGCCGCGCCGAATTCGGTGAGGAACTGGCTCCCGAAACCGCCGACGACATGACCATGGGCGCATCGGTGCAGTGGTATTCGGCGGATGCAGGACGGAAGACGAAATTCCCGGAATTCCGCTACGGCGTCGATTTCAACGAGGCCAACTGCGAAAAGGTGACGATGGGCGAGTGGAAGTGGGAGACGGGGATGAACTTCGACCAGATCGCCGATTTCGAACGCATCCGCGATTACGGCCTGATGGTGGTCTACTCCAACTGGAGTTTCCTGAAAAACGGGCTCAAAGATAACGCGAAGTACCGCGACCTTGAACTCGACTGGGTGGCCTACGTCGCCGGAAAACGCGAATCGCGCCGCCTGATGGGAGACTACATCCTCAAACAGGACGATATCGACAAGAACGTCTTCCACGAGGACGCCTCGTTCACAACCACGTGGAGCATCGACCTGCACTTTCCCGATCCGGTCAATTCCGAAAGGTTCCCCGGGCAGGAGTTCAAGGCCGCGACCAAACACATTCTCATATATCCCTACGCCGTGCCTTACCGCTGCCTCTATTCGCGCAACGTGGAGAACCTCTTCATGGCGGGCCGCGACATAAGCGTTACGCATGTGGCATTGGGGACCGTAAGAGTGATGCGCACTACCGGGATGATGGGCGAAGTGGTGGGTATGGCCGCCGCGCTCTGCAAAAAGTACGACACAACGCCGCGCGGGATATACCAGAGGCATCTGGATGAACTCAAAGGCATGATGAAAGAGGGCGCCGGAAAGACGGATGTGCCCGATAATCAGCGATTCAACGAACAGAAATTCCTGCCGGCCCCTAGGGGTTTAGGCAGCGAATGACACAAAAATGAGAACTGCGCTCCTGTCGGAAGGTACTTTTTCCGGGGGTTTAGGTTAAGGTTAGGTTAGGGTTAACTCAGGCTGAAAATGAAAAGAATGTTTTTATTACCGGTTTTGCTGCTCTCCGTCATCTGCGGGCATGCGGCTGTGCCGGACAGCGTGGAGTATCGTATCCTTCTGACAGGAGCTTCTTTCGCTTCGCCGCAGAACGGCTGGTTCGAACTGGGATGCAGGGAATTGAACGCAGTGCCGGTGAACCGCGCGGTGGGCGGCGAATCCATTGCGGACACCGCCAACAAAATGGCCGGAGGCACGCTCTGGTCGTTCGAAGAGTTCGACGCGATGGATGCACTTGTGATCATGCATGTCCATGACCGCGACGTTGCGGACGAAACGGGCCTAAGGGAGAATTACGCCGATTACCCCCTGCCGTTCGACCGCAGCAACTATGCCGCCGCTTTCGACTATGTGATAAAAAGATACATCAGCGAATGCTACGCCCTGAAAGACGATCCGCGGTCGAAATACTACGGCGCTAAATCGGGCAAACCCGCCGTCATAGTGCTCTGTACCGACTGGCACGACGGGCGCGTGACGTACAACACTTCGGTCCGGCGGCTCGCTGCAAAATGGGGCCTGCCGCTCGTCGAATTCGACGTAAATATAGGATTTTCACGGAACACACCGCATCCTGTCGCCGGATGCCAGCAGAGTATTCTGTACGCGCAGGACACTCAAACCATAGAGGGGGTAAAATATGGTTGGCATCCCGACAGGGGCGAAGACAGATACATACAGCGGCGCATGGCTGCCGTTTTCACAGACCTGATGAGAAGAATACTGCCTGTTAAACCTGATAGCGAATGAAACGCCTCTCCATAATATTTTTCGCCCTGACGCTGTGTGCTCCCGCCTTTTCGCAGGACGGATGCTACGGCAGGCTCGACGGCGATACCCTTGTGATAGGCAACAGCGTGATGGAGCGCAAGTTCGTGTGGAACGGCGGCAACCTTATAACCCACAGCCTTGCGGATAAACGGTCGGGACGGATCATGTACAACCATTCGACGTCGCCCGATTTCCGCGTCTCGAAGAACGAGGCGGCGTCATCAGGTGTGTTCTCGGTCCGGAGTGTCGCCGAAACCGCGATACATCCGGCGTACCTCGAAGCCACGGCCGCATTCTCGCTGGGGGCGCTCGACGTACGCAGGGTCTACCGCATCTATCCAAGCTGCCCGGCCATCGCATGCGACACCTGGCTGAGGGGTGCGACAGACGCCGTGCTGGACGGCAGGGCCGGGAACCTTGCCGACCGCAAAAACATAGAATTCACGGAAGATATGCGTTCGCGACAGGTGACGGCGGTGCTCGACCAGTTCAAGCCCGGCGGAATGCATTGGCGGACGCGCATCGTGGAGTTCTACGACGTGACGGATTGGAATAACAACCTCGTTTTTGAGACCGATATAATACCGTACCGCAAAAACACTTACAGGGGCAATCTGCTTTTTGCCAACGATTTGGAGACGGGGCGCGGGTTTTTCTTCCTGAAAGAGGCCCCCTGCTCGAGCGTCCAACTGGCCTACAACGGCTACGATTTCACTACCGAGTTCGGACATTTCACGGTGGCGGGACTCGGGATGACCGAAAAGGATATACTCCCCGGCGAGTGGCGCAGGGCTTACGGATGCGTCACGGGTGTCTACAGCGGCGGCGAACCCGAAGCGCTGCAGGCGCTGCGCGCATACCAGAAGAATCTGCGCAAACTCGTTCCCGGACGCGACGAAATGGTGATGATGAACACATGGGGCGACCGCAGCCAAGACTCGAAGGTCAACGAGAAATTCAGCCTTCTGGAGATCGAACGCGCGGCGCGTCTGGGCGTCACCCATTTCCAGATAGACGACGGATGGCAGGTCGGCAAAAGTCCGAACTCTGCCGTTGCAAAAGGTTCGTTCACAAATATCTGGGATAATCCGGATTACTGGAAACCCGACCCCGAAAAGTATCCGGACGGACTGCGTACGGTTGTCGCGCGCGGAAAGGAACTTGGCGTCGAAGTGTGCCTGTGGTTCAACCCGAGCGTGCAGAACGACTACGCCGACTGGGAAAAGGACGCGAAGGCCATCACGGACCTGTACAACGAATACGGTATTCGCACATTCAAGATCGACGGGCTGGCCATTCCGACCAAACAGTCTGAGATAAACCTGCGCAGGCTGTTCGACCGAGTGCTGGAGCAGACCGGCGGCAACGTGGTGTTCAATCTCGACGCGACAGCCGGACGGCGCGGGGGGTACCACATGTTCAACGAATACGGCAACATCTTCCTCGAGAACCGATACACCGACTGGCAGAATTATTACCCCTACTGGACGCTGCGCAACCTGTGGCAGTTGTCGAAATACGTCCCGGCCGAGAAACTGCAGATCGAGTTCCTCAATAAATGGCGCAACGCCGATAAATACGGCAGCGATCCGTTCGCACCGGCGAACTATGGTTTCGACTATCTGTTCGCCACAACGATGGCCGGACAGCCGCTGGCGTGGTTCGAAGGGACCGGGCTTCCCGAAGAGGCGCTTGCTCTCGGAAAACAGATAGCCGCATACAAAAAAATACAGCACGACTTCCATTCAGGCACAGTGCTGCCTGTCGGCGACGAACCTTCGGGACGTTCGTGGACCGGATTCCAGTCGGTTATCGGGGACAGGGGCTACTTCATTTTCTTCCGCGAGAACACGCCCGGCAGGGAGGGAGTTGTCCGAACATGGCTGCCGGACGGAGTGAAAGTGAAGCTGGTCCCGATCATCGGCAACGGCAGGGGCGGAGTGCAGACGACAGGCCGTGGAGGATTTTTGGAGGTCGAACTGCCCTCGCCGAAAGACTATGCGGTGTACAGTTACCAAATATTGAAATAGACGATGAAGACTTTATTTAAAATATTCCTTTTCGCACTGCTCGCCGTTCCTGCGGGAGTGTCGGCGCAGAACCTTATCGCCAATATTTACGGGCGTAATGTGCAATCGCTGAACGGCAAATGGAACGCCATCATAGACCCCTACGACCAGGGCCGCCGCAACGAGATATACAAGAACCGCACGCCGCAGGGCAAGACCGACTTCTATGAATATTCGTTCGAGAACGGACTGCGCCTGAATGTCCCGGGCGACTGGAACAGCCAGACACCCGAGCTGAAATATTACGAGGGAACGGTCTGGTACGCCCGCCGGTTCGATGCCCCGCAGAACACCTCGGAACGCAAGTTCCTCTACTTCGGTGCGGTCAGTTACCGTTGCAGGGTCTACCTGAACGGCGAAGAGATCGGCCGCCACGAGGGCGGGTTCACCCCGTTCCAGATAGAGGTCACGGGCAAGATTAAAGCGCGCGGGAATTTCCTTGCGCTCGAGGTCAACAACACCCGCACTCCGGACGCCATTCCCGCCATGAACTTCGACTGGTGGAACTACGGCGGCATCACGCGCGACGTATTTTTGGTAAGTACCCCTAAGGTCTTTATCGAGGACTATTTCATACGGCTCGATAAAAATTCGGCGGCAAAAATAGACGCCTCGGTCAGGCTCTCGGACCCTGTCGCGGGCGTGAACGTTAAGATAGAAATACCCGAACTGAAGATCAGCCAGACGCTGGTCACCGATGCGCAGGGAAAGGCCGAAGCGTCGTTCACGGTGAAAAAACTGGAACGCTGGTCGCCCGAGAACCCGAAATTATACGATGTGGCGGTCTCGTCGGACGGCGAGTGCATCGGGGATAAGATCGGTTTCCGCAACGTGAAGGTGGTCGGAGAGGATGTTTATCTCAACGACAAACCTGTATTCCTGAAATCGATATCGTTCCACGAGGAGATACCGCAGCGTATGGGGCGGGCGTTCTCGGAAGCCGATGCGGTGATGCTGCTGTCGGAAGCAAAAGCTCTGGGATGCAATATGATCCGTCTGGCCCACTACCCGCAGAACGAGTACATCGTGCGCACGGCCGAACGGATGGGTTTCATGCTGTGGGAGGAGATTCCCATCTGGCAGGGGATCGATTTCGAAAACGACGCGACGCGCCTGAAAGCGGGCGGCATGATCCGGGAGATGGTGATGCGCGACAGGAACCGCTGCGCGCTGACATTCTGGGGCGTGGCTAACGAGACGCAGCCTTCGGACGCACGCAACGCATTCCTGAAATACCTCATTTCGTGCGTGCGCGGCCTCGACGACACGCGCCTCACTGTCGCCGCGTTCGACCTTGTGCGCTTCGACCGCGACAGGCAGCTCTTCGTGATGAACGATCCGTTCGTCAAGGAACTGGACGTGGTGGCCGTCAATAAATACATGGGCTGGTACCATCCGTGGCCCGTTACTCCAGACAAAGCGGTATGGGACGTCGCGGCCGGACAGCCGCTCATAATCTCGGAATTCGGGGGCGAGGCGCTATACGGAAAGACGGGCGACGCAGACGTGGTCAGCTCATGGAGCGAGGATTACCAGGTGACGCTCTACAAAGATAACCTCGAGATGTTCGAACATATACCCAACCTGCGCGGGACTTCGCCCTGGATACTGTTCGATTTCCGCTCGCCATACCGTTTCCATCCCACCTACCAGCAGGGTTGGAACCGTAAAGGACTGGTCTCGGACCAAGGTTTCCGCAAAAAGGCATGGTATATCATGAAGGAGTACTACGATAATCATTAAATGGGAATCGATATGAAAAAGGCATTGATATGCATGGGTTTGGGAGTCCTGCTCGCAGGTTGTGCGGCAGGCGGGCAGAAACCCCTGAAAACGGTCGTCGACGAGGCCCTGGCAAATGCGCAGAAACAGGCTCTCCTGCTCGCTGAAAAATACAGCGGCGAGGAGGGACGCCTGCCCCGCACGTGGCAGGACGGCAAAGACGTTTCGTCCGACTCGCGCTGGTGGACCAGCGGCTTCTTCCCCGGAACGCTGTGGTACCTCTATGAGAACAGCGGCAGCGAACAGGTGTTGGACTACGCGAGGCTCTATACCGCGCGCGTCGAACGTGAAAAATATACCACCGACAACCACGACGTAGGTTTCATGCTCTACTGCAGTTTCGGCAACGGTCTGCGCCTTACGGGAGACAAAGCTTACGAAGAGGTGCTGCTGACAGGCGCACGGTCGCTGGCGACGCGCTACAGGCCCGCTGTCGGAGTGATACGTTCGTGGGACCACAACAGGGAGAAATGGCAGTATCCGGTCATCATCGACAACATGATGAACCTCGAACTGCTGATGTGGGCCGCGGAATATTCGGGCGACGAAACATTAGGCGAAATGGCCGTTTCACACGCCGACAAGACAATGCTGCATCACTACCGTCCCGATTACAGCAGTTTCCATGTGGTTTCATACGATACGATCAGCGGGCAGCCGCACCTGAAACAGACCCACCAGGGTTATTCCGACGATTCGGCATGGAGTCGCGGACAGTCGTGGGGACTCTATGGCTACACCATGATGTACCGCCTGACCAAAGACGAACGTTATCTGCAGCAGGCCGAAAATATCGCCGGATTTCTCATAAACCATCCGAATATGCCGGCCGACTGTATCCCGTACTGGGATTTTGACTCGCCCGACATTCCCGACACTCCGCGCGACGCATCGGCCGCAGCCATTATGGCGTCGGCCCTCGTCGAACTGGCCGACTATGCCACGCCGGAAAGGGCGAAACGATATATGGAAGTGGCGGAAACACAGATACGCACCCTCGCGTCGACGGAATACACCGCGCCTGTGGGAGAGAACGGCGACTTTATACTGATGCACGGCACGGGGGGGTATCCGTTCGGATCGGAGGTCGACGTTCCGCTCACCTATGCCGATTATTACTACGTCGAAGCTCTAACCAGATTAAATAGAAAATTATGAATGCATTTGGAAAATTGATCGTTACGGCGATCCTGCTCAGTGCAGCGGCGCCATGTGCCGGTCAGGTTAAGGATCAGGCCTCAGGGATCATGATCAACCTCGACGAGTCGCAGGTGGGGCCATACACCCTTCCCGATCCGCTCGTCATGGAGAACGGCCAAAAGGTAACGACGCCCGAGCAATGGAAGAACGAAAGGCGTCCCGAGATCTTCCGCATGTTCGAAACCCAGGTCTACGGCAAAGCGCCCGGCCGGCCCGAAGGATTGCATTTCGAGGTGCTGACCGAGGACCGCTACGCCATGAACAATATGGCTACCCGCAAGGAAGTCGCGGTCTATTTCACGGAGGGCAAAGAACACTATATGAAAATCCTGATCTATCTGCCCAACAAGAATCAGGGAGCGGTGCCGATCTTTTTCGGACTCAACTTCAAAGGCAACCAATCGGTGAGCTACGATCCGGACATCACAATGTCGGCTGCGCACACAATCCAGGGCGACGGCGGACAGGAGCGCGCCGGACGCGGTTTCCCGCGCGGATCCGAGGCTTCGAGGTGGCCGATCGAGATGCTTATCGCCAACGGCTACGGCGTCGCAACGGTCTACCGGGGCGACATCGACCCCGACCGCGACGACGGTTTCCAGAATGGCGTGCATCCTCTTTTCTATGCGGAAGGGCAGACCAGGCCCGCTGCCGACGAATGGGCCACGCTGGCCGCCTGGTCGTGGGGCATGAGCCGCGCGATGGACTACTTCGAGACCGACGAGGATATCGACGCCTCGCGTGTCGCCATAGTGGGCCACTCGCGCCACGGAAAGACGACGCTGTGGGCCGGGGCGGCCGATGAACGTTTTGCAATGGTCATATCCAACGATTCGGGATGCGGCGGAGCGGCCCTGTCGATGCGCAAATTCGGCGAGACCGTAGCACGCATCAACAAGGTCTTCCCGTATTGGTTCTGCGAAAATTTCAGGCAGTACGATTTCAACGAGGATGCACTGCCGGTCGACCAGCACGAACTGATCGCGCTGATCGCGCCGCGTCCGGTCTATATCGCCAGCGCCGTCGAAGACACATGGGCCGACCCGAAGGGCGAATTCCTGTCGGGAGTCCACGCAACGCCGGTCTACGAACTTTTCGGGCTCAAAGGCCTTTCGGGTACCGAACTTCCGGAAGCCGACAGCCCTATACTGGACGGCAGCATCGGCCATCACGTCCGCTCGGGCGGCCACGACATCAACCTTTACGACTGGCAGCAATATGTAAGATTTGCCGACAAACATCTTAAAAAATAACATCCCGACACTTTGACTGTTATGAAAAAAGAGTTCCTGAAATCCAGACTTACCGCCCTGATGTTCATCATGCTGATGTTCGTCATGGCAGGGAGTGCGCTCACATCGTGCGACGGGGGTGATTCCGGCGAGTTTATCGACCCGCCGGTAACAGGATGGGTGAGAACCGTCAGCGAAAGTTATCAGGCCGCCGTGGGAGAGACGATAACTGTAACCGCCGGGTTCAGCAGCGACAAGGTGAGAAACCTGGAGTACAAGTGGACATCGTCCGACGAAAAGGTTGCCACGGTCACGATGAACGGGAACAAAAGCGCTTCGGTAAAGGGGGTTGCGGAAGGCTCGGCCATCCTGAAGATAGTGTGTACCACCGATGCGACTATCACGGCGCAGTGTACCGTCACAGTGAAAGAGAGCGGTTATGTGCCGCCGGCCGCCACCGTCAGGATACTGGCCATCGGAAACAGTTTCTCGCAGGATGCCGTCGAACAGTATCTCTATGAACTGGCCGCCGCCGAAGGCATCAAAACGATAATC
This sequence comes from Rikenellaceae bacterium, assembly GCA_031547885.1. GTDB lineage: Bacteria > Bacteroidota > Bacteroidia > Bacteroidales > Rikenellaceae > UBA940. Next base: position 37,051 of record JAVBRO010000023.1, read on the forward strand.
GGGAACCTCTATATAGGCGGATGCACGTTGGCGACGCACCTCTCCAATGCGAACAGCGACGCCGCGGCATACGAGTACCGGAAAATAGTGAACGGGAGCAAAAGCAACCAGGGCAGCGTTAAGATGTCCGCGGCCCTTGCCGAAGAGCCGTGGGACTACATCAGCCTGCAGCAGGCGAGCGACTATTCGGGCGTGTATTCGACTTTCGAGGCCTCTCTGCCGGCGCTTGTCAATTACGTCAAGGCGCGCGCCACCAACGAAAATATGTGGTTGATGCTGCATCAAACATGGGCCTATGCCCGGAATTCGACCCATTCTGCATTCCCGACATACGGCAAAGACCAGATGACGATGTATAATGCGATCGTCGATGCTTACAAGAGGGCCGCAACTCTTTCCGGTATCAATATCGTAATTCCGGCGGGGACGGCTATCCAAAACGGGCGCACATCCTATCTGGGTGACTCGTTCAATATCGACGGATACCATCTGGAAGTGAATTACGGCCGCTACACCGCCGCATGTACATGGTTCGAAAAGATTTTCGGAAAGGACGTGACCCAAAATACATATAAACCCGCATCGGTATCGGATTACAATGCAGAAATCGCGCGGACGGCGGCACACTATGCCGTGCAGAAACCCAACCAGGTTACCGATATGGTCGATTATAAGAAAAATAAAGACCAGGAGGATCTGCCCTATGGCTTCTACATAGACTTCGGTTCGTCGCTTTCCCCCTCGCCGTGGAATAACGTGAATTCGATCAGCTCGACGACTCCGATCGCACTGACGGATTCTGAAGGAGGAGCTTCCAGCGTCACTATCGCTGTCACAAAAGCTTTCGGAGGAATCAATACGGAAGGTCCGGGTTCGACCACGACCAGCCTGAAGATGCCTTCGTCGGCAAGTTCGGATTCGTTCTGGGGAAATACCGGGGCAGCTTTCGGCGGTGTCGTGACGGGCGAAACGCAGCTGACGGTCGCATCGCTCGACAAAACGAAGCAGTATGTATTCACTTTCTTCAGCGGACGAAATGCTTCCGACAACCGCGAAACCAAATTTACAGTGACCGGCACGGCATCCGACGTGCAGTACCTGAATGCGGCGGGCAATACAACCAAAACCGCCGTAACATCAGCACTCGCACCCGATTCGAACGGGAAGATCACGATTACCCTGACGAGCGGTCCCAACAATACCAATACAAACGGGTTCTTCTACATCAATGCGATGAGCATAGCTCCGGCACTGCAGCCTTAAAAACAATGCCTTAAAATATACTTAATCCTTTAAAAACACAATGACTATGAGACTCAGATTTTTACAAACACTCTCCGTTATGACCCTTTCGGGACTTTGCATGACGACGCTCGGCACCCTGGTGTCGTGCGAATCCGATGACACGGGGGCAGAGAACAACTACACAATCACTCTCGACAAGGACGAAGAACGCCTCGCACAGGCGGAGACCTTTGTCGTCACTCCTAGCTTTAGCGACCAGAAAGCCGCCAATCTGAAATACGGCTGGCTGTCGATGAACCTCGATGTCGCTACTGTTACCAAAAACTCTGACGGCACCGCCACCGTTACAGGTGTTTCGGCGGGAACGGCCGACATTAAGATCGTGAGCGCATCCAATCCGAAAATCTATGCCATATGCAGCGTCGAGGTATTTGAACGCTCCATAGTACTCGACAAGACCGACGAAGCCATCCGGAAGGGTACGACGCTGGTCATCACGCCCTCTTTCTACGGAGAAGGTGCCACGGGCCTGAGTTACACATGGACCTCGTCCGACGATGCGGTAGCTTCTGTCGTCAAGGGCGCGAACAACGTTGCCACCGTTACAGGCAATACCGCAGGCAGGGCTACGATCACCATCACCTGCAACTCCAACCCCAAAATTGTCGCATCGTGCGAAGTGGAAGTCGTGAAATATACGGTGACGCTCAACAAGACCAATGAAACCTTCGAAGCAAAGAGCACCCTGGTCATCACGCCTACCTTCACGCCCGCCACGGGCAGCAGCCTCACCTATAAGTGGACGTCGTCCAACACTGCCGTTGCAACCGTCGTTAGGAACGCAAACGGCACCGCAACCGTTACCGGTGTCGCTGAAGGCGAAGCTACTATAACCGTAAAAGCCGACGAGGACGCTGAAATCACGGCATCCTGCAAGGTGACCATAACTCCCGCTCCCGAGCTGCCGTTCGCTTTCGACAAGGTGTATATCGACGGCACCGCGATAGGAACAAAGACCGAAGTTGCGGCAACGCTTGAAAATGCCAACCAGTTCGCATGGTACGGCGAACTCACGGCAGGTACGCTCTCCATTCCCGCACTCTCCGGAACGGATAATTATTATGTGGTCCCGTCCGACGGTACTGCCGCGTTCGCCACTACCACCGCAGGTGCTGTAGAAGCCGCCAAAATGAGCGAGACGGCAATTACCTGGACCATTCCCGCTGCCGGTAAATACCGCATCGTTATAAACAAGACCAACAAGACCATGGCCGTTTACTCGCCCGCGATCGACCTCAAACCGAAGACCGTTACATGGGAAGCCACTGCCGGCACTGCTGTGATCGAGGTTACTGATTTTTATCACATCGGCGATCCCTGGGGATGGGGCTATGCTGCCGCCGACAAAGCCGGTTACGTTCAGAGCGCCGCCGACCCGCAGGTGCTGGTATGGAATAAAGCAGGCACTGTCGGTAAGGGAAGCGCCGACTGGAGCAACCAGAGGGTGAAGTTCGTGGTTTGGTATGATGTGACGCCGACAAACTACGGCAACGTCTACACCATCACCTGTCCGAAGGGCACTGATCCCGTGAGGCAGAATGTGAGGATGAACCTGAAAGATACGAAGCCGCTGGGTGAAGGTTACGACGCCGATATACGTGAATGCTGGTACAATTTCGATAAGGCCGTCTTCGTGAATTTCTTTATTATCGACCTGAGGAACATGACGGTATATGCCGATTTCCGGTAGACCGTAATGCGACTTTATAATTTATGATTGAGATATTGCCGTGTCGGACGTGAGTTCCGGCGGAACGAAACGACGGCACGGCAATATCTTTGCCCCGCAGCCCTGACCGGCCATGCGGGGTGCAAGGAGACCCCCGCCGAAAAACAAAATCTTTAATAAACACTGTTGTAATGAAGAACCGGTTCATTAAATTAACATGCGCCATAAGCCTGCTGCTGTCCCATTTTACACTCGGCGCCCAAACTCAGGACGTAGACCTGTCGGGCGAATGGGGGTTCCAGACCGACGTGATGGATTTCCGCAGGGGGTCGCTGTCGCCCAGATACAACCACGCACTGCAGGATACGATAATCCTGCCGGGCACCACCGACGACTACAGGATCGGTTACGAGTCGCCATACCGCCATATCGACCGCCTGACGCGAAAATACGAGTATATGGCACCGGCGTGGTACCAGCGCGATATCGAGATCCCGAAAGAGTGGGCCGGCAAACGAATATTCATCTATTTCGAGCGTGTGCACTGGCTCAGTTCCGTGTGGGTCGACACCAAAGAGGTAAGCTGCATAGACTACATAAGCGTTCCGCACAACCACGATATCACCGGCTGCGTCACCCCGGGCAAGACCCACCGAATCACGGTTTGCGTCGATAACCGGTTCCAGTACAAGACCCATAAATGGAACCACGCCCACACCGAATTCACGCAGATAAACTGGAACGGCATCCTCGGCGAAATGAAAATGGTGGCCGTAGATCCGGTCTATATCGACGACCTGCAGATATATCCGGACGTGGCTTCAGGAAGTATCAAAGTGCGGACCGGAGTCGCCAACCATACCAAAAAACCGTTCGAAGGAAAGGCCGTGTTCACCGTTTCGGGCGGCGGATACAGCCTCACGAAAGAGTTCCCGGTGGGCGGCAGCGGCGAAACAGCCATGTTCGAAGAGACAATCCAACTGGGTAAGGGGATTAAGTTGTGGGATGAATTCAACCCCAACCTCTACACCGTCGAATGCCGCCTGCTCACTAACACCGATAAATCATCGTACGAGCACTCAAAGACGGCCGTTTTCGGCATGAGGGAAGTGGCGCAGGGTAAAAACCAGGTGTTGCTGAACGGCCGTCCGGTACATCTTCGCGGCACGGTCGAGAATGCCGTCTTCCCGAAAACGGGATACGCCCCCGTCGACGATGCCGAATGGGAGCGCATCATGCTGCTGATGAAAGATTACGGCCTGAACCACATGCGGTTCCATTCGTGGTGCCCGCCGGATGCCGCCTTCCGTATGGCCGACAAGCACGGCATATACTTCGAGGTCGAGATGCCGATGTGGGGCAAGGATGCCGAGCCGGACGACGCCCGCTGGGACTTCTTCCGCCGCGAAATGAGGGCCATCCTGAAGGAATACGGCAACCATCCGTCGTTCGTTTTGTACTGCAACGGAAACGAGATAACGGGCGATTTCGATTTCATCGAGGAGCTGACGGCCGACGGTCGTGCGCTCGACCCGAGGCATCTGTACAGCGGATCTACGGCACGTACGCGAGTACCTTCGGATCAGTACTACGTCTCGCAGCAGACCAACAAGGGCGACGTGAAGGTTTACGAGGGGCTGCCGTCGACCGACTGGGACCGTAATACCGCTTCGGACGTCGATGTGCCGGTCATTTCGCACGAGTCGGGCCAGCGCTGCATGTACCCCGACTTCGAGGAGATAGGCAAATATGCGGATTGCCCCGTGGAGCCGCGGAATTTCGAGGTGTTCCGCGAGATGCTCGAAGCCAACGGAATGGGCGACCAGGCGCACGATTTCTTCCGCGCATCCGGCGCACTGACGGTGGTCGAATACAAGGCTGTCATGGAAGCGTTGCTGCGCTCGTCGAAGTCCGCAGGGTTCCAGCTACTGTCTATCAACGATTTTCCGGGGCAGGGTTACGCCCCGGTGGGGATTCTCGATCCGTTCTGGGATTCGAAAGGGCTGGTGGCGCCCGAGGCGTGGAGAGAGTTTTGCGCCCCGACGGTGGCCCTGCTGAGGTATGACAAAAGCTCGTTCTACGACGGCGAGACATTTACCGCCGTTGCCGAGGTCTATAACTTCGGCCGGTCGGCTATAAAGAATGCAAAGATAAAGTGGCGGCTGACGGACGAATCGGGCAAAACGCTCGGGAAAGGCAACCTCAAAACGCAGGATATCGCGTGCGACGGCGTTTTCCCGGTGGGCGGATTCTCGGTAAAGCTCGACGGCGGCGGGCGTCCGCAGAAACTCATCGTCCACCTTTCGGTGAACGACGATATCCGCAACAGCTGGAATATCTGGGTCTGGCCGCGCAACGGAGAGTTGATGAAATCGACCGGCGAGGTGCTCTACACCGCGGTCTACGACGATGCCGCGAGACAGCGTCTGGCTCAGGGCGGAAAAGTCGTGCTCTGCCCCATGCCTAACAAGGTTAAAGGGCGCAAATCGGTGTTCCACAACCATTTTTGGAACCCGATCATGTTCGCATGGCCGCCCATGACGCTGGGATGCCTGATACACGAGGAGCACCCGGTATTTGACGATTTCGTCACATCGTACCACACTGACTGGCAGTGGTGGGATATACTGAACCACGCCAAAGTGATCGAAATGCAGGATGCGCCGCGCGAACTGAGGCCGTTCATACAGGTGATAGACGCTTACGACAATAACGAAAAACTGGGCATCGGCTTCGAAGCGCAGGTGAACGGCGGAAAATTGCTCGTGCTGGCCGTCGATACCCGGAAAGATATGGAGAACCGTCCGGCCACAAGGCAACTGCTGGCGAGCGTCGACAATTATGTGAAAAGCGAAAAATTTGCGCCCGAAGTTAAACTGGATGAGACTTTTATAGAGTCGATCCTGATAAAATAGTGAGGTGGATTTGAAAAAACTGTTGTTACCGGTGATTTTGTGTTCCTGCTGTCTATGTTCATACGGGCAGGATGTGGTCATGACCGGAAGCGCCGCCGTGCAACAGGTCTACGGCGAAACCCGGGAGTCGGTCGGGCTGTTGCCTATGAACGACCTCGATATGGAGTCGGGCTATGTGTTGTACTCGACGCAGATCATGTTTGATAGCGATGAGCCGGTGCTCGAACTCGAAAATGTGCGCGATTATGCCGCGGTGTACCTCGACGGCGTGCTGCAGGGTTCGGTGACGGACAGTAACAAAGAACTCGCCCTGACGGCGGAACCCGGAGTCCACCGGCTCGATCTCTATGTCGAAAACATAGGGCGCATCACATACGGTCCCGAAATACTGGATAATTTCAAGGGGTTGTTCGGCGGGATTACGCTGGACGGGACGGAGATAGGAGACTGGATCATCACGCCGCTCGAAGTCAGGGAGTGCGATGTGGCCGCCCTGGCGTTCGCGGATGCGACGGATGCCGCGACACCGTGCTTCTACCGCGGATATTTTGAACTCGCCGAACCGCAGGACACATATCTGGATGTCTCGGGATGGGGCATGGGTGAAGTGTGGATGAACGGCGTCTATACGGGGTCGTTCTGGGAGGAGGAGAAACAGCAGTCGATAATGCTGCCTGCCGAAGATATGGTGCAGGGACGCAATGAAATTATCGTTTTCGAACTTAAAAATAACGGCCGGACCGCGATGAAACTGTCGGACGAGCCGGTTTTTAAATAAATTCAGCAACAAAAGATGAAAAAAACAAGAATTGCTTGCCTCGCGCTGGCGCTGGCAATGGGATGTCCGGGCCTGCATGCGGTCGGGAAGACCCCGGTGTACAAGGACCCGAAACAGCCTGTCGAAAAACGGGTTGAAGACCTGCTCTCGAAAATGACGGTCGAAGAAAAGGTCTTACAGTTGAACCAGTTGACGCTGGGGCGGAATGACAATGCAAATAACATGGCCGACCCGGTGAACGATATTCCGGCGGGCATCGGATCGCTGATATATTTCAGCAACGACCCCGCGCTGCGCAACCGCGTGCAGGAAAAGGCAATGAACAGCCGGCTGGGTATTCCCGTTATTTTCGGCTACGACGTGATACACGGCTACCGCACGGTCTATCCGATCTCGCTCGGGCAGGCCTGCTCGTGGAACCTGGAACTGGTCGAAAAGGCGTGCGCCGTGGCGGCACAGGAGTCCCGCATGTCGGGCGTCGACTGGACCTTCTCGCCGATGATCGACGTCGCGCGCGACGGACGGTGGGGCAGGGTGGCCGAAGGTTACGGCGAAGACCCATACACGAACGGCGTTTTCGGGGCGGCATCGGTCCGAGGCTATCAGGGCAGCGATATGTCGTCTGAAAAAAACGTCGCCGCGTGCCTCAAGCACTTCGTCGGATACGGCGCATCGGAAGCCGGACGCGATTATATGTACACCGAAATATCGGGCCAGACGCTGTGGGACACATACCTGCCGCCGTATAAAATGGGTCTCGACGCGGGCGCCGCGACTGTGATGAGCTGTTTCAACGATATCAGCGGCACGCCCGGAACCGCCAACCACTATATCCTGACCGGAATCCTCAAAGAGCGCTGGGGACACGACGGGTTCGTCGTTTCGGACTGGGGCGCCATCCAGCAGCTCCGCGCGCAGGGTGTCGCCGCAGACCACAAGGAGGCCGCACAGAAAGCCTTCACGGCGGGCGTCGAGATGGATATGATGAACGGCTGCTATGACAAACATCTGGCCGCTCTGGTAGCCGAAGGAAAGGTCTCGACGGCGCAACTCGACGAAGCAGTGAGGCGTGTACTGCGCGTGAAATTCCGCCTCGGTCTCTTCGAAAGGCCTTACACTCCCGCGACCAAACCCGGGGAGAGGTTCTATCTTCCCGAAAGCCTTGCAACCGCCGAACAACTGGCCGAGGAGTCGATGGTGCTGCTCAAGAACGAGGGCGGGCTGCTGCCGCTTTCCGGTAAGGGACGTATTGCGGTCATAGGCCCCCTGTCTGACACCCGCTGGCATCTGCTCGGCTCATGGGCCGCTCACGGCGACGGCGAAAAAGTGGTAAGCATCCGGGCCGGGCTCGAAAAAGAATTCGGCGGAAAGGCCCAACTGATCTTCGCCCGCGGGTGCGACTTCGACGGAGAGGACGCTTCGGGATTTGCGGAAGCAGTCGAAGCCGCATCCAAAGCCGACGTCATAGTGCTGTGTCTGGGTGAAAAGAAGGATTGGAGCGGCGAGAACGCTTCGCGGTCGACCATAGCGCTGCCCGCGATACAGGAGCGTCTGGCCGCGGAACTGGCGAAAACCGGCAAGCCGATAGTCCTTGTGCTATCCAACGGTCGTCCGCTGGAACTGTGTCGTCTTGAGCCCCTGTGCGGAGCCATCGTGGAGATGTGGCAGCCCGGGATAAGGGGCGGGGACCCGCTCGCCGGGATACTGTCGGGCCGCGTAAACCCGTCGGGCCGCCTCTCCATCACATTCCCGTACTCGACAGGACAGATTCCGGTCTACTACAACCGCCGCCAGAGCGCGCGCCCGCATCAGGGTAAATACCAGGATATAACGTCTGCGCCTTTGTATGAATTCGGCTACGGGCTCAGCTACACGACATACGAATACGGCGATATAGTAATTTCCGCCGCGCAGTTCGGGCGCAATGAAAAGTTCATCGCCGAGATCACCGTGAAGAACACGGGCGGCAGGGCAGGACAGGAGACTGTACATTGGTTCATCGGGGACCCTGTAAGCACGATCTCGCGTCCCGTCAAAGAACTGAAACATTTTGAAAAGCAGCTTATTCCGGCGGGTGAAAGCCGGGTGTTCCGCTTCGAGATAGACCCCGCGCGCGATCTCGCTTTTGTTGACTCGACGGGTGCTCCTGTGCTCGAAACGGGCGACTACTTCATCATGGTCAAGGACAAAAAAGTAAAGCTGACGCTGACCGACTGACGGTATACATGTCTCTCGGCCGATTCGCTGTCATGTCGAGTGAAGTGCAGCGAAATCAAGCATCTGATTGCGATAAGGAAATGTCCACCGCTCGATCAGATCCCTCGACGAACCGCCGTCGGCATTCCGACCTCGGGATGACAAGAATTAAAAACCCTCCGCCATACTTGCATGGCGGAGGGTTTTCATATAGCTCTATTTACCGTTATTTCATAGCATGGCGGAATCCGTCGATCTTCTGCCAGCCGCCGCGTGTGAAGTCGGGGATATCGACCGGTTTGCCGCCCGCGAGGACCGACTTTTCGGTCAGCTCGACAAGGCACGACCATTCGGCTGCGTCATAGACGTCCTGGTCGAGCGGAAGTCCGTTCTGAAGGCAGTAAACGAGGCGGTAATCCATGATGAAGTCCATCCCGCCGTGGCCGCCGACCGTGCGCGCTTTCTCCTTGATCTCCGTCACGAACGGGAATTCATAGGCGCCGAGAAGCGAATCCATCACCGGCCGCGGAAGCGCACCGTGGGCGTTGGGTTCAAGCGCGATCTGTGTGGCGGGCCATTTCTGTGCGAAGCCTTTGGTTCCGCTCACAAGATGGATGCGGCTGTAGGGACGCGGGCTTGTCACGTCGTGCTGTATCATGATGGTCTTGCCCTTTGCGGTGCGGATCAGGGTGGTGTTCATGTCGCCCATTTTGTATTCACGCGCGGCTTCGGGAGAATCCTTGCCGAATTTCTCTCTGGCATATTCTGTCATTCCGAACTGGTCGGTCGAGACCGATACGAGGTACTCCATGCGGTCGCCGCGGTGTATATTCAATATCTGGCAGACCGGGCCGAGGCCGTGGGTCGGATAGGCGTTGCCCGTATGATCGGCGTTGAAATTCAAGCGCCAGTGGTCGTAATAACCCGAGAGTCCGGGAAGTTTCTGCTGGTCGCCCTCTCCCGGCTGGTACGATGAATTCGCCGACAGGCGGTCTGCGAAGTTGAGGCTTCTCAGGTCGTGTATATAAGCTCCTTCGGTATGTACCACCTCACCGAAAACGCCCTGCTGGGCCATGTTGAGGGTGGCGAGTTCGAAGAAGTCGTAGCAGCAGTTCTCGAGCATCATGCAGTGTTTGCGCGTCTTTTCGGATGTGTTCACCAGTTGCCAGCACTCATCGAGAGTGGTCGCCGCCGGAACTTCCACTGCGACGTGCTTGCCCTGCTCCATGGCGTAAACGGCCATCGGAGTGTGCTTCGTCCAGTCTGTGCAGATGTAAACCAGATCGATATCGTCCCTCTCGCACAACGCTTTCCATGCGTTCTCGTCGCCGATATACTCCTCTGCGGCGGGAAGTCCGGCGTTTGCAAGCCTCTTCTGGCTGCGGTCGATGTTGTATTGCTCCATATCGCATAGGGCTTTGATCTCGACCCCTTCCAGATTGGAGAAGCGCGTGACGGCACCGACACCCCTCATGCCGAGACCGATAAAGCCTACCCGGACGACGGGGATCGGGTCTGCAGCGAATGCGAGCATGTCTTCCTGGCCTGCAGGACGGGGAGGGGTGGCAGATTTTGTGATGCCTGTGCTGCCGCCTACGCACGAAGCCAGCAACAGGGCAGCCGAAACAACGAATAAAAGTGTTTTTTTCATCGGGTTAATAATTTTAATTGCGGGGGGATGCGCAAATTTAGCTATTTTTTTCCAGATATTTTTCCTTTTGGCCGGGAGTTTTAATAAAGACCGGTAGCGTACCCGCTCTTATATCCGGTAAATAAAAAAGCCAACCCCGGAAGGCTGGCTTTTCAATAAATGTCGTTCGGCTTAATACCTGTTCTTGTTGTAGCCGCCACCGCCGCCGCGGTTGTAGCCGCCGCCGTTGCCACCGCGGTTGAAACCACCGCCGCCACCACGGTTGTAACCGCCGCGGTCGCTGCGTTCTTCCCTCGGACGGGCCACGTTGACCGTGATCGTCTTGCCTTCGAAGTCGGTGTTGTTCAGGGCGTCGATAGCCTTCTGGCCCTCTTCTTCGCTGGGCATTTCGACAAAGCCGAATCCGCGCGAACGGCCGGTTTCGCGGTCTGTGATGATGTTGGCCGAAGAGACCTCTCCGTACTGTGCGAACAGCGACTCGAGGCTTTCGCTCGTCGTGCGGAAATTAATGTTTGAAACGTAAATGTTCATCTTGTTTGTTTTGTTTTTTGTTGGTTTTTATTTTGTAAATGAATCTTTGTAAATCCTATTTCGACTCCGCGATCCTCACCGCGTTCATGCCGCGGGGCCCGCGCTCGGTCTCGAAGGTGACTATCTTACCCTCGGTCAGTCCCGCCGGTGCGGAGGATATGTGGAAGAAATACTTTTCGGCCGATGCCAGGTCTTTTATAAAGCCGTAGCCCTTCGATTCGTTGAAATACTCGACCCGGCCTTTCAGCGGTTCGACTTCGACATCCTCTTTCTTAGGCGTGGCGATGGCGATATCCTCGAGGTTCACCTCCTCACGCTCCTGCTCCTCGGGCGGAGTGTCCACGATATTGCCGAACTCGTCCACATAGGCGATCATCTCGTCGTGCGAGCTCGTCCCTGCGGCCAGCCGTTCTTCCTTGCGTTTTTGTTTTTCGAGGCGCTTGGCCTGCTTTTTCTTTTCGTTCTCTCTTTTTCCAAATGATTGCGATCCCGCCATTAAACTATACTTTTTTAGGTTGATTTATGCCTGATGTAATACCATATTGATCGGCCGTCCGACCAGTTTCTGAATGTCCTTGACGATCATGTGGTCGTCCTGTGAGCAGAATGTAAGCGCAGTTCCGGAGTGTCCGGCGCGGCCCGTGCGGCCGATGCGGTGGACGTAGGTCTCGACCACGTCCGGCAGGTCGTAGTTGATGACCATGCCAAGTTCCTTGATGTCGATGCCTCTCGCGGCGATATCGGTGGCGACCATCACCTTGACCTTGCCCTCCTTGAAGTCGGACAGGGCCCTCTGGCGCTGGCTCTGCGATTTGTCGCCATGGATGGCCTCGCTGCGGATGCCAGCCTTTTTTAGTATGCGCGAAATGTTGTCCGCGCCGTGCTTGGTGCGCGAAAAGACCAGCACCGATTTGCCGGACTCTTTACGCAGCACGTCGACCAGCAGCCCTTTCTTGTCGGGCTTCTCCACGAAGTAGATGCACTGGTCCACAGTATCGACGGTCGATGCCTGGGGAGTCACCTCTATCCGCACCGGATGGTGGAGTATGAAGTGCGACAGCGAAACGATGGCGTCGGGCATCGTCGCCGAGAAGAACAACGTCTGGCGTTTCTGAGGCAGCTGCGGCACCAGCCTGCGGATGTCGGCGATGAATCCCATGTCGAGCATACGGTCGGCCTCGTCTAGCACGAAGTGCGTCACGTCGCCCAGCTTGATCATGCCCTGGCCGATAAGGTCGTGCAGGCGGCCCGGGGTGGCAATAAGGATATCGACCCCCTGGCGCAGCTTTTCGACCTGCGGGCCCTGTTTCACACCGCCGAAAATGGCCGTGTGCCTGAGGCCGGTGTATTTGCCGTAGTCGGTGAAGCACTCGTCGATCTGCAGCGCGAGTTCGCGCGTGGGTGTGAGTATGAGCGCCCGGATCGGACGGAACCCTTTGCTCTTGCCGTGCGAACGGCCGCGGCGGTCCCTGCGTCTGGGCATGGATTCCTCTGCCGAAGGCTGTTCCGCGGTCTCCTGCTCCTGCTGAGTGTCGCTGTTGCTGGATTTTTCCTCCCACAGTTTTTGCAGGATGGGTATGGCGAAAGCCGCCGTTTTGCCGGTGCCCGTCTGGGCGATGCCGAAAATGTCTTTACCACGGGCGACGACCGGGATGGCCTGTATCTGTATAGGCGTCGGTTCGTCGTATCCTTTTTCGCGGACGGCCCTCAGTATGGGCTCCGCGATGTTCAGTTCGTTAAATGTCATAATGGATCGGTCCGCTGCCGGGCGGACGCTTTTGTCTGATAATGTAGGTACTTGTTTTTTAATCATCGTTAACAATCAGCAACCGCCGTCTTCAGTCCCTATTGCGGACTTACTCGGGCTGTTGCCTGCCGAAACAAAGAAAGCTATACGGGTCGATTTCAACGATGAAAGAGACGGGCGAACAGATGCCCGAAAAATGCACAGGAGATAAAGATCAGAATGAACTTGCGTTGTTTACGGGTGCAAAGGTAGTGATAATTTTATAGTTTTCACTATCTTACATGTAAATAAACCGATTTTTCGCTATTTTATTGCTTTTGCGGGCCGAATTATTAATGTTTTTATTATTCTATCACGTACCAGGAGTAGGATTCAGGTTCGAGGGTGAATGTGAAATCTATGGAGTAATCGCGGCCGAGTTTATAGGATTTCGAAGGGCCGCCCTTTTCCGAAACTTTTGCGGCGCTCTTCAATCCGGTATAGTATAGCGGCAGTTTGATCGTCCGGGTGATCTTCTCTTTCAAAGGGTTGTACAGCATCATCAGACCTTTTTCTTTCAATGCCGGATCGGCATGCAGTATGCCGTCCCAGTCGCGCCCGTCAGCGCGGCGCAAATGGATGATATCCGCATTCAGGATGTTGCGGTACTTTTTGTACCAGCCGATGACTTCGATGACCGTGTTCATGGTCTCTTCAGTGTCGTAAAGCCGGGGGCCGCGGTAACAGGCCTGTATCCCGGCGCCGTAATACTGCATCATCAACTGTTTGTAATCGGCCAGATGGTCGTTCAGTGGCTCGAGCACCGCATCCGCGCCCCCGCCGTGATAGGCCGTAAGGGGAACGAATCCCCAGCCCATCGACGGTGTCTTATCCCAGGTCCCGTCGTATATGTTCTGGCGGTTCAGTATTTTCTGCTGTGCGCGGGGCAGGCGGAAATTCACCTCGCGGTAACCAAGCCCTATCTTATTCGTACCGTCCAGAAAATACCAGTCCGGCGCGTTCACATATACCCCGTTCGCGGCCATCCAATGGAACAGGCTTTTCTGCAGCTCCATCTGTTTCCATTGGGAATCTTCCAGCCCCTCGTGTCCGGGGTGGGATGTGGATGCGCAAACGTCGCCGGGATACGGACCGTCCATTTCAAGGATGTCGAACCCGGTGTTTTTGAAGAAATCGATGATCGCTTTGTGGTAGTCGAGACCCCACTGGCTGCCGAAACATGGGGCGTGCAGGAAGAAAGCGCCTCCGGGCTTTCCGGTTTTCGGGTCGATAACATCGGTTTCCGGACCGATGCTCCTGGAACTGAACAGGGTATAACCGCCTATTTTTATGCCCCGGTCATGGGCGTAGCCGGCGATCTTCTTCCATTTGGCATGATTTTCAGGAGTGTTCTTTTCCATATTCAGGTGGCTGCCGAAACTGAGTATCAGAGCTTCGTAGCCGGTCGCCGCACATTGGTCGATGGCTGTATATACCTCTTCGTCGGTTTTGCTTACAAGGTGCATGAAGATCGGATTCCCCGTAGCCCAGGGGGCGATGGTGCGGTACATCTTGCGTACGGCCAGCCCGCGGCGTTCGCGGTCGTAACTGTCCATGAGCAATTCCCAGCTCCGTACGGAACGGAATACCTCTCCGGCGTTCAATGCGATACCGGATACTTTCTCCGGATAAACCTCTAGCAGGCACGGCAGGTTCATTTCATAATTGACCTGGGACGTATATGTCCTGTCGGCGATCCAGTGCGAGGTCTGGTCGCTCAGGGGATATCTCATCGCATTGTTGAAAGCGTAGTTCGTCTCGACGTAAATTCCTGCCGGCATGGGAAGCTCTTCCGTCTCTCCGACCACTCCGTTCCCCTCTTCGACAACGCCCAGTATCTCATTTACGACCCGGCCGATCATTATGGGCGAGCCGCTCCCGTTCTCTACGGACAGCCATTTGCAGATCAAAGGTATGCCGTCGTAAATCTCATAATGGACCCTGATCCCGACACCTTCCAGGCTGTCGCACAGGTATAGGAATGATATCGACTTTCCTGAGGCCTGTTTTGCGGCAGTGTTCCAATAATCCAGTTTGTAATCGATTAACGGCTCTATGTCGCCTGTTTCATACTCCGAAAAGTGAAAACCTCCGGTATTCGTTTCCAATGCGTCGATCCATTCATCGAGGATGTAGCCGTTCTCCGGCTGCCCGTATAATCCGCCGATGAGATAATCCTTCCCGTCTATATTGATCCTGGCTTCGGGTTTGACGGACCTTAAAATCTGCTGTCCGTTGACCATGTTCCTGTAATCGATGCAGGCAACGTCCGGAACGATCCGGAAAACCCGTTTTACCAATCCGTTGTAAAGGATAATATCCTTTTTGTCCCGGCTTTGGTAAACGGCGGCTTTTTGAGCGACGGGATCGACCAGCCAGTCCGACGGGACGGACCGATGGTCATACCCGGGATCCCATTGCGGCAGGGTCTGGGAATGCAAAACAGAATTACAGACAAATAACAGAACGAGCGGAAGTATGCTTTTCATAAAAATCACTTTTTGTAAAGTTATGATTTTATGAAAAAGAATGCAAGTTGATTTTTATAAAAAATCGTTGCATGGGATTTTTCAGAATATTCATCTCCCCTTCCGGGGCAGCTTCGGGAAGAGCTTGCGGAAACGGACAAGATAGGTTTTGATGTTGCTTCCGGCGACGATCATGGTCACGGCAAGGATCACCAGAACCATTCCCGTGGCCGTACGCAGGGTGAGCGATTCGCCGAAGACCGTGATCCCGAAGAATACGGCCGTTACAGGCTCGAGCGCGCCGAGGATCGCCGTCGGCGTCGAGCCGATATACTGGATTGCCGAAGTGGTGCAAATGAACGATATCGCTGTGGGAAACAGGGCCAGCGCAAGCAGGCACCCCCACAAATACCATTTGCCGCTCTCGGGAACGGAGAGGCTCTGCCCGAAACCGACGCGCACAAAGAACAGCATAACCCCGAAGATCAGTACATAGAAAGTCAGGGGCAGGGTCGCCAGATCCTTGAGCGAGGTCTTATTCACCGCCACTATGTAAATCGCATACGACAGCGCGGAGCCCATGACCAGCATCGTCCCGATGAAGCTGAGCGTGGAGCCGTCGCCGCCCCTGTAAAGCAGGGCGATTCCGCCCATCGCTGCCGCTATGCACAGGGTTGTCAGGATGGTTATTTTCTCCCTGAAACCGAAAGCCATGATCAGCGCCACCATTAGCGGATATACGAACAGCATGGTAGAGGCGATGCCGGCGTCCATGTGGTTGTAACTCTGGAACAGGCAGAGCGAAGAGAGGGCCATCAGAAGTCCCATGACTGCCAGAGGAAGTATCTGCCGCCGCTGCACCTTGAAACTGCGGCCGCGCACCTTTGTCATGACGGCGATGATCGGTATTGCCAGCAGGTACCTGAAGAACAGTACCGAATCGGGGTCCATGCCCCCTTTGTACAGAGGCAGCGCGAACAGCGGGTTCATGCCGTATGTGGCGGCGGCAATTGCGGCTAACGTATATCCTTTGGTCCTGGCGTTCATCTGGTGGAATATCGGGCGCAAAGATATGATAATTCATCCATAAATGGGGATGGCGGTCCGGGTTTAAACAAAAATTTCCGGCATATATCCATGCCGGAAATTTTTGTTGACGATAGGGTTGTGCGGGTTGCCGCGTCAGGGTTTCAGAGTGCCGTTCTGTATGTCGCGGTTGATGGCGTCGCCGTCGAACAATCCTATGTATTTTGGTTTGCCCTCATACGTGATCTCGGGAAAACCCCATCCCCTTGCAAAGCAGCGGTTATAATATGCGACCACTTCCGGGTTGGTTTCGGTAGGATCGGGGTGCTTCCATTCTCCATACACATCTTCCATCAGGCTTTTCTGGAAAGGCTTCAGTTTATCTTCCGGGATCAGATACTTTTTGCCCCGATCGGTCAGTATGATCTCGTACCATTCGTTCTCCGGGTTTTCGATGGAGGAATCCATGTATTTCCCGGTAGGCCTCAGTTCGATGAGGCCGTAATATTTGCAAAATGCGTACTTGTCGTCGGCAGCGATGCGGAACTTCGTCTCGAAACGGGGCGTGATGGCCGAATAAATGTACAAGGCTTTGTTAAAGTCCTTAACGGCCCGCACCCGGAAGTACACAGCTTCCTTCCAGCCGGCTTTCACAGGGATCACATCGACCGGCTTCTGGTCGGCCGGAGGCGGGCAGAAAACCCGGGCCGGGGTGATGGTGCGGGCTTCGGCGTTGGCCAGGAGAACCCGGACGAACCACTCGTCGCCGCTTTTCAGCACGCCCTCTTTCTTCGGCAGTTCGAAGGTTATGACGTTCGACGGGCCGTTTTTAGGCGGGGTAAGGATAACAATGGCGGATTCGGATTCGACTCCGGCCGGAAGCTCCGTCAGCCACTCTATCTCTGTCTTGAGACCTGAAATTACGGGAGCCGTGAACTTCACGTCCACAGGTGCGGTCGTCACATACTCGGCGGGCGGCTGAACCGGAACGACAGGAGCAGGCGGAGCAGGCTCTTTCTGATAAACCCGCAGGGAAATATAGATACGTTCGGGGTCGGTCGAAGGGGGGACAGGCCGGTTCAGGATACTCTCCTTGCCTTCATTAGCCGGCCGGGGACACTTGATATGCGCCGGGATTATCCTTAATTGCTTGTCCACATTGTAGAACGGTATCTCGACGATGACTTCGTGGTAGGCTTCCTTCGCCGGCATCGCATTGATTATCACATCTTTTTCCACGTCGCGTCCATAGTTGTAGTAATCATCCGGAAGCAGCGGAAGTATGATTATGTCGCGGCCGTTTGTCCAACTGTCGCCTTTTTTAGTCTCGTGTTCCCTGACATCCAGCAGTACAGGATCCATTATGTAATCGGGACGTTTGACGTCTGCGAGTTGATTTATATAGTAGTTGATGTCCAGTTCGATCTTGTCAGCCGCACGAAGAGGGGCCGGCGGAACGATCTCCACATATATGTCGTCGGCGTATCCGGCCTTCGTCAGCTCCTGTTCCATAACCTCGTCCAGTATCTCTTCCAATATCTTATCGGGATCCACAGGATCCACAGGATCCACAGGGTCCTCGGTCTCTTCACGGATCTTGTCCCTTAATTCCTTGACCAGACCCCCGACGACATAGAGCTGGTCGATCTTCGCGAGATCCAGTTCGATCTGCCTGATCCTGTCGGCCCTCTTCTGCTCGTCCGTAATGTTCTTAAGCTCCTCGACCGCCTTTTTTAGCTGCTGGGAGATGTAATACCAACGCAGGTCCATACCGGGCCGCGTCGTTGATCCGGAAGCAGTACCGCTGGTTGTTTTCGTTGAGCCGGATGTGGTACCGCTTGTTTTTGAACCCGATCCGGACGTCGTACCGCTGCCTGTCGTCGAGCCTGATTTGGAAGACGTGCTGCCGCCAGATGTCGTCGAGCCTGAAGTACTGCCGCCCCCGCTCGTTCCCCCGCTGCCGGTACCGCCTGTTTTTCCGGAACCACCGGAACCACCGGAACCACCGGAACTGCCGCTTCCGCCTGAACTTCCGCCGGAGCCGCCCGAATTGCCTGAACCGCCGCCTGTGTCGGGCGCCTGGCTTTTTTCCACGACATTGAAGACGTACTGCATCTTGTCGCCCGTGAAAAACGGGTCGCAGGTGTAAGTAACGACGATCGTCCGCCCGGCCATGTCGGAGCCGACCGTGTAAACGCCCTGCTTCATGGCGGCGTCCATCGGCATATCGACCATCGTCATACCCCAGCTCTCCTGCTTTTTATATTGCCATTTGAACGTTCCCGTGTAGCTTTGTTCGGGATCGCCGTATTTGAACGAGGCTTTCGGGCGCAGGTCGATCTTAGTGCCGACGGGAGCCGCGCGGCGGATAACCTGGGGCGTATATTCCATTGGAGGAAAGCTCCAGTCCAAAGCCAGGCCGTCGCCCCGGAGCTTCCTGATCAACTCTATGAGGTCGGCTGGTTCGATCTGGTTGTTCTTGCATTCGAAACGCCATTTGCCCGCTTCGGGAGTCCTTATCCCGGAAAATGCGTTGTCGTTGAGCGTCAGCCACTCCAGCAGGGGCTGCGCGCTGAAATCGATGCTCGGGAAGTCGGTGTAGCTGATATTGACCTGCTCCAGCGCATTGCATCCGCTGAAGACGAATTCGGTGACGAGGCAGTCTATCCGGAACTGCCAGAGCTTCGGGCAGTCGGTGATCTCGAGACGGCGTTCTGTGCAGTGTTCGTCCTCGCCGTGTTTACCCATAAGGCGGAATTTCACCAGGGCAGGGCAGTTCTTGACCGTCACTTCGCCGCCCATGCCGTAGAGGAAGAGGGATTCCAGATGTTTGAAGCCGTCGAGCCGAAAACTTCCGCCCAGACGGAAATCGCCCTTGTTTTCCAGAGATATATCCCTGATATACCACACCCCGCCTTCGTCTTTGGTGTAGATGCCCAGGTTCTTCTCCCATTCGGCGATGTTGGCTTCCGTCGGCTGGACGGCGATCCCGACGGCCTGGGCGTTGGTTTTGCCCGGCTCTCCGCTCGGCTGGTTAAGAAAAGAGACCAGCTGTCCGATCTCGCCGGCATCGTACTTTCCCTGCGCCGCGAGCGTAAGGGACGAAAAACAGAGGGCCAGTAATGCGATGATATTTCTCATGGATTGTAGTTGTTTCAGGTTCGGATGATTTATGATTTCCGAGTAAATCTATGTAAATATTTTTGTTTCTGCAATTGTATATAATTAAATTTGACAAATATTAAAAATTGGAGTCACCCGATTGGAAAAATCATGCGATGAAAAATATAATGCTCACGTTCATTGCCGCTGTCCTGTTTTTCCCGGCGGCGGATGCCCAGACGACAGGGGCGGCTGACAGAACTTACTGGATCGAAACTATGACGAAGATCGCCGATCCTGTTCTGGCCAACCTCGGCAGCAATACTCTTAAAGCGAAAATGCCTTTCGAGTCGTTGTCTGCAGATCCGCTGCGAAAAGAGGTCTCGTATCTGGAAGCTGTCGGAAGGACCGTCTGCGGAATAGCGCCCTGGCTGGAACTGGGACCCGACGATACGGAAGAGGGAAAATTGAGGGCCCGGTATATTAAAATAACGGTGGACGGCATCAAAAACGCCGTCGATCCCGGTTCGCCCGACTATCTGGTGTTCGACAACCGGCACACTCAGCCGCTGGTAGACGCCGCTTTTCTGGCGCAGGGGTTTTTACGCGCGCCGGTGCAGTTGTGGGGAAATCTGGACTGTGCGACCAAAGAGCGCGTCGTCACCGAGATGAAGAGAAGCCGCTCGATCAAACCGCACGAGAACAACTGGCTGCTCTTTGCTTCGATGGTCGAAGCCGCTTTATTGGAATTCACGGGAGAATGCGATGAGGAGAGGCTGCTTTACGGGGTCAGCCGTTTTTGCGAGGATTGGTATAAAGGGGATGCATGGTACGGCGACGGAGCGGAGTTCCATATGGACTATTACAACAGCCTGGTCATTCATCCCATGCTGACGGATGTGCTCGCGGTGTTGAAAAAACATGGCATGGAAGGATCGCAACATCTCGAAACCCAACTGAAAAGATTGCAGCGGTTTGCGGTCCAACAGGAAAGATTCATATCGCCCGAGGGGAGTTATCCTGTGGTCGGGCGGTCGATAGTGTACCGGTTCGGCGTTTTCCATGCGCTTTCGCAGGCCGCGCTGATGGATATCCTGCCCCCGGAACTTCCGCCCGCGCAGGTGCGCTGCGCCCTGACCGCCGTCATAGGACGGCAGATGGGATCTCCCGCCAATTTCGACCGCGACGGATGGCTGAAAATCGGCTTCGCCGGAAGCCAGATAAACATGTCGGAAAGTTATATAAATACAGGGTCACTGTATTTGTGTTCCGCCGTGTTCCTTCCTTTGGGATTGCCGGCAGAACACCCCTTCTGGGCCGGTCCCTACACGGAGTGGACCAATCTCAGGGCATGGAAAGGAGAGGACGCCGGACGTGATAAAGCATTGAGCGGTTTGTTTTAGCGGCACCCGGCAGGAATCGGATCACGCCTTCAGCCGGATCGTGAACCGGCTGCCTTTGTCGGGCTCGCTCTCTACCGTCAGGGTGCCGTTGTGCGCTTCCACGAAATCTTTCGAGATCGAAAGCCCCAGGCCGCTGCCCTGCACTTTGGTGCCGGGAACACGGAAGTAACGATCGAAGATGCTCTGGTGGTAGCGGGGGTCGATCCCTTTTCCGAAATCCTGTACCCATATCTCGATATAGCCGTCCTGCTGCCTGGCGCCTACGACCACGCGCCCCCCTTCGGGCGAATAGCGGACCGCGGTGCTCAGCAGGTTCGACAGAACCCAGGCGATCTTTTCGCTGTCCACGAACAATTTGCCGATCCTGCCCTCGGGCGGGTAGTCGACCTCGATGTGGATGTTGAATTTATCTGCCTGCACCTGGTTGACCTTGATCGCATACTCGATCAATTCGATGGGCTTGGTGATCTTCGGGCGCAGATGCAGGTTGCCCGATTCGACCTGTGTGATATTCAGAAGTTCGGAAGTTATGCCCAGCAGGCGTTCGGCGTTCTCCCGGATCTGGCCGGAGAGCTGCTCCTGCTCGGCGTTCAGCGATCCGACGCGGGTGTCGCCCAGCAGGTTGAGGCTCATCATGATGGCCGAAATGGGCGTTTTCAGTTCGTGCGATACGGTCGATATAAAGGTAGTCTTGGCCGAGTCCAGCTCCTTGAATTCGGTGATGTTCTTCAGCATGATCACGTCGCCGAGGCTTTGCGGGGCGTTCTCCCCGGCGGCCGCACCCTGGATCGGAATGTAAAGGGCCTGAAAATAGCTCTCCTTGTCGTCGGCGTAAATTTTCAAAGCCTCATGCTTGTCCGACGGGTGGTAGAGTTCGCGCACCAGACGGCGCAGCAGGTCGTTGCGCATCGCAATATCTTCGACGGGGTGCCGGGCGAGTTCTTCCCTTTTGAGGTTCAGTATATCGAGGGCCCTGTCGTTGGCGAACAGAATGTGATGGGCTGTGTTCAGGCCGATAATGGGCTCGTTGATGCTGTTTACGACCGCCTCGAGAAATTTCTTGGCGGAAAGGGTGTCGGCCATGGAACTCTCGCGGAATTCGGCCAGGTTCGCCGCCATGCGGTTGAAGCTTTCGGCTACCGGGCGGAACTCTTTATTCTCGTTGATCTCCAACCGTTTGTCATAGTTCATGTTGGCGATCTCGGTGATGCCTTCAGTGAGTTTGCGAACGGGGCGGCTGATAGAGCGGGGCAGCCAGATCAGCAGTCCGATCCCGGCCAGGATACATACCGAACCGATAACGCAGACCCACCGCAGGGCCCGGTCGAGCAGCGGAGCGGCTTCCGGACTGTTCGGGTCGGTCATGGTCAGTAGTTGCAGGTTGGCCACAGAAAGTACGACCAGCATGATGATCATGCCGGCCAGCAGGCCGAGCCCCAGGATAAGTTTTGTACGGATATTCATAGCTGCGTACTTTAAATTTATGCAATAATAAGCAAATCCGCCTTCAGGCGGGCAATGCGGTGCAGGAAAATACGGTAGCGAACCGATGAAAAGAGGAACGGAAAGGGTTTCAGCGAAGGAGTGCCCATGCAGACGGTGGTGATACGGCGCTCCCCGCAGACCTTGCGGACAGTGCCCAGCACATCGCGCGAGGTCACCTGCAGCAATTCTCCGCCCAGTTCGGTGACCAGTCCGAAGTGGCCGATCAGGTAACGCTGGCGGTCGAGGGGGATGCGGTCGGCGCCCTCCCGTGGCGTCTGCACGTAAAGCGCCGTGAAAGATGTGTTGTGGCGGGCGGCCAGCCGGGCGGCACGGCGGATCACCTTGCGAGGCATATGCGGTCCGGAGTTTATGCAGGCCAGAATGCGCTCGTGACGTACACCCTGATCGACAGTATCGACCTCGGTTTCGATCTGCTTCTCGACGCTCAGAGCCACCTCTTTGAGGGCCAGTTCGCGCAGTTGGAGGATGTTCTCTTTTTTGAAAAAATTATCGAGGGCGGACTGTATCTTCCCGAGGCCGTATATTTTACCCGCTTTCAGGCGGTCGACGAGTTCTTCGGTAGTCAGGTCGATGTTCACCACCTCGTCGGCTTCCCGGAGCAGGCTGTCGGGAATACGTTCGTTCACTTCGATCCCTGTGATCTGTTTGATCTCCTCGTTGAGACTCTCCAGATGCTGGATATTGACTGCCGTGATGACGTTGATGCCCTCGTCGAGCAGCGCCTCGACATCCTGCCACCGCTTGCGGTTGCGGCTTCCGCCGACGTTCGTGTGGGCCAGTTCGTCGACGATCACAACCTCGGGATGGATGCGGATGATCGATTCGAGGTCCATCTCCTCCAACTCTTTCCCCTTGTAAAAAATCTTTTTGCGGGGTATGACCGGCAGGCCTTCGAGCAGTGCCTGCGTGGCGGCGCGGCCGTGGGTCTCGACGTAGCCTATCTGCACGTCGACGCCGTTGTCCAGCAGGTCGTGGGCTTCCTGGAGCATACGGTAGGTCTTGCCCACGCCGGCGATCATGCCGATGTATATCTTGAATTTTCCCCTGTGCGAGCGTTTGATCAGATCGAGGAAATGCTGTGCGGTCTCTTCCCTGTTCATATCCAAAAGTAATTATTTTTCTCCTGAGATCCCGTCCAAAGCGATATTCAACTTTAGAACGTTGATCTTCGACGGGCCTAAAAAGCCCAGCAGCGGTTTTTCGGTGTGGCTCTCCACAATTTCAGTCACCCGGGCTTCAGACAGTCCGCGTGCTGCGGCCACGCGCTTTATCTGTACGAGGGCCGCCTGCGGGGAGATATGAGGGTCGAGGCCGCTGCCGCTTGCCGTTACCATTTCGACGGGCACCTGCGAACGTTCCACACCGGGGTTGCGCATTAAGAACGTGTCGATGCGCGCGGCAACTTCGGCAAGATATTCCTCGTTTGACGGCCCCTTGTTGCTGCCGCCCGAGCCTGCAGCATTGTAACCGACGGCCGATGGGCGCGGCCAGAAATATCCGTCATCTGTGAAGGCTTGGGCGATGTTGCTGTAAAAAGTGCGCCCACCGTCAGTTGTAACGGTCTCTCCTTTTCCGCTGCCGGACGACAACTGCGCGATGCTCCACAGCACCAGGGGATATACGGCGGCGAAAAATACGATTGTCAGAAGGGTCAGCTTCAGGGCCGGCCAGATATGCTTTTTCATGATTTTCAGATAAAAAGTGAGATGAACATGTCGATCAGTTTGATGCCTGCGAACGGGACGAGCATGCCCCCCAGGCCGTAGATCAGCAGGTTGCGGCGGAGCAGGGCCGACGCGCCGACGGGTTTATACTTGACCCCTTTCAGCGCAAGGGGAATCAGCAGCGGGATGATCAGCGCGTTGAATATCACCGCCGAAAGGATCGCGCTCTCGGGGCTGCCCAGCTTCATGATGTTAAGTCCCTGCAGGGCCGGGATGGCCGTGATGAAGAGCGCGGGGATGATGGCGAAGTACTTGGCCACGTCGTTCGCGATCGAAAAGGTGGTAAGCGTGCCGCGCGTCATGAGCAGTTGCTTGCCGATTTCCACGATCTCTATCAGCTTGGTCGGGTCGTTGTCAAGATCGACCATGTTGCCCGCCTCTCTGGCGGCCTGCGTACCGCTATTCATCGCCACGCCCACGTCGGCCTGCGCCAGGGCGGGGGCGTCGTTGGTGCCGTCGCCCATCATGGCGACCAGTTTCCCGGCCCGCTGCTCGCGGCGGATGTACTCCATCTTGTCTTCGGGCTTGGCTTCGGCGATGAAGTCGTCGACGCCCGCCTTTTCGGCGATGAATTTTGCCGTCAGGGCGTTGTCGCCCGTCACCATCACCGTTTTGACGCCCATTTTATGCAGGCGTTCGAAGCGCTCCCGCATGCCGGGCTTGATGATATCCTGCAACTCGATCACCCCCGTCGGCCTGCCGTTCTCGCTGACAGCCAACGGAGTGCCGCCGTCGGCCGAAATAGCGGAAATGGTCTTCTCCATGTCGGCCGTGAAATCCTTGCCGGCTTTCCTGACGATGCCGCGGATGGCCTCGGTGGCGCCTTTGCGGATGGTTTTGCCGCCGGGCATATCGACGCCCGAACTCTTGGTCTCGGACGAGAACCGCACAGCGCGCATGCCGGGCGACATGATGTCGCGGACGCGCCAGCCGAAACTGCGGCCCAACTCGATTATCGATTTGCCTTCGGGCGTGTCGTCAGAGACCGAAGCGAGCATGCACAGGCGTGCAAATTCCTTTTCCGTCATCCCTTCGGCGGGATAGAATTTCGTTGCGCGTCGGTTGCCGAGGGTGATGGTGCCCGTTTTGTCGAGCAGCAGGGTATCCACGTCGCCCGCCGTTTCGACCGCCTTGCCCGATTTGGTGATCACGTTGGCCCGCAGTGCGCGGTCCATCCCCGCGATGCCGATAGCCGAGAGCAATCCCCCGATAGTCGTGGGGATCAGGCAGACGAACAGCGCGATGAACGAGGCGATGGGGATGGTCACGCCTGCATATTCGGCGAACGGGTTGAGCGTAACGCAGACGATGATGAACACCAGCGTGAAACCGGCCAGCAGGATGGTCAGCGCGATCTCGTTTGGCGTTTTCTGGCGGCTGGCCCCCTCTACCAGAGCGATCATGCGGTCGAGGAAGCTCTCGCCGGGCTGTGCGGTGACCTCGACCACGATCCTGTCGGAGAGCACCCGCGTACCGCCTGTCACGCTGCTGCGGTCGCCGCCCGCCTCGCGGATCACCGGGGCCGACTCGCCCGTGATGGCGCTTTCGTCGATGCTGGCCATGCCCTCGACGATCTCGCCGTCGCAGGGGATCACATCGCCCGCTTCACAGACGACCCTGTCGCCTTTTTTGAGAGCCGTCGAAACGGTCTGTTTGTAATGCCCCTCGGAAACGAAGAGTTTGGCCGGGGTGTTTTCGCGGGTCTGGCGCAGACTGTCTGCCTGGGCTTTGCCGCGCGCCTCGGCAAAAGCTTCGGCGAAGTTGGCGAAAAGGAGCGTGAGCAGCAGCACGGCGAACACCGTGAAATTATATCCGAAACTGCCCTGTGCCCGATCCCCGAAAAGCACCCACAGCGTTACGACGAGCATCACTGCGGTACCGACCTCGACGGTGAACATCACCGGATTGCGGAACATCCGCCTCGGATCGAGCTTCACGAAGGCCTGCACGAGCGCCTCTGTCATTAGTTTGCGGCTGAATAATTTATTTTTCGCTTTCATACGGGTTTGTTTAATAGAGCGTGAAATATTCCGCAACGGGTCCCAGCGTCAGGGAAGGGAAGAAAGACAAGGCTGCGACGATGAAGATCACGGCGAAGACCATCAGCCCGAAAGTGGCCGTGTCGGTGCGGAGTGTCCCCGCGCTTTCGGGGATATATTTCTTCTGCGCCAGCAATCCCGCTATCGCAACCGGCCCGATGATTGGCAAAAAGCGCGAGAGGATCAACACAAAGCCGGTCGATAGATTCCACCAGAGGGTATTGTCGCCCAGACCCTCGAATCCGCTGCCGTTATTTGCCGATGCTGAAGTATATTCGTAGAGCATCTCGCTGAAACCGTGGAATCCCGGATTACTGACAGTCGCCGCCCCCAGGTACGGCATGGCGGCCGCAAGCCCCGCTCCGGCGAGGATCAGGAAGGGGTGCAGCAGGGCGATGCTTATTGCGATCTTCATTTCGGGCGCTTCGATCTTTTTGCCCATGAATTCAGGCGTGCGTCCCACCATCAATCCGCTGATAAACACGGCAAGTATGATGAAAATAAAGAAGTTGAGGAAGCCGACCCCCGCGCCGCCGTAGAAACTGTTGACCATCATGGCAAGCATCTGGTTCATGCCTGAAAGGGGCATCGAGCTGTCGTGCATCGAGTTGACCGATCCGGTTGAGATTGCAGTCGTGGCGATGCTCCAAAATCCCGAGGCGGCCGCCCCGAACCTCGTTTCCTTACCTTCCATGGCTCCCGAAGAGGTGTCGATGCCCATTTCTGCGAGGGCGGGATTGCCGGACATCTCCATTTTTATGGTCGGCACGGCCAGCAGCAGGAATCCGGCGGTCATCACCGAAAAGATCATCCATGAGAGCCTGCGCCGGTTGATAAAGAACCCGAAAGCGAAGATCATGGCGATGGGTATGATCATCTGGGCGATCATTTCCGTCATGTTGGTCAGGTAGTTGGGGTTCTCGAACGGGTGCGCCGAGTTCGCCCCGAAGAATCCGCCTCCGTTGGTGCCGACGTGCTTGATCGCGTCGAAAGCCGCAACAGGACCGCGCGATACTTCGACCGTGCCGCCTTCAAGGGTGGTCATGGCGTCTTTACCGGCGAATGTCATCGGGGTGCCGCTGAATATCAGCACCAACGCGACCGCAAAAGAAATTGGCAGCAGGACGCGTGTGCAGGATTTCACGAAAAAATCGTAAAAATTACCCAGTTTAGCGGTCGTTTTGTCGCGGAAGGCCCTGAAAACCACCGCGGCCGCTGCCATGCCCGTTCCAGCGCTGACGAACTGCAGGAACATCAGCCACAGCTGCCCGAGGTAACTCACGCCCGTTTCGCCCATATAGTGCTGCAAATCGCAGTTCACAATGAATGAGACAGTGGTGTGAAAAGCCAGCGCCGGACTCATGTTGGGGTTGCCGTCGGGGTTGAGGGGGTTGAACGGCAGCCACCCCTGCGTCATCAGGATAACCATTCCCAGGACGAACCAGACTGCGTTGATCGAAAGCAGAGCCGCGATATGCTGTTTCCATGTCATTTCGGTCTGCGGATCGATGCCGCCGACGCGGTAAAAGAGTTTTTCCAGTGGGCCGAAAACCGGGTCCAGCCAGGTTTTGTGTCCCCCGTACACTTTTGCGATGTAGCGCCCCAGAGGGATAGCCAGCCCCACAGCCAGGACGAATGTGCAAACAACTCCTAAAATCTCCGTATTCATGTCGAAACTAATTTGCGGATTAGAATTTCTCGGGGTGAAGCAAAACGTAGCACATATAGCCGAATATCCCCCCTGCGATGATGAATAATAATGTCATGGCGATCCGTTTGAATGTTTTTTTTATGCATTATTCGGGCACATACATAGTGCCAAAACGGCTGGGAAAGCGATCCCCTGGCCGGAACGGCTGATACACACGCAGAAAGAAAAAAGGTCCCCGGCCGGATATGGCGCGGAGACCGTTTCATTTTGAAAAAACCTTTCCGTTTTGACAGGCCGGAGCATCTCCGGCATAGGTGGATTACGTTTGTTGCGACGGTCCGCCCTGCGCGGGAACGATGCCGTACTCTTCGATCTTACGGTAGAGCGTGGTCAACCCGATACGCAGCAGACGGGCCGTTTCGGTCTTGTTCCATCGGGTGTGTTCGAGCACACGGGCGATGTGGCGGCGTTCTACGGCCGAGAGTTCCATACTGTCCGGCGCATCGGGCGTTTCGTTGCGGGCGCCCTGTATCTCCAGCGGAAGATCCTGCGCCTCGAGGCACACCCCGTCGCTTACGATCATGCTGCGCTCCACGGCGTTGCGCAATTCGCGGATGTTGCCGCGCCAGATCTGTTTTTTCAGGGCGTCCATATATCCGGGCGACGTTTCGGGGGCGGCGGTCCCCAGCCGCGCGGCGAAGGCGTCTATGAAACTGCGAGTCAGCGCCGGGATGTCGTCCGGCCGCTCGCGGAGGGGCGGCAGATGGATGGCGAAGACCGAAAGGCGGTAATAAAGATCTTCGCGGAAACGTCCCGCCGCGATCTCCTTTTGCAGGTCGCGGTTGGTGGCGGCGATGATGCGCACGTCGGCCCGGACGGTTTTCGTGTCGCCCACTTTGATATATTCGCCGTTTTCCAGCACCCGCAGCAGCTTGGCCTGCAGATCGAAAGCCATCTCGCCGATCTCGTCCAGAAATACCGTTCCTCCTTCGGCCTCTTCGAGCAGCCCTTTCTTATCCCTGACAGCCCCGGTGAACGCCCCGGCCTTATGTCCGAACAGTTCGCTTTCGAGCAGTTCGCGGCTGAACGCGGCACAGTTCACCGCCACGAAATTGTTTTCTGCGCGTTTGCCGGCGCCGTGTATGGCCCGCGCGAAAACCTCTTTTCCGGTACCGGTTTCGCCGGTCAGCAGGACCGGAACGTCCGTCGCCGCTACTTTGCGCGCCAGTTCGGCCGATCTTTTGATGGCCTGCGAACGGCCGAGAATCGCCTTGAACGGGAGCGGCCGGCCGCTCTTTTCTGCGCCTGCGGAAGTATCTGTGCCGGCTGCGTCGGGTTGCCCGTACTCGCGGGCCTTCTCCATCGCCCTGGCCAGCAGCGGTATGATCTTGTTGTTGTCGTCACCTTTGGTGAGGTAATCGAAAGCCCCGTTCTTGATGGCCCGCACCCCGTCGGGAATATTGCCGTGGGCGGTGAGCATGATGACTTCTGTGCCGGGAGAACGCTTTTTGAGTTCAGGGATCAGATCGACCCCGTTGCCGTCGGGCAGGAAAACGTCGCACAGGGCTACCTGCGGCCGGTATGCTTCGATCTCTTTGAGCGCAGACCGGCAATCGACCGCCTGGACCACCTCGTACCCCTCGAGGCCGATGATCCTCGACAGCAGGCCGCGGATGTTGGTTTCATCGTCTATGACAAGTACGGTATTCACAAAGCATTCAGGTTTGTATCCATATTTCCGGCCGAAACCGAGACAAAATATAATAACAAATGTAGAGATAATATGCTGAACAGGGACGGACCGATAATGAAAATAATGTCTCTTTTTATTATCTTTGTAATTCCGACAACTAATATTATGACACGGACAATCAACTTAGGCAGGCTTTTAGCCATTCTAACCATCCTGCTCGGCATTACCCACGAAACTGCTACGTTCATGCCCATGATTCAGGATGGGTTTCAGGGTCTCGATCCGCTCTGGCAACAGACGTTCACCTATTTCAGCCTCGGATGCGGGGGGCTTATGATTCTCTCCGGCGTGTTGTTCTTCATGTTGCTGGGCCGCGCCGGAAAACACAGGTTCCTGGTCCCACCGCTTGTCGTTATCGCCCTGTTCTCCATCGTCAACGGCATTCTGGCGGTCTGTTATATGTTCGATAATCCTTTCGCCTGGACGGGGTTATGCCTCGGCGCCGGACTTTTAATTGTCTCGCTGGCTATGAGAAGCCGGCATCGGCGGGCGTAGGCGTTCAGTTTCAGTTATGGTCATGGATTCCTCCAATGGAGCGGGAAAGGATCGGCGTCCGTCATACTCAAAATAGGAATAAAATATCGATCTTTGTAAGTGGCTGCTGACATAGGGTTGTCATCGGGCGTGGATATATTTGCAGAGTCTGATCGACAGACACTGACATGAACCCATAAAATCTTACGATCATGAAACTGACTCCTTATCTCGTTTTCAACGGCCAGGCGCAGCAGGCGCTGGATTTCTACGCAGACGCGCTGGGCGCAAAAGTCGAAAACCTTCACCTCTACGGGTCGATGCCCGATGTGGCCGAAGAACACCGTCAGAAAATCCTGCATGCATGCCTGACATTCGACGGCGGTTCGATGAGCGTTGCCGACACGATGCCTAACGACCCTGCCGGTTTCGGCCGTCTGGGGCATATGCTCACGCTCGATCTCGATTCCGTCGCAAAAATCGAAGAAGTTTATGCCAAACTTACCGCTGGGGCACAGGAGATCTGTTGCCCGCTGGGCGAGGCGTTCTTTGCCAAACGATATGCCGAGGTGTACGACCGCTTCGGGGTGTTGTGGGCTTTGATGGTAGAATAAACCGGAACGGATGAACAGGATCGACCGCATCTCGGCGCTGCTCGTGCAGCTTCAGTCGCGCCCGGTGGTGAAGGCTGCGCAGATGGCCGAACGCTTCGGGGTGAGCCTGCGGACGATCTACCGCGACATACGCACACTCTCGGAAGCGGGCGTACCGATATGCGGCGATGCCGGCGTGGGTTATTCGCTCGTCGAGGGTTACCGGCTGCCGCCGCTGATGTTCACCAAAGAGGAGGCGACGGCGCTGCTGACGGCCGGGAAGTTCGTCGAACAGCTTACCGACAGCCACAACAGCCGTCTTTTCAGGCAGGGAATGGACAAGGTCAGGGCCGTGATGCGGGGCGTGGACAAAGAGTACCTGGCAGGGGTGGGGGAGTCGATATCGGTCTACCGCTCGCGCCGCACGCCGATAGCGAAGCTGCCCAACCTGCTGCAAACCCTTCTGGCAAGCGTGAACGACCGCGAGATACTCGAAATCAGCTATATCAACGCCGACGGAAACGCCACCTGCCGGGAAGTGGAAGCCGTGGGCGTAACCTATTCGCACCCTTACTGGTACCTCACGGCGTGGTGCCACCTGAGAGGGGAGTACCGCACGTTCCGCATGGACCGCGTCGAGGGCGTCGCGCCGACCGGAAAACCACACACCCGCGAGCATCCGCCTCTGGAACTGCTTGCTGGACAGGACGACGGCGGCTGCCTCACCGAGGTGGTGATCCGCACGAGCAGGGAACTTGCCCGCCGCACCGCAGACGCCTGTTATTATATGGGCCTGGTCGAAGAGCGTGAATTGTCCGACGAGCGTGTGGAGCAGGTCTACATGACTTACAGCGTCGAATCGATGGCCCGCTGGGTGCTCTCGAACGCCGACACGACAACTGTGGTAAGTCCGTCGGAAGTAAATGAAATTATTAAACGAATCTTAAAAAACATTGCATTATGAAAATAATCAGCATGGAGATCGAAAACCTCTCCCCGATGGATACGATTGCCAGTCCGCACACCGGTGCTTACTCGGGCATCGCCGCCGCTTTTGAAAAATTGGGCGTGTGGGCGGGCCAACACAACCTGTGGGCGAAAGGGCCGAAGATGGCCGGCGTCTACTGCGACGAT
This sequence comes from Rikenellaceae bacterium, assembly GCA_031547885.1. GTDB lineage: Bacteria > Bacteroidota > Bacteroidia > Bacteroidales > Rikenellaceae > UBA940. The sequence goes on from JAVBRO010000023.1 coordinate 68,755, forward strand.
CCGTCGACGACGCCCGAAGCGCAGCTCCGCTCGCTGGCCTGCCTGGAAGATCTGGGCGGTGCGGAACCGGGCGCAGGCATGCAGCGCTATACGATCGGCGGCGGAAAATATTTCGTAACCACGGTCGAGGTGCGCATGGACGAATACGGCGAGGCGTGGCAAAAAGCCGAAGCCGCACTCAACGATAAAGGTTACGGCCGCGACGGGCGCGACTATTTCGAGCTGTACGTAAGCTGTGTCGACCACACCCAGGGCGCCGACGCCCCGTGGATAGTGAAAATCTGCCTGCCCGTTAAATAGCTGCCGGACATGAGTGAAAAACCGTTGGTAGACAGGGAGTACCTGCTTGAAAAATCCCACGACATGGGAGGCTGGACCTATACGATCATCCCCGAGATCCCGCCCGATCCGCACTCCCCATTCGGTTGGGTAAAGGTTAAAGGCAGTATCGACGGCTACGGGATCAGCAACTACCATCTGCTGCCGACGCTGAAAGGTACCGGACAGGTGTTCCTGTCGGTAAAGGCAGACATCCGGAAGAAGATCGGGAAACAGGCGGGCGATCATGTCCGCATAATTTTATATCCGGATAATGACCCGCCGGAAGTTCCCGAAGAACTGCTCGCGTGCCTGCGGGAGGACGCAGAAGCGCTGCAGTTCTTCAATTCGCTGAGTGAAAGCCAGCAGCAACATTATGTCAGGTGGATATATTCCGCAAAGACCGACCGGACGAAAGTGGACAGGATCGCAAAAACAATTGCCAGGCTTTCCGGACGCCGAAAATTTACAGACCGATAACCTTGAGTTTCGATCCTGGGGGCGTATTCTATCGGTCGATTATGCCTTCCCTGTGCATTTGCCTTAGACGAGCGGAAATTCCGATATCCGCCGCATCGTGCATCCGTAGGGTATGAGCGTTATCTCCTCTGCCGGAGCGCCTTAGAGTTCGCTGCCGGTGATGCTGCGGCTGAAATTCGGCGCGTCAACTGCCGGCGATCTCGCTGAGCTCCATCCAGCGCATGGTCCGCTCGTCGATAAGGTCGATCAACGCGGCGATCCGCTGCGACTTGGCAGTAAGGTCATCTAACGAAAGGGTGCCGGAGCCGAGTTCTGTTTCGAGAGAAGCCTTTTCCTGTTCCAGAGCTTCGATCTCGGGCTCGAGGCCTTCCAGTTCGCGCTTCTCCTTAAAGGAGAGTTTGCGTTCCGACGGGCCGCGGCGGCGTTCTTCGGTTACGGCTTTGGCAGGTTTGTCGGCCGTACGCTGAGCTGATTCCCGTTCCTGTTTCCAGTCGATATAGTCGGTGCAGCTGCCGGGGAAATCCTTGACCTCGCCGTTGCCCCTGAAGATGAGCAGATGCTCGACAACCTTGTCCATGAACCAGCGGTCGTGCGAAACCACGATCAGACACCCCTTGAAAGATTGTAAATACTCTTCGAGCACGCCGAGCGTCAGGATGTCGAGATCGTTGGTGGGTTCGTCCAGGACCAGGAAATTCGGGCTGGTCATCAGTATCGTGCAGAGGTAGAGCCTGCGCCGTTCGCCGCCGCTCAGACGCGCCACGAAGCTGTGCTGCACCTCGGGCGGAAACGAGAAATATTGCAGGAACTGTGAGGCGGTCATCCGCCGTCCGTCGCCCAGATCGATATGTTCGGCGATGCGCGTGACGACGTCCAGAACTTTCATCGAGTCGTCGAATTCGAGCCCCGTCTGGCTGTAGTAGCCGAAGCGCACGGTCTCGCCGATCTCGATCGTCCCGCTGTCGGGCGCGACCTGGCCCACGAGCATCTTGATGAAGGTGCTTTTTCCCGTGCCGTTGCTGCCCACGATACCCATCTTCTCGTAGCGCGCGAACGTGTAGCTGAAATCGTCGAGGAGTTTTATATCGCCGTAGCTTTTCGAGATATGCCGCGCTTCGAATATTTTTGTGCCGATGCGCGACGCCTTGACATCGAGCCTGACCGCCCCCTGTGTGCGATCCGAGCGAAGCCGGTCTTCGAGGTCGTGGAACGCATCGATCCTTGCCCGGGCTTTCGTGGCGCGGGCCTGGGGCTGGCGGCGCATCCAGTCGAGCTCCTTGCGGAACAGGTTCAACTCGCTCTCGCGCCGTGCGGCGGCCGCGGAGATCCTCTCGCTGCGCTTTTCGAGATAGTAACTGTAATTACCCGCGTAAGTATAGATGCGGCGGTCGTCTATTTCGATTATCTCATTGCTCACTTCGTCGAGGAAATACCGGTCGTGGGTCACCATCAGCACGCTGGCGCTCCCGCCCGAAAGATAACCTGCCAGCCACTCGGTCATATCCATGTCGAGGTGGTTTGTAGGCTCGTCGAGGATCAGCAGATCGGCTTCGTTGATAAGTACGTTTGCCAGCGCCACGCGCTTCAACTGGCCGCCCGAGAGCAGTTCTGTCGGTTTGTCGAAATCGGTGATCCTGAGTCGTGTAAGTATCTGTTTGGCGCGGTGTTCGTAGTTCCACGCCTCAAGCCGGTCCATTTCGCCGGCAAGGGCGTTCATGCGGCCGGCGTCATTGTCGGCGACTGCGCTTTCATAGGCCGCTATAGTGCCTAAAACGGGATTGTCGGAATGGAAACAGGCCTCGAGGACGGTCATGCCGGCGGGGTAGGATGGGTTCTGTTCCAGATAGGCCACCCTCAGGTCGCGCCGGGGTGTGATCAGCCCGCTCTGGTAATCCTCGCGCCCGGCCAGAATATTCAGCAGAGTGGTCTTGCCCGCCCCGTTGCGGGCGATAAGGCTCACTCTTTGGCCCTTGCCGATACTGAACGAGATATCTTCGAACAGCACCAGATCGCCGAAAGACTTGGTAAGGTTTTCTACCTGCAGATAATTTATCATCGTACAAAAATAGTAAAAGTACGGGAGTTTAGCCCGGACATTTTTTTCGGCCCGGCCTATGTCGATAAATTATTCGATTATATGAGTATAATTATCGACGAAATCTCATTTAATATCGACGAGATCGAAATATTTACTATATTTGCATTGAACGCACCGGATCAACTTTAATTTTATTGGATATGGGAATCAAACGCATGCTTAAAGCCAGGCTCATCGAGAACGCGATGAAGAAAAGGCGCAGGGAACATCCTTTCGATATAGAATATGCCGACAACTACCGGCTTCCGGCAGACGCCGAAAGCAACCAGAGCAACAGCCATTACTATTTCCTGACCGATTTCAAGAGCGGCGAGACTCTGTTTTTCCGCAGCGCGGTGCGCGGAAGCGGCAAAACCGACGAGCTGTGGTTCATGTACAGCGACGGCAGGGGCAACATCCTGCTTGCTGAAAAAGACCATGTCAAGAAAGGAGAAAAGAATCCCGTGAGCGTGGAGTGCGTCGAGGCGGGCAAACTCCTGAAGTTCCGCTACGACGGCAATGTGGTCGCGGCCGTGAAAACCGATCAAGGGTATGTTCCGCAGGATGGCGCGAAGCCTCAGAAACTCACCATGGAAGGCGAATTCACCGGCACAAGCCCCGTTTTCGAATTCTCGTCGCACATGAGCCCGAAACTGATGTCGAGGGCGATCAGCCGCGAGGAGTTTTCCAAGACCCTGCAGGAGACCATGTCCGCCATCCATCAGGTACATCTCGAACAGTCAGGCCACGCCACGGCGGTCATAAATACAGGCGGCAGGGAGATCCGGCTCGAAAACTTTCCGGCGGCCCGCGACCACTCCTACGGCAAACGCGAATGGAGCTATTTCGACCGCTATATCTGGACCATCGCACTGCTCGAGAACGGCGATTTTGTCCACACGAGCATGATGCGCTATCCGGCGATATCGTATCTGCAGGCAGGTTTCTACATCACGGCCGGCCGGATGATCAGCCTTCTCAGGGCGACAGAAATGGATGAACTTCCGACTCTGGGAACCGTTCCTCCGGCCATCGAGATAACCGGACAGTACGAAGACGGCAAAACGAGGATTATCCGGGCGAAAAACGATTTCAAGGTCCCGTATCTTTTCGACGATGATTTCAAGGTGGTGGAGGGCGTGTCGGACTTCGAGATCGACGGCGTGAAGGGCCGTGGCATTACGGAATTCGCATTCAACAGGGACGAATCCCGCTGGGGACGGTAACGGGAGCAGGATATGGAAATCTACGATCTGTCGGACATACCCGGCCGGGTTCTGGAAAACATAGGCGGCAAAGCCAAAGGACTCGCGCTGCTTGCTTCCTACGGGTTCAATACGCCGAAAGGGGCGGTAGTCAGGAAACTGGATTCGGACGCCGACTACGAAAAGGCGGCGGTTTTCTACGAGCGGCACGGAAGCCGGTGCGTGGCTGTCCGGTCGAGCGCCGGAGCCGAGGACGGCAGCGATTTCTCATCCGCAGGCCAGTACGCTTCAGTGTTGAACGTCCGAGGCAGGGAGGGCTTTATATGCGCCTTGAAAGAGTGCGTCGCGTCGCTCGGCAGCGAGACAGCCGGGAGCTATTCGTCGTTCTTCGCGGGTGCGCGCAGTTCGGAGATGAACGTGGTGGTGCAGGAGATGGTCGACGCCGCATGTGCCGGCGTATGTTTTACGATCGACCCGTCGACGGGCGACGATAAAGTAATTATCGAAGCCGTCGCAGGGCTCGGCGAAAGCCTGGTTTCGGGCAGGTCCGCGGCCGAGCATTTTGAGATCCCCTACAAAAGGGACGTCAGCGGCAGGATCTATCCGGATATGCCGGACAAATTCGACAGCGGCGTACTGAGCCGCGATATGATAATCACGATCGCCGGACAGGCCCTCGATGCGGCCGGATGTTTCGGCTATCCGCTCGATATGGAGTGGGCAGTCGACCGCAGCGGCGCGCTGGTGTGGCTCCAGGCGCGTCCTGTGACCTCTGGCTGCGGGATCGGCATCGATGAACTCGACCACAAGGGAATGCCGGCCGATACCGTCTTCACCAACTGCAACATCGGGGAGATGCTCCCGGGGGCCGTAACGCCGCTGTCGCTCAGCACGTCGGTAATGGGCATCGACATGGGGCTGCGACGGATGCTCGTCACCGCCGGAGCCTACCGCAGCATCGGTGAAGTGCCGGTCTGTATAACCAACTTCTCGAACCAGCTGTTCTTCAACCTGACTGCTATCTACAAGATGGGCTACACGATTATCGGTGCCGACAAGCGTAACGTCGAGAACAGCATATGCGGCAAGACGATCGATACCCCGGAGCCCGGTTTCAGCCACATCAACGGCCTTGCGAAAACGATCAACGCCGCCCGTTATTTCAGGTTCCTTTTTTCGCGCAAAAAGGCGATGAAAAGGCTCGACAGGATGACCGGAACCTTCACGATAGAGCCTTCCGACGATATCGAAATCTATTTCAACCGCATAGACGCCGAGGTCGGGAAATGCGTCGACTCGGCGTGGTACCACTACATCACAAGCTCCTTCTCGGGCGCGATGAGCAGCACCCTGCTGACAATAATAAAGTCGGGCGGCATGGATGACCGCGAGGCACGGGCGCTGATGGCCGGGCTGCTGGAAGATATCGACGGGATAGAGAGCGTGGACATACTGCATTCGATGCGCCGCCTGGCCTCAGCCGTGGCGAAAGAGCGGCCCGATGCCGGACGGATGACGGCCGGGCAGCTCGCGGAGTTAGTGTTCTCTTCGCAGGATGAGATCAGGGACGCTTACGAATATTTTATCGCGCGCCACGGTCACCGCGGCATACGTGAAGCCGAAATGCGGTCTGCGTCATGGGCGGGCGACAGCGAATCGCTATTCGGGAACGTGCTGACGATAATCAACTCCGGCTCTTTCGCGGCAAAAGAACAATACTCCCGATTCGTATTCTACAGGGAGCAGTTGCTGGAGGGTAAAAAGGGCCCGGGACGGGCCGGCCTCGACTGGCTGCTCAGACAGGCGCGGACCGGGGTTTACAGCCGCGAATACACCAAGGCTCGTTATATAAAGGTGCTGGATGTCTTCAAGCAGGCCTACGCACGACTCGGCGGCATGATGGCCGAAGCGGGAGCGCTTCCCGATGCCGATCTGATATATTTTCTTACCCACGATGAACTTCGGGACCTTGTGACCGGCAAAAAAGCGGGCCTGATAAAGACGGCCCTCAAACGCCGCCGCCTGATTCCCCAGCAGCAGGCCGTGAAGTACCGGGACGTATACATAGGCGAACCTGTGCCGGTCAGGCAGGAGATCGTTGCGGCCGGAGACGGTGCGATTCTCACCGGTGCGCCTATTTCGCGCGGCGAGGTTACGGGCAGGGCGCGAGTCGTCACCTGCGTCGAGGATGCCCGCAAACTCGAGAACGGCGAGATCATGGTGGCCGCGTTTACCGACATCGGCTGGTCGCCCTATTACAGCGTGATCGGAGGGCTGATAACCGAAGTAGGATCGGCCCTTTCGCACGGGGCGGTGGTGGCGAGGGAATACGGGCTTCCGCTGGTAGTGAACGTTGCGAACGCGACCGGAACCATCCGGACGGGCGACCTGGTGATGCTAGATGCGACGGGCGGCCGTGTGGTTATAATCGAAAGCGCGTCGGGGCGGAATGAGAATGAAATAGCCGCCTGATACGTAGAACTGTCTGTTTTTATTTGTAAATTCGTCGGGACAAAGACGGGGAAATAAAAACTAAATTACAAGCTGGAATGGATAACAACTTTTGGAAAGAGAGGTACAAGGATAGCTGGGATAAAGCCGCCCGGAAAGAAAAAATGGTTATTGAACAAATCGAAGGCAGGACAGGAAAGAAAGTTGAAATATTTGGATTAGGCGCCGGTTCCACGGAGTATCTTTCCGGCTCGGCCTCGGATCACAATTCGACCAAAGGCGATGCCGACCTGTACATCCGGGATGCGGATACGTTTATTGAAGTAACGGGCCCGAATATTCCGGTTAATCCTTCGGATGCACTGTGGATCAGGCCTGATAAGATACAAAATGCCCTGGCAAAGATGGAGAAGGGTATCGGGAAGGGGCATTTTGTAATTCACATAATAGAAGTAAAAGGCAGCTCCCGGATAATGATACGGGTAATCCCGATCAGTCCGGATCTGAACGATTATCCCACCATTAATCCAAGGATTCGGGGCACTGTGGAAACATATAAAGAAATTCCGGCAAACTATGGCCGTATAATCTCATTCGATGACTTTCTTGCCCTCATCTCGGATCAGACTAATTGAAAATTTCTGCGGCGGAAGATTTTGAGACCGTCCGGAATTTTTGTGCGGATGTTGGATTTAGCGGGGGGATTCCGATTCTGTTTGTGGCTGAAGTCAAAGTTATGTCGTAAATATACACAATACACAGTGCTGACTGCCGGACGATTGCGGGCAAAATCGGGGTGCCGGCGCTTTCAATGGCAAAGCTCATCGGGCACTTCATATTGCGCCTGCAGTTCTGCAAGTCCTGCCATCAGGCGGGCGGTCACCTCTTCCGTTCCGGGTTCCCCGTAAATATTGTGAATTTCATACGGATCGGTTTCGAGGTCGTAAAGTTCCCAGATACCCTCTTTGTAGAAATTCATCAGTTTCCACCGCTTTTCCTTGATCCCGTAGTGGGCGCGAACGCTGTGGAAGCCCGGATATTCATAATAGTGATAATAAAGCGACCGGCGCCAGCCGGCGGGAGTATCGCCTTCGAGCAGAGGCAGGAACGACACACCCTGCATGGGTTCAGGAGCCTCTATGCCGCACATATCTAGAAGTGTCGGGGCGAAGTCTATGTTCTGCGTAAGGTCGTTGATCTGTGTTCCTGCGGGTATCTTCCCCGGATATCTCATAAGCAGGGGCATAATGAAAGATTCTTCGTACATGAACCGCTTGTCGAACCAACCGTGTTCGCCCAGGTAGAACCCCTGGTCGGAACAGTAGACAACGATCGTATTCTTGTCCAACCCGGCTTTTTTCAGATAGTCCAAAATCTCGCCCACGCTTTCATCGACGCTTTTAACGACGGCCAGGTAATCCTGCAGGTATCGCTGCAATTTCCATTCGGCCACCTCTTTTTCGGTTCTGGGCGTGAGATAGAAATCATTGTTTCGCTCGCGGTAGGCTTCGAAAAAAGCATCCTGTTCTTCGGGGGTCATCCTGCCCATGAACGCTTGCGGCCACGGGTCGTAGAGCAGCGTGCGGCTGTCCACCCCGTCAACCATTTTAAGGTCGTGCCCCTCGTACATGTCGCGATAGATGTTCATCTTCTGCCTTTCGGCTGCAAACCGTCCCTCGTAGTCGTCGAAATATGTCGCGGGGATAGGGAAAACGGTCTTTTCGAATGTACGGTAATGGCGCTCGGCAGGTATCCAGTTGCGATGCGGCGCCTTATGGTTCATCATCAAGAAAAACGGCTTGCTTTTGTCGCGTCCGTCGAGCCAGTCCAGCGTCTGCCCGGTTATCAGATCGGTCACATAACCCGAATGGCGCAGGGTATCCGGCCCGTTGGGAGTGCCGGTTATGAAGTCTGGATTGTTGTAATCACCCTGGTCGTTAAGGATGCTCCAGTGGTCGAAACCGGTAGGCTCGGAGACCAGGTGCCATTTGCCGACCAGGGCCGTCTGGTAACCGTTCGACTGCAGGATCTTCGGCATGGTCTGCTGCGATCCGTCGAAACCCTTCGCCCAGTTGCGCATGTAGCCGTTCTTGTGGCTGTGCAGTCCGGTGAGGATTGCGGCGCGGCTGGGGCCGGAAATGGAGTTGCAGCAATAATTGGCATGGAAAATAGCTCCATCGTCCGCTATGCGGTCGATGTTGGGTGTCGGGGCGAGTCCGGCCAGAGCCGATCCGTACGCGCTGATGGCCGACAGGGCATGGTCGTCGCTCAATATGAACAGTATGTTCGGCTGTACGGGTTTTTCTTCCCCCGTACAGCCGGCCGCCAAAGGCAGCAGCATCGCTCCCCCGAGCAGCACACCATTTGTTTTCATAATCTCAAATAAAAGTGGTCATCTTGCCTGCCTGAGTCCGGGTATGTCGGTTATTTGAGCCATCCTCCGGAAAATCCGGCAGCCTTCAGCCCATTGACGATATACTCGTTTTTCTTCATCAGTTCCCAAATAAGCCCTGTCCGGTAGTTCTCTATCATGATGACTATCGGTCCCTGGTCTATGCCCAGCCACCACGGGTCTATCCAGTTCTCGCCGGGGTTGAACGAGTCGTAAAAACCGTTCTGGGAGTATAATGCTCCGCCCTTGTACTCTTTCATTGCGATCAGCGCATCGTAGGATTCCTGGGGTGTGAAACAGAACGATCCTCCTGCTGCGGTCGGGGCGATGGTACCGTCGTCCACAATCGATCTGGATGAAGCACCGCGAGCCTTGTATGCCCATTGGCCATAGGTCCCTTCACCGGGTCCGTCACACGCAGACAGTCCCCATATATTCTCACCGTAACCGGGAAACTTCGAAGGATTGGCTATGCAGTAGGCCCTGTTGGCCATGGTGGCGCGGCGTGAATTTTCGAAATAATCCATGCTCTTGCCGCGCATATAGCTGTCCTTTATCCCTTTGAAGTCTATCCACATGTGGGAGTACTGGTGTCCGAACAGGGGACTGAAATTGACCATGTCGTAGCCCTGGAATTTGGCCCACGAGTAAGTTGCTGTCCAGTTGTTCCATATGCTTCCGTCGATCTTCTTCGATGCTTCGGGCGAGCCGAACGCGAGGATATAGAGTATCATCGCCTCGTTGTAGCCGCTCCATACGTGGGGCAGGAAACCATCTTCAGGATTCCATCCCATGGTCATTTTCGTGCCGCCGTTCATCGCCCATTTCCAGTCCGCCGCACGATACAGTTCATCGGCTATGCTGCGTATTTCGGTCTCCGTGGCGTTATTGCCGTCGAAATAGGTCTGCGACGATAGGATTCCGGCGAACAACAGCGAGGAGTCTATGGTAGAGAGTTCGTTGGTACCCTGTCTGAAACCTGTCGTGCGGTTCAGAAAGTGGTAGAAAAATCCCTTGTATCCCGTCATGCCGCTTGCATCGGTTCCTTTCGGGGCGTTCTTGAAGAACCGGAGCGTGGTGAGCGTCCTTTCGGCCGCCTGCTGGCGCGTTATGAAACCGCGTTCGACACCCACTATGTAGACCGTTAGTCCGAACCCCGTCGAAGCGATGCTCGACATGGCCGTATTGTTGGTAGCGCTGGCTCTGTCGGGAACAAGCCCGTTGGCCGAGTTGGTCAGGTTCCAGAAGAAATTGAAATGCCTGCGCTGGATATCGTCCAGCACGGCATCGTCTATCTCCACCTCGTCTCCGCCGTCTCCTCCGCCGTCGGGTGGGGGAATAAAGTCGCCGTTGTCGCCACCGTTGCCGCATGAAAAAAGCAGCACGGCAACAGCCGACAGTAATAATGATTTGAGTTTCATTTGGGGTTGAATTTTATAATCCCGTACCGGCATTGCGCCGGTACGGGATTAAAGTTAATCTATTTTTTAATACAGCGTACCGGGTGCTGCCAGTTCCACCCTGACCAGTTGGATCCTGTACTGGTGGCAGTATTGAGATTCAGTTCTATCCTCCAGGGCGCTGAATTGCTGCCTGCGCTCGAAGTCCAGTAGTATCCGCGAATTCCGACATTCTGGGGAACATCTGAGACCAAAGCTCCCACCATCGGCAGCTTCAATACTGAATTCATGATGGTTTCCGTTATTCCGGCCGTGCCTGAAACATTTCTACCGTTGCGGGTACTGCCCGGTACAAGGGCCGCCATGGCCATTGCAAACTGTTCATCTGTAGGAACGGTATAGCCATCCGGGCAGATATTCCACGGACTCATTGCTGTAATGTCGATCGTATACGGATTTTGGAATGCAGAACCGTATGCGACGCCGAACTGGTAATAATGCCCGAAAGATGCGGCATTGCCGTTGCCTTCTCCGTAAGTGCCCGGATCGTTGGAAGTGGCGCCGATGTTGCGGTCGAGCCATACCTCGCCCTTGTTTACGAATCCGTTGCCGTTCAGGTCGACGAAGACGGTTTTGTAGGTAAGGCCGTTGAACGTTATAGTCTCTTCCTCGAACGGTTCCCCGGGTTTACCCTTGGCTACGATCGTCGCCGTGTAAATTATGTTGTTTTCTTCCATGCGCACCACGAGCGTCTTGTCATCGCTGTCCGCCGGCGTGCCGACGAGGGGGATCTCTATGGTATTTGTCCCGGCAGAGAGCGTAGCCTGGTATGCGGCGGCTGAGATGCCGTTAACCGCCGGAACGCTCACGGTCATGTTCATTGCGCGGTCTGCAGTGTATTTCAGGATGATCTTGACACCGGACAACGGATCCCCTCCGGTGATATCGCCTACAACCGAACTGCCTGCTATGTCGAATGCAACTTCTCCCGCTATGTCTATCGCCTTGGTCATGGTATATTCGGTATCGCCTTTCACCATGCGCACCACATAACTGGTTGAACCGTGATCGGAAGGCGTACCTTCTAGGGGAATGTCTATGGTTCCTCCGCCGGGAGCTGCCGGAAGAGTGGTTGTGAATTCGGCCCCAGCGATACCGATGACTTCGGCAACACCGATCGTGACTGTGTGAGGCTTGGTAGAGTTGTAGTTGACCGACAACTTGCCGTTCTGGACAGGCTTGAATATCTTGAACGTTCCGCTTGCGGCGCTTGAAGCCGCATTCAGGATTATGTCGGCCTTAGGCGTCACTTCGTACTCGACGAACACTTCGTGTGTGGCGAACCTTATGGTCGGGCGGAGTTTAGTTTTGTCCTTTGTGAGCGGTGCTCCCTGAAGGGTGATCTCCACTGTTCCGTTGCCGTTGTTTTCCGAATTGCGCGATGCCAGCGTCACCTTCACAGGGTCGCTGTATATCCCGTTCACTTCCGGAACAAGCACTTCGGCTTCGCGGCCCAGGCCGTTTTCATAACTCAGGATTATCTTGCTCGATGTGAGTTCGTCGCCCTGCCGGAAAGTTTCTTCCATGCTTACAGAACTCGCGGCTTTGTTTATCACTCCGGGATTGTACTCCTTGTCAATGGTTGGCATCTTGTCGCATGCAGTGAAAAGCAAAGCCACCGATACCGCGGTTAAAAATAGCTTGGTTGTTTTCATGGTATAATCTTTTTTATTGTTTTTTAGGTATTTAATAACGTTCCCCGTCATTCGGATATTGTGAACGACGTCTCCAGGGATGCATCCGAGCTGCCTCCTATCCATACCCTGAATTCGCCCGGTTCGGTTCCCCATGTCATGTCGGCACGGTGGAAACTGAGATCTTCAGTGGTGAGCATAAAACTCACTTCGCGCGACTCTCCGGCCCCGAGCGATACTTTTTCGAAACCTTTCAGCATCCTGACCGGCCGCGTTACGCTGCCGACCATATCCCTCACATAAAGTTGGACAACTTCGTCGCCGGCTCTGCTTCCCGTGTTTTTCACAATTGCCGATACCGTAATATGTCCATCCTTCATAGCAGGGGAGTTGACTCCGATGCCGGAATATTCGAACGACGTGTAGCTCAGTCCGAATCCGAACGGGAACAGCGGTTCGTTGGTCGGAAGATCCAGGTAGCGTGAAACGTAATGCTGCTCGCCTTCGCCTGGCGTGTAGGGACGTCCCGTGCTCTTCATATCGTAATGTATGGGCACCTGTCCTATCGTCCTGGGGAACGTCATGGTGAGTTTTCCGGACGGATTCCAGTCCCCCGACAGCACGTCTGCAACGGCGCGGCCGCCTTCGGTTCCCGGATACCACGCTTCCACGATGGCATCGGCGTTCTCCGCCTCCCACGAAAGATCCAGCGGGCGTCCGTTGAGAAGTACCAAAACGACCTTTTTGCCGGCCTTTCGGACTTCCGATATCAGCTCCTGCTGTATTTTCGGGATGGTTATGAACGAAAGACTGGTCGCCTCGCCGCTCCACTTGCCGGGATGACCGACCGCCATAACGGCGACATCCGCACCTCGGGCCGCATTGACCGCCGCCGCGAAACCGCTCCTGTCGTCACCGTCGGGACCGCATCCTTTTACATACGCTACATTGCCTGTGCCGAAACGTTCCTGCATGCCCGCGAGTATAGTGGTTACGTCCTTTGCCTTGCCCTGTCCGTACCATGAACCGAGCAGGTCCATGCGCGAATCTGCGAACGGCCCTATAAGCGCTATTCTGGCACTGCCGGAAATGGGCAGCGTGCTGCCGGCGTTCCTGAGAAGCACCATCGACTTGCGCGCCATATCGCGTGCCGCATCGCGGTACTCATCCTTGAGGAACTCCTGTTCGGCAGCTTCGAGGTCGTTGTAGCGGTAGGGGTCGTCGAAAAGTCCCAGTTCGAACTTGATGCGCAGCACGTCGGCGCACATCCGGTCTATCTGCTTTTTCGACACCTTTTCCTCTTCCACAAGCCCTTTCAGGTATTTGTGGTAGAGGTCGCCTTCCATATCCATGTTGACGCCCGCGTTTATGGCGAGTTCGGCGGCATGTTCCCCGTCGCGCGCCACACCGTGCGGAACGATCTCGCTCATGGAAGTATAGTCGGTCACCACAAAGCCGTTGAAACCCCATTCACCGCGCAGGATATCATCCATAAGATATTTACTTGCCGTGGCGGGAATCCCGTCTATGTCGTTGAAAGATGTCATTACCGTAGCCACCCCGGCGTCGACCGCCGCCTTATAGGGAGGCAGGTAGACGTCGCGCAGCGTGCGGTCGGTGATATCCACGGTCTGGTAGTCGCGTCCCGCCTGCGGAGCGCCGTATGCCGCATAATGCTTTACACATGCCGCCAGCGTCCACGGATCGGCCAGGTCGCCGCCCTGATAGCCTTCGACCATCGCGGCGGCTATCCTGGAGCCGAGGTACACATCTTCACCCGAACCTTCGGACACCCTTCCCCAGCGCGGGTCGCGCGTAACGTCGACCATCGGCGAGAATGTCCAGTTCACGCCTGAGGCGATGGCCTCGCGCGCGGCTACACGTGCCGAGTTGCGGATGCCTTCCATATCCCACGAGCACGACATGCCGAGATTGATCGGAAAAATAGTGCGCATACCGTGGATCACGTCATATCCGAACAGCAGGGGGATACCCAGCCTCGTCTCCTCGACGGCCAGTTTCTGCAGGCCGCGGTTGTACTCGGGCACATGGGCGTTGAATATGTTGCCGCACGTACCGTTGCGGATCGCTTCCTCGACATTCTTTGCCAGAGTGGGTCCCGTGACCGTAAAATGGCTCGTGTAAAGCACCAGTTGGCCTATCTTCTCATCCAGGGTCATCAGCTTCATCAGCGAGTCGACACGTTTGGCCGTACGGCTGTCCGCGAAATAACCCGACGCCTCCCCCGCAGGGGCGTGCCGGTTCTGTGTGCCCGACGGGTTGCAACCCGCTGCGGCAAAAACCAATACCGGAACGATCCATTTGATTATCCGTAGTGTTTTCATACTGTCACTATTTAGTGTCAATCCGGCGGTTATCGATTCTGAAGCCCAGCACGTCCAACCCCTTCCTCACGTCGGGATTTTTCATGAAGGCGTTCCATATAGCGCCGCTGCGGTGGTTCTCTATCATATCCACGATAGGTCCCTGGTCGATCGCAAGGTAGCTTCCCGTGTTCTTACTGCCTTCCATGCCGAGGTTGACCGCATCATAGAATCCCATGGGGCCGAACGTATCGCGTCCGTGGTTCCTGTAGAGGTTCTTCAGAACGGCCATCGACTCTTCCGGAGTGTAGGGCATCGACGACAGGGCGGCAGTCGGAGCCACCGTACCCCAGTCGCTGCCATTGGCGGGCGAGTGGGCGCGGTACCCCGAAGGCAGCGCATCGGAAGCCGTCAGTCCCCAGAAATCCGGGCCGTAACCGGTCCATCCCCGCGGGTTGTCGATACAGTAGGCCCTGTTGACCAGAGTATAGCGGCGGTTCTGTTCCCAGTAATTGGCATAGTTGTCGGAAAGACCTTTAGGACACAGCCCTATATAAGAGTAGTGCACCCAGAAAAGCGGCCCGCCGAGCTGCATTCTCTTGCCAAGTGGAAGCATCATGCCGTAGAACTCCGTCTGGCAGAAAAACTCCCCCTCTTTGCGGTTCACCCAGCAACTGTCGTAGACGCGCTTCGAGATGGGATAGGTAGGCGAAGAGGCGGCCAGCACATACGTGATGAGGCATTCGTCGTAACCCTTTATCTGGTGGTTCATCTCGAATTCGTAGTCGGGCGACCAGTGCCAGTACAGGGCGTTCTCGCCTTTGGTGTAGTGGTTCCAGTCGACATCCTTCCACAGTTTGTCTATCCTCCCGCGCAGTTCCGTTTCGCTGGCGTCCGTTCCGTCGAAGTATCCCGCCACGGCGAGCAGCCCCTGCACCAGGAATGCGGTTTCGACAAGGTCGCCGCCGTTGTCCTTGGCGCTGAAATGGTAAGGTTCTCCGGTTTCGGAATTATACCAGTGGGCCCATGCCCCGTGGAACCTGGGAAAACGCTCCAGCGAACCGACGATCTTCAGCAGGTGGGCGACGGCCCCGGAGCGGGTAATGAACCCGTTCTCCACGCCGGCTATCATGCTCATTACTCCGAAGCCCGTACCGCCTGTGGTGACGCAACTGTTACGACCGCTGTTCGAACGCTCGAAGGCGAGTCCCGAGATCGGATCGGCGAAATCCAGGAAATAGCGGAACGTGTACTCCTGCACCATGCGCATCAGTTCGTCGTCGCTGAAATCCCTCACCGACGCCTTCACAGTCTTGGTTTCAGAGAGTTTGTTGCCGTTTGCGTCCAGCGCCGCGACCTTGTAGGTGCGGGTCGTGTTGCGGCCCGCGTCGTCCACAAAATCGAGGTGGTAAAGGTTAATGGTCTCGGCCCGGATAACCCCTTCCTTACCCCTAATCAGGTAGACCACATACTTCTCGGCTCCCGGCACTTCCTGCCAGCGCAGTTCCACGTGCGAATCGTAGCCTTTGGCCTCGATCGGCGCTTCTGCCGTAAGGAACCTCGATATGTCGTGTCCTACCTGCTGCCGGGCCGAAACCATGCCGCAAGCGGAAAACAATAATAATATCGATAATAACCGCTTCATATTAATAGTCGGTATTCTGTTTCAGTTTGTTCATCAGCAGTATCTGCGCGTTGGGGATGGGCATTACGTAATGCTTCGGTATCAGCACCGGATTGCTCGGAGGCAGCGGCAGGGTGGTCGCTGCCGGGGTGATCTCAGGATGGTTGTCCTTCATCCATTGCAGTCCGTCGTATTCAGCCTGTACCTTGTTCCAGAATTTTTCGGCGAAGAAACCGCTGTTCTTTTTGTCGATGCGAACCAGGTCGTAATAACGGTCCCATTCCATTGCGATCTCGAGCCTTTTTTCTTCCCATATATTCTCGAGCGTAGCCGGGATCGATCCCAATCCTGCGCGCGTGCGCACTTTGTCGAGCCATACCTGCGCATTGGCGTCGCCTGTTTCGACAGCCGCTTCGGCGCCGATCAGCAGAACTTCGGCCCAGCGCATCATGCGTATATTGCCGCCGTAGTTCTCGTTACCCCCTATCACAGGGCGCGGCTGGTAGAACTTGCGTATATAGCGGTTCGGATAACCGTTGCCGGTGGGATTGGTGGAACTTATCTGCCCGATGATGGGCGTTCCGTCTATTGTGCTAGCCGTCTGCATCATACCGCTGTACATTGTGGTCTGTCCGTAATGGATAGTCCAGTTCTTGCGCTTGTCAGCGTTGTCGTACGCTTTCACCAGATCGAGGCCGGGAGCTATGAATCCCCAACCCCAGTTGGGATTTCCGCGCGTACCGACCAACTGCCAGCCCTGGAAGCTGCCGTTCTTTTCCATGAAGCTCTCCACACCGATTTCGAAGACCGATTCGTTGCTGTACTCGCCATCTTTTACCCACAGATTGTCGATATTTATCAGGTCGTAGCCGTCGGCCGACGACTCCATGTCCTTAACCAGCTGGACTATCCTGGCATAATACTCCTGAGCCTTGGCCGGCTCGTCCGAAGCCCTGTAGAGCAGCACTTTGGCAAGCAGTCCCTGAGCCGAGCCCTTGTGTGCGCGTCCGTACCACGACGTGGTGTACCAGTCGGCAGATTCCTTTTTGTCGGGCATATTGAGGGCGATTTCCAGATCGTCGACTATATATTTGTAAAGGGTAGCGGCATTGGCGATATCAAGATCCGCCTGCTCGGCGCCGGTCAGTGTACCGAGAGGAACGATTGGCCCCTTACCCCAGTTCTTAAGCACCGTGAAATAGAACCAGGCACGATTGAAGCGGGCTTCCGCATCGATAACTTCCTTACGGCGGGGTTCCATATCCTCGAAATCACCGCCTTCGAGTGCTCCGATAACGTCGTTGGCACGCTTGATACCCGTATAGGCATAACTGCTCCACATCCAGTTAAGGAAAGCCGAGCTTCCGTTGAGTCCCGAAAGGTTCTGGAACTGGTTCGTGGCGTTGGTGTAGATCAGTCCGCCGCCGTCCGCCATCTGGCTTCCGCGCAGGGCGTTGTCCGAGGCGAGGTCGGCTATCCACAAGCCGATCGAAGAGTAAGTGTCGTTGACCCTGTATGTCGCATAAATACTGTTGGTAAGACTGGATGCGGCGTCCGGGTCGCTCATGAAATCATCCTTGGTGCGCTGTCCCTGTGCGGGCCTGTCGAGGAAATCGCTGCATCCCGACAATCCGAACATAAGCGCCGCTGCTGCTAAATATAATATTGACTTTTTCATTTTTTTACTGGAATTTAAGAGTTCGTTAGAAGCCTATCTTTATACCGAACGAGAATGTCCTCGACGCAGGGTAATTGTCGTAGTTGTCGCGTCCCGCACCTGTCGGGCCGCCGCCGCATTCCGGGGAATATCCGGTCACATTGCTCACCGTAAGCAGGTTGTTGACCGCAGCATATATCTGCAGGTCGCGCATATACAGTTTGCTTACCCATTTTTGAGGAAGGCTGTAGCCGAGCACGACGTTGCGGATACGGAAATAGCTGCCATTTTCGAGGAAATACTGGCTGTTATTGTTGTTCGTCCCTGTACCGTCGGTCAGCACGCGCGTGTATTTGTTGGTCGAACCCGGACCTATCCACGAATCCTTGAAATCGTCCCATGATACGTTGTAGTTCGGCGTTCCGAGGGTCTGGCGGCGTTCGCTGTATATCTTGCCCCCGAGGCTTGCATAAAGGTCGATGTTGAATTCCAAACCTTTCCACGACATGCCGAAGTTGTAGCCCAGAGTGACTTTCGGCAGGTAGCTGCCCATATATATACGGTCGTTGGTATCTATAGGCTGGCCGCTGCCGTCCTGGTCTTTATACCACAGGTCGCCGGGCATAGCGCCGCTGATGTGGGCGGTCTGGTCGATGGTTGTCTGGTCCTGGTAAATGCCCAAAACTTCATACCCCCAGAAACCGCCGATGGGATAGCCCACCAGCACGCGGCTGACACCGTATTCACCCGGAGCGAGGTCGCGGTTTACAGCGGTCACTTTGTTTTTCAGGGTGGTGCCTATAAGGTTCATGCGATAAGAAAAATCGCCTTTGGTGTCTCTCCAGCCCAGATTGAACTCGACACCCGTGTTGCGGGCCGTTGCGATGTTCGACAGAGGGCTGTAGCTGGTGCCGCTCACGCCCGGATACGGCGCTGCCGTGATAATGTCCTTGGTGGTCTTGCGGTAGTAGTCCATTTCGAGTGTCAGACGGCTTCCGAACGCCCCGAAATCCAATCCGATATTGAACTGCCGCGCCTCTTCCCATGAAAGGTTGTAGTCGATTATCGCGTCGATAACCTCGGAAGTCGTGGCGGAATCGGGATTCTTGCCGAATACCCCCGTAACTTTATTGGTATAAACGGTCTGCACGTTGTTGGGAATACCGGCATCGGAGCCGACGATACCCCAGCTCGTGCGGAGTTTCAGCTGCGAAAGCCAGTTGACGTCCTTCAGGAAGCCCTCTTCTTTAATGGCCCATCCTGCGCCGAATGCCGGGAACGTCCCGTAGCGCCCGTCCGCCGGGAAGCGCGACGAACCGTCGACGCGGACCGTGCCGGTGAACATATATTTGTCGGCGAAGCTGTAATTCACGCGCGCCAGGTAGGAGATGTATGCGTAATTCGTTCCCGACGAACTTCCCGTCAGAGTGGAAGCTTTGCCCTGGCCCAGATACCACAGGTTCCTGTTTTTCCACGCGCTGTCCGGAAGCTGCAGGATGCTCGAACTCATACTCTGCGATTTATTCTCCTGCAGCGTTATGCCGGCCACAGCATCCATCCTGTGCTTGCCCTTTTCGAGCAGATATGATATGGTATTTTCGTTGAGCCACCGGAATGTGCGCGACTGGCCTATGCTCAACTGATTGTCCGTGCGCTTCTGGTCCACGTTGACAAAAAAGCTAGGATAGAACGCCTTGTTCTCGGAGTTCGAGTTGTCGAGGGTGAACGTGGAACGTATGAACAGATTTTTGGCCACTTCCAGGTTCATATAGATATTGGCCAGTGTTTTATAGTAATTCGCGTAGTTGTCGCTGTTGTAGTAGAGCGATGCGACAGGATTGCCCGACTTGCCTATTTCGTCCACCGGACCGAAGAACTGGTCGGGATTGTTCGGGTCGCGTACGGGAGCTGTCGGAAGCGCCCTGAGCGCACTCGAAAGCGAAGAACCCTGGCTGTGGCGCTGCTCATATATGAACGAGACGCTGCTGCCTATGGTCGCCCATTTTGTCAGGTCGTAGGTGTTGGATATCCTGACATTGGTACGCTGGTAATCCGATTTTTTCATCACGCCTTCCTGGTCGAAGAACCCGGCGTTGAAACCGTACGTCGATTTTTCGCCGCCGCCCGTTACATTGATGTTGTAATTCTGTGTGAAAGCAAGCTGTGTTATCTCCTTCTGCCAGTCGGTGCCTTTACCTGCCGCCGCTATCTCCTCATCGGTATAAGGCAGCGGAGCAACGACCGTGCCTGCCGCGTTGAGCGCCATCTGGTTGCGGTTTTTGAGTGTAAGAAACTGGCTGGCAGTTGCATAGGGAAGGTATTTTTCCATCTGCGCGTAGCTGAAGTTGGCGTCGAAATCGACCATTGCTTTCTGGTTCTTGCGTCCCTGCTTGGTGGTGATGATTATCACCCCGTTGGCTCCGCGCGAACCGTAGATAGCGGTCGAAGATGCGTCTTTCAGAATCTCCATCGACTGGATGTCGTTGGGGTTCAGGAATGCGATATTATCGAGGATAAGCCCGTCCACCACATACACGGGATCGGTGTTGCGGAAAGAGCTCACACCCCTTACACGTACGGTGGGGGCGCCGCCCGGAGCACTGTTCTGGACGACTTCCACACCTGCCACTTTACCCTGCAGAGCCTGCATAGGGTTGGCGGCGGCTACCGTGGTTGCAAGGTCCTCGCTCTTTACTGAAGCTATCGACCCGGTCACGTCCCTTTTGCGCTGCACGCCGTAACCGACCACAACGATCTCATCGATACTTTGGGTCGCCGGATTAAGACTAACCATCAGGTTGTTTTGTCCTGTGTAGGTTATTCTCGCGGACTCGTAGCCCAGATAGGAGAAAGTCAGTACGTCTCCCCGGTTCACGCTGATCGTGAATACGCCGCCGGAGCCGGTGATGGCACCGCGCCCCTGGCCGTCCGTAGTGATGGTAACGCCTGCCAGCGGGTCGCCAAGGCCGTCGGTAACGATACCGGTAAGTTCGGAAGAGGTACCCTGTGCGTTCAGTTCCTGCAGGGAACATAACAGTAAAGCTGAAAAAAAGATCAGCCCTGCACGTTTCATAAAGTACAGTACATTCATAAAAAATGTTAGTTTTTTGGTTAGACTTAAAAACAGCGGCCCAGCCGCAGGCGGGACACCAGGATTGGAATAACCCGCCTTACACAAAGATGTCGGAATAACTCTGTCCTGACAAAAAAACGCCCCCTACTTACATACTTCACCCATCTCAGGCCCCCTTTGCCGTGACTACATCATTACTACATCAAAGTGGCTTTAAACACTCTGAAATAGCAAAAATCAGGCTAATGGAGAGCGCCAGCTGATAAAAAAAAGCCGACGGAGAGCCGGCTTCTGTTCAGAAATTTTTGATGAAAAAGTCGTTAAGATTGACAGAACTGTCTATTCCCATCTTTTTCCTCAGACGGTAGCGCCCTATTTCAACGCCGCGGATCGAAATACACAACAGCGAGGCGATGTCTTTGGTGCTCAGGTTCATCCTGAGGCAGGCGCACAGTTTAAGGTCGCCGGAGGTCAGACTCGGGAAGCGCGCTTTCACGTTGTTGAAAAAGCCCTTGTAGTTCTGCTCAAAGTGAACCATGAACAACTTCCAGTCGTTATTGGTCTCGACATCGTTGTCGATCAGCTCGTTTATCTTGTCGTAGAGTTTGTCCGGAAAGCGTTGCGGCGGCGTATTTTCCTTGTACGTATCGAATTGGTCCTTGATCTTGCTGAGAACCTTGTTCTTGCTTATCATAGTATTGGTGACGTCGAAAAGCTCGGTTTCACGCTCCTTGACCTCGTTGCGCAGTTCTTCATTTTGCCGTACCAGATACTGCTTTTCCATCATCTGGAGCCGCCTGATGTGTCTTTTGCGGAGCCGTATCCTTTCACTTATCCATAAGGCCAGGAATATCCCTATAGCAATCAGCACGTAGCCCGCTATGGCTATCCAACTGCTGTACCACGGGGGCATAATTCTGAACCCGTAGGCGAACTCGGGACTGTCTTCGTCGAAATAATTCACGGCTTTGACCCGAAGCGTGTATGTTCCTGCCGGAAGCCTTTCCAGTTTGAGGTCCGCGTTGCCCGGAATATCCGACCAGTTGGAGGTGATTTCGTCGATCCGGTAACGGAACGTGATCTTCTGTCCCGAAAGGTCGGGATAGGAGAACCGGAAGTTCAGGTTGTTTTTTCTGTAGGCAATCCACGCAGCCTTTTTAGATGTAAGTTCCAGAGTGTCGCTGTTTCCGTCGCTGTCGTAGATATATATGCTTTTCAGCATCACCGGCCGGAACGGTTTCTCGCTTTCGCGTACGTTCCGTATATTGTGTATGAGGAATCCGTTGTCCAGACAGAGCAGCGATAGAGTGTCATTCAGTTTGACAACGTTCTCGAATCCGTCGACGGTGGAGACGCCCAGGTTCCCCAGGTCGTATTGCTTGACTATATCTATCTGGGGCGAAATATACCGCAGAAGCGTGGCGGAATTTTTGCCAACCAGCCAGTAGTAGTTCCTGTCCATCTCCACGAGGCGGTTTATTTCGTGGGTCTTTATGTTCAGCGCATTCATCCGGTCGTAAGGGATTATGCTGTCCGAGATATCGTTATAGAGGAAGAAACTGTCGTCCGCCACGAACACAATGCGTCCGCCCATCCTGCCCATCTTGATATTCACGCCTTGTGTTCCGAATTTTTCGCGGCCGTACTCCGAAACGGCCGTTACCGAGGTCAGTTTTTCATCGGCCCTGCACTTGTATACGTTCCTGGTCATATGGGCTATCCATATGTTGTCCATATGGTCTATCTGGATGAACTGGGCGGGAGCAGAGAATCCGGAGAGGTTGTTCGAGTACCTGTAATTTCCCGACCCGTCCTTGTCGAACAGCATCGGCAGGCTGTAAGACGAAGCCAACACCATGTCCCGGCCGCCCCTGCTTACAGGCTCCATGTCGAAGACCCCGTTGCCGCTGAAAAGGAAACGGCCTGTTCCGCCGGTCACTGCCAACATGCCGTGGTTGTGCGCGCACAGCAGTTGTCCGTCCGCAACCTTCAGGTTCCAGACCTGTCCCTGGCTGCCCTGCACCATCCTGACTTTCGACAACGGATCGTGCGAGGCGAACTCGTCCCACGGGATGTAAAAAAGCCCCCTGTTGGAACCTATATACAACAGTCCGTTATGTAAGGCGGTAGTGTAGACCGAACCTATCCTGCCGCCGTAATCGAGGAAAAAGTTGAAATCGGACGAATAGTTGAGCCTTGCGATGCCTTTGTCGAGCCCGGCCCATATATTGCCGCTGCTGTCGGCGAAAAGCGACAGCACCGTGTTGTTCTGCAGGTAATTGGATGTGTTGAAATGGTTTATGATGCGTCCCGACGAGTCGGTGCGGTATATGCCGTTCAGTATTGTGCCGAAAACATAATCGCCGTTATCCATCCGGATGGCGCAGTTCAGGTCGTAGTCGGGTACGATACGGTCTATTTCGGAGCCCCATCTCGACAGAGTGCCGTTCCTGAGCAGGTATAACCCCTGGGTAGCCGTTCCAAGAAGCACGGTGCCGTCTTCGCCATAGGGTAGAATAACCCTTATCGTACTGAGGGTCCCGCCGTTGAAATCCGTCGCGACGACCTCTTCGAGCCTGTTGTCCATCAGTTCGAGTATCCGCCCTTTCGAATGCATCAGGAATCTGTCGCCCACAGGATTCATGAACAGGATGAAACCGCCCGGCTCGATAACCCTGACTGTCTGGTAATCATAGTAATATATTCTTGCAAACGATTGGAAGTAGACCCCGTCCGGGACTATCTTTATTCTCCAGATATCCTCGTTCACGAATACTCCCGGCGGTATCATATCGCTCAGCAGGTGGTAGCGCAGCGTTCCGCGCGCATCCCTGTCCCAGAAACCGAACTCCTCGAATCCGCCGGTGAACACGCGGTCGTGCGCATCGACCGCCACCGAGCGGATAAGCCGGCACGAGGCGTCCCTGTAGAGAGCCCACCTGACCCCGTCGTATTCCAGCAGCCCGTCGTTGTTGGCAATATACACCACACCCTGCGAATCCTGCGAAATATCCCAATTCTTGTTCCCCCCGCTGTACTCCTTGTCGGTAATGTTGATTATATTGGGATTGACAATAATATCCCGCCCCGGTGCATGCATACTGCACAGGATGAATACCGCCAGTGTTATTATTGTTCGCGTTCCGGGCAAAGCGGTCAAACCTTTATTTATTTTTTGCGCTGGGAGAACAGCCACTCCATAAAGCCGGGATAGTTGAAAGCAGGGCCCCAACTCCCGTGATTCACACCCGGGAATTCGATATATTCGACATCTGCTCCGTATTTTCTGAGCGCAGTATAGGCCAGTCTCGAGTTTTCGACCGGCACGATATTGTCGTCGTCACCATGGAATATCCTGAATTTCACCTGCACTGCATCTTTGAGCCTTTCCGGGTTGACGCCTCCGCAGATCGGTATTGCGGCAGCGAAAAGACCGGGGTGGCGGCACGCCATATCGAACGTACCCATCCCGCCCATCGAGAGACCTATTATATATACCCTGTTTTTATCGACCTTTTCGTTGGCAATGTAGTATTCCACCATTTGGCAGATGGTCGACAGTATTCCGGTTTCGGGATATTTGCCGGGAAACGCGTCCGGTTGGAAGCCGTTCTCGGGACGCTTCTCGAACGCCCAGTAGTCTTCGGCGGGACATTGCGGAAAAAGCACTATCGCCGGATATTTCTCCCTGTTGACAGGATTGGTGAACATCATCGAGCCATGGGTCAACTGTTTCAGGTTGTCATCGCCCCTTTCGCCCGCGCCGTGCAGAAAAAGCACAAGGGGGAATTCGCCGCCCCTGTCGTAATTTTCAGGCATCAGCACCCTGTACTGCAGCTCCGTGCCGTCCTGCCCTTTGAATACTTTCGCTTCGTATCCGGCCGGTTCGGCTGCCGACGACTGCACCCATACAGGAAGCGCCAGCAATAACCATAATGTCTTTTTCATTTCCAAGTGCAAATTTATTTTTATAAGGAGTTTTAATGCAATGACAGGCAGTGGAATACAAATAGATTTCCCACAGGTATGAGTTCATTCATATCGAAGTTTCACAAAAGGTTATTTATGTAAATATACTATTTCTTTTGAAAATTGTGCAATCGGGACTCAACAAAATTTCCAAGTTCAGGCCGGCGCAGCTATCAAAGGCTGTAAGAATTACGGCATTAGTATAATAGACTCTTAGGTTTCGGACGATTCTTTACAAAATCCCAATTTTCTAATCTGGTAGACACACCCGGATTGATGTAGCGTCTTTTATGGTTTTGGATGATTCTGAGTTTGATTGGAAATTCGTTGTTTTTCAGAGGTTTGTACTTGTAGCAGATCGCCTCGATTAAACATTTTGGAGAACACACCCCTGCGAAAACCCACTAGAATCAGATGATAATAACACAAACAAAAAAGCAGCTACTCATCGTAACTACTTTATTTTAAAATAGTTTCACTAAGAATCGAACCTGTGGTTCTATGTGGCATTATATCAGATTGATATATAGTTCGATTTCCGTAAGTCCCATGAACTTCAAATGGCTGTTTTTCACCCATCTGCTTACAATCTGTAAGTCGATTTTTTGACGTTTTTCAGTCAAATCTTCGACTTTTTGCAGTTTTCTCCCGGCAATAGTCCCCAAAAACAACCCGTGACAATTTGTCACGGGTTCTCCGGTGACGATCCATTGCCAGTTCATATTGTCTTATAAGACTGTCATCGGATTTTAGCAGCTGTTCAATGACCTGGCTTTGATGTTGATCCTGGTAAAGCACCAGGAACACTTTGTTTGCGAAGAGGGGTCCAGTCTGTCAGAAGGTTCACTTTTTCGGGCGGTCGAACGTTTTTGCCAGCTTGACATACCGTCCGTATATGCGTTCATAGGTTTGGTGCCGTTCCATATCCGGTCTGTATTCCGTGTCGAAACCGCTGCCCATATTTTTCTGAGCCGCAAAAATATCGGGATAGATCCCGGCGGCGACGGCGGCGAACATGGCCGAACCCAACGCGCAGGCCTGCTCTGAACGTACCACGCGGATAGGCATTCCGAGTACGTCGGCCAGGACCTGCATCACGAATGGTGATTTTTTCGATATGCCGCCCAAAGCGTTGATGCAGCGGATCTCTATGTTTGATTCTTTCAGATGCTCGACGATGGCTCTGGAGCCGAATGCCGTGGCCTCGACCAATGCGCGGAAAATCATAGGTGCGGTATTTCCCAGCGAAAGCCCTGCGATCACCCCTTTCAGATTTTGGTCGGCAAACGGAGTGCGTCGTCCGTTCATCCAGTCGAGCGCTATGGGGCCGCTCTCCGAGGGCTCTATCTTTTCAGCCTCTTTGGAGAGCCCGGGAATAATCTCATCGATAGTCCTATCGATATCTATACTCCCCGGCATCAGATTTTTCAAAGGCCACGCGAGTATATCCCTGAACCATGCATAGATGTCACCGAAAGCCGACTGCCCGGCTTCGATGCCTGTGTAGCCCGGAACGACAGAACCGTCGACCTGCCCGCAGATCCCTTCTATGCATTTGTCCCCTGCAACGCCATTGCCGATTATCATTATGTCGCAGGTGGATGTACCGATAATACGCGTCAGGACATATGGCTCTATGCATCCGCCGACGGCCCCGAGGTGGGCGTCGATGGCCCCGACAGCCACTGCTGTTCCTGCACGGAGCCCAAGTTTTTTGGCCCATTCCGACGTCAATTCTCCGGCTTTAGTGTCGGTAGTGTATGTTTCGGAGAAAAGACGGGAACGCATTTGCGCAATCGCCGGATCGAGTTTCCCGAGAAAATCTTCGGAAGGAAGGCCCCACGAGCCGTGCCACATTCCTTTATGCCCTGCGGCGCAGCGGCTGCGCAAGACCGTTTCGGCTTTTCTGTTTCCGGTGAGCAGTGCAGGCATCCAGTCGCAGTGTTCGACCCATGAGTATGCGGCTTTGGCGATTTCGGGATCGGTGCGCAGTATGTGCAGCACTTTCGCCCACGCCCATTCCGAAGAATATGTGCCTCCTTCGTACATCGTGTAATCGGTTTCCGCTCTCTTTGCCAGCGAAGTTATCTCTTCGGCCTCGGCTATAGCGGTATGATCTTTCCACAGCATGAACATAGCATTGGGATTGTCGGCAAACCCGGGCAGTAGGGCCAGGGGCGTACCTTCCGCATCTGTTATTGCCGGCGTACTTCCGGTGGTGTCGAAACATATCCCTTTTATGTTATCTGCGGCATTTTCAGGCAACGAGGAAACAGCCTCGCGTACGGCTTCCACCATGGCTTCGATATAATCGAGCGGATGCTGCCGGTATCGGTTGGCTGCAGCATCGCAATATTTTCCGGCTGCCCAGCGCGGGTATTTCCTGACCGCCGCCGCTGCTTCGCTGCCGTCGCCGGCATCTACTATCAGCGCTCTTACGGAGTCTGTCCCGTAATCTATTCCTATAACATAGTTTTTCATGAAGTATTTATTTAGGGTTAGTCTATTTTTCAAGGAACAGCCTTTCGAATCCGGATCAACTGTCATCCTCATCGTCGCGATGCATTTGATGATATTTTGCAGGTCAATCCCCGAATATTATGAGGTCGATACCGACATCCGTGGTTTTGTCGCCGGCAAGTTTGAATGTGAACACATTCTCACCTTTTGCCACCCTGCCATAACCCAGTTCTACCTGCACGACATCCAATCTGTTGCTCCGAAGGTTGAGATCTTTGCACAATAGCTCTCCGTTGAGATAAATATCTACCACAGCGCCCCACTCTGATCTGGTGCAGAGGGCCGAAATTCCGCCTTCGAACTCGAACCCGCTTTCGAAAGCCGCTGTCATCGTATCGCCCTGTTTGGCTCCCCACCAATAGAGCTGCATGCCGTGGCTCAGTTTTTCTGCATACGAACAGCGGTATTCGAACCATCCGGAGTTTTTAGAGACCAGTCTCATGTGCTCCCCTTCGAGCGTCAGCATCGCTTTTTCGGGCATGATATCATTGCGGCTCATGGCTACGCGGTGTCGTGCGCCGGCGGTGTCAGGTACGATGTTCGATCTTGTTCCAGGCATTGCATACCAGAAAGTGGAACAGGAATAATCAATGTACCCTTTCGCCCAGTGCCACAGTTCCATATCGAATTCTATCGACTTATCGAACGGTATGCCGTCCAGAGCGCGGAGCCTTGTATTTGTGGAGTACGCCGGGGCAAAACTACCGTCTCCGAGCGGCTGTGCTATGAATGGATGATCGGTGAATTTTTCGGGACGGCACCACGCATAGCCGTAATAATCTTCTGTGCCGGTTCCAATGTGTGAAGGGAATTCTTCTCCGTCGACGAACACTTTTTCGTCGCCTTCACCCCACCAGCCATAGGTAGTGTTGAACAGGGCTATGCCGTCGCCGATATAGACGCCTTTACCCTCGAGCGATACGAAATTCAAATCCTGTATCCCCTCGTCGGGGCTTCCTGTCATGCTTTTTTGTCTTCCTGTAGATATTGTGCTGTACTGGTGCCATGCCGAGCCGAAGTGCATCGAACGCGAATCCCATTTCCAGGGTGCTGTTTCAATTGCCGCATCGGCTATTTTTATGGTTTCGCTGCCGTAGTTGACAAGGGTTATTTCGCACTCTTTTTCAAAGGGCATTACCCAGTAGGCGTTCATTTGCCCCTCCTCCGAGGCCGATGTGTACCATGTGTTCGTATATATCCGGCGCGGGCCTGTTCCGAAGAAATCTCCCGCGGGTATCCACACGGTCGACTCCCCGTCGAAACTCATCTGCAGTACGACCGAACGCAGCGCCTGCTCTTTGTTTCCGGATTCCAGACGCATTCCGATACGGCGCACCGCTTTTTGTCCGGTTATCCTGAACGTCCTGCTGTCTCCCGGGGCTAATTCGCTGTCCATGGAGATATTTGCCAGCTTGAGACCTTTCATTCCACGATCTTTGGTTTTCAGTTGCAAGTTTACCTTTTCTGCCAGCTCTCTGTTTTTTGAGGCCTCTTTGCGGGAGTATGAAACGACATTGGTTCCCGTGTCGTAAGTGCGGTAATTGATATTGTAGTAAACGGCCTCGCCGCGGTGTTTCGAGCCGGGATCGTCCTCGAATATATTGTCGCTTTGGTAGGTAATCCTGCAGCGTCTCGCGTACGGTATAGGGAAATAGAGGTTGTGGCCGCGGGTTTCGTAGGTAGAAAGCTCCGAGACCGACGCCGCCATGGGGTATCCGGTGACCACGTCGCCGCTGAGGATAGCGAATGCCTCGCTTTCGATGACCGGGTTATCCATATCGTCGATATATATGCGCATGGTTCCACGGCCGCAGTTACTGCCTGCGAAGGTCATCCAGAAACGCACTACCGCTCCCGGTCCTTCGGCATCGATCATTATATATTCGGTGCGTCCCTTGCTCTTGTCCGTTCCAATGAACATAGTCCGGTCCCAGTTGGCAAACCATCCCGGGCCTCCTCTTTCGACCGATGAACGGTCGTAACTGCTGGCCTGTTTGCAGGTAAACTCAGGGTAAGGAAAGCGGGCTTTCTCCTCGCGGTCGACCATCTCTTTCAGTAAGGTTTCCACCGAAATGGTCTGAGCTGACACCGAGGCCGCAGACGCGAGTATGGTTATGATCGTCAGAAATATTTTTTTCATCTTCTTATCCATGTTCTTATGATCCCATTCTCCTTTCGGCCTTCGGAGCTATGAGTGTACCGTAGACGGCTATGACGGAAAAAGCTATTGCAGGCACGATATAAGCCACCATAATGCTTCCCGAAGAGTCGGAGACTATTCCCTGTATCTGGGTGAGCACGGCGGCT
>JAVBRO010000029.1:0-28353 GCA_031547885.1 Rikenellaceae bacterium
GCGATATAGGTCTTCACTAATACTTTTTACGGTTACTAAACGGTCATTCAATTTATGTAAAACAACAATATAACCGATTATCCCCGCAAAGCTAAATCCTTTTCAATCACCTAACAATACGCACTTTACCGAACGCTTACATTTCTTCCAATTCATCATCCTGTGCCGGTGATAATTGCAATAAGTCGTTTGCAAGACAATAAAAAGCTATCGTTTCATCGTCATTTTCAACAACATATGTAATATAGCTTCTGTATTTCTGATAGACTTTGGCATCTTCGAACAGAAAACCGTTCAAGTCTGCGTTTCCGCACTCGAACGGTTTAATATCATGATCGGACGCAAGAATTACCTGTCTTGCATTGAGTTCTCCTAAAAGTTGACCGATTTGATCAAAGCGACGGCCTGCCACTGACGGTAATAGATTGCAGGTATTCGCGGCATTTCCTCATTTCCTGAATCTCTTTCGATAATTCCGCCCTTTTACGCTCACTTGGTTTTTTCAACAAAGACGTAATAATATCCTTACGGACTTTTTGGGAATCCGTACCGGCAATTATCGGGGTATGTTCAATAGGTTTAGCCATATCTATTACAAAAGTACAATAAATATCTTTAACAACAATACCTGCAAAATTAATACCACTGAATGCAGCTCCAGCTTCTACAATAGTTGCAATAAGATGACTATTTGCAATAGTAACGTTTCCCTGCCCTTATTCTCATACAAATATATGGTTTATTCGTTTACGGGCAAAATCATCTTCCTGTCATGCAGGATACATCCCTGCCGGATAACGATGTTAGCACAGGGTTATAAGGGCCGCGACCGCCGCCATGACGCATTCTCTCTCGGCTCCCCATCCTCCGTCCCGATATAAAGATAACCCGCACCGCGTTTCCGTCCGCGTTCGGGGCCTGCGGTCCGCGGCGAAAAATGACCTGCACCTGCGGCGCAGGATAATTTTTCACCCCGGAAACGCGCGGAAACCCGGCTGCGGGTTGTTAATCGGACGGGACGTAGCATGTGAAGCCGAGCGTGAATGCATAAGGAGCATGTGGGACGGCTTATGCTGCGGTGAGGTTGTGGCAAAAGGCGGCCCGCAGTCTGCCTGTAATAAAATAGGAAATAACAATCTGATGATTTCGCTCTCCTTGATAAGAAAATCGGGGGGACGAAAGCTGTTCGCCTTCACGAGCCTGCATAAGATAGCGGTTTTTTACGTTTCCGCGTGGGCAGCCCCGTATCGGCCGCTCCCGGCCTCTCTTCTCATCCGTAACCCTTCGGCACATCCCCTCCCGCATCCGGCTCTCACGCCCGCCATCGGTACTACGACGGCGGCCATAAGCCGCCGCCCGGATGACCTTCCACGCTACGCGGCGTTGCCCGCGCCACGCAGCCGGATGTTTTCCCACGCGGCGATGGTGCAACATAATGACACATGATGAAGCATGTCGTCAAGTCGCTGAAAAACAGCATTTTGTTGACTGCGTGTGTTTATTTTTGAGCCGATAAGGTTCACTTTTAATCACGTAAAAAGCAATCACCTATGGCAAAACAAGCTGCTGACGCCGCCCAAGGAGCGGCGCAGGAAAACGAAAAAACGCAGGATGTCCTTCTCCTGCACGACAAGGCGGACAAAACGCTGTATGCCGTTACAGGCATGGACGACAACGGCAAACCCGAAATGGCTCCCTACGACGATCAGAAGAACAACACTTTCCTCAAGGTTGACAAGCATTCCTCCATCATGGAGAACTTCTGGAAGAACCTCGTAGACCAGTTCAAAGACCCGACCCGTTTCAACCTCATCTCCATCAAGGATGGCGAAACGGACGATCCGGCCGTCAAAAAGACCCTCAAAGAGATCGCCGCCGGTAAGGAAACCAAAGCCACGAAGGAATTTCTCGAAAAGAACGAAATCCGCGCCAAAGCACCCGAACAGGGTGTCGAAAAGCAGATCGACTGGGCGGCCATCGAAAAGGCGACGGGCCTTACGAGGGAACAACTCGAAAAGTCCGGTATGGCAAGCGCCATGACAAAAATGGCGGCAGGGGAGGAGGTAAAGGTGCAGGAAAAAGCGCCCCAGACCTACCGCTACAACGAATCCCTTATCAACTGGAAACAGTTTGAAGAGATGGGAGTGCCCAAAGAAACGCTCGTCCGGAACGGTTACCTCGACGAGATGCTGATGGGACGAAAAACGCGGGATGTAGTTCCAATGACCCTCCGTAGCGGAAATATCATCGCACGGATCGAGGCGCGGCTGTCGCTCATGCCCGGCGAAAACGGGCTCAATATGTATATGAACGGGGTGCGTCAGAAACCCGACCTCGATAAAGCGTTCATGGGGCACATCTTCTCGGAAACCGACAAGCAGAACCTGCGCGAAACCCAGAACCTCGGCCGCGTCGTGCCCCTGCAATGGCGCGACGGGCAGATGCATGACTCATTCATCAGCATCGACCGCCTGACCAATGACATCGTGGCCCTGCGCACCGACCATGCCTATATTCCCGAAGAGGTGAGCAGGGTAAAGCTGACCGAACATGAGATCAACGACCTGCGTGAGGGTAAGGCCGTCAGGCTGGATGGCCTCATTTCGGAGAGGGGTAAGGAGTTCTCGGCCACGGTACAGGTCAACGCCGACCGGCGCGGCATCGAATACCGCTTCGACGAACAAAAACTCTTCAACGCACAATCCATCGCCGGGGTTGAGATCACCGACAAGATGCGTGAACAGGTGAACGCGGGGAAGTCCATACTGTTGGAAAATATGGTGGGAAAGAACGGCGAACTCTACGACCGTTACATCAAGCTCGATCCCTCCACCGGCAACCTCACATACAACAAGTTCAACCCCGATTCCCCGGAGAACAGCCGGGAGATCGTAATTCCCAAAGAATTGGGCGGGGTAAGGCTCACCGCCGAAGACCGGAAGGAACTCGCCGAGGGCAAACCTGTTTATATGCAGAACATGACCATGCGCAGCGGAGAGGAACGCTCCCTGTGGGTCAAATCGGACCTGCGCACGGGCGAGGTGAGGTTCGCGTCGGCACCCGACAAGTTCGACGAACGCCAGACGTTCAGCGTGCCCCAGGAGATAATGGGGGCCAAACTCTCCGCATCACAGCGTGCTGAACTCCAGAACGGCAAGGCCGTGCTGGTCGACGGCATCAGGGGACACGACGGCAAGACCCTCTCGCAGTATGTACGCTTCAACAAGGACACCGGCCAGCCGCAGATGTACAACGAGAACCCCGACCGCAAACGCAATGCCGACCAACGCAACGTAATTCAGCGGAACCCGGCGCAAAATGCAAAAAAGGGACAGGGAAAGAGCCAGTCATAAACCATCTAACACATTTTTAAGCATATGACAACTAAAAATAAAGCCCTCCCGTTCAGGGAAGAGGATATCAACTGGGACGAACTCGCGGGCATCGGCATACTGCGCGATGAACTCGAACTCTCCGGAGAACTCGAAGCGCTTCTCAACGGAGAAAAAACGGATGTACTCTCACTCAGTCTCATGCTGCTGGGAGTGGACATAGTAATGGACGCCACCCTCCAACTGGTGGACGCCAAAGGGGAACCGATGCTCGAAATCATCGGAATCGAATCCCCCGAACAAACCCCAGTACAGACATATTAATAATTCGCCGCCCCCTGCCCGATGACAGGGGGCGGCATCTAACCCGCAAATCCTTATGATAGCCATTATAACTGAAAAGCCGAGCGTCGGCATGGAGATCGCACGCCTGGTCGGGGCCACACGCAAACGCACCGGATACATGGAAGGCGGCGGCTACCTCGTTACCTGGGCGCTCGGCCACCTCGTACAGCTCGCCCTGCCGTCGTTCTACGGCCACACCAAAGGCACCGCCGACAACCTCCCTTTCATGCCCGACCCCTTCTGCCTCGTTATCCGCCAGCGCAAGGGCGAAAAGGGCACGGCCACCGACAGCGCCGCCGCACGGCAGCTCAAAGCCATCGGCGATGTGCTTTCACACGCCACCTCCGTCGTCGCCGCCACAGACGCGGGGCGCGAAGGCGAGTTGATCTTCCGCAATATATACGCCCACCTCGGATGCACCCTGCCGGTCCGGCGGCTCTGGATATCTTCGCTCACCCCGCAGGCGATCCGCGCCGGACTCGACTCGATGCGCGAAGGCCGCCACTACGACAACCTCTACCGGGCGGCCGACTGCCGCGCCAAAGCCGACTGGCTCGTAGGCATCAACGCCAGTCAGGCGCTCGCCGCCGCATCGGGCCTCTCGAACAACTCCCTCGGGCGCGTCCAGACACCAACGCTCGCGCTGATCTGCGCCAGATACAGGGATAACCGGGGTTTCACTCCATCGGACTATTGGGAACTCTACGCCGTACTTCAGAAGGACGACGCCCTGCGCAAGTTCCGCTATACGGGCGAGTTACCTTCAAAAGAACAGGCCGAGGCGCTGCATGCCCGCATAGCCGCCGCCGGAACAGCAACTATCACGCGCTCGGAGCGCAAACCCATCAGCCAGGCCCCGCCGCTCTTGTACGACCTAACGGCGCTCCAGAAGGATTGCAACGTCCGCTTCGACATGAGCCCCGAGCAGACGCTCGAAGCCGCACAGTCGCTCTACGAAGCCAAACTCATCACGTATCCGCGCACCGGAAGCCGCCATATCCCCGACGACATTATGGAAACCGTGCCCGATCTCATCCGCAAGGCACTTGCCATGCCCGCCTTCGCCCACATGAAAGGAGTGCTCAAACCCTCGGCCCTCTTTACGGGCAGCGTAGACGGCGAGAAAGTCACCGACCACCACGCTCTGCTTACAACCGGCGTCAAGCCCGAGGGGATCTCCGACACGGATATGCAGGTCTACACACTGATAGCCGCACGGATGCTCGAAGCCTTCGCACCTGCCTGCCTGAAGGAGGCGCTCACGATGGAGGCTGAGGCAGACGGTGAACACTTCATATCACGCAGCTCCGTCATTACCTCGCCGGGATGGCGCGCCGTCCAGCACCAGGCAGAGGAACATGACGATGAAAGCGCGGAAGGCGAGGGGGAAGCGATCTTCGATGAGGGTGAAACGGCCGAGATCGGCGGATGCAGCCTCGCCACCAAAAAAACGCGCCCGCGCCCCCTCTACACCGAAGCGACGCTTCTCACGGCAATGGAGAAGGCAGGGAAAGAAGTCGGTGACGACGATGCCCGCGCCGCCATGCGTGACTGCGGGCTGGGTACACCGGCCACCCGCGCGGCGATCATCGCCACGCTCTTCCGCCGCGAATACATTTCCCGCATCGGCAAATCTCTCGTTCCCACCGAAAAAGGACTTTTCGTATATGAATCGGTAAAGGATATGCGGATCGCCGACGCGCAACTAACGGGCGAGTGGGAACACGCGCTGGCCTGTATCGAGGCGGGGGAGATGGAACCGGTGACCTTCCTCGACGCCATTCGCGTCTATACAAAACAAGTGACGGCCGAGATCCTATCGCTCGATTTCCTCGGCTCGACGGAGGGTTCCATACTGTGCCCGAAGTGCGGCAAAAGCTATGTTACCATACGGCAAAAGGTTGCCAAATGCGGCGACCCCGCCTGCGGACTGGTCGTATTCCGCCATTTTTTGAACAAGGATCTCACCGAGCAGCACCTTCAGCAGCTCTTTTCATCCGGTGCTACTAAATTGATAAAAGGGCTCAAGGGTAAGAGCGGTAAAGCGTTCGATGCGAGGCTCGCTTTCGATAAGGATTTCAGCCTCACGTTCGCCCCCGACGAGAAGAAGCCGGGCAAGGGGGCAAAAAGCGGCATGCCGCCGCGAAGCGCGAAAACCACTGCAAACCCCGGCAAATAACGCAGAACCTTTGTCAATCCTTTCACAGCAAAGAAGTATTTATAAGAATGAAAATGCCGGTCCCTGTGACCGGCATTTTCATTATCTCTGTGATGATAAACTACCATACACTATCGGGGTATATACTTAAAGCATGAAAAGGCGGGCCTCCGTTGCAGGAAGCCCGCCAAAAAACCACTTGAAAGGTCTTTATACCGATCCCGACACCCCGGACGATGCCCGTGGCGCTGTTAATAAGTTACGGGGTAACGACGTTGAACATCAACTCGAAGTTATCCATCATGCCGAGCAGTTGGTTGAATTTGGCCTGATCGCCGCTCACCTTGATCGCACCGGCCTTCACCTGATCGTCGAACTTGGCGTAACCGGCGATCACCTGGTTGAACGGAGCTTTGGTCGCAACGGTGATCGTGGCGTCGGGGTTGACTACCGGACGGCCCTTGCTGTATATCAGTACCGAATTTTCGAGCGTCAAACCATAGACGGCCTTCGTGTCCTGGATGTTGTAGTTGAACGTCAGCTTTTTGCCGTCGGCTTTATCCACATCGAGGCGGATGCCCATGTAGTCGAGGATCATTTCGGGGGTCATCGCCTGCACGGTCGAGGGGCTGGCTACACCGGGGAACGGGACTTTCGCCACACCGTTGCGCAACTCCATCGCCGCTTGCAGGAAGTTGTTGCGCCAGGTGCCGCTCTCGGCCTGGTAGCCTAACTGTTCCAGAGCGTCGGCTTCGAGCAGCTTGGCCTCGGTGTTCGTCGGGTCGGCGAAGACCACCTGGTTCATCACCTGGGCCACCCAGCGGTATTCGCCGGCGTCGTAGTCCTGACGGGCTTTTTTGATAATGGCCGCCGCGCCGCCCATATAGTCGACGAATTTCTTAGCTGCATCTTCCGGAACGAGCTGGTAGAGGTCGGCGGGGTTGCCGCTGTAAAAACCGATGTATTTCTGGTAGACGGCCTTGGCGTCATGGTTCATCGAGCCGTAGTAGCCGCGGTTGTAGAACTTCTTGTCGAGCGAGGCGGGCAGCTTGACCATTTCGCCCACTTCGAGCATCGTGTAGCCCTGGTTGATCAGGTTCAGCGTGCGGTCGTGGATGTACTTATACATATCGCGCTGCGAGGCGAGCATTTCGACCACGCGGTCGTTATCCCATGTCGGCCAGTGGTGCTGGGCGAACATCACCTGCACGTCGCCGCCCCACATATCGATCACCTTGTCGAGCGTGTGCCACCACACTTTCGCGTCGCGCACCTCGGCCCCGCGCAAGGTGTAGAGATTGTGCAGGTTGTGGGTACAGTCCTCGGCGGCGCAAAGGGCCTTGAACTGCGGGAAGTAGAAGAGCATTTCCGAGGGGGCTTCGGTGCCGGGAGCCATCAAAAACTCGATCTGGATTCCATCGAGGTTGAGTTTCTGTCCCGTTTGGGTGATGATGACGTTCGGCTCGATGATGCCCGATTCGCCGGTCGAGGCCGTTTTGCCCAGGCCGTCGTCCACCTGCCCTTTTTCGCCTTTGGGGAGGATCGCGCCGGTGTGGAACAGGGCGCGGCGGCCCATCGCGGTACCGGCGTAGACGTTCTCGCTGATGGCGGCCTCGAAGAAGCCCTGCGGGGCGATGATCTTCACTTTGCCCGCTTTCACGTCTGCTTCATCGACCACGCCCTTCACACCGCCGTAGTGGTCGATATGCGAGTGTGTATGGATGACGGCTACGACCGGTTTTTTCGGGAAGTTGGCATAATAGAGGTCGAGGCCCGCTTTGGCCGTTTCGGGCGATACGAGCGGGTCGATCAGGATCAGGCCCGTGTTGCCCTCGATGATGGTCATGTTCGAGAGGTCGAAGCCGCGTATCTGATAGATGCGGTCGGTTACCTTGAACAGGCCGTTCTCCATGTTGATACGCGACTGGCGCCACAGGCTCGGGTTGACCGATGCGGGAGCCTCTTCTTTGTCGAGGAAAGCGTAGTCTTTCAGGCTCCAGACAGAGTGCTTGCCCGACGCATCCATGATGTTCAGGTCGGGAACGGTGGCGATGAATCCGCGGTGGGCATCATCGAAAGCCTGTTTGTCGGAGAAATCGAGGTAAGAGAGCAGGGCCTTGTTGGCCTCGGCGGTGTGGGTGGTGGCCTCTTTGGGCTGGTTGCTGCCGGCAGCGGCGGTATTGTCGCCAGTGGCTGCCGGCTTCTGGCCGCACGATACGATAAACGCACCGGCGGCGAGGATTAGAAATAATTTTCTCATAACATTTATTTTAATGAATTAATATGCTGGTTAATAGTGTCCTTTTACAAATAACGCGCCAAAAGTAAGATGACCGCTTTACCGATTCATTGGAAATAACGGCTGCCGGAGTTGAGGGAAAGTCTGTATACGGAATATATATCGGAAACGGGCAACAGACGAAAAGGAGCCCGACGTGCGCACCGGATTCATTGGCAAATTTAGCGGCGCTCCCCTTCGGGGGACAAGGGCCGTCAAGGTCGGGCCCCGCCTGCGGCGG
Source organism: Rikenellaceae bacterium (assembly GCA_031547885.1). Taxonomy (GTDB): domain Bacteria; phylum Bacteroidota; class Bacteroidia; order Bacteroidales; family Rikenellaceae; genus UBA940. The sequence goes on from JAVBRO010000029.1 coordinate 8,355, forward strand.
GGTTCCTTGCGGAAACCTTGACTGCCCTTCGCGCCGCAGTATTGCCCCTGAATCCCGGTGCGCACGGAGCGCTCCCCGGGGTATCGAATAACGGAAAACTCGGGAATCATGAAAAAAGGTAAGAAAAAGTGGCTGAAAGCCGCTATGAAACTGGCACTTGTCGCCGCGGTCTTCATTATACTGCTCAAATGCGGGCTCAACCCCTTCTGGAGCGTACTCGCTATCATCTGTTGGCGCGGTATTCTGAGACTCGGTCTGTTGCTCGCAGGGCTGGTTTGGGTGCTTACCCTGATGATGTACTGATAATAATGAGGGTGATTTTGCACTGCGAGAGTGCATTTTATATTTATTTTCGCACTCATTGAGTGCATTTATTTGTATCTTTGCAACAAAGATAGCGATTATGGAAAAGTTACTTGTTTATTATCATAAGCTGATCAGGGAGACCGACACATCATTTTTCCGGTATATTTACGAGGAAATTAACTGGAAAAGCCGCATGATCGGTATTACCGGGCCCCGTGGTGTCGGTAAAACCACTATGGTATTGCAACATATCAAAAAGGATCTGAATCCCGCCGAAGCGCTGTACGTAACGGCTGAAGACTTTTATTTCGCCGACCATCGCCTGCTCGATCTGGCAGACCGGTTTGTTAAGCAGGGCGGAAAATATCTTTTCATTGATGAGATTCATAAATACGGCGATTGGGCGCAGGAACTGAAACTTATTTACGACTACCATTCCTCTTTGAATGTGGTATTTACAGGCTCATCGGTGCTCGACCTCAAAAAAGGGGTTTCCGACCTGAGTCGCCGGGCGGTTATGTATCATATGCAAGGACTATCATTTAGGGAATACCTGCGGTTGTTCCATAACGTCGCCTCACAGAGCTATACACTCGACCAGATACTCGGGCACGAAGTCGATCTTCCGGAAATACCGCACCCATTGCCATATTTTGCCGATTACCTGAAACGGGGATATTATCCTTTTGCCCTGGAGGAAGATTTCGAATTGCGATTGCAGCAGATCATCAACCAGACTTTGGAAACAGATATTCCAATGTTTGCCGGCATGAATGTTTCCACCGGGCGCAAGTTAAAGAACCTGCTGGCGATAATCGCCAAAAGCGTTCCGTTCAAGCCCAACATGAATACCATCGCTACAACTTTATCAGCCAGCCGCAACAATATTGCAAATTACCTGCTCTACATAGAAGAAGCCGGAATGATCGCGCAACTCCGCAATGCCACAGGCGGAATACGCGGATTGGGTAAGGTCGACAAAGTTTACCTCGATAATACCAACCTCGTTAAAAGTCTGGGCGGGGATAATTCAGATATCGGTAACATACGGGAAACATTCTTTTTCAACCAACTCAGGGTTAAGAACGATGTTATATCTTCACAGGTTGCCGATTTTCAGATAGATGGCATGACCTTCGAGGTAGGAGGCCGGAACAAAGGACTCAAACAAATACGCGAGGTAGTGGATGGGTATGTAGTAAAAGACGATCTGGAACACGGGTTCCGGAACACCATACCACTCTGGCAGTTGGGTATGACCTATTAAATCACAACTCTTAATAACGCCCGGGGGTCACATCTCCGGGCTTTTTTCATTTATGCCATTCACAGAGCCGTCCTTCAGGGGCGGCTCGCTTCATTTTAAGATTATGATAAAAGAAGAAAAATCCATCCTGCCCCTCACGCGCAGGATAGAAAGAGGCACGACCGGCATCTGCGTCGAATATACCATCGAGGCAATTTCAAAGCCGCAGTATATACACTCCGCGCAGACGATGGGTGTCCGGAACACCATCGAGGAGCAGATCATGGAGCGGCTGTGGCACTATCCCAACGGGAGGTTGAACCTCTCGTTTCTTTCTGCGGCGCAGGACGTCGAACCGCGTGCATACTACGGTATAACCGTCGCTTACAAAACATCGCCCGACTACAGGTTCTTATCGCGGATATTCGCCTGGCTCTTCAATTTCAGTCCCGATGAAGCGCTCGTCGCCGCGGATTTTCAGCGCGCCTACGGGTCCGCATTGGGCGACCACATATTCGAGAAATGGCGCGGCTACCGCATGGACCTTACTAAAATGATAGGGTACTTCGGGACAGATTACGAGAAGGGTCAGAAATTCTTCAGCCTTGTCATGGAGAAAGTCGTACAGTATGAAGAGCGGATAAATACCGTCCGCAGATCAAGGGAGCCATCATTCGAACCGTATTCTTCCATTTCAGATGACGGGGAAAAGGAGGCTGGAAGGGAAGCATCCGCCGATGCGTGCCGGTCTGAACCCCGGGGCGAAGCTGGCGCCGGGGCTTGCCGGACGGGTAAAGGCAACCCCTGCGGGGCGCCGGCTGTCGCCGGCGGCCTTGACACGTCCGGCCCCAACGCCGTAGCTGCCCCGTAGTTCAGCCCGGACCGCATGGCCGGGTATAATTTTAATAATAGTGTAAATATGGAAAACACAATTCAGATGACGGGCGGGGAACTGACGGCTGTCCATACCCGTCGACAGACGAAACTCGGAAAAGTCCCCGATCCCGATCTGTCGGTACCCGAAAGGGGAACGACTGGACCGCGCCCGATCGGCGAGATTATGGAACCTTTGAGAAGGATCATCGAACATCCCGACCGCAACCGGCTCATGGCCGAATTTTTCAACCGCCACTGCGCAGACATCGACTAAAACGAAAATGACATGGTAAAAACAAAGAAATTCGCACTCAACAACTCCTACTTCAAGAACCGCCGACCCGACGACCCCGACACTCCTGCCGAGGTCGTCGCTTTTTTTGAGGAGCATGGCGAACTGCCATTCGAGTACAACGGCGGCAACTGGAGTTACGACATGGTCTGCGAACGGCAGAAACGGCGCGGAGTACAACTTTGCCAGTACCTTACCCCCGACGATACTGCACGCCGTATGGCGGAACTCGCCCGTGTGTATTCCCAATCGGGAGTGGTCCTTGACGCATGTTGCGGAACAGGACAGATCACAAAATTCCTGATCGACGCCGGATATGATGTAAGAGCATTCGATTGCGACAGGGATATGCTGGCCCTTCACAATCTCTTTTATCCGCAGGTTGAAGCCTCGCAGGGTAACATCAGAGATTGGCAGAGCTTCTACTGTTGGTCTTTGATCGTATCCAACCCGCCGTTCGACCAGGTTGCCGGACAGGAGTTCATGTCGTGGCTGCTACGGAATATCGCGGTCGGCGGCCATGCGGTCCTTTTGCTGCCCAACGGCTACATGGAGAAAACCAGGCCCAGATCGCTGGTCGATATTCTTGCTTGTTTCGCCATGCTGCACAGGGAGCCGGTCATGGAGAAGTTTGCCCATACCAACGGCAATTTCGAGATCGTGGTTCTCGAATGCCTTACCACCTGTACGAAAAAATAAAAACAAACGGGATGCCGTCAGTCTGGTAGCGATATCCGGCCCGGTACTCCGGACAACAATGCATAACCATTAAAAATAAGATTTATGAATTTTTTCCAGACGTTATTCCAGATGATGACCCCCGGTGTGGACTACAACCTTACGGTTAGCCGCACGGAGGGGAAGATGACGCTGCTCGTATTGCCGAAGGTCAACGGCCTGAAAGACGGCGGCGCGGCGCACATCATTCCTTTCACCATGACGGGCACGCCCGACGAGATCGACAGGAGTTTTTTCCCTGCATTGCAGGCACCTCTCACAAAATCAACGGGAGTGCTTACCAACATGAAAGAGTACGAAGACCAGGCCGATAAAGCGGCCTCGAAATCAAAATCCGCTGCCGACAGCAGGGCCAAAGAGGACAAAGCCATGAAGGAGAAGCGGGAGAAGTATGACAAGCACATCAAAAAAGCCGAGGAACTGATCGCGGCTAAAGACTACAAGGGCGCCATGACCAGCCTCCAGCAGGCCCGTCTTCACGCACCCGGTGATGTGGAACTGAAATCCGTAGACGAAAAGACGGGGGAGATCAACAAGCTCTTAGGCGCAGGCAGCCTCTTCGACCTGCCAGAAGTTATACCAGTGGCGGAGCAAAAGAGACAGGCCGCACAACCTGAAGCCGCTCCGTCGGCGCCGGGACAGCAACCGCAACCGGAGCAGCCTGTGCAGGCAATGCCGCAGCAGGGAGAGCAGATGCCACCGGCAGGCCGGCAGCAACAACCCTATCCACACGGATACCCGGGGCAAATGCCTTACGGATCTTACCCCGGGCAACAGATGCAGCAGCAGGGGTCGGGCAGTCAGAACTACGAACAGCCTTATCCGGGAGGTTATCCGCAGGGGCAGGGCTACCAACACGGACAACCCTATCCGCAGAACTATCCCCAACAGGGACAGCCATATCCTGGATATAACCATCAGCCGGCGGGGGGATATCCGGGTGGGGAAGGAGTGTTCCGCCCTGAAGATTACGCCGGCATCCCAGATGTAGAGGCTACCCATGTGGGGCAAATGTTCCAGCATCAACAGCAGTAATAACCGAAAAAGAAAAAGTTATGGCAGTAGGAGTAACAGGCCTTGAGAGGCAGTTCAGATTCACAAACAACGGCGTTACCGTGAAACTCGGAGATCCCGACCCTGACCGTACCCCGGAACAGGTTATGACGCTCTATTCTAACCAATATCCTTCACTGACTACGGCTTCCGTACACGGTCCCGTGATCGAAAAGGATAAGGTTGTGTACGAATTCAAGACCACCGTCGGCACCAAAGGCTGATGGCGTATGATCTAAAACATATGTGAAATGGCAAAAAAGAAAAATGTAAAATGCAGGGAAGTGGACAAGTCGCAGGCCGACAGGCTGGCGCACCTCATCATAAAGGAGGCGGAAAACGCAAACTGGCACACAGCGCAGCGGACAAAACGGGTTCCGGCGCCGAGCAAGGGAGTCCTGGTTTTCTGACCCAGCGCCTTCCCTTCTTGGGACTTAGCAAGTTGGAGTACGATCTGCCATGCGGCGGAGGTAAGAGAGGCGACTACCTCACCGCCGCGAATTACCGTTCCCTACGGGCTTCCGCAGAGAACTACGCCCGCCTTGTGGGTAAGCCGCTCGACCATGTGCCGGGCGGCAACTTCGGGGCGGGCATTGCCGACCTTTACTTCAAACTGATGGCTCTCGAACCCGACATCAACCTCAATATCGGTACGGATGAGGGGCGGTTGCATTTCGTCTTCTGGGACACTTACAATTTTCCGGGCTACACGCTTTTCTGGCTTCGCATCGATTTTCTCGAAAAACTTTCGGGCGGGATGAGGGCGGCGGCTGTGGCCTTCCTGCGCCTGCTGAAAGAAAAGACCGGGATGGAGACGACCAACGACAGTTGGGATGTTCAGTCGGTGGTCGAATACCTGCGGGAATGCGCCTGGGAGGCCGACGACCCGCAGGATCGGGAACTCGACGAGGGCTACGCCGATAGTTACAGCGAGGGCGGCAGTGCCTACGGACTTATGGAGGAGCTGTTGGCAGAGTCCGGTGGTGCGGACCGGGTATTCGGCCTGCTGTCGAAAGCCAGGACGCGCGATGAAGAGGGTAAAAAACTGCTTGCCCTGATGCGCGAGGGAACAGCACTGCTTTCTGGAATTACCGTTCCACTGTTTTCCTACCGGTACGACCCCTATGGCTGCGACGACGGAACTGAGCGAGTAATGGAGATGGAACGCCTTATGCGCTTCACCTATGCCGACGACCGTGTGAGCGAAGAACTGGAACAGATGCTCAACGGCGAATTTGAGTGCGGGTCCTACGAGGAGTCGTTGAGCGAAACACTGATACTTACCCCCGACACGGAGCAACGATTCTCTAAAAAAACCGCGCCGGACGAACTTCTACTGTTTCTCGAAAAATTCCTTGACTTCTTAAACGGTTATTTATCATGATGGATTATATCAACAAAACTACCGAAGAGATTGTTTCGGTGATGCGTCCCGCGGCGGCTCTGATAGCCTATAAGTCCCAGGGGCCGAGGAGCAATTCCCAATACCTCGAACTGCGCAAGATCAACGAAAAGGGGATGATGGGCGCCGGTATGCCTGTGCCGTGGACGTTCCTGGCCGAACTGGCGCAGAACTTCACCGATTCCACCGGATGCATTCCCCACGGGGTTCTGCCGCCGAATTTTCTCTTCAGCGACACGCGCCGCGGGGCCGAAAGCTATGTATGGTTCAACGGCCCGGGACGCCGCCGGATGTTTTTCCGCAAAGATCTTAATATTCCGGAAGGGGAGTACCACGTCCCCGGAGTGGTCTACGTGGCAGGCGATAACAAGCTCAATATCTATGCTTTCAAAGACAAGACGCTCAAGCCCTCATCCGAGCTCTTCTGCGGGCCGTTCTTCAACACGACACGGGGGAGTGTCTGCCTGGGAACCTCATCCCTCGAAAGGCCCGCCAATCCCACCTACGACGAGTTCGTCGCCTACTGGGAGAAGCGGTTCTGGTGTTCGGAATTCACCCATCTGGGCGGCTCAACCAACCCTACGAAAGATAATCTTGTGACCGTCACGCTCGATTCACGGGACAAACCGTTCGATCACGAACAGTTGCTTCCCGCCGGGATGAAACTTAAAGACCTTCTGGCATGACACGGATACATTTCACACACGAATATCTTGTGAATCCCCAACACCCGATAACGGTAAACCTGATCGGGGCGGGGGGCACGGGATCGCAGGTACTCACGCTGTTGGCCCGTATGGATGCCGCACTGCGGGGACTGGGCAAACCGGGTCTCTACGTGAAGGTCTATGACCCCGACGTCGTCGCCCCGAGCAACATCGGACGGCAGATGTTCTATCCTTCGGATATCGGACTGCCCAAGTCCGACTGCCTCGTGAGCAGGATCAATGCCGGCTTAGGAACCGACTGGGTGGCCGAGCAAAGGATCTTCCCCGAATGGATAAGATCGTTCAGGGAGGATGACCTTGCGAATATCTACATCACCTGTACCGACAATACCGATTCCCGTTTTACATTGGACAGGTTGCTCGACCAGGTGGCGGAGAATACGAAGAAAAGCCATGACGACCACCGCAAACCCTACTATTGGTTCGATATGGGCAACGCCCGCACTACCGGCCAGGCAATCGTAGGGACTATCCCACAGGCCATAAAACAACAGTCGAGCAAAAAGTTCGAAACAGTCGGCTCGCTCCCCAGGGTAACGGCGCTCGATGGATACGGCAATGCGTCTGCAACGGACAACGGGCCCAGTTGCTCGCTTGCCGAAGCCCTGCACCAGCAGGACCTCTTTATCAACAGCATCATCGCCCAGCACGGAGTGCATCTCCTCTGGAAGATGCTTCGCGACGGCCTGACGGCTTTTCACGGTGTGTATGTGAACCTCGACACGCTTACGGTAAACCCGGTCCCGGTATAGGCGCGCGGAGCTTGACGAAACGGATTGCAGCGCTGAGAACCCTCTTTTCCCCGGCAAGTACTGATCGGGAGCAGCCCTGTCGGGCAGGAGTACGAATCCGCTGCAATAGTCTCAATAACTTTATAAATTCCTAAAAATCTTCATAATATGCAATTAATGTCTATCTTTGGCCCGGATCGGCGAAGCGATCCTATCCGGTAAACCCTGTAAATCTTGGCGTGATTTTATAACCGGGGGCATATCGGGCAAATTGTTTTTACACTATACTAAAAACAAGTATAGCGTGGTGCCATTTGCCCTGTCCCCGAACACGCCAAGTAAGAGGTTGGGTTATGAAGCACCACGCTTTTTATTATACCTTACAGGGGGCCGGTATCTCACATATTTTGAAAAGGTTATGACAGATTGGAGCGTATTGACTAACTTCCTAATAAACAGATACTATGAGTGGCATGCTTTTCGTTTGTGGCTCGTCCCTTATAAGGGATGGCACTCAGGCCTGTTATTGCGTTTGACAGGCACGGTCAATCAGGGTATAACCAACGGATTGTGTTGCTTCACTGTAAGGGTAGTGGTAGCTGACAAAAAATAGCTATCTTTGCCGTGTGCAGGCGTTTTTACGTCGGCACGAACATACGACCGAGGCTTCTCTGAAAACTGGCAGTTATCGAAATCATAGTCATCGGCAGACCCACAGGGTTCCATCCTATACTTATCAGTATAGCGTGGTGTGACGTCTGCTACTATGATTTGCATTGCCAGTGCATCAGAGAAGAGCGGGGGGATCGCCACGCTTTTTTCTTTCCGGCCATTTTCCACGAAAAAAGCGGATATTCCAACACTCGATTAAGCACGCCGCATAGCGTTCCCGTGCAGAAAAAGTGTGAATTTTAGGCATCTCCCATCCGTATGTTTTGAGAGGCATTTTACAGTACCTGACGACCCAACTTGTTGAGATACAAAATAAATGAATCATGATTCTCGTTATTATTGCCGACAATGAAGGATAAATACCAATCAACTGAGGACCTGTCGCCGATAGACAGGCATTTTATCGAGAAATCCCGCCGGAAGTATAAGCATAAACTCGAAATCCCGCCGGAACTTCTTGAAGATCTGGCCCGGGGAGTGGAGCATTCGTTCGACAAACTATACCTCCATTTCTACGACGCGCTTTTCGAGTTCATCAATGCCATTATACGCAACGACGAGGACGCCAAAGAGATCGTCCATGACTCTTTTACCGACCTGTGGATCAGGCGTGAATCCCTCAATTCCTCGAAAAATATCAAAGGACTGATCTACACCTGCGCCCGCAACAACGCTTTCGACTACTTCAAGCGCAAAAAGGTGGTCGAAAGGTACCACGCCCTTACCGATGGGGAGTTTGCCGTAGAAGATTCCCCGGAACTTTCGTTCATCGCCCGCGACCTCGAAATGTGGATACAGATGACCGTGGCAAATATGCCCGACCAGCGGAAGCGGGTTTTTGTCATGAACCGAATGGATGGGATGTCGATCGAGGATATCGCGCAGGCGCTGAACATCAGCGTTTCGGTCGTCAAGAAACACCTGGTCGCCGCCCGCAAGGACATACGGAATATCATACCGCTGATAGCTTTCCTTCTCCTTACTCAATAAAACCCCGGCCGCGTCGAACTGTAGCGGCCGCAGGGCGCCTTATCCCATACCGAACATAAGATCCATTACAGGCTGTCCGGCCGGATGCGTTCCGATGCGCTTAAACGGACGGCGTGTGGAAACTTGCTTTTTCGTAAAAAACAAATTCAGCCTAAAAAATTAATAATCAATGATATAAATGGATGGCATGAAAAATATTTCAACCCGGAGGGGTCCGAAAGGGCGATCTCGTCGCAGTAGTTATAGAGGGTGGTCTGCCGCTCTTCAATGTTGCACTGGCAAAATGTAACACATGGACGAATATGCGAAAAGACGCGCATTAAAGATTTTGGGGCTGCTGCTCGACGGCGGCCGGCTTTCCGGGGAACTTTTGTTGCGCGTACAGCAATGGTTTGTATGCGACACGTTCCGCAGGGAAAAGGATGCGGCTTTTGAGGAGTTGTTCAACGAAAGGGTGAACTATGATCCCGACCCGAGCGGGTATGCTTATGAATTGTTCCATCAGTTCCGCGAACTGCGGGACGGGCAGCCGGAAAATGCGCATGTAAAATCATGCACCGACACCAATGATCCGGGGCGTATTGCCCCGGCTTGCCAGGAAATGGCTGGAAAAACAACAAAAGGGTGAATTTTTATCAGGCAGATATTCAGCCGTTTAAGAGAAAAGTGCAAAAATATTTCAAACCCGAGGGGTCCGAAATGCCAATCTCGTCGCAGTAGTAATAGGGGGCGATATGAAAAAATTGTGCGAACCGGATTTCGAGGGTGAAGGAGACAACGAAAAATGAACGATAAGAATAAAGATAAGATTTCAGCGGAAGAGATGCTCGCCAAGTATCTCGAAAGCGACTATCCCGCCGATGTGAAGAGAGCCCTCCAGGGATGGCTCGCCTCCGAACACAACCGGGAGGAGAAGGAAGCCGCCCTGAAAAAGGTCTTTGATTATACGGTCCGTTACAACAGCCGTCCGAGCAGGATGGCTGTAAAGATGCTCGGCGAATGGAATTTCCGCATGGGACGCGCCCATGTGGATGTGATGAAACTGATCCGCCCGTACACTCCTTTTTACCGTACCACTCCGTTCAGGGTGGCGGCCGTGCTGATTCCCCTGCTGGTCGTCGCGGGATGGCTGCTGTTCTACAACCCGCAGGCGGTCGTCCCCGTACAGATGGCGATGGTTACGATGGCCGTTCCCGACACGCTGGGAGCGCAGGGTCGTATCGACCTTACAGACGGTTCCGACGTCTTTATCCGTCCGGGCAGTTCCGTAAGCTACGCCGAGGATTTCCAGGCAGGGGAAAAACGGCGGGTGATCCTCGCAGAAGGCGGGGTTTACCTGAACGTGGCGAAGGACAGCGTGCGCCGGTTTGTGGTCGAGACGCCCCACCTGAACGTGAACGTCTACGGCACGAAGTTCAACGTGGAGACGATGCCCGAACAGGGGCAGACCATCGTAACGCTCTACCAGGGCAAGGTCAAAGTGGACGGGATCACCGCAAGGAACGGACTGTCGGTGATCGAGATGAGTCCCGGACAACAACTCGTCTATAACCACGGCACGGGCGAGTACCGGATCGAACAGACCGCCGCGCTGCTGCCCGGCTGGATCGCCGAAAGACTGGTCTTCGAGAATGCGAAATACGCCGACATCTTCCGGACGATCGAATGGTACTACGGGGTGAAGATCGAGGTGGAAGGCGAGTTGAAACGGGATAGCGGAATGAATTTCCGCTTTACAGGCAGGGAGGACATCGAAACGGCCATGTGGCTGTTCCAAAACGTCAGCCGGGAGTTCGACTACGAACACAATGATAAAATCGTGCGGGTGAAAGCGCACCAATAGATTTAGATACACTAAACACAACGAAATAGATGGAGTTCAAGCGAATCGGTTCCGCGAGGATCGTCAGAAATATGTTATTGCTGACGGCGTGCGGAATGTTGACGGCAAACGCTGCGGTCGCCCAGGAAAAACGGGTAACCTTATCCCAAAGGAACATTACCGTCCGGGAGGCCATTAAAGAGATCGAAACCCAGACGGGTTATGTGATCGGCTTCCGGACATCCGACTTCGACGGATCGAAACGGGTGACGCTTCCCCGCACCGAAGGAACGACCAAAGAGATTCTGGGTTTCCTGCTCACCGGCTCCGGCCAGACCTGGGAAGCCAAAGGCGATTACATAGTGGTGATGCCGGCGCAACAGACGAAGCCCATCGTGGCTAAGGTCGAGCCGGAGCCAGTTCCCGCTCCCCGCAAACCCGAAACTGTGCGCGGCGTGGATATTCCGTCACAGACCTATACTTTCGACGCCACGCCGGAACCGCAGCCCGTACCCGCTCCGCGTGGTAATTACAAACGGGCGTCGCGCCTGACCGACACCCCGCGCTGGTCTGTCAAGACCAACCTTCTGTGGGATGCCACGGCTAGCGTCAACCTCGCCACAGAGTTCCGCGTAGGCCGCAAGACCACGATAGAGCTTCCCATAAGTTTCAACTACTGGAATTTCAGCGATGAGCGCAAGTGGAAACACACGCTCTATCAGCCGGGCGTCCGCTTCTGGACGTGCGAGGCGTTCAACGGCTTCTTCTGGGGAGTCCACGCCCATTACGGCACCTATAACATAGGCAACCTGCCTTCGCCTCCATTTTCGGATTACGCCAACACCCACCGTTATGAAGGGTGGCTTGTGGGCGGCGGAGTGAGCGCGGGCTGGCACTGGATCGTCGGCAAACGCTGGGCTTTCGAGGCCGAACTGGGGGCGGGTTACGCTTACCTCGACTACAAGACCTACCGCTGCGAGAACTGCGGCAAACAGACCGGCGCCAAAACAAGCAATTATTGGGGACCCACAAAAGCTGTTGTCGCCCTGGTGTTCATGATCAAATAGCAAAGACGATGATAAACAAAAGCATAGCCTTTTTGGCAGCCCTTTTTATTGCCTTGACCGCCGCAGCACAGAACCGCGTGAGTGTCACGCAGAACCAATTCGCGCTGAAAGGCGACTCGGTCTATGTGGAGCTGACCGTCGGACTGAACAACGCGCAGGTCGCCAAACGCGCCTTCGTCCTGCTCACCCCTACTATCGCGCAGGGCAGCGTTTCGATGGAACTGCCCCCCATTATGATAAACGGAAAAAACCGCCATAAGGCCTACCGCCGCCTGGAGGCCCTCCACCGCGAACCGGTTGGCGTGGGACAAGTAATAAATGCCGGAGCTAAAAACGGCCCCCGGACTTACCGCTATTCCACGGTGTTCGTCTATGAGCCATGGATGGAACAGGCGGTTTTCACGATGCGCGAGGACCAGTGCGAGTGCAACGGCCCGCTGGTGCCGATGGACTTCGATTTCAACGGCGGAGTGATGCAGAACCTCAATCCTCCTGTCGCCCCGCCCGTGAAGATTGTCGAGGTGAACTACGCCGTGAGCTTCAAAGAGCCTAATCCCGAACCCGTCAAGACGCGCAGCGAGAGCGGCAAGGCCTATCTCGATTTCGCGGCGGGGCGCTCGGAACTCAAACCCGAATTCAAGGACAATGCCGCCGAACTCGCCAAAATCGGCGGACTGATCCAGCGCATCAAGGACGATCCCTATACCGACATCACGCAGATCGTGATCGACGGCTACGCCTCGCCCGAAGGAACCTACGCCAACAACATGACGCTGTCGGCCGGCCGCGCCCGCGCCCTCAAAGAGTATGTAAAGGCGGCCTACGGACTGAAAGAGAACCTCTTCCGCGTGAACGGACGCGGCGAGGACTGGGCGGGACTGGAGGAGCTTGTCATGGCTTCCGGCAAATACTACACGGACGACGCGCTTGCCATTATCCGCGGCACCGACATCTTCGACGGCCGTGAAAAGAGGCTGATGGACCTGCACGGCGGAGCGCCCTACAAGGATATGCTTGCCGAAATGTTCCCGCTTCTGCGCCGCTCGGATTACGAACTGAAATATACCGTGATCCCCTTCACCGTGGAACAGGGCAGGCGGACCATACGCACCAACCCCTCGCTGATGAGCCTTAACGAGATGTTCCTCGTGGCCGAAAGCTATCCGGCGGGCAGCCAGCAGTACAACGAGGTGTTCGGGATCGCCGCAAGGGTCTACCCCGACAGCGACATCGCCAACCTGAACGCCGCCGCAAACGCCCTCGCGGTGGGCGACCAAAATGCAGCGGAAGACTATCTCGCCAGGGTGGCGTTACATGACTCGGCGTGGTCTAACAATATGGGCGTCGCGGCCGCCATGCGTGGCGACTTCCGTACCGCCGCCGCTCACTTCGAATCAGCCCGGGCGGCAGGCAGCGCCGAAGCCGTGAAGAACCTTGCTGAATTGGACAAATTCAAAGACATACCATAACAAGCAAAATACTAAACAACACAATCACAATTTTTTAATCAATCACATTTCAAACCAAAATTCTTACAAAAATGAAAAAAAATCTTTTCTTCGCGGCTCTCGCCGCAATCGCGCTCTTTGCATCCTGCGCAAAGGACAATGGTGAAACCACAGACAACGGCAAGACCAAGAACGTCTACATGAAGCTGGAGAAGGCTCCTTCGGTCCGTTCCGTGGCCGACAAGGTGACCGACTACACGGTCGAATTCTCCTCGGGCCTTATGTATTTTGTCGACGCTGCCGGCGACATCCGCAAGGTATTCACCATCGACGGGAACCCGACCGCCGGATCGAACCTCAACATTACCGACCTCGAAAACGGTCTGGGCGGCATTGAAGTTCCCGAAACGTCGAAAACGGTCTATGTGATCGCCAACCTGCCGAGCGGTTTCAACCCCGCAACTGCCGGTGCTTACAGCGCTGTTTCGTCGAAAGTTCTCTCCGCCGCTTCGCAGGTGGGTACGATTACCAGCGGCGCTATCAAGGGTGTCGTTCTTTACGGCGGCGCTGCCAACAACATCGATGAGGTTTCGACCGGTGTTTTCGAAGCTACCGTAAGCCCGATGCAGGTGTGCAACCGTTTCGAAATAACCGACATCAGCCTGAAGACCGACAGCCACATCACCGGCTACACGGTTGACGGGATCTATGTCAACTATTTCTACTCGGAACGCGGCCTGGGCGTCGCTCCGCTCGCAACAGCCAACCAGAACTACGGTTCGATCGCAGCCAACTATGTAAGCACCTACGGCTTCTACGCCTCCGCAGGCGCAGGCGTGTTCTATGACGAACCCGCAGCAGCAGCCACTTCAGGCGTCGTTGCCGCCGGTACGGACAAAGTATGGGGCTACAACCTGCTGGCAGGCGCCATCACCCCGCACATCATCATCAAGCTGTCGAACATCACCGTTGAAACCGGCTGGACTGCTCCCACAGGAGGCACCGGTTTCATCACCGTGAAGGGCTTCAACAAAACTGCAGGCGGCGCAGCCATCGACTTCGCAACTGGCGGACAGGTGTTCACCGTTGCCGCAGGCGACCTGGCTTTCGCACTGGAAGACGTGACCTCCGTTCCGGAAATGGGATCCATCGAGGTGAAAGTCACCGTCGAGCTGACCGACTGGATTCCCGTAGGTGTAAAACCCGTGATCTAACCCAACACTCTTTAACCGAGAGGAGCCGCCCCGCACCGGGCGGGGCGGCCCTTCTTCAACACCGCAACACCCCCCGGTATAATGTTATAAAACAACGGATATGAAACTCTTTCGCCCCACATACATCATCCTGTCGCTCCTGCTCCTCGCGGGCTGCAACGATTGGGTCTACGACGACCGGAGCAACTGCCCGCCTGACGGGGACAACGTCGCGTTGCTCTTCACGCGCATGCTCGCCGGTACGGACGGATTCCGCACCAACGTGCTGACGGTGGATGTGGTGGTATTCAATGGCGGAGGCAACTTCGTAACGCATAAGGCCGTTTCTCAGGCCGATCTGGCCGCGTTCCGCGCCAACCGACAGGACGGAAAATCGGGCACTTTCCTTACCCTCGAACCCGGCGACTACCGCATCGTATGCTGGGGCAACGCCGCTGAACACTCGATGTTCGATAATATGGACGCATCGCATACCATAGGGCAGATGACGCTGCTCCACACCGAATGGCAGACGGGTGTCAGCGACTCCGACGACCCACTGTACTACGCGCCGCATATTTCCAACCTCGCCAACCCCGAAACATTCAATATTACCGTTCCCGACGGCACTCCCGTCACCGAAACGATAGACTTCACGGCGGCCCACAAAACCGTCGAGGTCTTCGTCAAAGGACTGGCCGCCCTTCCCGAAGTGGATATCGACCCGCTGGCCGGAGCCTACGACTTCACGATGCACACCCTCTCCGGAAAGCCCATGCGCTTCGTCCGGACCGCGGGCAGCGTCACATTCAACGGCGAAACCTTTGCCGGTGCGCGTTTCTACACCGCGCATTTCAAAAACGAAAATACGATACTCGTCAACATAAAATCCGCCGCCGACCACTCGACCATCTACACGGTCGATATGCGGCAGTTCCTTGCCGACAACAGCATCACGCTCGACGAAACCGACCACGACCTCGTGCAGATCATGGTGGAGTTCATCGGCACAGACGTGAAAGTGACCGTCCCCAGTTGGGCGAAAGAACCGGTCAAGCCGAACTTTTAATCCCGGAAACTTAAAAGAAACGACATACCGATGAAACGAATCATACCATACGCCCTCACCGCCGCTCTGCTCCTGCTCGGCTCGTCCTGCGTCAAGGAACCCGTGGACAGCGCCGCTGCTGACGGGAAGGATATAAAGATACAGTTCAAAATGGGGCTTCCCTCGGAGGGCTCGCGTTCGGGCGGCACCCGTTCGCTGAGCGCCGACAGCCAGGCCGAGGAGATACAGATCGACCAGGTGGGCGTGCTGGCCTTCGTCAAGACAGGCGACGGCAAATTCCGCTACTCCTACACGGCCGACTACCTGGGCAAATCGGGCTCGGACACCGAAGTCGAGGTTGTGGTGATGGCGAAAAAATACCCCGGCGAACAGATTTTTCTGATATTATGCAATGCGGCCGATGAGATCGCCGCGGCCGACATCCGCCCCAACGAGGAGATCGACGCCGTGCTGGCCCGCATCAAGTGCGGCGCGGACACGGCGGGCGAGTGGCCCGCGAAGATCAACGGCTCGGCCGCCTTCACCCCCTTCCCGATGTATGCCAAGACCTCGGCGCAGGTGATTTCCGATACGAACAGGGAGATCGGCGACTTCCCTTTGGTGCGCATGATCGCCCGCGCGGACGTCACGCTGGCCGCATCGGTGAACAATTTTACTCTCGTGAGCGCACAGGTCTACAACCGCACCACCTACGGCTACGTGCCCTACGATTTCAGTTCGTGGATCGCCGCGACGAAGCGCGTGAGCGCCGCCGCCGTGCCGACCGAGAACGCCTTCACGGGCCGTCCCGCCATACTGAAACCCACGGTGGTCTACAACGCCGAATACGGCGCGGACACCCGCGGGGAGATCAAGCGCAGCATCTACCTCTTCGAATCGAAGGGCGTGAAAGAGGAAGACCGCCTGACAGGCGCGGCGATCATCGTCGGGGGCAAGTACGGCGCGACTCAGACGGAGCGCGACGCGGCCCCGGTGACCTACTACCGCATCGACATCGCCACCGACGCCACCCCGTCGGGTTGGGTGTCGCAGGACATCCTGCGCAACCACTGCTACGGGATCGAAATACAAGCCGTCACCACCCCCGGCTTCACCGACCCCGAGGACGCCTACATCGGCCAGAAACCCATCGGCGTGACCGTCAAGGTGATCGACTGGGGGAATAACACGCAGATACCATTGGGTGTTGACGTTCTGCCTTCATCAAACAGCTTTATCGTAGCTCCGGAAAATACTTACGCAATTCCTGTTTTCGGTCAAGTGCAGCAGGCGATGGATGCCGGACACTTGCCAATGACGTGGATCGACAACTCGATGAACCTCGGTGCTTATCTCGTATGGTGCGATAATTCCGATGTGAACAACGTAGTCAGCACGTCGAGTTTACGGATACAGAAAAGTTCATATTCGTCAGGCACGATGCTTTACCTCACTACCGGTCAGAAGATCGGCAACGCCGTTGTCGCAGTAACGTCGCCTGCAACTTCCGCCGAAGTAAGCGCCGGTGTAAAGAAATACAATGGAACCGCCGCCGCTTTGGGCGATCCCGTGGTACGCTGGAGCTGGCATATCTGGGTGACTGACTATAATCCGCTGACAACCGCAGATATTACCCAGACAGGCGTACAAGGCTCGGATGCTCAAAATAACAAAGTGTACGTTTACACCTCGACCGGAACGCCCAGCGCGACGTGGCCGGACAACGGCGCTACCAACGTCTTTATGGATCGCAACCTTGGCGCACATGCCAATACGGCCAACGGACTGAACGGATATTATCAGATCGGACTTATGTACCAGTGGGGCCGCAAAGACCCAATTTCTCTCAGCAGTAAAGATTGGACAAGTACCGTGATCGCCCCCCGTTACAATGCTGCCGGGGCCGTAAGTTTTGCAGATACCGATGCTACATTACAAAATATGACTCGCAATCCCGGATCGTATGGCGCGGTCAACAAAGGCAGCATACCTGACATTGGAGGTGCATCGTGGGGTGGTAATCAGTTGGGAGATTACAGTACTAAAAGCATATACGACCCGTGCCCGAAAGGGTGGCGTGTCCCGAAGAACGGTGCGTATAACGGGCTTGTATTGAATGCTTCGACCTATTCGGCAAGCCCTGCCAGACATACTTCCGCTTCACTCGGCACATTCTGGATCAACGGAATTATTGGTGCAGGTCCTGTTGTTTCCGCTGTTGCTTCCAGTGCAAGCACCTGGACATCGACAGCTCCTTCGAATACCTCTTATGCCATATGGTATAATACGAGTTCGGTCGCACTGACCAGTGCCAGTAATAACATTAACGGTCATGTGGTGCGTTGCGTACAGGATTTGTCCGCCACCCCCGCCGGGCCGACGCTGACGACCGATTCCGAGGGCAGGAAGATATTTACCGACGGGGCGACGTACAACGTCAAAGTGACCTCGAATACCGCCTGGATCGCCTCGATCAAGAAAGGCACGAACGAAGTGACCATCGGCGACAGCGAGGTGCTGGGCCAGCCGTTGCTCAACACGGCGACCGGTTTCAACGGCGGCCTGGTGACCTCCTACGTCAGCGGCGGCACGGCCGGCACGACCACCGACAAGACGATCACCGTCAAAACGGTCGATTACAACAGCCTCGGCCAATACGCCGAGGGCGATCTCGTGATCGTGTTCCGCGATAAAGACACGGGCACGATCATCCATGAAACCACAATCAAGGTAGTGGGGGAATTGTGGGCACGGAGTAATATTGTCTGGGATGCGGCTAATAACCGGCTGACCTTCGCAGTATCTCACAGAGATAACAATACCATCCCTGCCAATTCAAACGGCGTTTTATTCAAATGGGGTTCTCTGGTGGCAATAGGTCCCGAACGGATATCTGGACAAGATTATGAAGTCGGACAATTCCCAATCGGAAATATTGTGTATGATCCCACGAATTCATACGGGTATACCTACGATAATATCCCTTATATAAGTTCGACTTCCGCACCATTCAACGACAGCAATGAGGCTGCCGATGATTTCGCCGGTTACGGTCCGAACGGAGCGGGTTTCGATGCGGGTGGACGGGGTGATATATGCCGGTATATTACTGCCCAGGGCTGGATAAAAGGCAAATGGCGCTTACCGACAGCGCAAGAGTTTAACAATCTGATCGCTGAAAAAACAAGCATTATTTACGGCCCATGGGCCTATGAGATAATACCTACCGGTAGCAGTACTTACGGAAATCACGCTTATGGTTTTTTCCTTCCCACATCTGGCCGTATGCTTGGATTGGGCGCAACAGCGACAGATAATGTTTTAAACCCATCCTCCGGCGTTTATTTCCCTGCCAGTAACTATCGCAGTTCTGCGTCATCTTCTTTTTCAGCAAGTATCGATTCCTATTATTGGTCGGGTTCTTCCAGCGGGACTACAGATGCCAATGACCTTACCGTAAGAAGCGGATATGCAGTGAAAGGTGCCCATGCACGTAAGAATGCAACTCCCATACGTTGTATCCGGGAATAAATAACTATCCGGCGGAGCCTGACCCCTCCGCCGGGTGCAAAGAGATAAAACGAAACGTAATATGATAAAGAAATCAAAACTCCCTCTGATGTTCGCGCTGCTTGTGGCGGCGGGGCTGTCGGGGTGCGTAAAGGAGCGGTTCGAGGGGCCGGGGGACGGCACGAAGCGTCCCGTGGTCTTCTCGCCGCAGGTGACGCGAGGCGCGGGGACTCGTGCAATGGATAAACACCCCATCGAGAACATCACCGGCCAGACCGACGCGGCCCTGATCCCCGACGGCAAAACCTTCGGCGTCTACGCCTGGGCGAAAGAGACGGCCAGCGCCACCGTCGGCAACTTTGCCGGACTGCAAAACAAGTCGGTCGAGCGCGACGGCACGCAGTACAAGTACGACGATGTGGCTTTCTGGCCGCAGGACGACGGTGCGCGGATGAGCTTCTTCGCGTACGACCCGCACTCGTCCACAACGGATGCCGGGGGCCTTATCACCGCCACACGCGGCGCGGACGACGCCCAGTGGATGAAGGTGGCCTACACCGTCCCGGCCGACGCGGGCCAGCACATCGACCTGATGTACGCCAAGACGGCCATGATGGGAGTTACCGACCCCGTTCCGCTCGATTTCCGGCACGCCCTTGCGCGGCTGAAGTTCGAGGGGCGCACCGAGGGGTTCGCCGACGGCTCGACCGTCAAGATCACGGGCATCAAGGTCAAAGGCGCGACGCTCAAGGGCGAACTGGTCGTCCTCGACCCCGCGACCCAGCCCGACAAGGCGTTCTGGGAACTCGACGATGCCACCAAAGGCGATATGTCGATCCCCGCCGCCCACATCAAGAATGTGGCGCTCGACGGCACG
>JAVBRO010000021.1:0-30246 GCA_031547885.1 Rikenellaceae bacterium
ATGACGCTTAACCCCGTAATGAATTGTGGCACGCGATCCGCAATAAAAGCAGTTTTTTGTTCATATATTTTCAAATGCGATAAATATATGAAATATAATTATTTACACACCATCTCACCATCCCTTTTGCGTATTAAGCCAGAAACCGTAATGCGGAAAGCCGGAGTATTTCCGCCCGAAATAAACGCAGGCGCCTCATTCCGGGGCGCCTGTGCTGTTTTTAAGTGAAGAGTGAAGAGTGAATATTCAAATCTCCAAATTATCTTTTCACTTCGACCGTTTCGTAGCCTTCGACGATGTCGCCTACATTGATATCGTTGTAGCCGTCGATGTTGAGGCCGCATTCCATACCAGTGCCGACCTCCTTCACGTCATCCTTGTAGCGCTTGAGCGAGCCCAGCCTGCCGGTGTAGACAACGATACCGTCGCGTATGATGCGTATGGCGGTATGGCGCGTCAGCTTGCCTTCGCGGACGATGCAGCCTGCGACCGTACCCACTTTCGACACCTTGAAAGTCTCCAACACCTCGACCGAGCATACGATCTCCTCTTTGGTGACCGGTTCGAGCATCCCCTCGATAGCATCCTTGATATCGTTGATGGCGTCGTAGATGATCGAGTAGAGGCGTATTTCGATCTCCTCTTTCTCGGCCATCTTGCGCGCGCTCATCGACGGACGCACCTGGAACCCGACGATAACGGCGTTGGATGCGGCCGCCAGCAGCACGTCCGACTCGGATATCTGCCCGACGGCCTTGTGGATTACGTTCACCTGCACCTCTTCGGTCGAGAGTTTGACCAGCGAGTCGGTCATAGCCTCGATCGAACCGTCGACGTCGCCCTTCACGATGATGTTCAGCTCCTTGAACGAACCGATCGCTATGCGGCGTCCGATCTCGTCGAGCGTAACGTGCTTCTGCGTGCGTAGACCCTGCATGCGCTGCAGCTGTTCGCGTTTGTTGGCGATGCTGCGCGCACTCTTGTCGTCGTCCATCACATTGAACGTGTCGCCCGCCTGGGGTGCGCCGTTGAGGCCCAGCACCAGTACCGGGGTCGACGGACCAGCCTCTTCGATCTTGCGCCCGTGTTCGTCGTACATCGCCTTGACGCGGCCGGTGTTGGTTCCGGCAAGTATCACGTCGCCCACTTTCAGGGTCCCGTTCTCGACGAGAATGGTCGAAACGTATCCGCGCCCCTTGTCGAGCGTCGATTCTATCACGGCCCCGCTCGCCTTGCGGTTGGGATTTGCCTTGAGGTCCAGAAGCTCGGCCTCGAGCAGCACCTTTTCGAGCAGTTTGTCGAGGTTCAGCCCCTTTTTGGCCGACACATCCTGCGACTGGTATTTGCCGCCCCAGTCCTCGACGAGGTAGTTCATCTGGGCCAGCTGTTCCTTTATGCGTTCCGGGTCTGCATTGGGCTTGTCTATCTTGTTGATCGCGAATACCATGGGCACACCTGCGGCGACGGCGTGGTTGACAGCCTCGACCGTCTGCGGCATCACGCTGTCGTCGGCCGCCACGATGATGATGGCGACGTCGGTGATCTTCGCCCCGCGGGCGCGCATGGCGGTGAACGCTTCGTGGCCCGGGGTGTCGAGGAAGGTGATCTTCTGCCCGTTCAGCTCGACGCTGTATGCGCCGATGTGCTGGGTGATACCCCCCGCTTCGCCCTCTATCACGTTGGTCTTGCGGATGTTGTCGAGCAGCGAAGTCTTACCGTGGTCGACGTGTCCCATCACCGTAACGATGGGCGGACGCGGCTTGAGGTCCTCGGGTTTGTCGGCCTCCTCGGTCTCGTCGATCGACTCCTGTATCTCGGCCGAGACGAACTCCACCTTGTAGCCGAACTCTTCGGCGACGATGACGAGCGCCTCCGCGTCGAGCCTCTGGTTGATGGATACCATCAGCCCCAGGTTCATACAGGCCATGATGACTTCGGTGACGGCGGCGTCCATCATGGTCGCCAGTTCGCTCACAGTGACGAATTCAGTGACTTTCAGAGTCGTCTTGTCCATCTGTTCGCGTTCCATCTCCTCGTCGCGTCGTGCGGCGCCGGCATCGCGTTTATCCTTACGGTATTTCGCACCCTTGCCCTTTCCGCCTTTCGCGGTGAGTCGTGCCAGGGTTTCCTTGACCTGCTTCTGTACCTCTTCGTCGTTCACTTCGGGACGGAGGATCGGTTTAGGACCTTTCTTCTTGCCTTTGCCTTCGTTCCTGGGAGGCTGTGCGCCGCCTTTCTGGCCCGGTTTACCGTGTCCGCCCTGCTGCTGCCCGTGCTGTCCGGGCTGCGGTTTGGTCACATCGACCTTGTCCTTGGTGATGCGCTTGCGTTTTTCGCGGCGGCCGCCCCTCGACGAATCCGCAGGCAGGGTCGATACGTCGATCTTGCCGAGCACTTTCGGCCCTTCGAGCTTGTTCTCCTCGTCCGGACGGAATACGTTGGCGTTGTTTTCGGCCATACGTTCGTCGTAGGTCTTGGTCTGCACCACGACCGGCTCCGGTTCGGGTTTTGGAGCGGGCTTTTCGACCACAGGCTCCGGTTTAGGCGCGGGCGCAGGTGTCGGGGCGGGAGCAGGTTTGGGCTCCGGCCTCGGTTCTGCTTTCGGTTCCGGCTTTACTTCCGGTTTGGGTTGCGGAGCGGGCTGCGGCTGGGGCGCGGGCTTCGGTTTCGGGGAAAGGTCGATCTTGCCAAGCACCCTGGGACCCGTCTGTACGGGTTCTTCGATGATGGCGGTCTTTGTCTTGATGACCACTTCGTCCTTGAACTCTTCGGCTTTGGGTGCATCCCTGCGGTCCTGGAGCGAGACGGTTTCCTGTTTCACACCGATCCGTTCGCGAATATTCTGCGACGAACCTGCGGGACGGTTTCCGCCGAACTCCTTCTCGATGATCTCGTAGACCTCGGGGGTGATGGGGGTATTGGGCGAGTTCTCGATCTTCACCCCTTTCTTCGCCAGAAAGTCGGTAATAGTCGAGAGTCCCACCTTGAACTCTTTCGCCGCCTGCAACAGCCTGATTTTTCTCTCTATCGTCATATATAACTGCGTTTCAATTACGAATTAAAAATTACGAATTACGAATTCGTTTTCAAATAATCGCTCTCTGTCAAAGCGAGGGAGAGCAACCGGAAGATCAACATTACGATTTCATCTGAACTACAAACTCCGACATCATCGTAATTCGTAATTCGTAATTCGTAATTTACTCAAACTCCGATTTGAGTATATCCATCACCTCTTTGATGGTCTCTTCCTCGAGGTCTGTGCGTGCTGCAAGGTCTTCCACGCTGTGTTCCAGAACTCGTTTGGCGGTGTCGCATCCGACGCTCTTCAGCGTATCGATGATCCACTGGTCGATTTCGTCGCCGAATTCGTCGAGGTTGACGTCCTCTTCCTCGATCTCGCGGTAAACGTCGATGTCGTAACCCGTAAGCATGCTTGCCAGGCGTATGTTGAGGCCGCCCTTACCGATGGCCAGCGACACTTCGCTCGGCTTGAGGTAGACGGCCGCGGTCTTGCGCTCCTCGTCGATGTTGATGGTCGATATCTTGGCGGGGTTGAGCGCCCTCTGGATGAACAGCTGCGGGTTGGTGGTGTAGTTCACCACGTCGATATTTTCGTTGCGCAGCTCCTTCACGATCGAGTAGATGCGCGAACCCTTCATCCCGACGCAGGCCCCTACGGGGTCGATGCGGTCGTCGTAGGATTCGACTGCGACCTTGGCCCTCTCGCCCGGTATGCGCGCGATCTTCTTGATGGTGATCAGGCCGTCGAAGATCTCGGGCACTTCCAGTTCGAACAGCCTTTCGAGGAACTCGTTCGCCGTGCGGCTCAGAATGATCTTAGGCGAGTTGTTCACCATTTCGACCTTCGAGACGATGGCACGGATGGTGTCGCCCTTGCGGAAGAAGTCGTTGGGTATCTGTTCGCTTTTCGGCAGTATCAGTTCGTTGTCGTCGTCGTCCAGCACGAGTATCTCCTTTTTCCACACCTGGTACACTTCGCCCGTGATGATATCGCCCACTTTCTCCTTGTATTTCTCGTAGAGGCTGGCCTTTTCGAGGTCGAGGATGCGCGATGCGAGGTTCTGCCTGAGCGACAGCACCGAACGGCGTCCGAACGATTCGAGCTTTATTTCATCGGCTATCTCTTCGCCCACGCCGTAGCTGTCGTCGATCTTGTGCGCGTCGGTCAGCGATATCTGCTGATTGGGGTTTTCTACCTCGCCGTCGGGGACGATGACGCGGTTGCGCCATATTTCGAGGTCACCCTTGTCGGCGTTGATGATGATGTCGAAGTTCGAGTCATCCTCGTAGGTTTTTTGGAGCAGGTGGCGGAAAACGTCTTCGAGAACGCCGATCATGGTGTTCTTGTCGATATTCTTAAGCTCTTTGAACTCGGCAAAGTTGCTTATCAGGCTGTTTGTATCCATTAGTTTTATATGTTTTAATAATCTTATCCTTTTTTAATCATGAATCATGATTTTATTTAAAGTCAAGGTATTCCTTTGTCGACTTCACATCGGCGAGCGGGAAAGTCTTCGTCACAGTCACGATCTCGGGCCGTTTTTTACCTTCCACCGTCCGTTTTTCGGGGTAGGAGAGGGTGATGCTGTTTTCGTCCGCGCCTTCCAGTGTCCCGAGTATCTTCGTCCCGTCGTTGAGCAGCACCTCGGCGCTTTTGCCGACCAGTTTTTTGTACTGGCGCAGCACTTTGAGCGGCTGTCCGATGCCTGCCGACGAAACCGTGAGCGAGAAATCCTCGACGTCGCGGTCGAACTGCGCCTCGATGGCACGGCTCAGGGCGATGCAGTCCTCCACGGCTACGCGCCCGTCGCTGTCGATGTAGACCTCGAACTCGTCGCCGGGCCTCGCTTTTACCTCCACGATGAATAACCCGGTGCCGCCGGCTTCCTTCGATCCCGTGCTTCCAGCCCCTTCCGGTCCGCCGCCCAGACTCTTCAGTCCCTCTTCGGCCGCCTTCAGAATATCCTCTTTTTCAATCATTTAAAATCTGTTTCGTATCGGGCTTTTACAAAATTAGGGGACTCGCGTCCCCTAAAATCCTCTTTCTCACAGTGCAAATATATATAATCAACGCGAAAAAAACAAATTTAGCATTATCTAATAACGCTCTTCAGGGTATTATACTCCCAATTTTGCCTTTCCAATAGCTCTCCCGACAATGCGTCCAGTATTATACATTCTGCTTCTGCCGATTCGCTCCTGTTGTTTACGTCTATTTTTCTATTGTAGTGGTTAGCCACTTCATAAACATATTTTTCATGTTTTTTACTATAAGACAATGCCGGCTCATCTATCTTGAACCCGATCTTGTTGAATAATAACCGCGCTCTGAACATCGCTTGTTCCTTTGAGAGGAAATTACAGGCTTTTCCTTCCCATAGAAACCCGGGAATGAGTCCCAGGTCGGGTTTTTCAATAATTCGCAGTTCTGAATCGAGTTTGATCCATACGCCGCCATGTACCTCTTTGATCTCAGGAAAAATAAAACTATACAACACCCATATTTCGGTTATGTCCGGTTTTAGTTTTTTCTTTGATAGGAATTTGCCGGTCGTTTCCCTGTTTTTTCGCTCGTATTTATAAAACGAACCGCGTGAAACACTGAAAAGTTCGAAAAGCCTTTCATCGGTATTTGCCAAAAGGATGCTGTCAGAGGTCTTAACGACCTCTTCTGTCCAGATCCTTTGTGCGCATACGGATACCGCGCAGGACAAAAACACGAATATAAGGAGCATCCTTTTCATTCCAGTCGACTTCGGCTCAAATCACCGGCTTAATATCTTTCACTCTCAACTGCGGCGTCACCGTTCCGCGGTAGTGGTTTTCGACGACGGTGTAGCAGACGTCCACGGGCCTTCCGCTGCGGATCCATTCGTAGTGCTGCGGCTGCTGGAACGCGATGGCGGGTATCATCGTGTTGGGCTTCTCCTTCTGGACGAGATCCATTTTCAGGTGTTCGTTTTCGGCGCCGACCAGTTTTGCGTCGCCGCGGTTGCTGGCCCCGTAGGTGACGAAAACGGGTGCGGTGTTGCCCGGTCCGAACGGCTGGAAGCGCGTCAGGTTGCGGCGGAAATCGGGCGAGATGTCGCTGAACAGCAGTTGCGAGTCGATCTCGACCGTCGGCGTCAACAGCTCGTCGGTGATGTTCTCCTCGACGTATGCGTTGAACCGGCGGGTGAATTCATCCACGTTCTCGGGCTTCATCGTCAGCCCCGCGGCGTACATGTGGCCGCCGAAATTCTCCAGCAGGTCGGCGCACGACTCGACCGCCTGGTAGAGGTCGAAACCGGGAACGCTGCGTGCGGAACCCGTCGCGAACCCGTTGCTCATGGTCAGCACGACCGTCGGGCGGTAATATGTCTCGATGAGCCTCGACGCGACGATCCCCACGATCCCCTTCATCCACTTCGGGTTGTAGATAACCGTGCATTTCATACGCTTCAACTCCGCATTGCCTTCGATAAAGTCATGTGCTTCCTGGGTCACGGTGCGGTCGATGGTCTTGCGGTCGCTGTTGGCCTCGTCGATGGCGGCCCCGAACAATCCCGCGGCGTCCTCGTCGCGTTCGATCATCAGGTTGACCGCCGAGTGGCCCCCGGAGTGTTCGTCACCCTCGCCCATGCGCATACGGCCTGCAGCGTTGATCCTCGGCCCGATCTTGAAGACGATGTCGTCGATCGAGATGCGGTGCCTCTCCAGTCCGCATATCTTGACTATCGAGTGCAGCCCCTTGTTCGGACGGGTGTTGAGCCTTTCCAGGCCGTAGTAGGCCAGAATGCGGTTTTCGCCCGTCACCGGCACGATGTCCGAGGCGATGCTGATGACCACCAGGTCCAGCAGGCGCTCTATCTCCGAGAACGGGATGTTGTGCCTCTGGCAGTATGCCTGTGCGATCTTGAACCCGACGCCGCAGCCCGAAAGCTCCTTGAAAGGATACTCGCAGTCGGGACGCTTGGGGTCGAGCACAGCCGCCGCCTTGGGAAGTTTGCTCCCGGCCAGGTGGTGGTCCGTAATGATAAAATCGATTCCCTGTTCCTTTGCGTAGGCGACCTTTTCGACCGCCTTGATCCCGCAGTCCAGCGTGATAACGAGCGAAACCCCGTGCGCTTTGGCGTAGTCGATCCCCTTGATCGAGACGCCGTACCCTTCCGTGTAACGGTCGGGAATGTAGAACATCAGGTTTTCGTGTCCCAGACGGCGCAGGAAAGAGTACATCAGTGCGACGGCGCTTGTGCCGTCCACGTCGTAATCGCCCCACACCATGACCATCTCCCCGTCGGCCACGGCCCGCGTGATGCGGTCGATGGCCTTGTCCATATCCTTCATCAGGAACGGATCGTGGAGGTCGTCGAGGGAAGGGTTGAAGAATCCCGCCGCCTCTTCCGGAGTCTCTATGCCGCGCTGAACAAGCAGGTTCGCAAGAACAGGCGACAGGCCGAGCGCGGAAGCCAGAGCTTCCACCTTGGCCGGATCACCCTGTTCAAGGATAACCCATTGTTTTTCTATTGGCATGACTTTGCATTTTATATATTTATATTCTTAATAATCATTTTTCAGTCATGAGTCATGAGTTATGAGTCATGAGTCGAAAGTGTCGCTGTGCGACTGTTTTTTTATTTGTTAAATACCGCTTCATCGTCATTACGAGACAGCATAGCGGTTGAAGCAATTCAGTTTTAAAACCGCGGCAAAGCCGCACAAAAACTCATGACTCATGACTTATGACTCATGACTATTTTCAAATTCTCACTCAATCTCCCGCACAGTACCCGTTTCACATCGTCCATCGGGACCTCTTTCCCCGTCTCCGCCTCTATCGAAGTCACCCCTCCGCCCGCGAATCCGCAAGGATTTATATGGTCGAAGTACTTCAGGTCGGTCGCCACATTCAGTGCGAACCCGTGCATGGTGATAAAACGCGAACTCCGCACTCCTATTGCGCAGATCTTGCGTTCGTTGCGGGCGTTCTTTATCCAGACCCCGGTCTTCCCTTCGCTCCTTCCGGCCGCAATGCCGAATTCGCCGACGGTTTCGATGACGCTCTGCTCCACCGCCTCGATATATTCGCGCAGTCCCATCCCCGTTTTTTCGAGGTCGAGGATCGGGTAGCCGACTATCTGCCCCGGCCCGTGGTAGGTGATGTCGCCCCCGCGGTCGATGCGGTGGAACGACGCCCCGACACTCCGCAGGAACTCCTCGCTCACCAGCAGATTCTCCTCGTGCCCGCTCTTTCCGAGAGTATACACGTGCGGATGCTCGCACAGTATGAGGTATCCCGCCTTGGTCTGCTCGCCCGTGCCGCGCATTTTTTCCGCCACAAGCCCGTCGAACAGCTCCTGCTGGCGCTCCCAGCACTCTTTGTAGTCTATCGTGCCGAGGTCGAGCAGTTCTACGGTCGGCCTCATGCCATGTGGTGTTTTAACCCGTCGAGCGCTTGCTCTGCCATATATGAAGAACGTACAAGGGGGCCGCTTGCGACGTACGAAAAACCGCGCGCCAGGGCCTCCTGCTTGTAAAAATCGAATTTAGAAGGTGTTACGTATTCGGCGACCGGCAGATGTTGCCTCGTCGGCCTCAGATACTGTCCGAGGGTGATTATTTCGACACCCGCCGTGCGCAGGTCGTCCATCGCCGCCAGAACCTCGTCCTGAGTCTCCCCGAGGCCCACCATTATGCCGCTTTTTGCCGTCGCGCCCGTAGACGATATATACGACAAAGTCCGCAGGCTGGTGCGGTACCGGGCGCGCGAACGTATTTCAGGGGTGAGCCTTTCGACGGTTTCGATGTTGTGGCCGACGATATCGGGCCGGGCCGACAGGATGATATCCAGCAGCTCGTGCCGCCCGTCCATGTCGGGGATCAGTACTTCTATGGTTGTTCGGGGATTTGCCGCACGCACGGCCTCTATAACCCGACACCAATGTCCGGCCCCCCCATCGGCGAGGTCGTCCCTCGTCACGGATGTGATGACCGCATGCTTCAGTTCCATCAAAGCAATGGATCTGGCCACCTTTTCAGGCTCGCCGGCGTCGATAGGTAAAGGTTTTCCAGTGGCTGTGGCGCAAAATTTACACCCTCGTGTGCAGACATCCCCCAGCACCATAAAAGTTGCGGTCCGCCTGCTCCAACACTCCGCCTTATTAGGGCACCTGCCGCTGCTGCAAATGGTATGCAGCCCGTGTTGTTCGACAATTTGCGCGACCCGTGCAAATCCGGGATCGCTGTGTAGTTTGATTTTAAGCCAATCTGGTTTTATTTTAACATTTACCTTGTCATAGACTTTAGGCATTTGTTCTTTTTTGTTTATATTTTTCCAACTGACGCAAAAGTACGAAAAAAATGGTTACGACGGTCGATTATACCTTAATAAATATGTGTGGAATATGTAACAGGTTGCTGTATTTGCGTTTACAATCCGGGGTTCCCGGCAATGAAAATGAATTTGAGGATATTGGCATCATACGGCCCGGATGCTGTCTGACGATTGTCGGTTACCTGTGTGCACATCATTAAATTAATAAGGCGGCCTTTTGCGAGGCCGCCTTGCTGTTTTAAAACAGCGTGAGTTGCGTTTGAGCACCTTACGTTAAAAAAGCCGGCGATGGAGGAGCGGGCATTCCAGACAACAACAAAACAAACCACCCTGCCGCCACATCCGCCGCCGGCGAATTTTAAATCCCTTTAGACCCTGTGATTCCCGCGCTTGGCGGTAATTCCCTTTCCTTATCGGCCGGCGGATCACTCCGGCTTCAGGCGTAAGCCGCCTCACAATCAGTTCGGCGAACTCATCCGGTTCCGACCCGGATTCAGCTATTTCGTGAACTTTAATGCTATGTCGCGGTCGGGAGCGCGCTGTGCGTCGTCGGCGCTTTCGGCAACCTGTGCATAGCCTTCGCCGAAACCTTCGGTGGAGATGCGTCCCTTGTCGATACCGGCCTTTTCAAAAGCGGCCGCGATGTTGACGGCCCTCTTTTCGCTGATGGCAAAGTTCACGGCGCGGGTTCCTGTCTTGTCGGCGAACGCGCCGATTTTAACTTTTACGTCCGGATACTCTTTCAGCAGCGCGGCGAGCTCCTGCACCTGCTTCTGGGCGCCGGAACTCAGTTCGGCGGCGCTGTTGTGTTCGAAGTCGATGCCCGGAAACTCGAACCAGACGCTCTTAAGCTGCGCTTCGGTTGCGTTTTTGAATTTGTCCGAGTCGAGATAGGCCTTGAGGTCCAGACACTCGGCTTCTGTGCAGACGGTCACTGCCTGACCTGCCAGCGTTCTTTTCTTTTCCTGCAGCGTCCCGGGCGCTTCCTGCTTTGCCGGCTTCGGGAGTTTTTCGACCACCTGTTCGGTCATGACCGCCATCTCTTCGGCCCCCTTTTTACGGTCGCAGGCCCTCCACCACAGGAAGATCAGCAGGATCAGAATGATGAGCGCAAGCCACAGCATCCACTCCCAGCTCTTTTTCTTCCCGGCTCCCGCGGCGCCTTTCGCCGTTATTCCCAGCGTCGAAGCAAGACCCAGTTCGTCGACGACGGTCGAGGGGATGTCGCGGCTCAGTTCCTCTTTTTCGACGGCCAGGTCGCCCAGCATATCGACGTAGAGCCTGCCGTGTGCGGCTTTTTCACCGAGATAAGCTGCAATTGTCCCTGCTATCCAGTTGGTGAGGCGGTTGGCGTGCTCTTTCCTGAGTCCCGAGCGCGCTGCGACGGTGGCGTAGAAACGGGGGTTTTCAACCCCGATCAACTGGTTCTCGAGGCGCACGCCGATGTTCTTGCCGTCGAAGATGCCGTCGCCTTCCCAGATCCGGCCATACTTTTCATACATCTTGAGTTTTCCGGCTTCCCCGACTATATCGCGTATTTCAGGGGTGTCGCCTTTTTTGAGGGCCCTTGCGAGCAGAGAGGGCACGATAATGTCCGTGCCGGCCGAAATTTTCTGTTCGGTTTCACCCAGTGTCGCCGCAGCCGCCGCGATCAGTTCCGGCTCGATGAGCGCCGTAATGGATTCGTAAATTTTTGCCATAACTATATTAATTTAATGATTGTTATTTTGTCTTCAGGAGCGGACAACTACCGTACCAATTCCAGCCAAGCTGAGCTGTCGGCCGCACATCTCCGGCCGTTGTCCGCATGGGTTTTGTCCCGGATAGGCTCGTAATATTTTACGCGGTGCGTCCGGCGTGTTCGTTCCGATGTTGCAAAACCGAAATCCGGCAACTTTTGCGGAAAATCCGCGGACGCTTCCGTAAATCGGGCGAAAACCCTTTCCGGTTGCCTTATAACGCCGTGATGTCGTCGTTCCGGGGGCTGGACAGCATGTGTGAATTCTGTAAACTTTCGTTGCAAATCTGGAATTTTTTGTCCTTATTGTGTGGTAATTACATTTTAATTCTTAATTTTACGGCTAGGAATGCCAATCGATTTGCGAATTGGATGCATTTTGCTGCAAACAGCTTTTAATTGACCAACTTTAATCACCGACCTGGCCGCATAGGCAAGGTGTGATCATTTGACAGGCGAATAATTCAAACTTAATTCCAAATAATTTTATGAAAATCGGGAAATATATTCTTGCCGGCCTGCTCATGGCAGCCGTGATCCTGCCTGCATCCGCTCAGGACAAGCAGTACGATGTCAAATTGACCGTATACCCCAAGGAAGAACAGGCTAAGGTCAAGGAGAACAAGAAAGCTCAGAAAGAGAAAGAACAGACCCTCAGGGACGAGTACCGCGAGTACAAGAAAGCCGAAAGGGAAGCCAAAGCGATCGAGCGCATCGGTCCGGCCGATCCCGTAAAGATCGAGCCCGCGCAGTCGGGGAAACCCTATGTTTCGACACGCCCTGTAGAGGCTGACGCTCCGGCTGTCGGCGAAGGTAAAGATCCTGCAGCCGCCGACGCTGTTGTCTATCCCTACGACCCCGTGAAGATCGAACCCGCTTATGCGTCCAAGCCCAAACAGCCGGTACGTCCGGTCGAAAGCTACGATCCGGTAGCCGCCCCCTGTTGCGACAAGGGCGAATGCTGCGGCAAATGCGACAAGGGTGAATGCGTGGGGGAGTGCGGTAAACCGTGCTGCGGCGACAAAGCATGCGACAAACCGTGCGGCAAGGAAGGCCGCGGCAAACCCGCTTTCGGCCACGGTCCCACCTGCGCTATGACTCCCTGCGGCATGCCCGTCTTCGGATGCAATGCACAGTACCGCGATTTCAAACGGATGATGAACAAGCCCTGTGAATTCTACGGCAGTGCATTCTATGTGGGTACCAACGCGCTAGCTTATCTGCTTCTCGCTCCTAACGTGAGTATCGAAGCGCGCCGCGACGAAAGGGTGGGTTTCCGTCTCAGCCTGGGCGGCTTCTACTGGCCCTGGACTGATAACGACAACAACGAAAATACTTTCGGCTTCTGGGTGACTCCTGAAATGAGGTTCTATCTGGGCCAGAAAAAAGCATGGTACGCAGGCCCGATGGTACAGTTCAGCTATCTCGGCCGCACCTATGACAGCTATAACTACAACGGTGACTCCAGGGCCAACGAACATTACATGGCTGTTTCGGCCGGCGGAAGCTTCGGTTACATGCAGAGGATCAAACGTAATTTCGCCATCGACTACAATGTCAGCGCAGGCGTTTCGGCCGTAGGCCATTACGACGGATATTATTCCGGCGCCACCACTGACTGGAAGCCCGGATTCTCGCTTACCAACATCGGTGTTTCGCTGGTATGGCAGACCTGCAACAAACCTTTGAAACAGAAATAATCAAAGCAGGCAGGAGCCGTAAAGGCAACCAACATGGCGGCAGGAGCCGTGATGTACAAACAACATGGCGGCAGGAGCCGTTACCGATAGATCATATCCCCGGGCTGTTGAGTCCGGGGATTTTTTTGAGGGGAATATAATTACTTTATGCCTTCGTCATTAGCGGCGGGAGAATCATTAAATAAACCGCCGCCGGCGTTCCGGCCTTTGATTATATCCGCATTTATTACTACCTTGGTCGTCCGATAACAAACCCTGTTAAAATGGAAAAAACCGCGCTCTTTCCCGGATCGTTCGATCCTTTCACGCTGGGACATCTGGCTATCGTGGTGCGTGGGCTCACGATGTTCGACCGCATACTGGTAGGCGTCGGCAATAATCCCGACAAGCGCAGTCTGCTTGCGCCGCAGCACCGCGTGAACCTCATCGATGAGGTTTTCGGCACTAATCCGCGCGTCGATGCCACTCTTTACGAAGGACTGACGGGTGATTTCTGCCACCGTATGGGTATCCGGCACATTTTGCGCGGCATACGCAATTCCACGGATTTCGAGTACGAGCACACGATGGAGATGGTCAATACGCGGATGTATCCCGATATCACCACAGTTTCGATTTTCACGCCTGCGGAATATATTTCGGTCTCATCGAGGCTTGTACGCGAGATAATCACCATGGGCGGCGACCCGTCGCTGTTCCTGCCCGACGGGATCGACATTAAGAAATACCTATAGTTATAATGAAGAATGAAGAACGAAAAATGAAGAATGGGAAATGCATAATTCATTAATTCGTAATTCGTAATTCGTAATTCGTAATTATTATATGCAATTCACAGCCGAACTTATAGCCGGATTCCTGAAAGGGGAAATAGCCGGCGACAAAAATGCCACAGTGAGCGAATTTGCCAAGATCGAGGACGGCCGTCCGGGCGCTCTTTCGTTCCTTGCAAACCCCAAATACGAGCACTATATCTATGAGACCCAGTCCACGATAGTCATCGTCGATAAAAAGTTCGAACCCGCATCGCCCGTGAAAGCCACCTTGATAAAGGTAGCTGATCCGTATGCGGCGTTCGCGGCTCTGTTAAGGCTCTACGACGAGAACCGTCCGCGCCCGAAAGGGGTCAGTCCGAAGGCTTCGGTCGCCGAGGGGGTCTCCCTGGGTAAGGATTGCTACGTAGGCGATTTTGCGGTGATCGAGAGCGGAACGGTTATAGGCGACGGAAGCGCCGTCTATCCGCAGTGTTACATCGGCCCCGGTGTTAAGATCGGCGGCGGCACCACGATATACGCCGGAGTGAAGATCTACGGGCAGTGCATTATTGGTAATGGCGTGACAATTCACGCAGGCGCTGTGATCGGTGCCGACGGCTTCGGTTTTGCGCCGGACGGCGGCGGAGTCTACGAAAAGATACCGCAATTGGGCAACGTGGTGATCGAGGACAGCGTCGAGATCGGGGCGAACACCTGCATCGACCGCGCCACGATGGGTTCGACCATCATCCGCCGCGGTGTGAAGCTCGACAACCTGATCCAGGTGGGGCACAACACTGTGATCGGACACGATACGGTAGCCGCGGCGCAGGTCGGATTCGCCGGGAGTGTTAAGATAGGCAGCAACTGCATGTTCGGCGGCCAGGTCGGCATCGCGGGCCACCTGACGATCGGCAACAACGTCAAGGCGGCGTCGCAGAGCGGCATCTCCAACGACATTCCCGACGACAGCGCGGTGATGGGCGCGCCGGCCATGCCGGGGATGAAATTCCACCGTTCGAACGCCGTGTTCCGCAACCTTCCCGACCTGAGCATGCGCCTCTCGAACCTCGAAAAAGAGGTCAAGGAACTGAAGAAATAGTCATGACTCATGACTCATGACTAAAAAGATCATAATGGGCATCGACCCCGGTACTACGCGCACCGGTTACGGTGTGTTGGAGATCGACGGAAGCCGGTTGTATGCCGTCACGATGGGGGATATAGACCTTCGCAAGGTGGGCGACACCTACCAGAAACTTCGCGTGATATTCGAACGCACGGGTGAACTCATCGATAAATACCGTCCCGGCGAGGTGGCGCTCGAGTCGCCCTTCTTCGGCGAGAACGTCCAGAGTATGCTCAAGCTCGGGCGTGCGCAGGGAGTCGCGATGGCCGCCGCATTGAGCCGGGGGATAGAGGTTTACGAGTATGCTCCGCGCCGCGTCAAGCAGGCCATCACCGGTCAGGGCGCTGCGGCAAAGGAACAGGTTGCGGCGCTGTTGAAAAGCATGCTGGGGATCGAATACGATCCGAAGAGGCTCGACGCGACGGACGGAATGGCTGTCGCACTGTGCCATCATTTCACGGTCTCGTCGCGCATCCCGGCATCGAAACCGGCCGCGTGCAGCAGAGGCGGAAGCTCTTCGTGGGAAGATTTCCTGCGGCAGAACCCCGATCGCGAGATAAAAAAGAAATGAGTCGGAGCGCCGGCAACGATTAGAACAGGAAAAAATGGGACGTATTTAGTGCGTTTTTGGAAAAAGTTATTTATATTTGTCCCCGCAAAGAAGGCACCATAGCTTAATTGAATAGAGCATCTGACTACGGATCAGAAGGTTTCAGGTTTGAGTCCTGATGGTGTCACTCCAGAACGGTTTACAGCAATGTAGGCCGTTTTTCTTTTGGGGAAAAGCATTGATTTCAGACTGATTTTGGCGGTTTGTTTAAACCAGAGTTTAAACCGAAAATCACGATGAACACGAGCATTTCAGTGGTGTTGTACACCTCTAAAACGCTATCCAACGGCGAAAACCCTCTGATGTTAAGGCTGACGAAAAACCGAAAATTGAAGTACATCAGCCTGCATTTATCCTTAAAACCCGAATTTTGGGACTTTAAAAAGAGCCGTCCTAAACGCAACTGTCCAAACAAGGAGCAGATAAACACGCTCATCGACCAAAAGCTAAAGGAGTATCAGGAGCAGGTCATGGACTTCAAAACGAGCGACAAGGATTATACGCTCCACACGCTCGTCAGAAAGGCATCTAAGACAACCATTCGTCAAAACGTGGCTGACTATCTCGACATTTACATAGAGCGTCTGACAGCCGAAAACCGCATCGGAAACGCCAAAACATTTAAGGAGTTGCGGACATCGCTTACCAACTTTTGCAAGTCGCTGGACTTCTATTTCATCGACATAGATGTGGACTGGCTGAAACAATACGAACATTGGATGCGAACAGTCAAAAGCTATTCTGACAACACTATAGGGATTCGTTTTCGTTCATTACGGGCGTTATACAATAATGCAGTTTCAGACGGCCTTGTAAGAAAGGTAAATTACCCGTTCGACGAGTTTAAGGTCAGTCAGTTCAAAGAGCAGACCGCTAAAAGGTCAATCAGCAAGGAGCATATAAAACGGATAATCGACTTCGACCCATCCGAGTTGCAGGAGTACAAATATCCAACACCGTTCCTTACATTGGCTAAAGACCTGTTTTTGTTCAGCTATTTCAGCTGTGGGATCAACCTGACGGACATTCTGCATCTAACATATAAGAACATTGCAGAGGGGCGTATTACATTCCACAGGCAGAAAACAGGCAAACTGATTTCGTTTCAGTTACAGTCGTTTGCGGAAGAACTGATAGAGAAATATCGCTCTCCACATTGGACGCATAACCTATGGCATTGGGAAATGTATTTATAAGCGACGTAGACGGCAACATTCCTTACCTTGCCTCTTCCGACCAGGAGAAGGTTACGGGCTTGTTGTTCGATACCTCGTTGCAGCCTCAGTTGTTCGAAGCCGGATATGGCAAGAACAACGAAAACAAACTGAAACTGAACGACGTGATTTATGTGACCAGCCGTAAATCCTCGATCACCGACTTCGGGATCATCGAACGGGTGGACGTGATCGACCCGGACGAAGAGAACAACGAAAATTTCCTGCACGGGATTCCGGCCTACCATATCCGCGAATTCTTCCGTATGTCCGGCAATGTAGACGGAGCGGGCCGCCTTTACGTGATGTTTGCCGACTGTTCGACCGATTGGGACGCAATCGACACTTTGCAGCGGGTAGCGGGAGGCACGATCAACCAGCTTGGCGTGTGGACGGAACAGCCCCTTTGGAAACTAAACGGGGCGGCGGACACCTACAACCTGAATCTGGTGAAAGGGCTTAACGACAAAGCCGAGGCAATGGCCGCCCAGAACCAGCCCCTTTCCATCGTTCTGTGCGCCAATCCCTCGAACACCGGCGCCCTGACTACCACCGGAAAACAGATAGATATCCTTAAAATCCCGTCGGCCATCTGCGAATCGAGCCGTGTGAGTGTGATATTCGGACAGGCGTCAACAGAGAAGATCAACCGGATGCAGCACCGCAACGAGAACAACACGCCGGTCGGGTTCCTCGGCGCTGTGCTGGGAACCATCGCAAGGGCAAACGTACAGGAGTCGATGGCCTGGGTTAAACAGTTCAACCTATTTGCCGATGACTTCCAGAATATCGAGTTCGGATTCGGTGACATCAACCTCGACGCGGACGACGAGTTCACGAGCCTCAATATGTACGAATCCCTCTCGCCGGTCGTGCTCAATGAACTGGATGACAAGGGGTACATATTCCCCATCAAGTACGC
Source organism: Rikenellaceae bacterium (assembly GCA_031547885.1). Classification (GTDB taxonomy): domain Bacteria; phylum Bacteroidota; class Bacteroidia; order Bacteroidales; family Rikenellaceae; genus UBA940. The sequence continues at coordinate 17,406 of JAVBRO010000021.1, forward strand.
AGGGAGGGAGAATGGGGTTTACATTTCCCGCGACCAGACCTGTTCTCACGGGGATTTCAGGACTATTGCCCGAAATCGCACGATCAACAAATCGCGCCGTCAGGTCAGGGCGGCCCTTCTGCCTTATGTCAACTCACCCTTACTCGTCAACCCGAGTACCGGCTATCTGGCCGCGTCGAAGATCACGGCCTTCAAAACCCTGATCGGCGATATCCTCGCCAAGATGCAGGCGGCGCAGGAAATTTCGGGCTATGCCGTAACCATCGACCCCAATCAGAATGTGCTTGTTACCGATACGCTGAAGATTTCTTACGTGATCGTGCCGGTGGGCGTAGCTACCAGGATTTACGTCGAAGAGGGTTTAAGTCTAACCGCTAAATAATTGACATACAATGCCTATAATCAATAATGTAGCCTACTCGTGGTCGATGATAACCCTCTCATCGACCGCTCTGGGCATCGACGAGGGAAGTACCGTACTCGAAGGGGTATCCGGGATCAAGTGGAGCAAGAAACGCAAGATCGAATCGAACTACGGAATGGGCGGAAAACCGGTCAGTCGTGGTTTCGGTAATATTTCCTATACCGCCTCGATGACAATGGACTATGCCACCCAGCAGACACTCCGCTCGTTCTACGGAAGCCTTATGGATATCGGTGAGTTCGATTTGATCGTCAGTTTTGCCAATCCCCTGGCATCGGACGACTGGACTACCACGACCGTTACCCTGAAAGGGTGTATTTTTGCCGAAGATGGTATGGAAAGTTCCCAGGATGACACGAATATTACCCACGAATTCGATCTCAATCCGTTCGATATCCAAATCGGCGACGGGGATACGATATAATTCTCACCTCGATTGAGGAGAAAGTTAAGGCTTGCCGTTGAAAAATGGCAAGCCTTTTTTGAGAATTTCACATTTCGCCTTGATTTTGTAATAATTACCTATCTTTGCGCCGGATTGCAGTAGAATGTCAATCTCAAATATTTCCGTCTATCCTCAAATGCCTGACAAGTAAATTTGCGGGGAATATTCGGACAAATGGCACACGCTTTACTATTCTAATCATAGTGACCGGCGTGGCATGATTTGTCCATTCCCCGCAGCTCGTCAGGCAAAGAGGGTGGACGATGATTGCCACGCTTTTTTAATTGGCATTCATTAGGACTTTTTATTATTTTGGCAGTCAATTTATTAGAAAAATGGTAAGAAAACATCAAAAACATAACAAACTGAATAACAATCAAATCTATGGCACACTTTTTCGTTGCTCACAGACTCCGTATTCGAGATGGAACTGTGACGGTAAGCCCCGGCTGTACATCGGTCTTTTTGTAATAAATTACCCGACTTTTTTTAGTTAGGCGCCAATAAGATAGCTAAATGAATTTTTAGTTATCTTTGCATTGTCATTAGGAGAAGTCCTGATGACGGACATAGACCGATAGCTACGCGAAAACTCTGGCAAGAAAAAACAGTGGAAATCGGCAGACCATACTTGAACACACTATACTTCAGTATAGCGTGGTGTCGTCTGCTCCACTGTACCTCTCCGCCAGAGTAGGTCGCGGGTTCGGATTGATCACCACGCTTTTTTTGTCTCTTTCTCACTGATAAAAACGGGCGTTTTTGATTCAATCCTAATGGAATTGAACACACTAATCATGCTTTTCTACCGGGCATTGAAAATGAACGCTAACCCACTGACAACTAACACCTTTTTTGTGTTAAAAAGAGATGTTTTGATACGTCCGATTTGATGCGATTAAAATAAATCGCTTGAACCACACGTTATTATCGTCCATGTCAAATATGAGAATAATCGATACAACAAAACAACAAGAGCGGGAGTCGGCAGGGAAGGCACGAGCCCCGGAAAAGAAAAAGAATGAGTTTTTGGATCTTCCGCCGAAACTCATCGAAGGATTAATACAAGGCCATAACACCGCATTCGACGATTTATGCCTCCATCTATCATCCACGTTGCATAAATTCGTATATGGAGTGATTCATAACGAGGAGGAAGCAAAGGAAATCGTTCAGGACACCTTCGTTGACATTTTCCTAAAACGGGACACAATAGATTTCACCAAGAACCTCAAAGGGCTGGTATATGTTACCGCCCGAAATAAAGCACTCACATATTTGAGAAACATACAGTCCGCTAACCGTTTCCTAACCGATCCGTATAGCGAACTGGAAGATGTTAAATCTCCCGAGGAGATCGTTACCGAGGAAGAGCAATTAAGTATGATTCGTAACTCTGTGAAGACCATGCCGGATGAGCAGAGGGCGGTCATGGTGCAGACCTACCAGGAGGGGCTATCCACTGCGGAGATAGCTGAAAAGATGAACATAAGTGAGCGGCAGGTACAGAGGCTTAGAAAAAAGGCGCTTGATGAGTTGATGCAGTTACAAAAACTGATCGCCTTCTTCTTGATAATTTAGCCCATCCGGCAAAATCCAAAAAATAATAAGGTCTGATTTTGTGATCAGGGCTTGCTTTCTTCAAAAGCATCGCTTTGGTTGCCTGGGGAAAGAACACTCTTTTCTGAAAAAACATTCCTCACGTATATCTTTTAATATCAATACGATAAATGAATTAATAACAAAAACGAGGAGAAATTATGGGGTAAGTCTGTCGGAAATAGGCATAGGTTGCGATTGTATATATGAGGGGGTGATCCATCTGACCCCGCGAAAACTCTGGCGAAATCTATTGATGAATGAAAAAAAATCGAAACATGCCTATGACACTTTGAACGAACTATTTGATGAAGACACAGATGAAAACAGGATACGTGAAATCCAGGGTTGGGTAAGCAAAAGTATCGACGATGAAGACGTGGATTCTTCACTACAAAAAATCTTTAACGAAACGGTCTATTACAAACCAGACCCCGATTCAAGTGCCCGTCAAACAGTAGAAAAGGTCAGGAAAAAAAGGTCTCGCAAACGACCTAACGGCTCAGGAAACTGACTCTTCCTCACAAGGAAAGTCGTAGAAAATGGAGAATCACTGGGAAACAACCCAAAAAATATCGCATTGCAAGGCGCTGTTTTCCAGTGATTTGAAAAAATGTTTTGAAAATAGTTAAAAAATCCTGTCGTTTTTCATACCCTGTTGCGATTGTATATATAGGGGATGACGAGTTTCGCGAAGAAGGATGAAGTAAAACGTCAATATGACAAAAAGAGAAAAACAAGAGATTAGGTTTCAGGTCGAGCTGGTCCTTAAAAAATACTTCGACGGGAATTGCCCGGAGGAGGTTCAACAGTTGGCGCAACAGTGGATAGCATCCTCGGTGGACGCGGCAGAGAAGGATGAGGCTCTCAGGAAGATATTCGACCGGATGGTCAAATACCAGAAGAAGCCAGACAAGTTGGCCTTTGAAATTTTGGAAGGGTACCACCGCAAACTCGGAAGGGTGAGCGAAAAGCCGGTCATCAAAAGCATTCCGTTTTACCGGACAATGCCTTTCCGGGTCGCCGCAGTGGTAGTGCCCCTGTTTATGTTGGCAGGTGCCACCTGGATGTTGTTCACAGGCCCGGAAAAGCCCGCGACACCGACAGTGGCGATGGTAACCGTGGACTTGCCCGACACATTGGGCGCACAGAGCCGGATCGATCTGCACGACGGCTCGGACGTGTTCCTGCGGCCGGGCAGTACGATCAGTTACGCGGAGGATTTCAATGAGGGGGATAAGCGCCGCGTGAAGATAGACGGCGAGGTTTATTTTGATGTAGCGAAGGATAGCCTGCGTCCTTTTGTGGTCGAGGCTGGGCGTCTGAACGTGAATGTGCTGGGAACCACCTTCAACGTCGAGGGCGGGGCTGACAAAGAGCGCACGGTCGTAACCCTCTACACGGGCCAGGTGAAGATCGACGGGCTGGATGCCGACGGTACGATGGTAATACCGATGGGGCCGGGCCAGCGGCTTGTGTACGACAACGCCACGGGCAAGTACACCATCGAGCAGGTTGCCGCCTTGCTGCCCGACTGGATCATGCAACGCCTGACGTTCCGCGATACGTCCTACGAAGAAATTTTCAGGACTATCGAATGGTTCTACGGGGTGAAGGTCGAGACGGAAGGGAAATTCAGCGATGAAAAACTGACGTTCCGTTTCAATGGCAAGGAAGATATAAAAACGGCCATGTGGCTGTTTCAGAGTGTAAGCAAGGAATTCACTTACCAGATCACGGACAACGTGGTGACGGTAAAAGGACAGATATAATAAAACTATAACCGAACGAGATACATGGAGTTACAGCACACAAGTTCCGCAGGAACGATCAGAAAAGCAATTTTGCTGTTAGCCTGCGGAGTAATGGTGGTTTCGGGCCTTAAAGCCCAGGACGCGAGGGTCAGCCTCTCGAACAAAAGCATCACCATCTTCCAGGCGGTAAGCGAGATCGAAGCCCAGACCGGCTACACCATCGGCTTCAAAAGCAGCAACTTTAACGGGGCGCGGAAAGTGAACCTTCCCCGCACGCAAGGCACCACCAAAGAGATTCTGGGCCTGTTGCTGGCAGGGTCGGGACAAACCTGGGAAACCAACGGCGATTATATCATCGTCACGCCGGCTCCCCAGCCCCGTCCGGTGGTCGCCAAGGTCGAACCCGTCTATGAGCCCCAGCCCGAAGCGGTACGCGCTTTCCAGCTCGCCCCGGTGACCTACACCGAGGAGATTAGGGTCGAACCGGCTCCGGTTCCGGCACCCCGTGGCAACTACCTGCGCACCGACCGGTTGCAGGAAACGCCCCATTGGGCCGTCAAGACCAACCTGCTGTGGGATGCCACGGCAAGTATCTGGCTGGCTCCTGAGATCCGTGTGGGAGCAAAGACCACGCTCGATCTGCCTGTGATGATCAACTGGTGGGACTTCAAGGACAACACCAAGTGGAAACACACGCTCTTCCAGCCCGGCATCCGGTTCTGGTCGTGCGAAGCGTTCAACGGCTTCTTCTGGGGCATCCACGCCCACGGTGGCATCTACAATGTCGGCCACCTGCCAAACCCGCCGTTCTCGGACTATATGAACCAGCACCGTTTCCAGGGTTGGCTCGTAGGCGCTGGCGCATCGGTGGGCTACCAATGGATACTCGGCAAACGGCTGGGCATCGAGGCCGAAGTGGGCGCCGGATATGCTTACCTCGACTATAAAACCTACCGCTGCCAGAACTGCGGTCAGCAGGTGGGCAAAGAAACGAAACATTACTTCGGCCCCACGAAAGCGGCAGTCTCACTCGTCTTCCTGATAAAATAACCAAGTATATGACACGCAAAAGTATAGCCCTTTGGGCAGCCCTGTTTATTGCCTTCTCCGCCGGTGCGCAGAACAGGGTCGGCATCCACCAGAACACTTTCGCCCTGCAAGGGGACTCGGTATATGTCGATATGACCATCGCCCTGAACGGGGTGGATGTGCCCAAGAAAGCCTTCGTACTGCTAACTCCATACCTGGGGCAGAAGAATCAGGTTACGATGGAGCTTCCCTCAGTAATGATCGACGGTAGGAACCGCTACAAAGCCTACCGCCGACTGGTGGCCCTGAAACGAGCTCCGGTCAATGTGAACCAGGTTATCGACGCCGGTGGCAAGAAAGCCTCGCAGACTTACCGCTACTCCGTGGCTTTCGCTTACGAGCCGTGGATGAGTGAGGCCGGTTTCTTCATCAAAGAGGATCAGTGCGAATGCAACGGCCCGATCATGCCGATATCCTTCGAACTGATCGCCGGCAAGATGGAAAACCGTAATCCCCTTCAGGCTCCTCCGAAAATCGAGGTGCAGTTGAACTTCGCGGCCAGCTACAAGGTTCCCAATCCTGAGCCGGTCAAGAACCGCAGCGAAAGCGGCAAAGCATACCTCGACTTCCAACGTGGCCAGTCGGCTATCAAGACCGAGTTGGGCAACAACTCATCGGAACTGGCTAAGATCGGCGGGCTGATCCGAAAGATTGAGGACGATCCCTATACCACCATCACCCAGGTCGTGATCGACGGCTACGCTTCTCCGGAAGGCACCTACGCCACGAACCTCACGTTGTCGGGCAACCGTGCCAACGCGCTCAAAAACTATATCCGTTCGACCTATGGCCTCAAAGAAAACCTGTTCCGGGTGACTGGTCGCGGTGAGGACTGGAATACGCTTATCGACATGATCGAGGAATCCGGCGAAATATGGAAACTTCCAGCACTCGACATCATCAACAGCACCGAAATATTCGACGGACGCGAAAAGAAACTGATGGATCTTCAGGGCGGCGCACCGTACCGCTGGATGCTCGAAAACTGGTTCCCCAAGCTGCGCCGCAGCGACTACGAACTCAAATACACCGTGATCCCCTTTACGGTCGAACAGGGTAAGAAAACAATCGAAACACAACCCCATCTGATGAGCCTCAATGAGATGTTCCTGGTGGCCGACAGCTACGGGGCGGGCAGCGAAGCCTACAACCGGGTGTTCAACATCGCCGCACAGCAGTTCCCCGAGAGCGACATCGCCAACCTGAACGCGGCTGCCAACGCACTGGGGCGCGGCGATAGCCCGACAGCAAAAACATTCCTGGATAAAGTGACTGACCGCGACGCCGTTTGGGAAAACAATATGGGGGTTATGTATGCTCTGCAAGGGGAATACGACAAGGCGGCGGATCATTTTGCCAAGGCAAAAGCGGGCGGTAACGCCGAGGGCGCAGCCAACCTTACTCAGATCGACAAACTTAACGCCGCACGAAAATGAATGAGTATGAAACTTTCGAAATGAGATTACTCAAGGCGAAGCCCTGGGTAATAGAAGGCTACAAGAAGTGCATGGCCGCTTTCTATTCGCTTCCTGCCGACGTCAGAAGCCGGGAAGTCAACCGCATCTTCGACCAGGCTGAAGAGGTGCGCATCAAAGCCGAGCAAGAGTTCCGCCAGAGCATAGCGATGGCATAACCACCCGATAACAACCAAATATCGACAAACCTAAAAAGTAAATAGCTAAAAACCAGAGAAAACGACGAAAAAACTGAATCGAGAAAACAAAACAACCAATTTCAATCAATTCATTTTAATTAACCAAATTTCAAAGCAATGAAAAAAGTTCTTTTCCTCGCGGCTCTCGCCGCAACCGTAGGCTTCACTGCCTGTAACAAAGACAATGGTCCCGAAGTTAACGGATCGGGCGATGCCGTTCTGATGGTCAAACTTCCCGACAACATCGTTACCCGCTCGGTGGAAGCCAGCCAGGGTGCAACGACCGCTACCGTCATCACCGACCTGGTTATCTTTATGACCAACGAAGGCGGTACGGTACTCCGCGTAGAGGAGTTGACCGGCGCCGACCTGACCGCCAAGTACAAGCGTTTCGAGCAGGTCAACCCCGCCATCGCCAAGGTGCTCGTTGTAGCCAACATTCCGACGGCCGGTGAGAAAACGACCCTGAAAGGTTTGGGCACTTCCGCGCTGGTTAAAAGTTTCGGCTTTACCGCCGCCAGCCAGAATGCTACGGCAGGTATCGAGGGCCAGGTTCTTATGGGCGAAGCTACAGCAGTGGTCACGACTCCCGACCCGCTCGATGATGGTCACATCTACAAAGAGGCCCAGGTTACCCTGAACGCCCTGACCGCTCGTATGGAGATCGGCGCTGTGAAAGCCGGCACGGGTATCGCAAGCGTTGAACTGGTAGGCGTATGGGTAAACAACTTCTACCTGACCAACGGCGCTGCCGATGCTACCAAGTACCTCAGCGACAATGCTTGTTGGGATGTAACCCCGCTCACTTCGGGAAGCCCCGCCGCTACGGACATCTTCACCGGTTTCACCATCCCGACTTACACCCCCAGCGTGTACCACAATCCGGCCAACAACACCGAAGTTAAGGTAGAGGCAGGCAGCAAGGTCTACGCTTACCAGGTATTCGCCGGCAACCTGCCGCACGTTATCCTGCTCGTGAAAGGTGTTTATGACGAAAATTTCTACGAGGATGGCAAGAAATACTTCTGCGGTTTCGTAACCTTCACCAGCTACAAGGAAGGTGCTACCACAGTTGATGCGTTCGCAGCCAACACGATCTATAAGATCGGTACCGGCGCAACCGGCATCGAGATCACTCCCGAAAACGTCACTCCGGAGCCCGAACTCAACGCTTACGACCTGTTCGTCAACTGCATTATCGCTCCCTGGACCGAGAAGAACGTAACCCCGGGCGTCTAACGCGGGGATCACCGATAAAATCGGATATTCCAATACAGGCCGGGCGGGGTTGAATGTCCCCTCCCGGTCACTAAGGGCGGACTATTCCGCCGCAGGTGCGGACCACGGGCCGCGCATGACGAGCAATAATGAAAAACGCAATATGAAATTAACCAAACTGTTCACCGCACTCTGCCTCGCCCTCACCCTGGGCGGGTGCAATATGGTCAACGACGACATTTCGAAGTGCGTCTGGGATGAGAACGCCACCCTGACGTTTCACTACCTGGCCGACGACGGGACAGACCTGTTCCCGGCGAACATCAGCTCGGTAGATGCTTTTATCTTCGACGTACAGAACGTGTTGGTGGCCTATCGCCATTTCGACCAGGCCGCCCTCGACGATTTCCGTGGCTGGAAGTTGACCCTGCCCGCAGGAGATTACCGCGCCCTGTGCTGGGCGGACATAGACGACAACTCCTGTTTTTCGTCTTTCACGCCCGGCGTGACCACCTTGGAGCAATGTACCGTTCAGATCGACGCTGCGGCCACCGCCACGGGCGACCATGTGTTCTACGCCCCGAAAAAGGCGCACCCGCAATCCCGCGCGGCGGCAAGTTACGGTTTCGCCGGCACCCGCGCCCCCGGCGATGCGATAGATTACTCGGAATACAGTTTCTCCATACCCGCCTGGAAGTCGGTCGTAAAACAGATGCACTTCACCCGCGCCCACCGCACACTGAATGTCTATGTGCAGGGCTTCTCGGACGGCGGCCAACCGCCCATCATTGAAGTGTCGAACCTCTGGGGACAATACGATTTCATGTATAACACGCTCGATTCGAAATTCAACTTCACCCAGGCTGCCCATACCGTGACCACCGTCGACGGCCCGATGACCCTCTCCACATTCTATTTCGCTTTCGGCGAGGTGCTGGACGATATGGTGATCACGATCCGCAAACCGTCTGACAACAGCATAGTCTACACGGTCAGCCTGCGCGACTTCCTTGACGACAACCCCACGGCCGACAAGAACGACATCGACTTGGTGATCCGGTTCTTCGATATGGGCGTGGATGTGATCATGCCCGACTGGAACGAACGGCCCGTAACCCCCGGAGGCAATTATTAACGAACGAAAGAGCATCGCTGAAGATATGAAAAGATACGCAAAGATATTACTCCTGTTCACCGCCCTTGCCGCCGCGTCTTGCGTCAAAGAGCCGGAAACTTCGCTCCCGAATTCACAGGGAGAGGTAACGGTACGGTTCAACGTCACCCTGCCCGCGCCCGACGGTACTCGCTCGGCGGGCACCCGTGCCCTGAGTGAAACGGATGAAAATTCGATAGGCGACATCGACGTGCTGGCGTTCTACAAGGACGACCAGGGCGATTTCCGCTACGGCTATACCGCGACCAACATACGGCGCAGCCCCTCGACCGACCCGCTGACCGTCACCGCAACCGTGAAAGGTTATTCGGTGGAACAGCAGTTTGTCGTGTTGGTAAATGCAACGGCGTATTTTCCGAGCCTTGTCCAGCACGCGAAAATGTCCGATGTCTTAGGCAAGATCGTCTGTGCGGAGGGCTCCGGCGAGTGGCCCGCCCGCAACAACGGCACCGGCCCGTTTACCGCCATCCCGATGTACGCCAAGACCGCCGCGTTGGTGGTCGATGCCGACGGTAAGCAGATCGGCACCTACCCGCTCATCCGCATGGTGGCCCGCATCGACATCAAGATCAAGTCCGATGTAGCGAATTTCAAGCTGGTCAGCGCCCAACTCTTCAACCACAAGACGGCGGGCTATGTGGCCTACGATTTCAGCGATTTCCGGTATGATGCAAACGCTGTGGGGAGCAAGGACTGCGCCCATATCGCAGCCGTGCCGTCGGCCAATACCAATACCGGCGACCCGATCCTTGCCGGTACGGTCGCTTACGCTGCCGACTACACCGACGATGCGAAAGGCGAGATCGTCCGCTCGATCTACACCTACGAATCGCCCGCCTACGGCGAGGCTGGGAAACTGACCGGCACGGCCATCGTGATCGGCGCCGAGTACAACGGCACGCTGGGCTACTACCGCGTGAACCTCAAAACGACGGACGACGCCGACGCCTCGCACCTGTCGAGCCACATCCTGCGCAACCACCTCTATCATGTCGAGATACAGTCGGTCGGCGGCACCGGCGCCCAGACCCCCGAGGACGCCTACATCGGCCAGAAACCCATCGGTGTGACCGTCAAGGTGATCGATTGGGGGAACGCAAACAACGGCGTACCCCTGGGCTGGACAGAAGCGGAGCCGACGGCGAACAGTTATATGGTCGCCCCGGGAAAAACGATTTGGATTCCCGTTTTCGGACAGGTACAACAGGCGATGGATGCGGGACACCTTGCCTTCGATTGGATAACGAACGATATGAATCTGGGTGCTTGCCTTGTTTGGTGTGATAACTTGGATGTGAACGGAGTAGTAAAAACTGCATCGCTTACGCTGAAAAAAGGTTCATCATCTACTTTCACCCAGATAGGTTTTGCGACGGGGAGTAAAACAGGCAATGCCGTGGTTGCTGTTTATCAGGACAAGAACACCAATGGCGTCTATGATGCTGTTACCGACGAGATCAAATGGAGTTGGCATATATGGGTTACGAATTACACTCCAACACTGGTTTATGAACTCGACGTCGCCGAAGACGGCGCTGTTGGATCCGACACTGAGAATAATAAGGTTTATGTTTACACTTCGACCGGAACTGCAAGCGCTACCGCACCCCATTCAGGTACGACCAATGTCTTTATGGATCGCAACTTGGGTGCATTGGTAAATACGGTTACGACCAGCAATCTTTACAGCCAGATGGGACTTCTCTATCAATGGGGACGCAAAGATCCGTTCATCGGGACCGCTACCACGGCCTTCAATACGTTTACCCTCGCAACTCTCTATAATGCTTCGGGTACTACTGCCATCGGTTCCATCAGCGATGGTTCTCTGGAAGGAATGACCCGTAATCCGCTGTCGTACTCAACGACAAATGCAGGGAGCATCGTTGCATCTTCGACAGATTCCTGGGGCGGAGCAACATCAGGGCAGGAAGGGAGTAAGAGTATTTACGACCCCTGCCCCGAAGGTTGGCGTCTTCCCAAAAACGGTGCCTGGGATGGTATTAATAACAATTTTACGGTCAATTCAGTAGTGCCGAGGAATTTCTACAGCAGTTCATTAGGATATTACCCCTTGACCGGTTATTTGTCCAGTTCTACTGTAGGTGCCCAGGGCGGGGCACGTGGATATAGCTGGACGGCAGGTGCCAATGGTGCTAATGGCTATCAATTCATCTATTATTTCCAATCGTCAGTCAGCTACGCAACACCAAGCACAACGGCGGCGAAAACATGGGGTTGTACGGTAAGGTGCATTCAGGATAACTACGTCTACTCTGTCAAACCATTCGTCAAAACCGATGCGGATTACGCCTATTGGCCAGCCGTCGCCGACCCGATAACTATCACGGTGACATCAAACACCAAATGGATCGCTTCGGTAAAACGCAGTTCGAACGTCGTAACCTGGGGCGAGGCGTCAGCATTGGGGCAACCCCTCATCAGCCAGTTCAACGGCGGGGATGTGAACAGCTATGTTTCGGATGGACAAAATAACACGGAAACCACAAAGACCATTACGATCACACCCGTGGAATATATCGACCCCTTCATGGAAATGGAAGGCGACCTGACCATCGTTTTCCACGATGCAAATACCGGGGCATTGCTTAACGAAGCAAGTATTACCCTCGGATCGGGCGAAATCCAGCACGACGCCAACAACTGCTACGTGGTCAAACCAAGGGGTCAGGGTGGTCGGGCAATTCTTATACCGATCTATTCACAGGTCAGCCGCGCCTTACCGCAACTCGGGGCCACATGGATGACCACCGATATGCTCACCGCTTCTTCGGGCACGGATCTTCTCGAACCGGTATTCGTCTGGACTGACCGCAGGGGCAAGCAGTCGGGATTGGGTATGGCGAAGGACGCTACGGTGGCGAACGTAAGGGTAATCCGCAAACGCGGCTCTTTGCAGGACGCCTACCTGTTCGTCGCCATCGGCACAGGCGAGGGCAACACGGTCGTGGGTGTTATGAACGCCGGACTGATCAAATGGAGTTGGCATATATGGGTGCATCCCGACCGGGACGTTATTATGGCGGGCGATTACAGCACTGGGCTTGCGCCGGCAACCAACTGGATGGACCGCAACTTGGGAGCCTATCAAAAAAACTGGACGAGTGTTGTCAAAGGTGATCCATGTACCGGTATGTATTACCAATGGGGACGCAAAGATCCTTACCGCGGCGTGATTGGTTATAATGCCAACGGCGTTAAGTTTGTGTACAACAGCCTTACAGGTGCCAGTTCATTGGCCCGTTCGGTCAATAATCCCGGATATTTCCTTTCGAATACGAATGGATCGAACGGTTCGCTGTCTTGGGATAACGGCGCCAATGATTACAAAACGCCTTATGATCCGTGTCCAAAAGGGTGGCGGGTTCCTCGCCGGGGATCGTGGGGAGCAAATGCCGAATGGAGCAACATAGGCGGCTCGATGTTCCAATGGAATACCACCGGACAGGTTTATCCCTGCACA
>JAVBRO010000017.1:0-75691 GCA_031547885.1 Rikenellaceae bacterium
GCGATATAGGTCTTCACTAATACTTTTTACGGTTACTAAACGGTCATTCAATTTATGTAAAACAACAATATAACCGATTATCCCCGCAAAGCTAAATCCTTTTCAATCACCTAACAATACGCACTTTACCGAACGCTTACAGTAATCCAGTATACACCGCAACGGCAAACACTACGACTCAATCGGTGCTTGCGGCCATAAAACCCAACACGACCGCCGGTTACTTAACCAGCTATCCGACACAGGCTGGGGCACACTTCCAGGCTGTGCCTAGTTACGGGGTTTATGCTTTTCATCCGTCTGTTCCTGTAGTCTCAGCTCCTGCCAACTGGCTGTCTGCGTGTCACACAACAAGTTACTGGAGCACGCTCGAAAGTACGAACGAAACCTGTCCGACAGGCTACCGCCGGCCGAACGACGGCACCATTTCAGGCTATTCTACAGGTGCCATAGCCAATTCGGAGGCCAGGCAGTCGCTGTGGTTGAACCCATTTGCAGGCGACGGTTCAAATACGGATAATCTGGCCATCGGATTCTATGCCGACGGATTCTTCGACCGCAGGCTGTTGGATAAACAAAATGTCACTAATCTGGCGGACGGAGTGTCTGCGGTAAGCGTCAATAATTCCAACGTAGCTTTTGTGGGTTCTATATGGTTTAACCCGAACAATAACGCAAGCCTGTTCTTCCCGTATGCCGGAGAGCGCTTTCCTGCTCCCTACGCCAATCCCGAAGGTATTTTGGGTGCAGGAGGCAGTTATTGGACATCATCGGCCTACAACACCGGCGACCAATGGCATATACGGTCTTATGGCCCTTTGAACCAAAACAACAAGAATTTTGCCTTCCCCATCCGTTGTGTGAAACCGTAAAACCAATCAATACAAAAAAACGATCACGGGACTTTAGCTGAAAAACGTCATCCCGAGCGAGTGCGATCCGATAAGGACACAGAGTGATGAAAGGTGCTATCGCACGACGAGGAGCCGACGCTCGAAGCGGGAGCAGGGATTGCTTGCAAGCCATGCCCCGCAAGGAGAAGGGAAACGAAGTTAAACTACAAAATATTAAACCCGCTTCGGCTTTGGAATTATAAGGAAGCTCCCTCGTCGAACGGAATAACCGGTCAACCCGCATGGAACCGATGCGCCGTTCTCACTCGGGATGACAATAAAAAAGCAATCTCAGGGCTTTGCCCGATTGTTTTCAGCAGCGGGGGGAGACGCCGGATACGGGCATCCGGCCCCCCTGCTGTAAAAAAATCTTCAAAACCGTTTCAAATTAGTCCCGAACCGTAGGATTTTACACGGTTTGCCGCCTTATCTTTGTGCAATCATGCCGCTCACTTTTGAAGAAATACTCGAATCTTACGCTTATCCGCTCACCGCGGAAGAGCGGCTGCGCATAAAAAAGCGGGCGGCCGAAAAGATCATCGACCTCTATTTCGAGAACGATCTCGGCGAAGAACTGCAGCAGAGGGTCGTCGCGTGGCTGCTGGACGGCGATAATGCCGAAGCGAAAGAGGCGGCGATGAGGCGGAGGTTCTACATGATATTCGGTGAAGAACCTGCGGAAGAATCCATGACCGGTGAAACCATCCCGGTGGCATAAACCAGTTCCCATTATCGAAAGCCCTTGCAGCAAGACGCCCGCAAGGGTTTTTTTTGTCTTTGTTGTGGGAAAAATTGTGAAAATGTCATTCCGAGCGAGTGTGATTCGATAAGACTCAAGAGAGATGAGGGGTGCTATCACACGACGAGGAGCCGACGCTCGAAGCGGGAGCAGGGATTGCCTGCAAGCCATGCCCCGCAAGGAGAAGGGAAACGAAGTTAAACTACAAAATATTTAACCCGCTTCGGCCTTTGATTATAAGGCAGATCCCTCGTCGGGCAGTTGTAATGCTCGACCTGCCGGGGGGTCTATACGCCGCCCTCGCTCGGGATGACGAGATGTCTGTTTTTGTATACATTTGCGCCAAATCAGTACTATTTTTTCAACAATTATGTGCAAAAAATAGATGTATGTATTGCATAGTATTATTTTTTATTTACCTTTGTGCCGTGATGGATAAAAAATCGCTCTCCCGTGTTACAAAAAACCATACCGGGGAGTCATTATAAAGTTAAATGAGATAAATTTGCGGGATCGAACGCCGGCGCGCAACAAAACAGGCGGAATTACGTTCGGAAGATATCGGTTCGGACCAACACATACAACCCTAGTTATGATAAAGATACGCAGCCTTAACAAAACGTATAATCTCGGCAGTCCCAACGCCCTGCATGTGCTTAAAGGTATCGACATGAATGTCGCCCGGGGCGAATTCCTCTCCATTATGGGTGCGTCGGGATCGGGAAAGTCCACCCTGCTGAACATCATAGGGATACTCGACAATTACGACACAGGCGAGTATATACTGGACGGGACGCTCGTGAAAGGCCTGAGCGAGACCAACTCGGCCGAACTGCGCAACCGCAAGGTGGGATTCATTTTCCAGTCGTTCAACCTGATATCTTTCAAGAACGCCATGGAGAACGTCGCTCTGCCTCTTTACTACCAAGGGGTAAGCCGCAAGAAACGCAATGCCCTGGCGATGGAATACCTCGAAAAGCTGGGGCTCGCCACCCATGCCGACCACCTTCCGAACGAACTTTCCGGCGGACAGAAGCAGAGGGTGGCCATTGCCCGCGCCCTGATCGCACGTCCCAGCATCATACTGGCCGACGAACCCACGGGCGCCCTCGACACCACCACTTCTCGCGAAGTGATAGAGATCATGCGCGAGGTGAATCGTACCGACGGCATCACCATGCTGATCGTGACCCACGAGGGGTCCGTTGCCAAAGCCACCGACCGCGTCATTTACCTGCGCGACGGCGTCATCGAGTCCGACACGAAGAACCTTAATCCAGTAATAGAATTTTAGTAATAATCATGAATCATGAATCATAAATCATGAATTAAGGAGCGAAACGTAGTTTCGCAATCTTTTTTCATTTTTCATCTTTCATTTTTTCCGAAGGAAAAGATATGTTCGACCTGCTGAACGAAATACTGGCCACCATGAAGCGCAACAAGATGCGCACGTTCCTCACGGGATTCGCCGTGGCGTGGGGCATCTTCATGCTGATCGTGCTGCTTGCGGCGGGCAACGGCTTGCGAAACGGCATGACGGCCAACTTCCAGGGCCGCGCGATAAACAGCGTTTCGGTCAATCCGGGGTGGACTTCGATGCCCTACAAGGGGCTCAGGGCCGACCGCCGCATACGTTTCGACGAACGGACGGTGGAGTTCCTGAAGAGGCAGATACCCGAGATAGAGTATATCTCCGGGGGGTTCTACCAGAGTACCAACAGTTTCTCCTATGGCGATGAATATGGGGCCTGGGGTCTCGAGGCATGTTCACCCGATCTTTTCCACATCGACTACATGATAATCACCAAGGGGCGTTTCATCAACGAGGTCGATGTGCAGCAGAGGCGCAAGGTGGTTGTGATAGGCGAGCCGCAGGAAACGACTCTTTTCAAAGGCGAGGATCCGATAGGAAAATATATAAATGCGGACGGAGTTGCGTACCAGGTGGTGGGAGTTTACAAAAAACCGCTCTCGCAGACGTACGATCCGCCCTGTTACATTCCGCTCACCACGGGCCGCATGCTCTACGACAGGGGCAGGGGGATCCGGTATATAGAATTTACGGTAAAAGGCGTTAATACCGAAGCCGAGGCCGATGCCCTGACCGAGCGGATCCGCCAGATGCTGGGCCCTTATGCCGGTTTTGATCCGGCCGACCGCAACGCCCTCTGGATATGGAACAGCGCCAAGCAGGCCGTGGAAACACAGAAAATATTCATGTTCATAAATATGTTCCTGTGGGTGATCGGGTTCGCTTCGCTGATGGCGGGGATTGTGGGCGTGGGCAACATCATGCTCATCACGGTCAAGGAGCGCACGCGCGAGATCGGTATCCGCAAGGCTATCGGCGCCACGCCATGGTCGATCATTAAAATGATCATCCTTGAGGCTGTTTTTATCACGACATGCGCCGGATATATAGGCATAGTGCTGGGGATAGGCCTCGTGGAGCTTATAAGCCAAAACCTGCCCCAGGGCGGCGGCGGGGAGAACGATATGACGGTATTCCTCAACCCGAGCGTGAGCATGGGGGTGGTGCTGGCCGCGACCCTGCTGCTCATAGGGTGCGGCGTAGTGTCGGGGCTGATACCTTCGCTCAAGGCGACGAGAATACGCCCGATAGAAGCAATGAGAGCGGACTAAATCCAATTACGAATTACGAATTAAAAATTACGAGTAAAGAATATTGTAAATTGATTTTATACAGCCGCAGGCTGTACATTCGTAATTCGTAATTTGAAATTCGTAATTAAAATTCGAACGAAGTGAAAATTTTCGACATAGACAACTGGCAGGAGATATGGGCGACCATAACCCGCAACAAGTTCCGTAGCATTCTGACCGGATTCGGCGTGTTCTGGGGCTTGTTCATGCTGATACTTCTGCTGGCCATAGGCACCAAGATCCGCCAGCAGATCATGAGCCAGGTCGACGGTTTTGCGGAGAATGCGGTATTTATGGGGCCGGAGCGTACCAGCGAACCATATAAAGGTTACCGCAAGGGACGCTACTGGGAGTTCAACAGCAGCGACCTGAAGCTGATACGCGACAGGGCGCAGTCCGTGAAACTGATCTCGCCGATGCTGTGGGGAAGGGGGGCCGACAAAAACGTGGTGCGCGGCGTGAAGAGCGGCAGCTACGGTTTCCGCGGATGCTATCCGGCCCATTTCGAGGTGGAACCGATGTATGTGCTTAAAGGGCGCACGTTCAACGATATCGACCTTACGGAGAGGCGCAAGGCGTGTGTAATAGGCAAGACGGTCTATGAAACCTTATTCGAGACGGGCGAAGACCCCATCGGCCAGTTCATACGGATCAACGGCATATATTTCCAGGTTATCGGCGTGATAAGCCCCAAGACCAACGCCTCGATAGGGGGCCGTGTCGAGGAGACGATATTCCTGCCGTTCACCACCCACCAGATGATGTTCAGCCGCGGCGACAGATTCTGGTTCCTGGCGTGCACCGCGGCGGAAGGGTACAATGCCGCTCAGGTCGAAGAGGAGGTGAAAACGATACTGAAGGCCGCCCACAGCATTTCGCCCACCGACGAAAAGGCCATGTGGACTTTCAACATAGAGCATCAGTTCCAGATGATGCGCAACCTGTTCCTGGGGATCGACATCCTGATGTGGATCGTGGGGCTGGGGGCTCTCTTCTCGGGGATCATCGGCATCAGCAACATCATGCTCGTGACCGTTCGGGAACGGATGCGCGAGATCGGGGTAAGGCGGGCCTTGGGTGCCAAACCGGCCAACATCATGCTGCAGATCATGAGCGAGAGCTTCGTGCTGACGGCCATTGCCGGAATACTGGGTTTCATTGTAGGCGTGGGCGGGTCGCTCATCGTCGATAAAGCGTTCAACTTCGGGGGTGCGCTGCAGGTTATCAACGAACCGCTGGTGTCGTTCAACCTGGCGCTGACGGCGATGGCGGTGCTCGTGGTGAGCGGGGTCTGCGCCGGGATACTTCCCGCATGGAGAGCGCTAAAGATCAAGGCCATCGATGCTATTCGAGATGAATAGCAAATGAAAGATGATAGATGAAAAATGAAAAAAGTTTGCCTTCGTCATTGCGAGGAATGAAATGACGAAGCAATCCAGATAACAGAGATAACAAACAATAAAAAAACCAAATATCATGAAAAAAGTTTCCAGGATCATTTTAATCACTCTGCTCGCAGTCGTGGTGTTAGGGACTTTCTGGTTCCTGTGGAATAAATCGCGTCCGGTCGAGACCACCTACGACCTGATCGAGGTCAAACGCGAAACCATCCAGAATACCTCAGTGGCAACGGGCAAGGTCTCGCCCCGCGACGAGATCATGATAAAACCCCAGATCTCGGGTATCGTCTCCGAACTGAAAAAAGAGGCCGGCGATTTTGTCCGCCAGGGCGAAGTTATAGCCGTCATCAAGGTCATTCCCTCGATGGAGCAGCTCAACTCGGCCGAATCGCGCGTACGCCTCGCCGGGATAACCCTCGAAGTGACCGAAGCCGAATTCAAGCGCCAGAAGCAACTGTTCGAGAACAATGTCATTTCCAGGGAAGAGATGGAGCAGTCGGAAGCCGCCTATAAAAAGGCCGTGGAAGAGGTTCAGAATTCTAAAGACGCACTCGATATCGTCAGGGAAGGCTCTTCGAAAAGCACCAGCGCCATCTCCAACACCCAGATACGTTCGACCATTACGGGCAAGATACTCGACATCCCGGTCAAGGTCGGTACCTCGGTGATCCAGGCCAACACCTTCAACGAAGGGACCACCATCGCTACCGTCGCCGACATGAGCGACCTGATATTCATAGGCAGCGTTGACGAGACCGAAGTTGGCCGCGTGCATACCGGGATGCCGGTGAAGCTGACCGTCGGGGCCGTCGAGAACCGTCATTTCGACGCCGTTCTCGAGTATATCTCCCCGCAGGGCGTCGAAACCAACGGGGCGATCCAGTTCGAGATCAAGGCCGCCGCTTCGATCCCCGATTCGGTGACCATCCGCGCCAATTACAGCGCCAACGCCGAGATTGTGCTGGCCAAGGTGACGGATGTCGTGGCGGTACCCGAAAGCGCCGTCTCCTTCTCGGGCGACTCGACTTTCGTCTACATCCAGACCGACACGCTTTCCAGAAAGCAGGTGTTCGAGCGCCGCGACGTGAAGACGGGGCTTTCCAACGGTATCGTGATAGAGGTTAAAGAGGGGCTCGAGCCCGGCCAGAAAGTGCGCGGCAACGCGGTCGTGCCTAACAAGAAAGAAGAAGTGAAAAAGGGTTAGATGATTTGAAGATGTGGAAATTTGAGAATCATCTTCAAATCTCCAAATTTTCAAAATTCCAAATCGATCAGACTATGAAAAGGATCATATTAATAATAGCGGCCGCATTCTGTGTGGTTTCGGCCGCCGCGCAGGAAAAATGGACCCTGCGGCAGTGCATCGACTATGCCGTGGAGAACAATATCGAGATACAGCAGACGGCGCTGTCGGTCGAGTCTGCCGAAATAGACCTGAACACCTCGCAGAACAGCCGCCTGCCCAATCTAAATGCATCCCTGGGACAGAATTTTTCATGGGGTCTGGATACGGACTATTTTACCGGTCTCAAGCAGAGCAGTACCCAGGCATCAACAAATATGGGCGTATCCACGAACGTCTCCGTTTTTCAGGGGATGCGTATCAATAACCAGATAAAACAGAACCGGCTGGACCTGAAAGCCGCCACCGAGAATCTGAACAAGGCGAAGGAGAACCTCGAACTCGAAATAACGGGCTTTTACCTCGACGTGCTTTTCAAAAAGGAGATACTCGGTGTCTACCGCGAGCAGGCGGCACTGAGCCGCGAGCAGATTACCAAGACCGAAAAGATGGTCGAGAGCGGTAAAGTCGCCCCTTCGCAGCTTTATGATATACAGGCGCAGGCCGCCACCGACGAGGTCAACGAGATAAACGCGCAGAACGACCTGTCGCT
The DNA here is from genome assembly GCA_031547885.1 of Rikenellaceae bacterium. Taxonomy (GTDB): domain Bacteria; phylum Bacteroidota; class Bacteroidia; order Bacteroidales; family Rikenellaceae; genus UBA940. The sequence goes on from JAVBRO010000017.1 coordinate 7,595, forward strand.
GTCGCTGCTGAACCTTTCGCAGGCGCTAAATCTCGAGTGGTCCCCGTCGTTCGACGTCGTGGAGCCGGATATGGAGAACGTCGTCGCGGAGAACCTTTCCAGTCTCCGCTCGCCCGATCAGATCTACGAGACGGCCATCGGCGTGAAACCGCACGTACGCGAGGCCGAATACCGCCTGCAGAGCAGCGAATACCAGATCAAACTGGCAAAGTCGGCTTACTGGCCTTCGATCAACCTCGGCGCTTCGTTCGGCGACGGTTACCGTTACAAGTTCGGAACCCAACTCGATTCGCAAGGCAATCCGATCGTGCAGGACAGTTTCGGGCAGCAGTTAAGGGACGGCTATAATGTGAATGTGGGTCTTAATATGAGCATCCCCATCTTCAACCGCAACGCCACGCGCAACAGCGTCCGCACCGCACGCCTGAACGTACAAAACTATAACCTGCAGCTGGAAAACGTCAAGATGATCCTTTACAAGGAGATACAGCAGGCCTACCAGAGGGCTGTGGCGGCACAGGCGCGCTACGACGCCACGGGCCGTGCGCTCGATGCTTCCGAAGAGTCTTTCCGCGCCATGCAGCTGCGCTACGACGGCGGAAAAGCCACGGTTTACGAATACAACGATTCGCAGACCAAACTGCTGTCGAGCCGGTCGGAACGGCTGCAGGCGAAATACGACTTCCTGTTCCGCGCCAAGATACTGGATTTCTACATGGGTCTCCGGATCGATATCTGACACTCTCATACAGCATAAAAATAGGGACGGAAATTTGTTTCCCGTCCCTATTTCTGTATATCTGATAGCGGTTATTTTACCGCCTCCTCAAAATACTTCCATAGATTATCGCCTTTCGGAACAGGTGCTACCACCTCGAGCGGCTCTTTTTTGACAGGATGGACGAACGCCACCATGCGCGAATGGAGCGAAATGCCTCCGTCGGGGTTCGAACGTTTCGCCCCGTATTTCAGATCGCCTTTTATGGGTGCGCCGATCTTCGAGAACTGCGCCCTGATCTGATGGTGGCGTCCGGTAAGCAGCTTCACCTCGAAAAGATAGTAATTGGTGCTTCCGGCGATCATTTTATACTCCAGCCGCGCCTCCTTGCTCTCTTTTTTCGGCGAGTCGTAGGCGCGCGAACGGTTGGTTTTCCCGTCGCGCACTATGTGGTGGACCAGCGTCCCATCCTGCTCGGGCGGCAGTTCTTCGGTGATGACCCAGTAGGTCTTGTCGAGCTGCCCGAGACGCAGCATTTCGTTGAGGCGAACGAGGGCCTTGCTGGTTTTGGCGAAAACCACAGCCCCGCTCACGGGACGGTCTATGCGGTGCGCCACGCCCAGGAAAACGTCGCCCGGCTTGTTGTCGCGGCGGCGGATGAACGACTTTATCGCATCCTCGAGGCCCGTTTCTCCCGCCGAGTCGGCCTGCACCAATTCGCCCGCATGTTTATTCACTACCAACAGATGGTTGTCCTCGTAAAGAATATCGTGTTCGGAAAAATTCTTCATTTTATTTTACGTAACCGCGACTTTTAAAAAAGTCGCCCAAAATTTTTAACGGAAACTTCGTTTCCTACTATTTAGGTTTGAAGTGATAAGGGTGTTTTTTACGAAACATTGGCTCACTTCTAAACGATATCAAAATAAATCGCTGCGGCCGTTGCCGCAATTTTTTGATTACTTTGCAATTTGGCAAAGTAATGATAGTATCAAATTAAAGTTCAAACTGGAACGGCAGCAGATCTTTCACTGAGTTGACGGCCGAAGCGGTGCGGTCGCTGCACATAATGACACGCATGGGGCTTCCCTGGCGGCGTTCGGTGTCGAGCAGCACCTGTCGGCACTGTCCGCACGGGTAGCACTCCCTTTCGCCCGGCACCGACGCGATGGCAAGAGTTTCGATGGGGTCGTCCGCATGGTGCGCCATCCAGTTGAAGAGCAGGGTCCGTTCGGCGCAGAGTCCGGCCGGAAAAACCTCGCTCTCCTGGTTCGAGCCGGTCAGGATGAGTCCGCTGCGGAGCCTAGCCGCCGCACCCACCCGGAATTTCGAATATGGCGCAAAGGCCAGTCCGCAAGCCTCGGAAGCAAGTCGGGCAAGCTCCCTGTCTGTGTCGGGCAGCGCTGCCCGGCTCTCGTAGGCTTCGTAATCGAATTTATACTCCTTTTTCATAAATTAAGGATATGAGTTGTCGTCATTGCGAGCGGAGCAATCTATGCTCATCGTCTGGATTGCTTCGTTATTACATTCCTCGCAATGACGTTTTCATTTTTCATCTTTCATTTTCCGCGCACGGAGCATGTGGCGTTTGCCAAGCGCGCCCGGAAGCCTCTCTATCGTGAAGCCCGCCGCGGTCAGAGCCCTTTTCACATCTCCCTTCGCCGAATATGTCACCAGTATCCCACCTTCGTCCATGGCGTCGTAGATTCTGGCAAAAATCTCTTCGGTCCACAGTTCCGGCTGGGCGTCCGGCGCAAATGCATCGTAATAGACGACGTCCAAGTTACCCGGAAAATTTGTCACGGCCAAATCCGCCTTCATTTTCAGAAGCCTGAAACAGCCGGCAATAACCGTTTCGGCATTCCATTTCGCACTGTGCATGGCCGCGAAACGGGGATCGTCGGTGTAATTCAGCTGCGCCGCAACCTCCGCCGGAACGGGATAAAGTTCCACGGCCGTATACTCCACGGTGCGCCCCTGCCTCGCTGCTTCCAGATAGGTTAGCCATGCGTTGAGGCCCGTCCCGAAACCCGCTTCGAGTATCCTGACGGGGTCGCACCCGGTCTGCAGGAAGCCGTTCTCGATAAAGACATGCCGACTCTCCCCGACAGCGCCGCGCGTCGAATGGTATGTGACATCGCCGCGCGGAGTGCGGAGCGTTGCCGATCCGTCTTCCGTGATCTCGACGGTCGGGCGACGTTTCATATATTATTTGCTTTTAAGGACAAACTTCACCGTTATATTGTATGTGAGCGTGATGTCCTGCATATCGAGGCCCTGTTCGGCCGTTCCTTCCGCGTAAACCGAGTCGGCCATTGCAAAGCTCTTGGCACGCATCATGACCGGCACGGGCGAATTCTCGTAGACATAGCCGCCGTCGAATACCCAAACGGCCCAGCCGATGCTCTGGCCAAGCGCGGCGGCTATCGTTTCGGCATTTGCCTTGGCGTCCTTCACGGCTTCGATGCGCACTTCCTTGCGGTATTCTTCCATTTTGCTGTTGGTCACTTTCGTGACGTTTGCATCCGCAACGCCCATATCGCCGAGAGTCGTGAAGACCGAATTCAGCGTCCACACGTCGCCCACTTTGAGTTCATATGAGCGTTTTGTGTCGACGTCGGTTTTCTTTTTGGGTGCGTTGGCCATCGAGGTCACGCGCAGGTTCTTTTCGATGTCGATGCCCAGCGCCTTGAACTTGCTTTTCATCTGCGACTCGAGCTGGTCGACGCTCTGGCCTTTGATATCTCCGGTTTTGACGGTGATGGCCACATAGATCTCGTCGGGAGTGACCTTTTTTTCAGCCTTGCCGGAGACCTGTATGGCGTCTTCGTATTGGAATGCCTGGATTGTTTGTTGTGCCGTTGCCGCGGAGCCTGCGATCAGCAGTGCCGCCGCCATAAAGATGATTTTTTTCATGATTTTATCGTTGGTTTTTGGTTTTACAAACTTAACGCATATTTCGTGCAATTATTTCCTGCGGACGAGTTTCACCACATTTTCGACGTGGTGGGTGTGGGGGAACATATCGACCGGCTGGACCGCAACGACTTTATATTGTTCATCCATAAGGGCCAGGTCGCGGGCCTGGGTTGCCGGATTGCAGCTCACATATACGATGGTTTCGGGTGCCGCGCGCAGTATGACGTCGATGACCGGAGTGTCCACCCCTGCCCTCGGAGGGTCGAGTATGACGACGTCCGGACGGCCGTTGGCCTCGACGAAAGCGTCGCTCAGCACGTTTTTCATATCCCCGGCGTAAAAGACCGTATTCGCGATCCCGTTCAAGTCCGAATTGACCCGCGCGTCTTCTATCGCCTCGGGAACATACTCCACGCCGACCACTTTCGCCGCCTGCCGCGCCACGAAATTGGCAATGGTCCCGGTCCCGGTGTAGAGGTCGTAGACGGTTTCGGTGCCGGTCAGCCCCGCGAAATCCCGCGCCACCTTGTAGAGTTCGTAAGCCTGCTCCGAGTTGGTCTGGTAGAACGATTTCGGTCCGATCTTGAACCGCAGCCCCTCCATCTCCTCGAAGATATGGTCCCGTCCCGCGTAGAGTTTCGCATCGAGGTCGCCCGTAGAGTCGTTAAGCTTGGTGTTGACCATGTACATCAGCGAAGTGATCTCTGGGAAGGTATTCTTCAGGTGCTCCATCAGCGCGCCGATGCGTTCGCAGTCGGGCTGTGCGAAGACCATTATCACCATCGTTTCGCCCGTCGACGAGGTGCGGATGACCATATTGCGGACAAGGCCAGTGTGTTCGCGGATGTTGTAGAATTCGTAACCGTTCCCGATGCAGAAGCGTTTGGTCTCCAGCCGTATTGCATTCGACGGATCGGGCTGCAGCCAGCATTTGTGTATATCGAGTATCTTGTCGAACATGCCCGGGATATGGAACCCCAATGCCGGTTCCGGTGAATTGAGTTTGTCGTTGTCCTCGTCTTTTTTATCGCCGTCGGCGTTCCGACCGCCCCCGGCCGCTATCTCTTCGTTTGTGAGCCACCGCCGGGGCGCAAAAGTGTATTCGAGCTTATTGCGGTAGAACGTTGTTTTTGCCGAGCCGGCGATGGGGCTGATCTCGGGCAGTTCCATTTTTCCGATGCGCGTGAGTTGGTCCGCGACCTGCTGCTGTTTGAATTTCAATTGTTCCGCGTAGGGCAGATTCTGCCATTTGCATCCGCCGCACACGCCGAAATGTTCGCAGAAAGGCTCCTCGCGCATCGGCGATTTTTTCACATAGCGCAAGACGTACGCTTCCATGAACCGGCGGCGTTTTGTGCGTACCTGCACGTCCACCACGTCGCCCGGCACGGTCAGCGGAACGAATACCACCATTCCGTCGTGATGCCCCATCGCTTTCCCCTCGGCCGCCAGACCTGTTATCTCGAGCCCCCCGATCACGGGGTTGTCTTTCCTCTTTCTGCCCATAAACTATTGTTTAGTCTGCAAAGATAGGCATAGTTGCGGCTAAAAATAAAATCCGAGTTACGAAAAAGCGTTAAACAGGCGAAGCGACTAAAATGAAGTCAACGGGGTACCCCGAAGTCGGGCGCGAATAGACGCCCGTTGTATCGTTTTAGGTGCTTCGCGGTAGCTTTTTCGTGCCTCGGTCAGTTTTTGCTACTTTTTGCTGGTCAAAAAGTAGTTAAGAAATGATACCTTTGTGTTTGGAATAAAATAAGTCATGATGAACATAGCACGATTTCAGTTCAATCCCATAGCCGAAAACACCTATGTCGTGTGGGACGAAACGGGCGAGGCGGCCGTGATAGACGCCGGGAACTATGCTGCGAAAGAGGATAAAATCCTGTCGGAATTTATTGCCGAAAAGGGGTTGAAGCCGGTTCTCGCGGTCAATACCCACGGCCATTTCGACCACCTGCTGGGGGTGGATTACCTGAAGGAGACCTACGGGGTCCCGTTCGCCCTGAACTCGGAAGATCAGTTTTTGCTGGACTCGATGGGCCCGTCGGCCTATGTCTACGGGATGCAGTTGGGCGGCATGCCGACGGTCGATATCGACCTGAAAGGGCGCGGCGAGATAAAGTTCGGCAACACGGCGCTGCAGATCATTCCGGTTCCGGGTCATACTCCGGGGCATGTCGCGCTGTTCGAACCGCAGAGCCGCGTGGTCTTCACGGGCGACACTCTTTTCGCCGACAGCATCGGGCGCACCGATCTCCCGGGCGGCGATTACAGCTGGATCATGCGCAGCATCCTTGAGAACCTTCTTCCGCTGGGCGGCGATGTCCGCGTATACCCCGGCCACGGTCCCGACACCACCATCGCCCACGAAGCGGCCAACAACCCGTTCATCGTGGAGGTCATCGACGGCGACGTTAAATATTGAATTACGAATTTCAAATTACGAATTACGATTTCATGAGCCTGACAAACAGCATAAAAAAGACGCTGTATCGGAGCCTTTCCCTTGATAATTACCTGACGGTCGTCAGCCGTATGTTTTTCATAGGCTACCGGCTCGGGCTGGGGAAGAACTCTCCTGCCTACGAGTATCCGCGTTTCCTGAAACGCCTCGTCCGGCGGGGCGACACGGTCATCGACATCGGTGCGAACCTCGGGTATTATTCGCGGATACTGAGCCGCCTTGTGGGTGCGCAAGGAAAAGTCTATGCCGTCGAACCGGTGGAACCGATCTTCAATGTGTTGTGGCGCAACGTGCGCAAATGTGGCAATGTCGAGATCATGCCCTATGCGCTTGGCGCCGAGGAGAAATGTATCTTTCTTGGCAACAACTCGTCGCGGTATACCGGATATATGGGAACAGGGCGCAATAGCGTGATGAGCCTCGATGAATACGAGAACGCCGAGGTAAAGTTTAGGGCGGAGATGTACCGCGGGAGCGAACTTTTCAGAGGACTCACGCGCCTCGACTTCATCAAATGCGATATCGAAGGTTACGAAACGGTTGTGATACCCGAAATGTCGCCCGTCATCGAGCGGTTCATGCCCGTCGTGCTGATCGAGACCGGAGGCCCGAACCGCCGCGAAATACTTGAACTTTTCCGAGGTTGGGGGTACGCCGGATATGTGCTAAAAAATGGCAGATTAGTCTCGCTGATGCGCGAAGAGGGCGACAAGGACATCGTTTTCATACCCGGACACCGCCACGACGAACTAAAACACCTGATCGAAGAATGAGGATAGATATATTGACAGTTGTACCGGAGTTATTGGTCTCGCCCCTGAACGAGTCTATACTCAAACGCGCGCAGAAGGCCGGGCTTGTCGAGATAGTCGTACACAACATCCGCGACTATACCACAGACAAGCACCGCCAGGTCGACGACTACCCGTTCGGCGGCGAGGCGGGGATGGTGATGAAGCCCGAACCGGTCTTCCGGCTGATCGAAAAACTGCGTTCGGAGCGTGACTACGATGAAGTGATCTACACCTCGCCCGACGGCATTACCTACGACCAGCACGAGGCCAACCGCCTTTCGATGCTCGGCAACATCATCATCCTGTGCGGCCACTACAAGGGGCTCGACCAGCGCGTCCGCGACCACCTTATTACTCGCGAGATAAGCATCGGCGACTATGTGCTGACTGGCGGCGAACTGGCGGCGGCGGTGATCGTCGACAGTGTCGTGAGGATAGTCCCCGGCGCGATAGGCGACGAGGAGTCGGCCCTCACGGACTGCTTCCAGGACGATATGCTGGCCCCGCCGGTCTACACCCGCCCGGCCGAATTCAACGGCTGGAAGGTTCCGGATATCCTGCTTTCGGGCAACTTTGCCGAGATAGACAAATGGAAAGAGGAGCAGGCTTACGAACGCACCAGACGCCTCCGACCGGACCTGCTTGATAAATAATAAATAAAAAGAATCCGAGTTTTCAAAAAGCGTAAAACGGAGGCGCAGACTAAAATGGAATTCAACCATGTGCGATAGCTCCGCGTTAGCTCAAGGGTGTACCATTTTAGACAAGCCGCAGTAGCTTTTTGGAACCTCGGCCAGTTTTTGCTACTTTTTGCTGGTCAAAAAGTAGTTAAAGGATAATTATGAAATACTATTTGATAGCAGGAGAAGCTTCAGGGGATCTGCATGGGTCGAAACTGATGAAGGGTATCCTCGGAAGCGACCCGCAGGCGGAGTTCCGTTTCTGGGGCGGCGACCGCATGGCTGCCGTCGGGGGCGGGGCGAACCTTGTGAAACATTACAGAGAGACCTCTTTTTTCGGTTTTTTCCAGGTGGCGGCGAATCTCGGCACGGTGTTGAGGCAGATAAAGGAGTGCAAGGCCGACATCCGGGATTGGGCACCCGACGTGCTGATCCTGATCGATTATCCGGGTTTCAATTTCCGTATGGCGGAATATGCGCACGGGTTAGGCATCAAGACGTTCTGGTATATCGCCCCGAAAGTTTGGGCGTGGAAGGAGAGGCGCGTCGAACGTATCCGCAAGTATGTCGACAGGCTTTTCATCATCTTCCCATTCGAGATCGAGTATTTCCGCGGCAAGGGCATCGAGGGCATTTACGAGGGTAATCCGCTTGTAGATGAGATCGCCGAACGGAGCGCGTCGCTGCCCTCCGGTGAAGAATTCAGGCGCGCCAACGGCCTCGACGAACGGCCCGTGGTGGGACTTCTGGCCGGGAGCCGCCGCGGCGAGATAGCCGACAACCTGCCGCTGATGGCGAAGGTGGCGCGGAAGTTCCCGTCGTACCAGTTCGTTGTCGCGGGAGTACCGTGGATCGACCGCACGGAATACGAAAAACTGCTTGCCGGAACCGATGTGAGGCTTGTGTGCGACCAGACCTATGCGGTGCTGAAAAACTCTGTCGCGGCAGTTGTGACGTCAGGTACCGCAACGCTCGAAACCGCCCTTATGAATGTTCCCGAGGTGGTTTTCTACCGCACGAACCCCATATACGCCGCCCTGAAACCTTATTTCCTGAAAGTCCCGTTCATCTCGCTGGTCAACCTCGTTCTGGGACGCGAGTCCATTGTGGAGCTGGTGCAGTCGTCGATGAAGACCGACCGCGCCGAAAAGGAACTTGCAGGCATACTTCCGGGTGGTCGGAACGCCGACGGCGGTGGCAACGGCCACGGCGATTCAATTGAAGAAGGAAAAAATCGAGCCCGAATGTTGAGAGATTTCGCTGAATTACGCACTGTGATAGGCGGTCCCGGAGCGTCCGATCGCTTCGGAAAAAAAATGGCAGAACTACTGAAAAACGAAAAATGAAAATTATTTGTATAGCACGTAATTACAGTGCGCATGTCGTTGAACTGGACCATACGCAGGAGCGTCCGGCGCAGCCGCAGTTCTTCATGAAACCCGATACGGCCCTGTTGCGCAACAACGATCCGTTCTATGTTCCGGACTGGAGCAACCAGGTCGACTACGAGTGCGAACTGGTGGTGAGGATAAACCGCGTCGGCCGCGCCATTCAGCGGAAATTCGCCCACCGTTATTACGACGAAGTGGGGCTGGGGATAGATTTCACGGCCCGCGATATCCAGCGCGAGTGTATTGCAAAGGGCCTTCCGTGGGAGATATGCAAGGCTTTCGACCGCTCGGCCGCACTGTCGCCGCGTTTTCTGAAACTGGCGGACTTGGGCGGCGACATTCAGGATTTGAACTTCGAGATGCGGCTCAACGGCGAAGCGCGTCAAAAAGCCAATACGTCCGAAATGATATTCGCGGTCGACGAGCTGATAGCGTACGTTTCGCGATTCGTGACCTTCCGGATGGGCGACCTGCTCTACACGGGCACTCCGGTCGGGGTCGGCCCTGTAAGTCCAGGCGACCGGCTGGCCGCCTCGCTCGAAGGTGAAGAACTATTGAACTTTCAGATTAAATGAAACGGCTGCCGCGGTGGATATATAATAAATTCTGATATGCCAATTATTCCTACCATACTTTTCGCTGCCGCCTTTGGCCTGAATATTTACGGCATTATTTTAACGATTCGCATTCGTACAAAGCACGGCCTGCCGTCAATTTTCAGAATGACGATAGATGATCACCTGAAACCAACTGACAATGAGGATTATAAAGAAGAAATTAAAAAATGGTCGGGGAGATTAAAATTTTGGATTTATGCTCTTTTACTGTTGTTTTTTCTTTCCATTATATTTAAGTTGCCATAATTAAACGCTGATGCTGCTGAAGAACAAGTTAAAAGATAAGAACCTGATACTTGCGTCTCATTCGCCGCGCCGCAGGGATATCCTTACGGAAAGCGGTCTGCCGTTCACGCTCGCCGACCCGTACGAAGTTGACGAGGTGTGGCCTGCCGATATGCCTGCAGAAGAGGTTGCCGGGTATCTCGCTTCGCTCAAGTCGTCGATGTATCCATGGCCCCTGATCGGCGGCGATATCCTGCTGACGGCTGACACGATAGTCGTTTGCGGCGGCGAAGTCCTGGGCAAACCGTACGACCGTGATGAAGCCGTGCTAATGATAAGGCAGATCTCCGGCAGGTCGCATAAGGTCATCACGGGCGTCGTCCTGCGCAGTGCGGAGAGGCGCGACGGGTTCAGCGTCGAAAGCGAAGTATGGTTCCGCCCGCTGTCGGACGAGGAGATAGAGTACTACGTCGATACTTACAAGCCGATGGATAAGGCAGGCGCATACGGCATCCAGGAGTGGATCGGATACGTGGGTGTGAGCCGCATCGAGGGGTCGTTCTACAACGTGATGGGAATGCCAATGCAGGCCATCTATGTTCATCTCGAAAATTTTTTCGAGATGAACATAGAAATGAAAAATGAAGAATGAAAAAATGGATATGAAAAGATTTTTCACATTAATTATTGCCGGTTTTCTGGCATTTCCGGCCTTTGCCGACGAGGGATTGTGGCTCCCGTCACAGATCGAGGGCCAGGTAAAAGAGATGCGCAAAAAGGGTTTCAAGCTGAAAGCCGCAGACCTCTACAGCCCCGATAAGCCGTCGCTGAGCGATGCCATTGTGATGTTCGGCGGCGGCTGTACGGGAGCGATAGTTTCCGAAGAAGGACTGCTGCTCACCAACCACCACTGTGGTTACGGAGAGATACAAAAGCACAGCAGCCTCGCACACGACTACCTCACGAACGGCTTCTGGGCGATGAACAAGGATGAAGAACTGCCCAATCCGGGACTTACTGTGAAGATAATGGTCCGCATGGAGGACGTGACGGAAGCGGTTGCCGCCGGACGCCGTGCGGAGATACTTAAAGAGGCCGAGAAGGGCGGGCGCTACAAAGCCGAGATCAAGCCGATTTATTATGGCAACCAGCAGTGGCTGTGGGTTTACGAGGTCTTTACGGACGTCAGGCTGGTGGCCGCGCCGCCGTCGTCGATCGGTAAATTCGGCGGCGACACCGATAACTGGATGTGGCCGCGCCACACGGGCGATTTCTCGGTTTTCCGCATCTATGCCGGCGCCGACAACCGGCCGGCCGGTTACTCCCCCGGCAATGTGCCGTACAAACCCGCAAAATTTTTCACCGTTTCCGACAAAGGATTCAAACCGGGCGACTTCACTTTCGTCTACGGTTTTCCCGGCACCACCCAGGAATATGTCACTTCCGACGCCGTCCGCTATATCCTCGAACGATCGAACCCGATGCGCATCGACCTGCGTACCCGGAGGCTCGATATCATCAGAGCCGCCAGCGACGCCGATCCCGCCACGCGCATAAAATACGCCTCGAAGCACGCCTCGATAGCCAACGGCTGGAAAAAATGGCAGGGCGAGAGCCGCGGTCTCAAACGTATGGGCACGATTGAAACCAAACTCGCTTACGAGGCTGAATTCCGCGCCTGGGCCGCCTCACGACCCGAATACGCACATCTTTTGGACAGCCTGGAAGTGGCTTATGCAAAAAACAGCACTGGTTTTTACCGCGCCCAACTGCTCCAGGAAACGGTCCGTGCAATAGAGCTGAATTCCTTCATTACAGATATTATGGCCGCCCTCATGAAGACCAAAGGCAAAGGTTTGCTTCCGGAAGATGTGGAAGCGGCCGAGGCTTTCTATAAAGATTACGAACCGGGGATCGACCGCCGCATAGCGGCCGAAATGCTGAGAGGGCTGATGGAATATTCCGATGTGGAACAGGTTTATATCACTCGGCTTGCGGACTCGCTCGGGGGTTATGATGCCATTGCCGACTGGATATTCGACAACAGCGTATTCGTGTCGCGCGAAAAATTCTTCGGGGCGTTGCGCGACAGTTCGCTCGTCGACGCCATCGGCTCAGACCCCATGCATCATGTGACCGGCAAAGCTGCAAGCTCACTGCACCCTTCGACACATGCATCCTGGCCGCAACTAAGTTCGATGCCGTCGATATCCAAATGGTACAAGCTGTACATGAAAGCGTTGATGGAGTTCGACACGGAGCGCCGGTTTTATCCCGACGCCAACTCCACGCTGCGCATAGCATACGGCGAAGTAGAGGGCTACCGCTATGAGGATGCCGTGTGGCACGACTGCACGACCACCATCGACGGCATCATGGCTAAGGACAATCCCGATATTTATGACTACGATATTCCCGACCGCCTGCGAGAACTCTACGCGGCTCGCGATTACGGCCGCTGGACGGCTGAGGTGGACGGCCGCCGGACGGTTCCGGTCTGTTTCATCGCGACGAACCACACTTCGGGAGGCAATTCCGGAAGTCCGATCCTGAACGCCCGCGGCGAGCTTCTGGGGTTGAACTTCGACCGCACATGGCTCAGCACGATGAGCGACATCGAGTTCGACCCTGAGATCTGCCGCAATATTTCGGTGGATATCCGCTACGTGATGTTCGTGATCCAGAAGGTAGGCGGTGCTCAGTGGCTGCTCGACGAGATTACTTTCAGCAAATAAGAAAGGGAAATCTTTCATTGCCGTCGATTTTAACCGACGGATACCGATGCCGCAACAACTCCGGCTTTAGCCCAACTGTTTTTTATTTGGGCTGAAGCCCGATCGGAATGAGGCTCTTTGTTATCCGTCAGCTAAAGCAGACGGCAATGATTTTGACATTATCGTCTTACTCGGTTACAGGATAATCGGTTGAATAGTGCAGGCCGACGCTCTCTTTCAGAAGGCGTGCCTGCTTGATTATCAGGTAACCCACGGTTATCATGTTGCGAAGCTCGCACAAGGGTTTGCTCGGGGTGGTTTTCCCGTATAGCTCCTCGGTCTCCCACCAGATCGTCTCCAGACGCCGCATGGCGCGGTCGAGGCGCAGGTTCGAGCGCACGATCCCCACGTAGTTGCTCATTATCTGCTGCATCTCCTTGGCATTCTGGGTGATGAGTACCATCTCTTCGGGAGCGGCCGTGCCTTCGTCGTTCCAGTCGGGAATACCTTCCTGTAGCTCGACCCACTCCAGAAGCGGTGAGGTATGGCGCGCTGCCTGGTCGGCGTAGACTAGGGCCTCGATAAGTGAGTTCGACGCGAGGCGGTTGGCTCCGTGAAGGCCCGTACACGACGCTTCGCCCAGTGCGTAGAGCCGTTTGATGGATGTTTCGCCGTTGAGGTTGACCTTCACGCCGCCCGTGCAGTAGTGCGCCGCCGGAACCACCGGGATCATGTCGCGCGTGATGTCGATGCCGATCGAGAGGCACTTTTCGTAGATGTTCGGAAAGTGGTCGATGGTCTCCTGCGCCTGTCGGTGGGTCACGTCCAGATAGACGTAGTCGTCGCCGCGTATCTTCATTTCATGGTCGATGCTGCGGGCCACTATGTCGCGCGGGGCCAGCGACCCCATCGGATGATATCGCTGCATGAACTCTTCGCCGTCCTGCAGCCTGAGTACCGCCCCGAAACCGCGCATAGCCTCGGAAATGAGAAACGACGGCCGCTCTCCCGGATTGTAGAGCGAAGTGGGGTGGAACTGGATATACTCCATATCCTGAGTGACCCCTTTCGCGCGGTGGACCATGGCGATCCCGTCGCCGGTTGCAACGTGGGGATTGGTTGTGGTGTGGTAGACGTTGCCCACGCCCCCCGTCGCAACGACCGTGAATTTCGCGCGGAAAGTGTGTATCTCTTCGGTTTCCAAATTCAGCACGTAGGCCCCGAAACAGACTATCTTCCTGCTGTGCTTGGTGACCAGTTCTCCCAGGTGGTGCTGCGTCAGCAGGTCGACCGCGAAATGGTTCTCCAGGATGGTGATGTTGAGGTGCTTGCGGGCCTGTTCGACGAGTGCGCGTTCGATCTCGGCCCCCGTCAGGTCCTTATGGTGGAGTATGCGGTGCTGGGTGTGGCCCCCTTCGCGCGCAAGCTCGTAGCTCCCGTCGGATTTGCGGTCGAACCGCGTTCCCCAATCGATCAGGTTGCGGATCAGCTCCGGTGCCCGCCTCACGACGAGGTTCACCGCGTCGAGGTCACACTTGCCCGCTCCGCACACCAGCGTATCTTCGATATGCTTCTCGAAAGAGTCCGCCTCGTCGGTTACAGAACTTATGCCGCCCTGCGCGAACCGGGTGTTGCTCTCCGTCACCGCCGACTTCGTGACGATCGTCACGCGGCCGTTGTCGGCAGCCTTCAGCGCGAAACTCAGTCCCGCCGCTCCGCTGCCTATTACCAGATAATCCGTATCCACCATTTTCTTATCTTTGACCCCGCAAAGTTAGGAAAATGAAATCATGAATCATGAATCATGAATCATAAATTGAAGTGCGAAACTGTGTTTTGCATCCTTTTTCACTTTCAATTTTCAATTTTCAATTTTCAATTAGCTACATTTGTGCCTATGGCAGAGGCACTAAAACGCTGGGATGAACTTTCCCGCAAATACCGCAACTATATAAAGCTCGAAAAACGGCTCTCGGACAACACTGTGGAGTCGTATATGCGTGATCTGGGGCAGTTCGCGGGGTTCGTCACGGCGGAATACAATGTCGCGCCCAGATGGGTGACGGCCCCGATGGTCGAGGCTTTCATGGCGTCGCTGTACGATCTAGGGGCCGAAAAGGCCACCCAGGCTCGAATTCTGAGCGGTGTGAAAAGTTTTTTCAACTTCCTGCTGCTCGAGGAGGTGATAGATTCGTCGCCCGCCGAGTTCATCGACGGCCCGAAGATCGGGCGCAAACTCCCAGAAGTGCTTTCGACGGGCGAGATCGACCGCATCATTGGCGCGGTGGACGAGACCACCGACCTCGGTATCCGCAACGCGGCGATGCTCGAGACGCTTTACAGCTGCGGCCTGAGGGTCTCGGAGCTCACTGGCCTGCGTCTGGGCGACCTCTTTTTCGACGACGGATTTATCCGCGTGACAGGCAAAGGCGACAAACAGCGTCTGGTACCGGTGAGTGCGGCGGCCCGCGACCGCATCCGGAAGTACCTTGCCGTGCGCGACGGCCGCGGCAATATCGACACGCTGTTCCTGAACAACCGTGGCAAGGGACTGACGCGCGTGATGATCTTCACGATCATAAAAGAGGTCACGGCTGCCGCCGGGATCGACAAGACGGTTAGTCCGCACACTCTGCGCCACAGTTTTGCGACCCACCTGCTGGAAGGCGGCGCGAGCATCCGCCAGGTCCAGGAGATGCTGGGCCACGAGAGCATCCTCACGACCGAGATCTATACACATCTCGACACCGCACACCTGAAAAAGACCATCGACGAGCACCATCCGCTGGCCCGAAAATAGTCCGGATAACGCTGTGGGATAATGTCATCCCGAGGTAAGCGCAGCGGCGAGGGATCTACCGCTCAATATGTGGCAGATTCCTCACTGCGTTTCGGAATGACATTATTTCTGGGGCTTGTTTTCTTGAAGATAAGTCTTAACGACCCGGTCGACCGTCTCCCGCAGGGGCGTGTACCGGGATCCGCATACGTTCGTCAGTTTTTCGCCGCTGTAGCGGTTGCCTTTCAGTATGCTGTCGATGTTGCTGCGGGTAATGCCACGATTTTTCATAAGGCGCAAGGCTGTTGCAAGGCGGATCATACCATAGATGGACAGTGCCAAAATTTTTCCTACCTTTATGAATGGTTTGCGCCGTCCGGCCGCTTCGGCTCCGAGGCTTATCAGTTCGCGGTAGGAGAGGCATTCTCCGGCGATGATAAAATTCTCTCCTTCGGATGCCGGGCATCGGTCGACGGCAATATACGCGCGCGCGACGTCGCGTACATCCACATAGGCCATAACCCCGCCGGTGTAGAACGGTATGCCGCCCGAGATCATCGGAATCAGCGCCGAACTTCCGTTCATCGACCAGTCCCCCTCGCCCAGTACTACTGCGGGATAGAGTATCGTAAGCGATATGCCGGCATCGGCGGCGCGCTGCATTTCGCAGTCTGCCAGGAATTTACTTCTGGCATAGGCGCTTCCGTGGTCGCCGTGTGCGGGATTCTCTTCGGTAATGGGCGCTTCGGTTGCGTTCGGGGCGAGTACGATAATGGAACTCGTGTGGATTATCCGGCGCACTCCGGCCGCGACGGCGGCTTCGGCCACACCGCGCGCCACCGCAACGTTGTTTTCGATAAGCTGCTGTCCGGTCATCCCGTCGCCGGTCATGATGGCCCCGGCGCAGTTAACTACGGTATCGACCCCGCGGAAAACCTCTGCGAGCGTCGCCGGATCCGTCAGACTTGTCTCGACGATGGTCAGAATACCTTCTCCGGGCCATTCGACGCCGACGCGCTGGAAAGTCCGACGCAGGTTTTCGATCCGTCCGCAGCTCCGCACGGGAAGTATAACATCGGCATAACCGGCACGCACCATCTCCGCGGCCAGATGGCTGCCGATCATCCCGGTCGAGCCTGTCACGGCCACCCGGCGTTTTAAAGAGGTATTGTCCATAGTTGCTGAAAACAGACAATTTTCAGATGTGGGATGGCGTTTCATAGTATGAGTTTCTACCCTTTTTTATTTCAATTAATTGAAATAAAAAAGGGTAAGCTACTCACATCGCACCGCTTCGACCGCCTACCCTTGCTGCCTTCCGACCCTGGGGGATTCAGCAGGAGCTGGTCGTGTGAGACTTACCCGATGAAAAAATAGGAAAAAACGGCGAGTAACCAAAAAATAAATATCTTTGTCGCGAAAACTGAATTTAAAGTCATTCCGAGCGAGGTCGATTTTATGAGGTAATGCAGAATTAAACGGTCTATCGACCGACGAGGAACCTACCGCTTTATTATAAGGAAGTTTCCTCGTAGGCAGAGGTTTAATTACAATATCTTGAATCCGGATTCGTCTGCCTCTGTCGGGATGACAAAACGATTTCTTGAATCAATAATGAAGAAACAGACCCGAAAAATAATAATCTGGCTTGCCGCCGCAGTGGTAATACTGGGAGCTGCAGCCGTATGTTCCGTCCTTTATGTGGCCAAGGGCGACGCCGTTGTGAACGAAGGCTCGCTCTATGTTCCGCGCGGGACCGATTTCCCTACTCTCGTCGACTCGCTGCGTGCAGGCGAAAAGATCCGCTTCGTCAAGCCTTTCGAAATATACTCCGGGCGCATCGGCCTCACCGAAAAAGTCAAGCCGGGGCACTATGTGCTGAAAAACGGCATGAGCGTGATCGACATAGCCCGGATGCTAAACCTGGGACAGCAGACCCCGGTCAATGTTGTCGTAAGGGCTTCGCGCCTGCCTGCGCAGTTGGCAGGGCGTGTCGCAAAGCAGATAGAGGCCGACTCGGTCTCGCTGCAGGCCGCGATGAACGACCCGAAGATACTGGCCGAATACGGTTTCAAAAATGAGCTGGAAATGTTTTCGGTGTTCATTCCCAATACATATGAATTCTGGTGGACGGTGACGCCCGAAGAGTTTGTCGCCCGAATGAAAAAGGAGTACGACCGTTTCTGGACGGACGAACGCGAAAAAAAGCTGAAACGCACCGGTCTGAACAGGATGGATGCCATCACGCTGGCTTCGATACTTTGCGAAGAGACGCAGAAGACCGATGAAATGCCCACAATGGCGGGTGTTTACCTGAACCGCCTTAACACAGGGATGCCTCTGCAGGCCGACCCTACGGTCAAATACGCGATGGGCGATTTCACGCTGAGGCGCATACTGAAAAAACACCTGCAGGCCGATTCTCCTTACAATACATACCGCAACAAGGGCCTTCCGCCCACTCCGATCTGCATGCCGTCGATAGCGGCCATCGATGCCGTCCTCGATTACAAGTCGCATAAATACATCTATTTCTGTGCGAAAGAGGATTTTTCAGGCTATCACAATTTCGCCGAAAGCTACAGCCAGCATCTCCAGAACGCCAGGCGTTATTCGGCCGAACTCAACAAACGAAACATTCATTGATCTGGTTTAAGGCTTGATGTGTTTCTAAAATCGCAACAATAGTTGCGCCGTATTTCTCTTATCGTATTTTATGTGGGTTTTTTCCCGTTTCGTGCAATTTATTGTATGGATATTTTCTCTATTTTTTGTAGTTTTGTCAAAGTGGATATCAATACAAATATGACACCAACCATGAAAGTCCGGGAATGCCTTCTGTCACACGGAATTCGTCCTTCGGCCCAGAGAATGGCGGTTATGGGCTTCCTGCTCGACAACCGCATCCATCCCACAGTAGAGCAGATATATTCGGCGCTCTCGCCCGAAATGCCCACGCTGTCGAAAACTACCGTCTATAATACGCTGAAGATACTCGAGAGCCGCGGGGCGATCCTGGCGATCGACATCGACCCGGCGTGCGAACGTTTCGACGCCGACACTTCGGTTCACGGGCACGCTTATTGCCGCGTGTGCGGCGCTGTTTCCGACGTGTGGCTCAGGGACGGCAGGTTCGCTGTGAAAAACGCTCCTGAAGGGATGATCGTCCACAGTGTACAACTGTCGTATAAGGGTGTCTGCGCGGATTGCGCGGCACAGGAAAGTGCATCGGCTTAAAGTCGAAGTTTCCATAATAAAACAACAAAGGAGAACTTTCGGGTTCTCCTTTGTTGTTTTATCCTGTCTGCTTATCAGGCGCTGACGGCTGTTTTCTTACTTTTGGCCGCCAACTGACGGTCGAGTTCTATCGAGAAGTCACTAAGAACGTTCATGTAGTTGATGAAAGCCTCATAGGGCGAACCGTAGGGGTTGAAATAGGTGTGCACGTCGCCGTCGCTCAGCCACTTGGTAGCCATATAATAGAAGTGGTCCGAGTTCTGCAGAAAACTCCACACGAAGTCGAAGTCCGGATTATTCACCGCCCTGACCTTATCTTTCAGCACATAGAGTTTCGAGAAAGCCTCGTCCTGCAGTTCGTTACCCAGCCATGCCGTCACGTCGCGCTCCTCGTCGGCCCAGCTCATCGCGTGGGGCGAGTGGAGTAGGGCGACCGGCTGGTATTTTTTCGCGGTTTCCGAAACGGTGGCGAATTCGAGGTCGTATTTCTTTCCGAGCGCCGTTTTCGGAAGCTTCGCCATGAAGTCGAAGATCCCGCTGTCGGCCCACTGGTGTTCGCCGAAAGTTTCATAGTCCATGAACAGGTTGACCACTTCGCCCGGATTCGACTTGTCGTTGAGCCATCCCGCGTATTTTTCAGCCGTCAGCGGCCATTCGTCCCACTCGCGGTTCGAGAAACGGAACGCTATGTCGTCGCTCAGTTTGTAGTTGCGCAGCAGCAGGCGCAGTTTCTGGTCCACCGCTCCGGCGTAGACGTAGTTGGGCGATTTCCAGCCCAGAACGTGTTTCGCACCTTCGGCCAGCATCGTAGTGAAACCCATCTTCGCCACCTCGGCGCCGATCGCGTCGGAGTAGATCAGCTCGGTGTTGCGGAAGGCTTTGGGTTTATGGCCGAACTCCTCCTCCATCATCTTCCCGTGGGCCTTCACCTCACTGCGGAACTCGCCCATGTCAACGAGCGACGCCAGCGAGTGGGCATATGTTTCGGCAAGGAACTCGACATGCCCCGTGGCAGCCAGTTTCTGGAACGAATCGAGCACTTCGGGCGCATATGCCTTGAACTGCGCGACGGCCGGTCCCGAGATCGAGAAGGTCACCTTAAAAGCGCCCTTGTGTTCGTTTATCAGCTTCAGCAGCAGGGCATTCATGGGCAGGTAGCACCTGCGCGCCACCTTTTGCATTATCGAACGGTTTGCGGCGTCGTCCAGGTAATTGTGGCTCTTTCCCATGTCGAAGAAGCGGTACTTGCGCAGCCTCATGGGCTGGTGTACCTGGAAATATAAGCAGATGGTCTTCATATTTTAAGAGAGTTATATGAAAGATGAAAAATGAAAGATGAAAAATTGTTGTGCGACATCTGTCGCAGGCTCAATTAATTCTTATAATAGAACCGATGCGTAGCATCGACCATAATCTTTCATCTTTATTCTTTCATTTTATTTAGCGACTGATTCGTAAACATCCTTGACTTTTGCGGCCGCGTTGTCCCATTTCAGTCCGGTGACCTCTTCGAGCCCCTTGCTCGAGAACATTTTCGCGAGCGCCGGATACTGAACCAGGGCGTAGATCGCATCGGCCATCGCGTCCACGTCCCAGTAATCCACCTTGACGGCGTACTCCAGCACCTCGGCCACGCCGCTCTGCTTGGAGATTATGACCGGAACGTTGGATTTCATCGCTTCGAGTGGCGATATCCCGAACGGCTCGGACACCGACGGCATCACGTAGACGTCGCTCAGACTGTACATTTTCTGCACGTCGTCGCCCTTCAGGAAGCCGGTGAAGTGGAACCTGTCGGCGATGCCCAGTTCGGCCACGCGCCTCACGACGTGTTCCATCATGTCGCCGCTTCCGGCCATCACGAACCTCACGTTCGGGAGCCTTTTCAGCACTTTTGCTGCTGCCTCGACGAAATAATCGGGGCCTTTCTGGTAGGTGATGCGGCCCAGGAAGGTGACGATCTTGTCCTCGACGCCGCGTTCGATCTCGGCCGTGGGCGACGAGGCGAAACGCACTGCGTTATGCACCGCCACCACCTTTTCGGCCGGAATGCCGTATTTTTCAATGAGTATGTTGCGCGTAAGGTTGCTCACCGCGATCACGCAGTCGGCAGCGTCCAGCCCGGCCTTTTCTATATCGAAGACCGTGCGGTTGATGTTCTCGCCGCTGCGGTCGTACTCCGTGGCGTGCATGTGGACGACGAGAGGCTTACCCGAAACGGCCTTGGCGGCGATCCCGGCGTAATAGGTCAGCCAGTCGTGGGCGTGTATCACATCGAACTGCCCTTCCATCTGTTTGGCGACTTCGGCGGCGACCATCGCGTATCGTGCCACCTCTTCCATCAGGTTGGCACCGTAGCGTCCCGAAAATGTGAAGCGTCCCTTCCAGATATCCCCGCCGGTCTGGACCGAACCCGTGCGCAGGTACTCCTCGCGTTTGGCTTCGTACTCCTCGGGCGTGGCATAGGGGATCATGTTGGAGTCGATTTCGATGAATGTCATCCTGTCCCAGATCTCCTTGTGTTTCATATCCCCGAAGAGCGTCACCACGTCGCTCGCGTTCACCACGCGCACGAAACGCTGGTCCTCGTCGCCGTAGGCTTTCGGGACGACCATTTTGACCTCTACGCCGTGTTTTGCGAGTCCGCGCGTCAACCCGTAGGTCGCCGTCCCGAGACCGCCCGCAATATGTGGAGGAAATTCCCACCCGAACATTAGAACTCTCATAGCTTCGATTTTGAAAATCAATTAATTCCTCAAAATCCTGCGTTATGCTCCTCGCTGAAACCCTCATTTACGTCATGTAAACTCAGGCTTCATCTCGTCGCAGGCCTTGTCTTTTGAGTTTTAATTGATTTTAGTTTTGTTTGTATTTTTCTATCATCTCGTTTATCCTCAACACCGCTCCTACGCTCCACGCCTGCGAAATCGCTCCGCGCTGTGCGTGCGGTGGGTCTCCGTCGTATATTTCGGGTACCGATCCGATACCGTAGCTGTCTATGTCCTCTTCGAACCCGGCGAGTATATCTTCGGCTTTTTCGAGGTATTTTTCGCCCCAGATGTCGAAGTTGGCTTTGACGTAGTGTTCCAGCGGCCACGGCCACACGGTCCCCTGGTGGTACGCGCGGTCGCGGGTGGGCTGGTCGCCTTCGTAACGTCCCTGGTAGAGGGGGTTCTGCGGCGAGAGGGTGCGCAGTCCCTTGGGCGTCAGCAGATGGCGCTTGATGGTTTTCAGGACATCCAGTTGCTGCTCTTCGGTGAGCATTTTGTAGCGCATCGAGCAGGCAATCACCTGATTGGGGCGCACGAACAGATTCTGCCCGGCATCATTGACATAGTCGGCCAGATAGCCATTCCCATGCGACCAGAAAGTTTCGATGAACGACTCTTTTATAAGGTTCGGGAAAGCCTTCCAGTCGGCTACGAATTGAACGTCTTTGTATTTTTTTGCAAGTTCCAGTGTATAGCACACCGCGTTGTACCACAGGGCGTTGATCTCCACCTGATAGCCTTCGCGTCCGGTGACGGGCTTGCCTTCGACCACTGCGTCCATCCAGGTCATCGCATACTGGGGATGCTGCGCCCAGACCAGGCCGTTCTCGCGTACCTCGATATTGCCGCCTATGCCTCGCAGGTATGCGTTCAGTACGTCCTTCATCTTCTGGCCGTACGACTCCCAGATATTTTTGGGGCCGATATGTTCCTCGAGCTGCTGCAGCGTCCAGAAGAACCACAGCGGCGCGTCGACCGAATTATAGGCCTCGCCCATGTTCGGGAAAAGACCGTCTTTCATTTCGCGCGTCAGGGTATCCACAACGTCGATACAGCTCTGAACGTCGCCGCGAGTGAGGGTGACTCCGGGCAGGGCTATGAAAGTGTCCCGTCCCCAGCGCCCGAACCAGGGCCATCCGGCGATCAATTCGGTGCGGTCACCGCGCCTCGATATGAACTGGCGGGCCGAGTGGCGCAGGCACGACAGGAAATCCTTCTTGTCGCTGCGGCGGTCGAGTTCGCCCTTAAAAATCTCGCTGATGGTCGTCGCGGACCACATTTCGTCCAACGCGGCCGAGAATATCACGCTTTCGCCCTTTTTGATCTCCATTTCGAAGTAGCCGGGCGTCAGCAGGTCCTCCTGGTAGGGATACCCGCGCGCCTTTTCCTCGAGATATTCGAAACGGTAGTACCAATCCGGAGCCGCCACGAATTCGCACTCTTTGCAGTCGGTCTGCATGTAGAGCCACGGGAAATCCTGGTACATGCGGCATTTGACGCCGTTGTTCACGGGATAGGAGTGGCCGTCGGCGAACATATTGGCCTGGCTCAGCGCGTGCCTGTTGCGGAACGCGAGCATCGGCCTCAGGCGCAGTTTCGTTTCGGATGTGGCTTCCACGAGCGTGTAGCGTATCAGCAGCTGTGTTTTGCTGTGGATCCACAGGATCTCTTTCTTCAGCACCACGCCGCCCACGCGGTAGGTTATCGCCGGGGTGGGTGTATAGTCGAAGTCGGTTATATACTTGTGTCCGCGCGGTTCGTAGGTTCCGGGAAAGCGGTGGATGGCCAGGTTGAACGACTGTTCGTGCTGGATGACCGTTTCGTCGAGCGACGACAGCATCACGTAATCGTCCTCAGAGGCATCCTTGGGGCACACCATTAGGCCGTGGTACTTGCGTGTGTTGCAGCAGACGATGGTTGTGCTCATATATCCGCCGCTGCGGTCGGTGGCGAGCATCTCCCTTTTGAGCGAATATTCGAGATTTCCCAGACTCTGTTTATCGAATTTCAGAACCGACATAGCGATTGTTTTTAAAAAGTTGGTCTTCAGCTGTGGGTGTATACCCCAAATTTAATTAAATTAAACGAAAAAAGCAAGGACTTTTATTGCTGTGATTCGTAATTCGTAATTTTTAATTCGTAATTGTGTCAGGCCCATTTGACGAGCGGCAGGTCCATCCGGTGGGCCAGCATATCGTTCTTCGGGTAAACCCTTATCGCGAAGTCGAACGAGCCGGTCTCGTCGGGCACCATATCCACCTCGTAGACAGCATTTCCATCCTCGGTTTTCACGTAATTCAGCTGTTTGCGGCCTTCGACCTTGACCGGTTCCCCGGGCTCGATCTGGGCGGCTATCACGAATTCCACGCCTATATCCTCAGGAGAGAGCGACCCTGTGTCTATCGTCACCTCGATGCCGTAGTTTTTGCCGATCATGATGGCTTCGCGGTCGACGTTGAAGCGCTTAACCTGGATTATCTTCACATCGTTCCATGCCGCTTCGACGCGTTGTTTCCATGCCGCAAGGTTTTTAGCCATGCAGAAACCGTCGGCGTCGACCTGTTTCGAACGTTCGGCCAGCTTGTGGTAGAAGCGGTTCTCATAGTCCGACAGCATGCGGTTGGTGGTGAAGTTCGAGGCCACGTCGGCCACGCAGTTCTTCACGCGCCCGACCCATCCGTGCGGGATATTGTCTCCGCCGCGGTCGTAGTAGAGCGGAACGATCTCCTGCTCGATGGTTGCGTAGATGGTCTCGGCGTCGAGCTCGTCCTGGAAAGCCTGCTCCTTGTAGGTGCGTTCCATGGGGAGCATCCATCCGGCGTTCTCCCTGTACCCTTCGACCCACCAGCCGTCGAGCACCGAGAACTGCAGCACGCCGTTCATCACGCACTTTTCGCCGCTGGTCCCCGAGGCTTCCTGCGGGCGGGTGGGGGTGTTGAGCCACACGTCGACGCCCTGCACCATGCGGCGGGCCAGCTCCATGTCGTAGTTCTGCAGGAAGATCACCTTACCCACGAACTGCGGCATGTTCGACACTTCGACGATGCGTTTTATGATGTCCTGTCCGGGCTTGTCGTTGGGATGCGCCTTACCGGCGAAGACGAATCTGACGGGGCGTTCCTTGTTGTTTACTATCGCTTCGAGCCTTTCGAGATTCTTGAAAAGCAGGTATGCGCGTTTGTACGTGGCGAAGCGGCGTGCGAAACCGATGGTCAGCACCTCGTCGCCCAGCATTTCGCGGACTTTTACAACGTGTCCCGGATTGTTGAAACGGGCCTGTGTAGGATCGGCTATGCGTTTGGCTATGGTCTTTATGAGCTTTCCTTTCAGCGACATGCGCGCGTTCCACAGCTCGGCGTCGTCGATGTTGTGGACCTTTTGCCACGCGGGAATGTTGTAGTCGGGCAGTTCGAACCCTTCGGGGAAGTACTGCGAGTAGAGCTTCCTCATGTTGGCCGCGGTCCAGGTCGGGAAATGCACCCCGTTGGTCACGTAGCCTATGTGCAGTTCGTCCTTATAGTATCCGGGCCACAGGTCGCCCAGTATCTCCTTGGTCACTTCGCCGTGCAGCCAGCTCACTCCGTTGATCTCCTGCGACAGGCGGCTAGCCAGCGAGCTCATCGAGAATTTCTCGTAAGTGTCGCCGGCAGTGGTGCGCCCCAGGTCCATGAAGCGTTCCCACGAGATGCCGAAGATGTCGGCGTAATGTGAAAGATATTGGCGCATCATCGATTCGTCGAAAGCATCGTGCCCTGCCGGAACCGGCGTGTGGGTTGTGAACAGCGCACTCGAACGGACCACCTCGTAAGCCTCGTCGAACGAGAGCCCCTCTTCCTGTATAAGGTTCTTGACGCGCTCGATGCCGATGAACGCCGCGTGCCCTTCGTTGCAGTGGTAAACGTCCTGATGTATGCCGAGCGCATTGAGCAGGCGGATGCCGCCGATACCCAGCAGCATCTCCTGTTTCAGGCGGTTTTCCCAGTTGCCGCCGTACAGGTAGTGCGTTATAGAGCGGTCCTCGGCGAGGTTAAGTTCATGATCGGTGTCCAGAAGGTAGAGGTCGGTGCGGCCGACTTCGCATTTCCAGATGCGGGCCGTGACGGCACGTCCGGGCAGAGCCAGCTGTACGTTCACCCAGCCGCCTTTCGCGTCGCGGACGGGCGATATGGGCAGCTTGAAGAAGTTCTGCGCTTCGTATGTCGCTTCCTGCGCACCCTGCGCCGAGAGTTTCTGCGTGAAGTATCCGTACCGGTAGAGCAGTCCCACCGCCACCATCGGCACGTTCTTGTCGCTGGCCTCTTTGAGGTAGTCGCCGGCGAGGATGCCCAGGCCCCCCGAATATATCTTGAGCGAGGCGTGCAGGCCGTACTCCATGCTGAAATATGCGATCTTGGGCCCTTTTGCCGCTCTTTTTTCAGCCATGTAGGCTTCGAGCCTTTCGTAGACGCAGTCGAGTTTTTCGAGGAACTCCTTATCTTTTTCCAGTTCGGTGAAACGGGCGTAGCTCAGGCGGTCGAGGAAAGCTATGGGGTTGCGGCCGACTTCGTGCCACAAGTCGTAGTCGATCCCCTCGAACAGCCCCTGCGCGTCGAGAGCCCACGACCACCACAGGTTGCGCGAAATGACTTCCAGCGCACGGAGCCTCGGCGGAAGGGCCTTTTCGACCATCAGCCGCGTCCAGGTCGGGATATTGGTGTTCCACGGACGGTGTACCACCTGCTGCGAAGCCATCGTGTCGTAATCGTCGTGGTTGAGCCGCGACGACGAATTTTCGCGCGCCGTCCGGTAGCCCTCGCTGTAATATTTGATGAACCTTTCCCACTCCGCCTTTTCGGCCAGCAGGCGTGCGTCCTGGCGTATCTTTTCGGTCTCCTCGGGCGTTTTGGCCGAGAATGAGTCGATCAGGAAGGCGATCCTGTCCACGGTTTCGCCTTCGTTGTCGTCGGTGCGTTCCACAACGCGGACACCGTCGCCCTTCGGATCTTCCTTGCGGGCCCACACTCCGAAACCGGCCAGGGTGGTAGTGATCGTCGGAACGGAGAACGCGACGCTTTCGAGCGGGGTGTAGCCCCACGGCTCGTAATACGATGCATAGACCGTAAGGTCCATTCCCACGAGCAGTTCGTAATAGTGCTTGTTGAAGATGCCGTCGGCGCCGTCGAGGTAGGTCGGAACAAAAATGACTTTCACGCGGCTCGCCGGGTCGAGCAGTATGCTGTTCGACATGCTTCGCACGATCGGGTCCCACTCCTGGTTCGAGAGGTAGTGCGTGGTGTATTTCAGCAGCGCTCCGTTGAGCGGACTGTTCGGGTCGGCGAGGTGGGCCCGGAGGTCTTCGCGCGGCCCGTCGTTGCCCGCCGGAACGGTTATATATGCAAGAATTTCGCGGTCGCGGTTGACGGCCGCAAGTTTTTTGAGCGAATCTACGAAAACGTCGAGCCCCTTGTTGGTGAATTCGTACCGTCCGCTGGTGCCGACGATCAGAGGCTCTTTTTCGAACTTATGGTCCCAGCACGCTTCGGCCACGCGGATCATTATATCGCGGGCCTCGCGGCGTTTTGTTTCGAATTCTTCGCCCTGCCACACGAAATCGTCCTCGAAGCCGTTGGGCGTGACCAGATCGACCTCTTTACCGAGCAGGTATTTGCATTCGGCCGCCGTGATGTCGCTCACGGTCAGGAAAGCATCGCTGAACTGCGCCGCCGTCTTTTCGAGCGAATGTTTGGCCGTGACATTGAAGCGCCGCGCCAGTTCGTCGGCGTTGAACGTGGCCAGGTTGCTGTAGAGGCGGTATCCGTTGCCCGCCAGCGAACGTCCCATGACAGTCGCATGAGTGGTGAAAACCGTCGAGACTCTCGGGACGAACTTGCGCAGGTAGAGGCCGCCGCTTGAGGTCATCCATTCGTGGAAATGAGCCGTTACCGCATCGGTAGGCTTGCAGAATGTCGCGACGTAGCTTTCGATCACCTGCCCGGCCGCATAGCCGAACAGCACCGGTTCGATATAGTCCCACTGCCCGCTTATCGAGTCCACTTTGTAGGTCTCCCACAGGAATTTCAGCACCTGGTCCTTCTTCGGGAAGAGCGAGGTGAAATCCACCAGCACGACTATCGGCGAACCGGCCACTCTCCAGCGTCCGATCTTGATGCGGATGCCTTCGTGGTACATCGCCTGGCGCCAATCCTTCAGCAGTTCGGTATCTTCCGCGAACTCGGGATTGTCGCCCTCGCGGTGGATATCGGGGCCTATAAGTATGTAATTATCACCGAGCGAGCGTCCGGCCACAAGGGCCTTGGTCGCCACCACGGTGTGTATTCCTCCCACTTTGTTGCACACTTCCCAGCTCGTTTCGAACAGCATATCCACTCCGGGAAGCTCTTTGTGCTTGGTTTTAGCCATAATTTTCTCTTCTTCGTTATAATCCGTATCTCACAACTCACTGAATTTCGGGCGCAAAGATACGAATATTTTTATATTATTAAAAAAATTTAAAAATTAATTTTCTGTTACATTCCGGAGACCTCTCCCGCAGGTGTTTTTATTGATTTCCGTCCGGCTTCAATGGTCATTCCGAGTGAGGACGGCGCAAAAACTTAAAGCGGAATTACCGGCTCCGGCTGTCCGACGAGGAAACTACAAAATAATTTATGCGGTTGAAGCGATTCAAATTATAAGGTAGTTCCCTCTTCACCGCATATATCCGACCTCTGTTTCGCAGCATATCTTCATGCAGTTCATTCGGGATGACATTTATTTCAGTTCGACTTCTCATTTTTCGCAAGAGATTATTCAGACGCAAAAAGCGTGCTGATGATGTAATCCGAGAGAAGAAAATTTTCGGGCGGGATAAAGAGCCTCCCGTCTGCCTCTTTCAGCTTGCCGTTTTTCACGAATCCGGCCGCCCGCTTCGCGATATCTTCCCGCACACGGAGTCCGAAACGGCTCTCCATCTCCGCCAGACCTATCCCTTCAGCCCGGCGCAGCGAGGTCATTATAAATTCGTTGCGCAGGTCGGTCTCCGACAGCGTTTCGCTCTCGTAAATGGCGTCCGTTCCCGCCTCTGCGATATATTTTGCGGTGTCGGCTGCCGCCCAGCTCCGCGTCCGGCCGTCGTAGGAATGCGCCGACGGGCCGACGCCGAGGTAAGGTTCGCCGCTCCAGTAGGCGCTGTTGTGCACGGCTCGAAAGCCCGGCTGCGCGAAGTTCGATATTTCGTAGTGCTCGAAACCGGCGCCAGAGAGTTTGCGGCGCAGGGTTTCGTACTGCCGTTCGCTTTCGGTCTCGGGGATCGCGGCAATCTTTCCCGCGCGAGCCATATGTCCGAACGGCGTTCCCGGCTCGATGGTGAGGTGGTATGCCGAAATGTGCTGTACGCCCAACCCCACCGCCTCGTCTAGCGATCGCTCCCACTGCCCGTGCGTCATCCCTGGAATGCCGTAGATCAGGTCGATCGTAATATTTCCGAAACCTGCCTCCTGTGCCGTACGCACGGCATCTCGCGCCCTTTGCGCCGAATGACGGCGGTTCATCAGCCGCAGCAAACTGTCGTCGAAAGACTGTATGCCGATACTCAGACGGTTGAAGCCGGTTTCTGCCAAACGCGCGGTGTATTCGTCCGTAAGGTCTTCGGGATTCGCCTCGACCGTGACCTCTTTCAGCCCCGTGCGGTCCCACAATTCCGCCGCCCGGTCGAGTATGGATTGCAACTGCGCGGGTGACAGGAGAGAGGGAGTTCCGCCTCCTATGTATATAGTGTCGAGCCGTCTGCCCGGAACCGCATCGCGGCGGAACTCCATTTCCCGCATCAAAGCCTCGAGAAACCCCGACATTAAACCGCCATCGGTGTTCTGATTTCGCAGTGACGGCGGCGCTGTGCCGATAGTTTCGGATGTGCCGCCTGCTTTATCATCAAATCCGCCGTCGGCGTTCCGACTGTAAAAATCGCAGTAGGCACATTTTTGCTTGCAGAAAGGGATATGTATGTAGAGTCCGGTCATCCGATGATTTTAAAAGATAATAAATATAAGAAATATTCTGCAAAATCCAAAATGCAGGATCGGTTCCGGCAAGGATTCCTGTGCCCGGAGATGAGCCGCCGATCTTTTGTCCTGTTTGGCGGCATTATCCCCGATTCAAAAGCTCCTTTTTGTTTAAAATTGACGAATCGTGACAGAATTTTGACGAATCGTGACAAATTCCACCGCTCAAAATTTCCCGTAAAGATGGCAGGCCGGTATCTTTGTGATGAGGCCGGAGCCTTTCCTGATCGGTCTTACACCGCACGGCGAACACGACAAACACTAACTTAAATCAAATCCAGATGAAGACTATCAACTTTCTGTCAGTTTTAACCGCGGCCGCCCTCGTGACGGGCTCAGCGGTCTTTGCAGGCTGTAAGAAAAGCCCGGAGCCGGAACCCGAAGCACTTACCGTCAGCACAAAAACCCCTGCTTTCTCCGACGGGAGCGCCGGATTTGTCACATTCGACATCACATCCAACGCCTCGTGGATCGTGACCCTCGTCACCGGCGGAACATGGTGTTCGATAGACCCCGAGGGCAACGGCAAGGGAAACCGGACCGTTAAGATCACCGCTTCCGCGGAAAACGCCACCGGGCAGGAGCAGACGGCGGCGATTACCGTCAGCGGCGCAGGAAAGACAGAAACCATCAATGTGACCCGCCCGTCGAAAACCGTAGGCGTAAGTTCCAAAAATGCGGCTTTCTCCAGCGGAGACGCGGCAGTACAGACAACGTTCGACATCATTTCCGACACCTCATGGAGCCTGGAGGTGACCGACGGGAAGAGCTGGTGTACGGCGCTGCCCGCCAGCGGTACAGGGAACCAGACCATTACCCTCACTGCGCTTACGGCCAATAACACCACCGGCAAAATCCGCGATGCGAAGGTCGTTATCGCCGGCGCAGGAAAAACCGAGACCGTCGCCGTCGCTCAGCCATCCGTGAAAATGGAACTCACAGGAACATACGTGTATAGCGGACATTATATGGGACAGACGATAGTCAGGAATATTACCACGACGCTGGGAACGCCCGACAAGGCTGAGATAACAACCAACACGCTCCCTGTAAGCGGATGGGGGGGTGTAAACGTGACGACGACCACTATTTCCACCTATTCCTATCCGGGTGCGGACGGTTCCACAAAAGCAGGAAGGCTGGTGGTCCGGTTCACCAAGGGAGATGAATCGGTGGATTGTGAGATGGACCTGTATACAAATGTCTCTGTCGGAGATCTGTTTTACGATTATGGCAGCAATACTCCCGTCGGAGTGATCGCTAAAGCGAAACCTTCCGCCTCGGCATTCGGACTGATCGTACACAAAGACGAAAAAGGGAATACCGCATGGGCGAACGCACCTTATTTAACCACTACTATGGGAACAGTGAATCAGGACGACGGCGCCGCCAACCAGGATGTGATAAGAAAAAGCAATAAGATGAGTTATTTCCCGCCGTTCCAGTGGTGTTCCGACAAGGGCAGCACCGAATGGTTCCTGCCAGCTGTCAACGAACTGAGGACAATAATTGCCAACGTCACCCTTGTGAATGCAGGATTGAGCCGCATAGGCGGAACGACGATAAGCTATCCCTACTATTATTGGTCGTCGACGGAAGATGTGACTGTTCCCGGTCCACACGCCCAGGTGAGTTCCAGCACCGGCAGCGACGGATATTCAAGCGCTGCAAAAGACGGCGATTACAAGACCCGCGCCTGCCGCCATTTCTGATATCCGGACGCGGGGCCGGGGAAAACCGCGTTGCCGGGTCGTGCCCGCTCTTCTTCGGAAGGGCGGGCATGCCTGCTTTTATGGAACGGTTGTTGCGCCGGGAAAATGTCCGGCCGGCCGGCTGTGTATCAGGGCTTTTTAAAAAATCTTAAAAAATACCTGTTATTTTGTTAACGATACCGAAAGTTTCCATATATTTGCACCATTCTCCCGGAGAATGGCCGCTGCGTGAAACTGGGGTCCAGTGTGTCGGGAGTTTTGAAAAGGAAGTAGTTTAATCATATAATAAAAGTAAAAGTATCATGGCAAACATCGATCTGAGCAAGTACGGCATCTCGGGCGTTACCGAGATCGTGCACAACCCTTCCTACGAAGAACTCTTCCAGGCGGAAATCGACCCCAGGAACGAAGGCTTTGAAAAAGGCGAACTGACCAATACCGGCGCCGTGTCGGTCAAGACCGGCGTATTCACCGGCCGCTCGCCCAAAGACCGCTACATCGTCAAGGACGCCACCAGCGACCAGCACATATGGTGGGACGGAACCATCAACAAGCCCGTCTCGACCGAGACCTGGAACCACTGCAAGGCCCTTGTGCAGAAGGAACTCTCGGGCAAGAAACTCTACGTGGTCGACACCTTCTGCGGAACCAACGCCGACACCCGCATGAAAGTGCGCTTCATCATGGAAGTCGCATGGCAGGCACACTTCGTGACCAATATGTTCATCCGCCCGTCGCACTACGAACTGGCCAACTACGGCGAACCCGATTTTGTCGTGATGAACGGCTCGAAATGCACCAATCCCCAGTGGAAGGAACAGGGACTGAACTCGGAGGTTTTCGTTATGTTCAACCTGACCGAAAAGGTCCAGGTTATCGGCGGCACATGGTACGGCGGTGAAATGAAGAAAGGTATGTTCGCTATGATGAACTACTACCTGCCTCTCAAGGGCATGGCTTCGATGCACTGCTCGGCCAACGTGGGCGAAAAGGGCGACGTGGCTGTATTCTTCGGCCTCTCGGGAACCGGTAAGACCACCCTCTCGGCCGACCCGAAACGCTACCTGATCGGCGACGACGAACACGGCTGGGACGACCACGGAGTCTTCAACTACGAAGGCGGCTGCTACGCCAAGACCATCAACCTGAGCGAAGAGAACGAGCCCGACATCTGGCGCGCAATCCGCCGCGACTCGCTCCTCGAAAACGTCGTTATCAAGGCAGACGGAACCCCTGACTACTCCGACGGTTCGATCACCGAGAACACCCGCGTATCCTACCCGATATATTTCATCAACAAAATAGTCCTGCCGTCGAAAGCCGGACACGCCAGCAAGATCATCTACCTCTCGGCCGACGCATTCGGCGTTCTGCCCCCGGTTTCGATACTCGACGACGCACAGGCCCAGTACCACTTCCTCTGCGGCTACACCTCGAAGCTGGCCGGAACCGAGCGCGGCATCACCGAGCCTGTACCTTCGTTCTCGCCCGCGTTCGGCGAAGCGTTCCTGACGCTCCACCCGACCGTCTACGCAAGCACGCTTTCGAAGAAGATGAAAGAACACGGAGCAAAGGCTTACCTGGTCAACACCGGCTGGAACGGAACAGGCAAGCGTATCTCGATCAAGGATACCCGCGCCATCATCGACGCCATCATCGACGGTTCGATCGAAAAGGCTCCGACCACCGACGTGCCCATCCTGAACCTCACCGTTCCCACCAAGCTGAACAACGTGAGCGAAGGCATCCTCGACCCGCGCCAGACCTACTCCGACGTTAAGGTATGGGAAGAAAAGGCGAAGAGCCTCGCTGCCAAGTATATCAAAAACTTCGAGCAGTACACCGACACTCCGCACGGCAAGTCATTGATTCCCGCCGGCCCTAAGCTTTAATTTGCCGAGATAAGCAGGCATTTGCTGCGTTACGCTTGAAGCCCGAATCCTCACATACGCTCAGTATGCTGCGGTTCGGGCTTCTTCGCAAGCCTTGCAACTACCTGCTTCTATCGACAAATTGAATTGAGTTGAAAAATTTTCGTAATTTTTAATTCGTAATTCGTAATTGAAAAGGCGCTCCCGATAAAGGAGCGTATTTCTTTTGTCATTCCGAGGGAAGCGCAGCGACGAGGAATCTACCTTGTATTAAATATTTGGTAGATCCCTCACACGAGGTTCGGGATGACAGCGGCAACGGTCGTGGCGGATTATTTTGCGACAGCACACTATGCCGTCGTTTCCAGCAACTGGAAAAGTTCTTCGACGGTGGCGCTGTGCCGGGAGATTCTAATCAGTCGAAACCTTTATCATTAATCCGCCGTCGGCGTTCCGACTGGATTGCTTCGTTCCTCGCAATGACGGTGGCGCTGTGCCGATCGTTCCGGATTGACAGCGGCCTTTATCATTAATCCGCCGTCGGCGTTCCGACCAGCTGGAAAAGTTCTTCGACGGTGATGCCGAAATAGCGCGCCATGCGGAGGGCCAGGGCGGTCGAGGGGGTGTAGATGCCGTTCTCGATGGTGTTGATGGTCTTGCGCGTGACGCCGACCGCCGCCGCCAGTTCTTCCTGGGTAATATCTTTTATCGCCCGCTGCACCCGGTTGGTGTTTTTGAGTTCTCCCTGTCCCATAACCTATTTTCTCATTAGCAGCTGGCGGAAGATATTGAAAGAGAGAACGCCGGTGTAGAGCATTATAAAACATGTGAGCATAGGGCTTATGTCAACCTTCTTAGACAATAAAAACACGATGACAGCTGCCGCCAGCATTATATGGAAACTCCATTTGTACGAAAGGTTCTTATAATGAATGATCAGTTCATTGTTAAGAGCGGCATCGAGCTTCGGATTTCCGCTGATCTCCTTTGTTATTTTATTTTCCTGCGAGTAGGCTGCGAATTGAGATGCCATCAGCAACAGCATTACTGCCAGCCAGATATAGGTGAATACACTCATATCGAAAACAAAGGCTATCGAAAACAGGCCGGGAAAAATCAACCCGTAATTTATAGTCTTCCACAGCAGGACTTTATACCTGCGCCGGTCGAGTCTTTCTATGGTTTTCGCATCCATGATATTTCTTATTTTCTGAGGTAGACCAGCCGCGATATCATAAGGGAGAGGCAGGCTGCGTATATTATTACGATGCAGGCGAACCGCGCCGTAATATCCAGTCTGTGCGAAATGAAAAGCAGGGTCGCCGCCGTTATCAGCGTGGCGTAAAAAGCCCACATCAGTGATTTGTAACCGTAGAGCCTTATGAGTTCGTTGTTGAGAGCATCCAGTAACTCCGGGTCGCTTTTGATCGTGCGCTCGTTGCGGCTCGACTTGAAGGAAGCGGCAAGGAACACCCCGATCCCCAGGCCGGAGGTGAAACAGATCGCGTAAACGGCCGCTTTACCCGTCACATAAGGCTTGGCAATGAGCCCCACGAACATTGAGGCGAACCCGACGGCCTGCCACAGCAAGGTTTTATATCTGCGCCTGTCCAGTTTTTCAATTAATTGTGCATCCATGGTATTATGATTTTTAAGTTATCGTCTCATATAGACCCACAGCGGTATCACCGTCCCGAGAAGCGCGGCCGTGAGTACGATGAAGCATGCCGATTTTACGGGCAGTTCCATTTCCGCCACACCCGGCAGGCCGCCTATCAGGAATGCGCTTATCATCGCACAGGCAAGCCCCAACCGGGATGCTTTCAGGCGGTACAGCTGCATCATTTCATCGTTGAGCGCCTCTTTAAGCTGCGGGTCTCTTTTAAGGGCCCGGTCATCCCTGCCCTGGATTATTACGAACAGCATGCCGATCGCAAGTCCGGCGAATTTCAGCGGCTCCAGAATCTTTTCGGCCGGCATGCCGGCGTAATACGGCTGGGCAGCCTCGATGCCGAAATAGGTCACTATACCTATCGTCATCCCTATCGAGAACCAGAACCTCCGGTTATACAGCCTCTCCACCAGTTTTATATCCATAATCGATGCGATTTTTTTGAGTTGTTTTTGTATCTTTATGTAACCTTTACGTTACAAATGTGAGAATAAAAAATGAGCCGGCAAAATATTTCGTAAAAAAATTTTAGCTGGTCCGGTTATAAATCAGTTGATGAAGTATTTGGAATGTCATTCCGAGGAAAGCGAAGCGACGAGGAATCTACCAAATACTATTATAAGGCAGATTTCTCACGCTCGTGCAACTCGGTTCGGAATGACGGCGACTACAGAGGATCGGGATATGAAAAAATTACTTGACGAATCGGCGCGTGAGTTTTGTCCTGTCCATCAGCCACACCAGGGCGAGGCTTATCCCGAACGCGACGACCGCCATCCCCAACAGGCGTACTATGGCGGGGATCTGCGGGAAATCGAAAAGGTCGTAGGCAACCTGCACGAAGAAGAAGTGGCACAGGTAAACGCCGAACGTCAGTCCCGCGAGCCGCGACAATCCGGCCGACGAGGGTATCTTCATCTTCTGCACTATGACGAACACCGGGAAGGTCATCATAAAGACGTTTATCCCCGCCATGTTCCATATCACTTCCAACTTTGCGTAATCGCCCGGAAAATAATGGTTGGTCAGCAGATAGCCGCCGGATGTGATCGCATATCCGGCGAGGAACATCGGCAGGCATATCCACAGCGTTTTTCGCCAGCTCCACTGCAGCGGATATCTGACGAGGTAATAGGCCAGCACGGTATAGCCAAGGAAACCCGAGAAATAGTAAAAGGTCCCCGCGGGATTCCAGTCGCAGGCGCCGAGTATCTCCATGCTGCCGTAGTTGCCGGTGTAACCGAGCGCCGGGGCGGCCATTTTAATATAAGGCAGGAACAGCGACACCCCCCACAGGCAGAGCACCAGCCGGACATCGCGCTTCTCGGCCTTTTCGAGCCACGCGCTCACGATCGGCATGGCCAGATAAAGCCCGATCAACATATAGAGGTACCACAGCGGTATGGTGTCGAAATTGAAGTTTAGTATCCATGTCCACATTTTCGGGATGGTCGCACCGAGTGTGTGCGACTCCATATCGACCATCGGATTTGATGTCGGGACCCCGAAACTGAGGTAAAAATAGTAAAGCAGCGGCAGCGCGACCGACCAGAAAGCCAAAGGCAGGACGATGCGCCCGATCCGTTTACGGTAGAACGGACGGATCCCAGTGCGGACGGGCAGAAGCAGCACCCCGGTCATCATGACGAAAAGCGGCACGCAGCAGCGTACCAGGCTGCCGGTGAACATCCCCGTCAGAAAAGATGAGTTATCGGCCCCGAACTGCCCTATGAAAGGGTCCGACGAGTGGGACACGACCACCAGGAAACAGGCCAGCACGCGGAGCAGGTCGATCCACCCCAGGTTCTCTTTTTCAGCGTTTTGCATTGATAATAAATGGATTTTGGTCAGCGTTTGTATATGAGCGGTTACAAAGAAAACAAAAACATCCGAAAAACCGGGGTTTTCATCGGCACTTAACGGTGGTTTGTTGAAAAAAATACGAATTATGGAAATGTTCGAATACATTTGGACTTAAAATCAGAATATTTCGTATATTGCATGAGGATACACAGGGATTTCATAATCGTTTTGCTGGCAGCGGCGCTTATGTCGGGCTGTACGGGCGGTTCGGGCGATATGTGGCAGCCGGGGAACGGCATTAACAACGAGGGCGACAACGAGGGCGGAACGTCTACGGACGATACGACCGAAACGCCTTCGGTTACCGTTCCGGTCGATCCGGACAACGAAGAAGACTTTGTCGAGAACATGACGGTCAGCACGACTGTGCGCGTCACGTTTTCGGCAGGCAGCGCAACAGTGGAAATACCATCATCCGTTGGAGAACAGGAGGTTCTCGTTACTAAGTCAGGTGCGGGGGTCACTCTCACCTCGACAATCAAAGGGGTTGAATATATTGTCTCGGGAGCCTCCTCCAACGGATTTCTAAAAATATACAGCGACTACAAATTCCGTCTCGAGCTCAATGGCGCGTCGGTCACCAATCCGGCGGGGCCTGCCATCAACATCCAGAGCGGCAAGCGCTGTTTCCTGGTGCTGGCCGCCGGTACCACGTCGGAACTCACCGACGGCGCCGGCTACACCGCAAACTCCACCGAAGATCAGAAAGGTTGCCTTTTCAGCGAGGGCGAGATCATCGTCAGCGGCACCGGTTCGCTTAATGTGACGGGTAAATACAAACACGGCATCTGCAGCGACGACTACGTCCGCATCCGCGAAGGGAGCGTGACGGTCAAAGCCGCGGCCGGCGACGGCATACACACCAACGATGCGTTCATCATGGACGGCGGGACACTTTCGGTGACCTGCTCGAGCGACGGCATAGAGTGCGATGAAGGATATGTCTACATCAAAGGCGGCACGGTCACGGTCGCGGCGGGCGACGACGGCATAGTGACCTCGTACGAAGGCACCGACAGCGGGATCAACAAGGCCCTTGTCATCGGCGGGGGCAAGGTCACTGTTACCACCACCGCGCAGAAAGGCCATGCGCTGAAAAGCACGGGCGATATCTCGATCTCCGGCGGCACCCACATCATCAAAACCACGGGCATAGCGGCCAAGGGGATAAAGGCCGACAAGAACGTCCTGATAACGGGCGGGACCACTACCGTTACCACTTCGGGCGGCGGCATGGTCGAAAGCGGCGACACTTCGTCGGCCACGGGGGTCAAGACCGGCGTCAATTTCGGCATGACGGGCGGTACGTTCACAGTAAGCTGCTCGGGCAACGGCGCAAAAGGCATCAGCACGGGCGGCAGTTTCGTCCTCGACGACGGCACGCTCTCGGTAACAACAACGGGCGCAAACTACACATCCGGCTCCCTTACCACCAAACCCAAAGGGGTCAAGGCCAACGGATATATCACCGTGGGCGGCGGCAGTTGTACGGTCAACGCCACATGGGAGGGGATGGAGAGCGTTTCCAGGATAACCATCAACGGCGGTACGGTAGACGTCACGGCCAAAGACGACGGCCTGAACGTGAAGACCCAGAAGAGCAGTTCGATAGTCATCAACGGCGGCCTCGTCTACGTTTTCGGGGCGAAGAACAGCACGGCGGCCAAACCGGGCGACGGGATAGACTCCAACGGCACGCTCACCGTCACGGGCGGCGTCCTGATATCTTCGGGCGGAGCCTCTCCCGACGAGGGTTTCGACTGCGACCAGAACGCATTCACCATCACAGGCGGCATCATGATCGGCACTGGCGGCGGCACCAGCTACCCCAATGCCGGTACCCAGCACTCGATAATTTACGGCGGTAGCAGCGTTACCCTGGGCGAGTGGTTCCAGCTTCAGAACTCTTCGGGCGCCGAGATACTGACCTATGCGGCTCCGAGGGCCTACAGCTCGATGACTATGTTCCTGAGCCACTCGTCGATAACCAAAAGCAGTTCTTACAAACTTGTCCGGGGCGGCACGTACAGCGGCGGTAAAGAAATTTTCAAGGGATACTACACTGGCGGCACCTACACTGGCGGCACCACGACATCAATAACCACCGGCAGTTCCTACTATACATCTGCGGGCACCTCTTCCGGCGGCGGTGGAAATCCCGGTGGCGGCGGTGGTCCCGGACCGAGGTAATAAACAGTATATAGAGATGGCAAAAAAAGGTTATGGAGACGTAACCTTTTTTCATGCAGTTATATTAACTTTGTTGGGAACGAAAATTTGCAGCCTTATGGAAAACAAATACACGGCGGCTACAGACCGCTATTCACGCATGGAATACCGCCGCTGCGGACGGAGCGGCGTGCGGCTTCCGAAAATATCGCTCGGCCTGTGGCACAACTTCGGCAGCGTCGACCGCTACGAGAATTACAACGCCATCGCGCTGGCCGCCTTCGACAACGGCATCACCCACTTCGACCTTGCGAACAACTACGGTCCCGACCCGGGTTCGGCCGAGGAGAACTTCGGGCGCATACTGCGCGAAAGCCTTCGCCCATACCGCGACGAACTCATCATTTCGACCAAGGCCGGCTACCTGATGTGGCCCGGCCCGTACGGCGAGTGGGGCAGCCGCAAATATCTTATGGCAAGCCTCGACCAAAGTCTGAAAAGGATGGGCCTCGAGTACGTCGATATATTCTATTCGCACCGTCCCGACCCCGACACTCCGCTCGAGGAGACGATGGGCGCGCTGTCGGATGCCGTCCGCCAGGGGAAGGCCCTCTATGCCGGGATTTCGAACTACGATGATGTGCAGACGCGCCAGGCAATCGAGATACTGCGCCGCAACGGCACCCCGTGCCTTATCCATCAGGCGAAATATTCGATGTTCGTGCGCTGGGTCGAGGACGGCCTGCTCGACACGCTCGAAAAAGAGGGTGCGGGACTGATCGCCTTCTCGCCGCTCGCCCAGGGGATGCTGACAAACCGCTACCTCGACGGAATTCCGAAAGATTCGCGCGCCGCCCGCCCTACCGGCTTCCTGCAGCAGAGCGAACTGACGCCTGAAAAACTGGCCCGGATACGCGCGTTGAACGAAATCGCTGCCGAACGCGGGCAGACGCTGGCTGAAATGGCTCTTGCGTGGCTTCTGAAAGACGAACGGGTAACCAGCGTACTTATCGGCGCGAGTTCTGTCTCCCAGCTCAATGATAATCTGAAAGCTCTGAAAATGACCGACTTCACCACCGGCGAGCTGGAGCTGATAGAGTCTGTGCTTCGGTGATTTGTCGGAACGCCGACGGCGGATTTGATGATAAATGTTACTGCTGTCCTTAAACTATCGGCACAGCGCTACCGTCATTCCTTGTTATGACGATACTCTAAAACCAATAATTGTTCTTTTCATTATATTTGCACATATAACGAATGACGAATATGAGGTACAGCGCGGCGGACAGGATGAGCGATCTGGTGAGCAACAACTACCGGATACTTCTGGTTATGAGTCGTTTCGGCATAAGGCTCGGGGTGGGCGACAGGACCATAGGCGAGGTCTGCGCCGCGAACGGAACGGACACGGCGACATTTACTGCCGTCGCGAACCTTCTGCTCGACCCTGCGGGCGATCCCGCCGCTTACGTTGACTCGGTTTCGGTGCCGTCGCTGCTGCAATATCTGCACAGCTCACACGACTATTTCCTCGGTTTCCGCCTTCCGGGCATCCGCCGCGACCTCGTGGGTGTGCTTGGCGGACGGCAGGACGACCTCACGCGGGCCGTCATACGCTATTTCGACGAATACGTCGGCGAAGTGCGCAAACACATGATGTATGAGGAAAAAACGGTCTTCCCGTATGTCCGTTCGCTTGTCGACGGCGGCCGCAGCGGCAGCTACAACATCGGCATATTCCGCAGCCGCCACGATCAGATCGAGGCGCGCCTCACAGAGTTCAAGAACATACTCATTAAATACTATCCCGCCGAGAGCAATGAACTCAACGGCGTGCTTTTCGATATTTTCAACTGCGAGGACGACCTGGCGTCGCACAACCAGGTCGAGGACAGGCTTTTCGTGCCTGCAGTGGCGCTTATGGAACAGAAAAACAGCGCGGCGAAATGAGCAGGACAGTCCGAATAACCGTTGCCGAGCCGTCGGAGATAGTGCGCAGGGGGGTGTCCGGCATACTTAAAAAGGCGCGCCTGTTCAATGCCGAAGTCGCGGAGATTGCCGATCCGGCCCAACTGCGCTCGTCGCTCGCATGGCAGCGCCCCGACGTACTTATCATAAATCCCTCGATTGTCGGTGCGTTTTCGATGTCAGGGCTGAAAAAAGATGCTGCAAATCCCGACATGAAGTGCGTTGCGCTGCAGACCTCGCTCGCCGATGCCGCCCTGCTGCGCGAATACGACGAGACGATCCAACTCTACGACTCTGCCGAACAGATAGCGGCAAAACTTGCGCGGCTTGTGAGCGGACCCGAAGCAGAAAAACAGAGCGAGGCACTCAGCCAGCGCGAAAAAGAGGTCGTGGTTTGCGTTGTCAAGGGTATGACCAACAAGCAGATCGCGGATAAATTATTCCTTTCGGCCCATACGGTGATCACCCACCGCCGCAATATCTCGGCGAAACTCGATATCCACAGCACCGCCGGACTTACCATATACGCGATAGTCAATAAGCTGGTTGGACTTGATGAGGTTGGCAACCGGTCTGATAAATAGCAGGATGACGCCTTGTGTGATCCGGCGATTGTGACGGGGAATAAAAAATGCGGGACGATCGGTCCCGCACCTTAATCTATCATCTTTCATTTTTCGTTTTTCACTCAGACGTCGACCACGGTCACTTCTATGCCGCGTTCGCGCAGTTCCTGCAGGAAACGCGGGTTGACATTGCTGTCGGTGATGATCTCGTCCACCTCCTCCAGGTCGAATATCTTGCTGAAACCCCTGCGCCCGAACTTGGTGCTGTCGGCCAGCACTATCGTCTTTTGCGCAGCGTTCATCATCGCGCGGTTGAGCTCGGCCTCCATCAGGTTGGTGGTGGTCAGCCCGAAATCGGGGTCTATGCCGTCGACACCCACATAAAGCTTGCTGCAGCTGAAGTTGCGCAGCATCTCCTTGGCGAAATGGCCGACCACCGAAACCGAACTGTCCCTCAAAATGCCTCCGAGCTGCACCACTTCGATACCTGTTTTGTTGGAGAGTATCGAAGCCACCGGAACGGCCGAGGTGATAGCCGTTAGCTTTCCCTGCGGCACGATCTCTCTCGCGAAAGATAGCATGGTAGTTCCCGAAGCTATTATTATCGAGTCGTCGGGAGTGATAGCCTGTGCGGCGCGCAGCCCGATGGCGCGTTTTTCAGCCACGTTGTGTTTCTCTTTTTCGTTGACGTGCCTGTCGCTGATATAGGGGCTTATCAGGATGGCGCTGCCGTGGGCGCGGTAGAGTTTGTTCTGCTGTTCGAGCGCCGACAGGTCCTTTCGTATCGTAACTTCCGACACTTTGAGCAGTTCGGCCAGCGCACCGACCGACACGGAACCCTTCTGGTGCATGATTTCGAGGATTCGGGCGTGCCTTTCCGGCATGCTGAGGTTTGACGGTTCGGGAATTTGCAGTGACATAGTCATATGGTTAGGAATGTTGCGAAGATAGTGATTTTTCCGGTTTTCTGTCAACTATTTGCAGCCCGCAGCCTATTTAAAACAATTTGCTTACGAAAAATTGCATGAATATTTTGAATTCTTGGTAATGTGTCTTATTTTTGTTGTGAAATGAAAGAAATAAAATTTTGAAACGAAACTCTATTTGCCGTGAAAAGGGAAAAAATGCTGGAGAGGATCTCCGACGAAGATAAGATTTGGGATATGGTGGTCGTAGGGGGCGGCGCAACCGGTCTCGGCGTGGCGGTCGACGCTGCATCGAGGGGTTACAGCGTGGCGCTTTTCGAGGAGAGCGACTTTGCGAAATCTACCTCGAGCCGCAGCACAAAGCTGGTGCACGGGGGTGTGCGCTATCTGCAGAAGGGCGACGTGATGCTGGTGCTGGAGGCGCTGCGCGAACGCGGACGCATGAAGGCCAATGCACCACACCTGGTGAAAGACCAGTCGTTCGTTATTTCCAACTACCGCCATTGGGACAACGTGCTTTACTTCTGCGGCCTGATGTTCTACAGCGTACTTTCGTTTGGTTTCGGTTACGGCTGGAGCCGTTTCATAGGTAAGAAAAAAGTGATGAAATACCTGCCGGTTTCGCAGGCGAAAGGGTTGAAAGGCGGCGTGGTATACCATGACGGGCAGTTCGACGACTCGCGCATGGCCATAAACCTTGCCCAGACATGCGTCGAAAAAGGCGGGGTGGTCATCAACCATACCCGCGTGACCGCTGTCACGCACGGGGCGGACGGTAAGGCCGACGGCGTGAAGGTTACAGATCATGAAACCGGAAAGGAATATACGGTCAGGGCGCGCAGCGTCGTGAACGCTGCCGGCATCTATGTCGACGAGGTTATGGCGATGGACAAGCCCGGACACGAGAAGATGATAACCCCGAGCCAGGGTGTACACATCGTGCTGGATATGAAGTTCCTGCAGAGCGACTACGCGATCATGGTGCCCAAAACCAGCGACGGCCGCGTGCTGTTCGCCGTGCCATGGCACGACCA
This sequence comes from Rikenellaceae bacterium, assembly GCA_031547885.1. Lineage (GTDB taxonomy): Bacteria > Bacteroidota > Bacteroidia > Bacteroidales > Rikenellaceae > UBA940. The sequence goes on from JAVBRO010000017.1 coordinate 50,727, forward strand.
TGTGGTGGTGGGTACGACCGACATCGTGCGCCAGATCCCGGAAGCCGAACCCAAACCGCTGAAAGAGGAGATAGATTTCATCCTGGGCACCGCCGGACTCTATATGGACCCGGCGCCGACCTATGCCGACATCAAGTCGGTGTTCGCCGGACAGCGCCCCCTCGCTGCACCCAGAAAAGAGGGCAAAAGCACCAAGGAGCTTTCGCGAGGCCACAAGATCATCGTGTCGGACAACGGTATGGTGACCATCACCGGCGGCAAATGGACATCCTACCGCCTGATGGCCGAGGACACTGTGGACAAGGCCATAGAACTCGGGCAGATCGACCTGAAAAAATGTGTCACGAAAAATATGCGCATACACGGCTACCGTCCGAACCCCGACCTGACAGACCATATGTACGTCTATGGCAGCGACATGGATGCGGTTGCGGCGCTTGCGAAAGAAAAACCCGCACTGGCCGAAAAAATATCCGCGAAATGCGATTATACGGCCGCCGAAGTAATATGGGCGGTGCGCGAAGAGATGGCCCGTACTGTAGAGGATGTGTTGGCCCGCCGGGTGAGGCTTCTTTTCATCGACGCCCGCGAAGCCGCGAAGGCCGCACCTGCAGTCGCAGCGCTCATCGCCGCGGAATTGGGTTACGGCAAGGATTGGGAGGCCGAACAGGTCAGGGCGTTCACGGAACTCGCCGCGAACTACTATGTGGGTGCCGCCTCACCGAAGAAGGCCGCTGCTTCCCGCATTGAAGAACCCGTCGCGATGTACGCCGCCACGAAATAGACCGTAAAAAAGTAGAGTCCGATGCAGTGGATGCCGCATCGGACTTTTTTGATAAAACTATACGGAACGGTTACGAATCGGATAAGATGGCGATACCCTTATGTCCGATTCGCGTTAAATCCGTATCTTGCAGAGCTAAAACCCTAAAAACCTCATGGCAGGATTCTTTGACCCGCCTGCAGCTAAACCCGCGCTGCCGGCCGACAAGATCGATAAAACATACAAACAGATGCGCCTCAGGGTTTTCCTGGGCGCATTCATCGGATATGCCGCCTACTATCTGGTCCGCAAGAATCTTTCGCTGGCCGCTCCCGGAATGATCGAAGAAGGGCTGCTCACGAAAGCCGGGGTCGGTTACGCGGGCGCCGCCATCTCGATAGCCTACGCCTTCAGCAAATTCATAATGGGCAGTATCTCGGACCGTTCCGACGCGCGCAAGTTCCTGGTCATAGGGCTGGTGCTGGCGTCGGCCGTGATGATCCTCACGGGCTTTCTGCCGTACAGTCCGGCCAACCAGACGATCAACGTGTGGATAATGTTCGCTATGATGCTCGGCGTTGGGTGGATATCCGGCATGGGTTGGCCCCCGTGCGGGCGCGTTATGGTTTACTGGTTCTCGCAAAAGGAGCGCAGTTTCAAGATGTCGGTGTGGAACACTTCGCACACTGTCGGAAGCGGTACTCTCGGACTGATAGTTACAGCCGGCGTGGCGATCTTCGCCGTGATGGGGGTCGGACAGACGTGGCGCGCCGCGTTCATCTTCCCGGCTGTGGTCGCAATGGCGCTGGCTCTGTTCTGCTGGTGGGCGATCCGTGACACTCCGGCCTCGTGCGGGCTTCCTGCCGTCGGCGATTGGCGGGGCGACCATTCGGGTGTCAAATCGAAGAAAGGCGAGGAGAAAAAGATACCTTTCAAGACGCTTTTCGTCGAGTATGTTTTCAAGAACAAACTGTTGTGGCTGATCGCCATAGCCAATGCTTTCGTCTACCTCGTGCGCTACGGCGTGGGAGACTGGGCGCCGACCTATCTGCAGGAGATGGATATCATGACCCCTGCGCAAAGCAACCTCGCGTTTGCGATCCACAACTACGCCGGTGTCCCGGGGACGATCGTCTGCGGATGGATCTCGGCGCGCTTCTTCAAGGGGCGCACGGCTCCCCCGAACGTGATATACATGGTGTTGGTACTGCTGGGGATACTGCTCTATTGGCAGGCGGCTCCGGTTGCCGGAGGGCTTGTTTCGGTCTTCGGGGGCGACATCGCCGCCGCGACCCGCGGAATGGTTTACACGGCGCTGATAATCATAGGCTTTTGTATCTACGGCCCGGTCGCCCTGATCGGTATCCAGGCGGTCAACCTTGTCCCGAAGAATGCTGCCGGTACTGCTGCCGGATTTGTGGGCCTGTCGGGTTACCTGTTGGGCGACGCCCTATTGGCTAAAGCCGTGATGGGCAAGATGTCGGATTCGGCCGGCTGGGGCTGGGGAGCCACTTTCTGGCTGCTGGCTGCCGCCAGCGTGCTTGCCGCGATTCTGTGCGCAACCACATGGCGCCGTGAAAAACAACTGACCGAACATTAATTTGAGGATTTGAAGATTTGAGGATTTGAAAATGAAACTAATTTCCAAATTTCTAAATTTTCAAATTTTTTCTGGCCGCAGGGCGTGGAGCACGAATTGGATATTGCTCTCCTTGCGCTCTTTCAGCATGTCGGTGATCGACTCTTCGTTCCACATAAGCGCCGAATTATAGACTATCGTGCCCGCCTTGAAACTCATGGTGTTGAGCGCCGCCATGTTGAGCAGCAGGTCGAGGGTTTCGATGGGCCTCACCGCGCCCCGGGCGATCTCCGCCTGCAGCAGCCGGTCGAGAGCCAGGTACATGCCCTCCACTTTCGGGATTATGAAATTCATGAACGAATCCCTGTTCACCTGGCTCGATATGGACTCGTTGTAGACGAAATTCATGAGCTGCGGATTGGCCGCCAGCAGTTCGAACTGCGACTCCATGATGCTTCGGATCACCTCTTCGAACGGCGCGTCGGTCCTGAATACCGGTATGAACAGTTCGGCGGTCTTTTCGAGCTTTCTCTGGAAAACGACGTTGAAAAGGTTCTCCTTGGTCCGGAAGTAGTAGTGCAGCATTGCGTGCGTGACCCCGGCCCTTTCTGCGATGGCGGTGGTCTTCGCGCTGTGATACCCCTTCTCCAGGAATTCGGCTTCCGCGGCCTCGAGTATCAGTTGTTCGTTGCTTGTTTCAGCTTTCATATCGGGTCTGTTTTTAAACGGGCTCTTAGCTGAAAGCTCCCGAAAGGTATTTTTTTGTCAGTTCGTGCTGCGGGTCGTTGAACACCTGTTCTGCGGGGCCCGATTCGATCACTTCGCCCAGGTACATGAACACCACATGGTCGGCGATTCGCCGCGCCTGGCGCAGGGTGTGGGTCACCATGATGATCGAATAGTTGCGCTTGAGTCGTACGAACAGTTCCTCGATGTTCTTGCTCGAGATGGGGTCGAGCGAACTGGTGGCTTCGTCGGCGAGTATGAACTGCGGTTCGACGGCGAGGCTCCGGGCGAGGCACAGACGTTGCTGCTGCCCGATCGAGAGTTTCGACGCGGGGCTTTTGAGCCTGTCCTTCACTTCGTCCCACAGCCCGACCGCTTCGAGGTAGTATTTCACTATCATGCGGAGTTTCCGCTTGTTGGTGATGCCGTGGATGCGGCAGCCGTAGGCGATGTTCTCGAAGATCGACATGGGCAGCGGACAAGGTTTCTGCGACACCAGGCCGATGCGCCGGCGCAGTTCGGTGACGTTGTTGCCACTCCCGATAATGTCTTCCGTGCCGAGTATGATCTTTCCCTCGATGCGGGACCCCTCGACCGAGTCGGTCAGGCGGTTCATGGTTTTGAGCAGGGTGGTCTTGCCGCATCCCGACGGTCCGATGATGCAGGTTATCTTTCGTTCGGGCAGGACAAGGTTCACGTCTTTCAGGATATGGTTGTTCTTGATATGCACGTGGAGTCCCTGCACCTCCATCCCGGAGCCTTCTGCCGCATGGACGAATTTGTGGTCGGGGCGGAAGAATTTTTTCGTCCGGCCTACGGTTTCCGCGCCGGCGTACCTGCCTGCCTCGCCTGTAATGGATGTGAAAAATCTTTTCATTACTTCAGCTTATTTCTTGAAACCCAGTTTGTTATCAATCTGCCGCCGATGCTCAGTATGAGTACTATCACGGTTAGCACCAGTGCGGCGGCGTATGCCCTGTCCTGCACCTCTTTGACGGGGCTGCTCATCTGGAAGAATACGGCCAGCGGAAGCGTCGCCGCGGGCTGCGACAGCGAAGTCGGGATGCTGTCTGTATATCCGGCCGTGAACATAACCCCTGCCGCATCGCCGATCGCGCGCCCTATCGAGAGCAGAGTTGCGGTCGCGATCCCGGGGGCTATCTGGCGCAGCACGACCTTGATCGTCTCGAACCGCGTCGCGCCCAGAGAATATGCCGTGTCGAGTATCTCGCGCGGGAACTGCCGCGCCGCCTCGTCCATCGAGCGTATGAAAATGGGGATGATGAGCAGCGTCACGACGATGATGCCGCCGCCGAGCGAGGCTCTTATTCCCAGGTAGATCATCAGGGCGAACCCGAACGCGCCGTAGACGATCGACGGGATTCCGAACAGCACGTCGTAGGCCAGGCGCGCGGTGTAGCCGAATTTCGAGCCCTTTTTCAGGTAGACGTTGAGGTAGAAGACCACCGGTATGCTTACCGCGAGTCCCAGTATCGTCGCGGCGCCCACGATGTATATCGAACCCACGATGGCATTGAGGAACCCGCCTTCCTTGCCGATGTAGAACCCGCCGCCGGGCAGTTTCGAGATCATATCCCAGCTCATCGCGCCCCATCCCTTGCTGACGATGGTCCACAGGATGCTCGCCACCACGAACACGACTATGAAGGTGCAGAAGTACATCAGCCCCTTGAAGATCCCCTCCTCTATGAATTTCCCTTTTCTCATCAGGCGAATTTTTTGTCGATCCGGTAGAGTATGATCCGGGATACGAGGTTAAACAGCAGTATGACGACGAAAAGTATCAGCGCGGCGAACATCAGCGCGGCCTCGTAGTTGGGCAGCGACAGCATTTCGCCGTAGTTGTTGGCGATCAGTGCCGGGATGGGGTAGGCTGCGTCGAAAAGCGAATGGGGTATCTGGGCGATGTTTCCGCACACCATCAGCACGGCGATCGTCTCGCCGAAGGCTCTCGAAACCGCCAGCACCACCGCCGCAAGGATCCCGGGCGTGGTCTTACGCAGCACCACCTTCTTAACGGTCTGCCACTTGGTCGCCCCGAGCGACACCGAACTTTCGCGCAGATTGTCGGGCACCGTCGAGAATATCTCGATGAAGAGGCTCACCAGCAGCGGCAGTATCATCACCCCAAGCACGATACCCCCGGCCAGCACGGTGTATCCGGTCGAGAACTCCACGAAGTGCGGCGCGAGTTTTTCCGAGATCCACGGCACGATGAGCAGCGCCCCCCACACCCCGTAGATCACCGAAGGCAGCCCCGCGAGAATGTCGAGCGCGGGGAATATGAATTTTTTCACCCTCGGCCTGCCGTATTCCACCAGCCAGATGGCCGTCAGCAGCGACACCGGCAGCGCCAGGACTATCGCTATGGCGGTCACATAAAGAGTCCCCATCAGGAAAGGCAGGAAACCGAACTCCCCTTTCAGGGGCTTCCAGTTGGCCGAGCCGAGCAGTTCCCCGAGGGTGTGCTCCTCGAAGATCGGGGCGGATTTCACATAGAGCCCCACGGCCATCGCCACCACCAACAGCAGCGAAGCCAGGGTCAGTATGAACATCACACCCCCTGCAGTCTTATCTTTCCATATGCGGAACCTGGTCGTCATATTAATTTGAAGATTTAAAGATTTGAAGATTTGAAAATGCGGATGGATTCGTTATTTAATTTTCAAATTTCCACATCTCCAAATTTCCAAATCTTCAGTTTATTCTGCGGACTCTTCTTTTTCTTCAGGCTCCTCGACGCCCAGCAACTTCAGCCCCTTGTCGAGTTTCTCTTTCGCCAGGGCGATGTAGCCGGTCGGAACATTGTACTGCTGCCCGTCGGTCAGGATGAACTTCAGGAACTCCACGACAGCCTCGTTCTTCGGGATGCCGTTCGTGACCATATAGAGGTCGCGCGCGGGAGGCGAGGGGTATTTGTCGGCGGCAATGGCCTCGATTATATGGTCTTTGGTGTCATAGAACGCCTCTTCGGGGTCGATCTGCCCGTTCCCGTTCACGTCGAGCGGCAATATTAATATGCCAGGATTTGGCAGACGTGTATTTTCATCGTAGGCATACGAAAGGTTATTGAAGCCGATGCCCAGCTTGTCCCTCTGCACGGCCTGTGCAAGTCCCGGATCGCCGAAAACGGCCGTTCCGCCGAGGTCTTCCTGCTTGCCGTCCATCCACAGCGCCCATGTCTCGGCGGCTCCGCAGGCGTCCGAACGGGTGTATAGATGGATGGGGCTTTTATCGTTCGTACCGGCAACCTCTCCCCATGTCTTGTATTTCCCCGTCATCCACAGGGCGATGGCATCCTCGCGCGTGAGCCCGCTTTTAAGCAGGTCGGCCAGGATCGGGTTCTCCGAGCTGATTGTCGGGACCACGGCGTCCTTGGCGACAGCGAAAGGCATGGCTCCCTTTTCAAGTTCGGGCGGGTAGACCTCGCGAGACACCATGCCCAGGTCAGCCACGTTTGCCAGCACGTCGGTCATGCCTTTACCTGCGCCCCCGGCCGAAATGTCGATGCGCACGTGGGGGTGCAGCAGCCGGAACTCCTCGGCCCATTTGACCGCGAGAGGATAGAGCGCAAAGGCTCCCGAGATCGTTATTTCACCGCTGAGTTCGCCCTCTTTGGCCTTTTGGCGGTTGCCGCACGCGACGATCGAAAGCGCGACGGCCAGAATGGAAACAGATACAAATAGCTTTTTCATAATCCGTTTATTTTAAATATCTGAGTTTTGCGTAAGCGAAACGAAAATCCATTGAGGAGCAGCCGCTTCGAGGCTGCGACAAAGCCCTCCCCTCGAGGGGAGGGTTTGGGAGGGGTAGTCGTAATAATGCGGCTTTGAAAAAGCCGCTAACGTGGGTTTTGGATAAGCTTTTATAGTCATAACATCACAAATTACAATAAGATAACATAAATTTTTATCCAAAACCCACGTTAAAATATTCCGAAGACCTGTGTGCCCACGTAGTTGTAATCCTTCGCCCCCGGAGAAGTCCTGTATGAATAATTGAGCTGAAGCCTGCAATATTTGATCGGTACGTAGGTGACGCCCATGGTGAAATAGTTCCAGCGCGTGCCCTTGTTCGTCAGGTCGCTCTGCCAGTAGTCGTATTTCACGACGGGCTGCACCTTGCCGCAGATCATGTATCCGAGGACCGCGTAAGCGCCCTGGCTGTGCAGCGGTCCGGTCTTGCCCCAGATGTATTCGCCGCGTGCGAGCCATCTTCCGTCGTCGTATTTCACGCCGCCGCCCGAACGTATCCTGCGGAAATTGCCTCCCACGACCTCGCCGTTCACTACCGCCTGCCTGTACCCCCAGCCGTTGTGGTGGTAGACGGCCAACGAGAGAGGTTTGATCGGGTTTATGGTCAGCATTCCGACAAAATCCTTCTGTTTGTTGTTGTCCACGCGGTTGATGCCCGCGCCGTTGAACACGCCCGCCGCCCAGTTGATGATGCTGAACCCGTTCCTTTTCAGGAAATTCCCGTTGAAGCTCAGGCCGATGTCGCGCCCGTTGGCCGCAATGTCCGAAACGTCTGCGTAGCCGGCCAGTCCCGTGATGACCAGCGAATTGTCCATCGTCTCGAGGGTAGTCGGACTATACGGGTTCTCGAGCGAGAAGGGCGTCTTGAACTGTCCGACCTGCATGCCCGCATAGTCGCATATTTTCCACGTGACATATGCGTCGAGTATCTTCGGGGTGCCGGCGAACTCCACCTGCAGGCGGTAGCCCACCTTGCTGCCGATATCTCCTTTTACATCGAGCCTGGCCCGGCGCACGTCGAAACTGTTGGCTTCGGTCTGGCCGTTGTACTGGTAGCGCAGATTGACGAAACCCGAGATCGACGGAAGTTTCGAAACTATCTTTTCCAGTTTCGAGACCCGTTCCGCTGTCTTGTCGGGTTCAGTTACGGCCACGGCGTCCTGTGCATGTGCGCGGACACACAACACCGAAACAAGTATCATCGAAATAAAAAGCGCCCTTTTCATCGTGTTTCCGGTTTTATAAAGAGTAGCCCCAGTTTTTGAGGGTTATGTCCCAATTCTCCTCGACCGCTTTGACGGTGCGCTCCTCGTATTTGTACTGGTTCTTTTTGTAGCCTTTCTTCTTGTCGAGGTACGCGGTGATCGCTTTTTCCGACTCCGTGAAACCCGGCAGGTCGAGGCTGCCGTAAAGGTCGCGCGTCATGCCGAACGGGTCGGCCTCGAAATCTTCGAACTTGATCTCGACGAGGTTTCCGGCCGGGATAAGGTGTTTCTGCTCCTCGTAGCGAAAGTAGAGGCGGCGGTAGGCCTCGAGTATATTGGCCTCAAGTTCTTCGGGCGAGATGTACTGGAACTGCAGCGTCCGGATGATGTTGTTGAAGAAGCTCCACGTACTTTCGAACACCGTGTAGGGGTTGCGCTTCAGGTAGATGAACTTCGCGTTGGGATACATTTCGAGCAGCGTTTCGATGCGGCCCGTGTGGGGCGGATTCTTGCTCAGGAACTGCGTCCCTCCGGTGTTGTGGAGGCTCGTCACCACCAGCCTGCGAAAATTCTCCATGAACACCTGCCTCTCCTCCTCCGGTATCTTTTCGAACGTCAGGTACATGTCGCAGTATTCGAGCATCCGCTTGGGGTAGAACCAGAAGTTGTAGTAGGTATATGGGATCATGTTCGACAGCGCGAACTCCTCCTCCTGCGGCAGGTCCACCTTCAACTCCATGTTGTCCGTAGGGCGCTTTTCGGGCATCAGCACCGAGACGAACTTCTTGAAAAAGGGCTGCCCGAACAGCATCAGGTTGGGGAAGACGGTCTGATAGGTTGTGGAGTACCCGAAATGGTCGTCGCAGGCGAAGACGTTGTGCACGAATGTCGTTCCGCTGCGCCAGTGGCCCAGAATAAAAAGCGGATCTGCCGTCGAGGGGTCTTCCAGCTTGCTGAAGCGCCTGTTCTCTATGGGCTGCAGCGTGCCGAGGATCGCGCACACGGCCTTCGTGAGGCGGTATTTACTCAGGTAATCGTCTTCGACGTCTTTCCTGGGCGCCAGCTTTTTGAAGGTGTCCCAGCGTGCGCCGACCAGTGTGTTAACGGGCAGATTGTCAAATGTAAAAGCCATATCTTTATTCTTCGTAATTCGTAATTCGTAATTCGTAATTGATCTTAATTGGCATTCCCTGTTTTTTCAACTCTTCGCCGATCGTGCGGATGGCTTCGTAGTGTTCCTGGCCGATGCCGAGCGCGGGCAGGTCTAGTGTGGCGAAAACGTCGTCCGAGGCGAGTTCCTTCGCATCTACGGGGCCGATTATCATACCGACGGCCGAGGTGTTGTTGGTGATGGGGTCGATCAGGATGAACGAGCCGGTCTGCTTGTTACGCGTGTAGGGGTCGAAGAAAAGCTCCTTGCCCGTCGTGAAGATCACGCGGCCTATCTCGTTGAGGGACAGGGTTTCGGCATCAGACCGCTCCATGGTGTTGACGTCGACGCGCCAGCGCACGCTGTCGATACGGGCGCGGGTGGTGTCAGTAGTGTGCTTGATGAAGAACTGTTTCGAGCGATCCATCGGCTCCTCGTCCATCCACACCAGCATCGCCTCGAAGTTGCGGCCCACCGTCGGCAGGTTGCCCGGATGGACGAGCATCTCTCCGCGCGATATATCTATCTCATCCTCAAGCGTTATTGTGACACACTGCGGCGGAAAAGCCTCGTCCAGTTCCCCGTCGTAGGTGACGATGCTTTTGACCTTCGAACTTTTGCCCGACGGCAAAGCCATCAGTGTGTCGCCTTTGCGGACGATGCCGCTCGCCACCTTGCCACTGAAACCGCGGAAATCGAGGTTCGGGCGCAGGACATACTGGATCGGGAAACGAAAATCTTCGAAATTGCGGTCCTGGTCGATTGGCACGGTCTCGAGGTATTCCAGAAGCGACGGCCCGATGTACCACGGCGTGCGTTCGCTGCGTTCCACCACGTTGTCGCCGTCGAGGGCCGAAAGCGGAATGCAGGTCACGTCGGGAATGCCCAGCGGAGCCACGAAAGCCATATAGTCTGCTACGATCTCGTCGAACCGCTTCTGGTCGAAATCCACCAGGTCCATCTTGTTCACCGCCAGCGCCACGTGCCTGATGCCCAGCAGCGAGACCAGGAAAGAGTGGCGCCTCGTCTGTGTGATCACGCCGGTGCGGGCGTCCACCAGGATCACCGCGAGGTTCGCAGTCGAACCTCCCGTGATCATGTTGCGCGTGTACTGCTCGTGCCCGGGGGTGTCGGCGATGATGAACTTGCGGTTGTTGGTGCTGAAATAGCGGTAGGCCACGTCGATGGTGATGCCCTGTTCGCGTTCGGCCTTCAGGCCGTCGAGCAGCAGGGCGTAGTCGATGTGGTCGCCGGCGTTGCCGATGCGCTTGCTGTCGCGTTCGAGCGCGTCGAGTTGGTCTTCGTATATCTTTTTGCTGTCGAACAGCAGGCGCCCGATCAGCGTCGATTTGCCGTCGTCGACCGATCCGGCCGTCAGCAGCCGCAGAAGGTCTTTCTGCTCGTCCCGGTCGAGGTATTCCTTTATATTTAATGCATTCATAATCAAAATTCAATTATGAATTATGGATTATAAATTATGAATTAATCTCGTAATTCGTAATTCGTAATTCGTAATTCAAAAGTAGCCTTCGCGTTTTTTCTGTTCCATGCTACCCTCCTGGTCGAAGTCTATGACGCGGGTGGTGCGTTCGCTCTTGGTCGTGGTCATCATCTCCTCGACTATCTCCTCGATGGTGGCGGCGTCGCTGCGGACGGCCCCGGTCAGCGGGTAACATCCGAGAGTGCGGAAACGGACCATCATCGGTTTGGCCTTGGCGGCCATTTCCGGCGGCATGCGGTCGTCGTCGACCATTATCAGGTTGCCGTCGAGTTCGACGATGGGCCTCTCCTTGGCAAAATATAGCGGCACGATGGGGATGTTCTCGAGGCGGATGTACTGCCACACGTCCAGTTCGGTCCAGTTCGACAGGGGGAAGACGCGGATGCTCTCGCCCTTGTGGACGCGGGCGTTGTAGATGTCCCACAGCTCGGGGCGCTGGTTTTTGGGGTCCCATTGGTGGAACTTGTCGCGGAACGAGAATATGCGCTCCTTGGCGCGGCTCTTCTCCTCGTCGCGGCGCGCGCCCCCGAAAGCGGCATCGAATTTATGCTTGTCCAGCGCGTCGAGCAGCGCCTTTGTCTTCATCAGGTCGGTGTGCACCTTGCTGCCGTGGGTGAAAGGCCCTACGCCTGCGTTGAAAGCCTCCATGTTGGACTCCACGATCAGGTTCCAGCCATATTTTTTGGCATATGCGTCGCGGAACTCCACCATTTCGCGGAATTTCCATTTGGAGTCGATGTGCATCAGCGGGAAGGGGACTTTGCCGGGTGCGAAGGCCTTTTCGGCCAGGCGCACCATGACGGACGAATCCTTGCCGATGGAGTAGAGCATCACCGGGTTCTCGAACTCGGCCGCCACTTCGCGGATGATGTTTATCGCCTCCGCCTCGAGTTCCTGCAGGTGGCTCAGTTTGTATTCTGACATATCTTAAAAGTATTTTTATGAAAGATGAAAGATGAAAAATGAAAGATTAATGAGCGGCAGATGCCGCAGGTTTTTATCTTTAATATTATAAAAATCGCAAGCTCCGCTTGCACCACAATCTTTCATCTATCATTTTTCATCTTTCATTAAAACTATCCTCGGGAGGATGACATCGATCAGTTTCTGTACGGAATCTTCGACGCTCAGCACGGATGTATCGAGCGCAAGGTCGGGGTTTTCGGGAGCCTCGAAAGGGGCCGAAACGCCGGTGAATTCGCCGATCTCGCCCCGGCGGGCCTTGGCATAGAGCCCTTTCACGTCGCGGCGTTCGCACTCCTCGAGCGGGGTGCTGACCCAGACTTCCAGGAAATCGTCCTTACCTATTATGCCTGCCGCCATCTCGCGCAGTTCGCTCGCAGGGCTGATGAACGCGGCGATGGTGACGATGCCCGTATCGACGAACAGCCGTCCCACTTCGGCGATGCGGCGTATGTTTTCGGTGCGGTCTTCGGGCGAAAAGCCGAGGTTGTTGTTGATACCGGTGCGGATGTTGTCGCCGTCCAGGATGCGGCACATCACTCCGCGTCGGTGCAGTTCGCGCTCGAGGGCTATGGCTATGGTGCTTTTGCCCGAGCCGCTGAGCCCCGTGAACCATATCATGATCCCGCGCTGGTTCAGCATGCGCTCCTTGTCCCCGCGCTTCATCATGCGGTCGAAAATGGGCGTAATATTCTTAGGGTTGGAATTTTGCATTGGTAAAGTCGGCCGGTCTGTTTAACAGGATTGTTAAGACCACAAGTTTAACAACTTTGTTAACAACATGCAACTTTTCCGCCGGTTATTTTTGTTAAGAAATGGTGAATAAAACGCTTATGGCAGATAATCAGAGTAATAGACGAGAGATGGTAGATGCCGTTCCCGTCTGATGAAAAACCAGGCCACAAATTCACAGACATAACAATTCTTTTCGATTTTGTTGTAATTCACACATATAGGCGGTTGTCGGCAAACTAAATTCGTCAAAACGGCGTAAAACGGTAAAAAGCAGGGTTTTTGAAGATAAAAATGCCTATTTTTGTTCTGTTTTTATTTTTCCCCGGCATGGATATTTTTTACGAAAATCTGGCGCATTTTACCCATGGAATGGCTTTTGCTTTCTTCCTGGCGGCGGCCGTATTCATTAAGAGTTTCAGGAACGACGGACGGCTGTTCAGGTTCCTGTTTCTTGAGATGATCTTCTGGGCGTTCATCCAACTGAAGGATTTCGGCTACCTGATCCCCGGCTACTGGGACAACGAATACATATCCAACATCCACCTGTCGATCGACCACTGGTGCGTTCCCACCACGATGCTCCTCTTTTTCGAGATCGTCTCGCCCGGATGGGTCACATGGAAAAAGGCGCTGGCCGTGAGCGTGCCTTCGGTTTTCCTTACCGTGCTGTATATAGTTCTTCCTTCGGAAGGGGTTTTCCTCGCGGAGTTCGCCTGGTCGGGGCTGCTGGGCCTGTTCGCCATGGTGACCGTTTACATGGCGTCGGCGCGGTACGACAACTTCATCAAGCGTAATTTTTCTTATCTCGACAACATCAACCTCAAATGGATGCGGTGGGTAATATCGCTGCTGTTTTTGCTGCTGGCGGTCTGGTCTTTCAAGAGTAACTACCCTACGTGGTTCAACGATGCACTCTACTACATAATTGCGGTAATTATCTGGGGGTTAATATTCTACCACACCATGAAGCATGAGGTGACGGCGGACGTTCCCGACTATATAAATCCCCTGTCGCATCCCGATGAGGACAATAACGGTTCGACGGCCATGCCGGACGACAAACTCCGTCTCGAGTCGAAGCTGACGGAAGTCATGACCGGCGATAAGGCGTATCTCGACCCCAAACTGTCGCTTGCCGTCCTTGCACGTATGATAGGTACCAACCGCACCTACCTGTCGGGATATATCAACAACTATCTCGAGCTTACTTTCTATGAATACGTGAATTCGTTCCGGGTGTCGGACGCTAAGAGTATGCTCTGCGAGGACAAGGATGAGCGCCTTACGATGGAACAGATAGCCGAACGGTGCGGCTTTTACTCCCTCTCCACGTTCAAGCGGTCGTTCCTGAAAGAGACGGGCGCCACGCCGGGAAAATACCGGAAAAACGCCAGGTTATCAGACTAAAAGTCCAGCGCGAGATTAAGATAAGGCGGCTCTCCGCCACGGCTGTTGCGTGCGTAAACCAGCGCGAAAGGCGTCTGGGCGCACGAACCTGCAACCCCTTCTGCAAGAGAAAATAGCGTCACTTTGTTCTTGTAGTGGTTCCGCAGCGAGTTTATCATATCGTCCTGCGGCAGTGCCGATGCGCATTCGATTATCCTGACCGTCCCGTCGTCCGGAAGCGTGAGCGCATAGCCCGGAGGCAGCCCTCCGCCGGTTTTCATCACCAGGACCTCCCCGCCCTGTTCGAAAATCTCGTCCAACGCCACTTTTAGGTGCGCTTCCGGCCAGAGAATGGCGTTCCTGCCCTGCCAGAAATGCGTGCGCAGATTGCTTAAAAGGGCGGCGGCGTTTTCATTCTCCGGCACCGGCTGCCAGAGCGAGGCATCTTTTGCCGCGGCCGGCGCGGGATATTTCCGCATGTAAAGATATGTCCGCTCCGTGAAACCGAACCGCCCGTAATAATCCCACAGATGGTCTTCGGGCACCAGCGACAGTTCCAGACCGCGTTCGGCGCCGTATCTGGCGGCTTCTTCCAGAAGGCTGCCCATCAACCCCTGCCTGCGGTGCCCCGGATGAGTCGCACAGGCATAGATGTAGCGCATCGGCCGGTCGCCGCCGCGGTCCGACCAGACGCACGGAAGCATGAAGAGCATGGCGGTTATCTGTGCGCCTTCGCGTGTGACCAAGCACTCTTCCGGGTCGAAGATGTTCCCGAAAAAGGTGTCCAGGAAACAGTCGCCGTCGCCGAAAACCAGTTTCCACAGCTCTCTCAGCTGACCCGCGTCATCGTATGCAGCCCTTTGTATCATAGTATCTTAGCTGAGTAAATATCCTCAAGTATGTCGGGGTGGTACGACAGTTTCGCCTGCCTGAGGCCCTCGTCGCCGTTGTCCTCGCCGCGGTTCACCCACTTGTAATCCTTTGCATATTCCTGCACGAAAAGCCTGTTGATCTGCTGCGAGGCACCCCTTATCTGATGCAGCGACTTCTCGAACAGCACCAGGTAGGTGTCGCCCGCCAGGGGGCAGCCCGCCGAATAGGCCGCCACTTCCCCGTCCGCACACAGAAGGGCACCGTCAAGTCCCAACGTATCCCACTCTGCGAAGGCTTTTTCGATCGCCGCCTGTTCCGACAGCAGCATACTGCCTAAATCACCCGCTTCGCGCTGCATCCCGAACCACCGCCTGTTGAAATCGCGGCATTCATCGAGATTCGCCGCTGTGAGCGGTTCGAAACTCCACCGGAAGTTCTGCTCGAAATAGTTGATGTGGTTGCGCTTGTGCTGCAGTTTGCTGCCTGCGAGCGTGGCAAGTTTTTCGGCGCTGTAGATGTATTCGCTCTCGCCGCGTTCGGTCCCGAAGACGAAACGCCCGGGAAACCGCTCTTCGAGCATCTTTTTACCGCTCTCCGGTATCTGAAAAAGCCGGAAAGGACAATCCCTCGCTTCGGCGTAGCGTATCATCTTTTCGATCGCTTCCACCACGTCGCCATCGCCGATAGGGTAGAGGAAATTGTGGCGGCAGTCGATGTAGGTTTTAACGAGCAGCAGATCCCTGTAGAATTCGATCTGGAACTCGCACGCCTCTTCCCACAGGTAGAGCACCTGGAAACAATAGTTTTGCCTGCGGGTGGGGTGGCGCCGCAGGAAATCGCCTACAACGCTCCGGTCGGCGGGTTCGATATCGCGGAAATGCAGAGATTCTTCGGAATTCATGGCGTAAATATAAAACTGAAAATCCGATTGCACAAACCGTGCAAAATTCCGCTTCATCCGGTTTCCGAAACAGGAAAAGGGTTAAGAGCTTGTTTGGAATTTCCCAATCTCGTTCTTTTTTGCCCTTTTTACCCCATTTTTCATCTGAAACTCGTTACATAGGCACCGCTATGCGCCTCATTTCAGATGAAAAATGGAACAAAAATGGCTGAAAAATAGCTTCGTTGGAAAAATCCAAACAAACTCTAAGACGTTTTACGATCTCAACCCTTTTGCAGCAGACCTTATGTGAATAAATTCCCAACAGTCTGCCACAAAAGAAACAAACCGCCTGTAAGGGCGGTTTGTCCATTTGATTCATATTTGCGGAGAGAGGGGGATTCGAACCCCCGGTACAGTTACCCGTACGTCAGTTTAGCAAACTGGTGGTTTCAGCCACTCACCCACCTCTCCAAACCTTATATGGCGCCCATTGCATCCACGAAAATACCTCAAACGGCGCATCTTCAATCCAAGAGCGAATGCAAAACTAAACCAATTTCGCGTATTTACAAAATCATTGCCTTCGAAATTTTGCAACTCCCTGATTTTAGTATAATTTTTGTAACTTGCCGTCCGCGACTCCCGACAAACCGACAACAATTGCATTATAAACTTTTACTCTTTTGATTATGAAATCTAAATTTTTACAGGAATTCAAGGATTTCGCCCTGAAGGGCAACGTCATGGACATGGCCGTGGGTGTTATCATCGGCGGCGCATTCCAGAAGATCATTGCGTCGACCGTCAATGATATTATCATGCCGCCGATCGGGATGCTCCTGGGCAACACCGATTTCACGAAGCTGGCCCTGACCATCAATCCGACCAAGGTGGCCGCAGGTGCCGAGCCGGTATTGTGGAAATACGGCGCGTTCATCCAGACCTGTATCGACTTTGCCATTCTTGCATTCTGCGTCTTCATGCTGGTCAAGGCTATCAACATTCTTAAACGTAAGACCGAGGCCGCTCCTGCTCCGGCGGCTCCCCCCGCTCCGACCAAAGAAGAGACCCTGCTTACCGAGATCCGCGACATCCTGGCGAAAGACTCCGCGAAAAAGTAATCCTGCTTCCGCTTTCGTAGCAACAACAAAGGCGCCTTTCTGCAGGGCGCCTTTTGTCGTTTGTTAACCTACGTCGGTTAAAACTATGTAACATAGTGTTTTGAAATGTTGCAATTAGTTTGTATATTTGGACGCATAACCTCTGACCCTATGAAAAAGATTGCGCTGTTTGCTATACCTTTGATGGTATTCGTACTGACTGCATTCTCCTGCAAAGAAGACCAACCACCTGAAACGCCTACCGATACTACTGTCCATGTGACAGGCGTGAGCCTCGACAAACCCGAACTGACACTTACGGTAGGTGATGTCGAAAATCTTATTTACACCATCGCTCCTGAAGATGCTTCCAATTCGGCTGTAACATGGAATAGCGACGACGTTGGTATCGCAACCGTAGACAATGACGGTAAGGTCACAGCGATCGCCAAAGGCGAGACGGCCATCACGGCCACGACCGAAGACGGTTCCCATACTGCAACATGTGCTGTTACCGTCGAGTTATCGCCACCTACGATCATATACGTGGCTGGATATTGTTTTGGAGCAGACAGGTTTGGCAAAGCATGTCTTTGGACAGACGGTGTAGCAGAACTTCTCGATATTCCGGAGAGTTCTTATGCGTCTGCCGCACGCTCTGTTTGCGTTTCCGATGGTAAAGTCTATATAGCAGGGCAATATTATATTGGCAATCAGATGCCATGTTATTGGCTTGACGGTGTGCGCACCAATTTGGGCACTCCCATTTCGACGGGATACGGCGACGCACTTTCGATTACTGTTGTGGAAGGCTCTATCTACGTTTCAGGAGATTATTTGGACGATGGCAAAAAAATTCCATGCTATTGGAAAGACGGCACATGCATCACTTTGGATGCTCCCAATCCGCCTAAATACTCTGATGTTGCCGCTACTTCCCTAGTGGTTTCGGAGGGGGTGGTTCATATTGCGGGGTATTGTATGGACGGCAGTAAAAATACCGCTTGCCTGTGGGTGAACGGCGTCCGTAAAGATTTGGATATTCCCGATGTGGCAATTAATTCCTACGGTCGTTCACTCGCTGTTTCGAACGGGAAGGTCTATATAGTGGGAAATTATACAATCGGGGATAAGAGTATTGCCTGCCTATGGGTGGACAACACCCGCGTGGATCTGGTTGTTCCCGAAGGAACGACCGAATCCAACTGTTATTCGCTCGCTGTTTCGGATGGAAAGGTCTACTTGGCAGGATATTATATGATGAACAGCAAGAAGGCCGCCTGTCTGTGGATAGATGGCGAATGCAACGATATGAACGATTCAGGAGGGGCGGTATTCATGGATGACTCTTGCTCGGTCGTTGTTTTTAATGGCGAGGTCTATGCGGCGGGGAGCTATACTGGCGGCGTTTGCTTGTGGACCAATGGCGAGAGTTCAATATTAGCCTTCCCTACCTGGGCGGCACGTGGTTATGTCACGTCTGTTGCCGCTGGAGTTGTAGAAAAATAGCGGTTATACTGGCCGCTTCATATGCGGTCAAAACGAAAAAGGCACCCATTTAAAGGCGCCTTTTCGTTTATTTCTCTTTTTCAGCGAAGGCGATGATATCTTTTCCGCCGATTACTTTCTTTTCCGAACCGGTCCGCGCCAGGTAGATCATCGAGAGCGCCAGCTCTTCCATGGTGCAGTAGTCTTTGGGCACCATCGCGCGTCCCGCCTTATAGAACCAGCCGACGTATTTGTACATCGCGAGGGCGTGTTTCTGTCCGGGGTAGGGTTTAATGAACGCCGGCCGCATACCATAGACCACGAGCGGCAGCTTCGCCAGGTCGTTCTCAGTTTTCCCCTTTATGCGCGACCACTGCATCATGCTCCGCTCGGTCACATCGGTCCCGGCTCCGGCCACGTAGCAGAACGTCATCCCGGGGTTTGCCTTTGCGAGCGTTCCTGCAAAACCGAGCGTCAGGGTGTAGGTCGTGGCGTAGTATTCATCCATGTCGGCTCCCATCGACGACATCCCGAGGCAGAAGAAGCAGGCGTCGTAACCCCTCACGCGCGCCTCTTCGGCCGCGATATCGCCCACATCGGGAACCACGATCTCTTCTAATTTCGGGTGGTCGATCCCGCACGGACGCCGTCCGATCACCAGTATTTTTTCGATCCCGGGCCTGTCGAGGCAGACCAGCGTTACGCCCTCGCCGACCATTCCGGTCGCGCCTGTTATTATGACTTTCATGGCTCTCCTTTTTTATTTCTCTTTCCAAAGTTAACAAAAAATCCCTTCCTTAGTATAAGGAAGGGATTTTGTCAATGTGAAAATAAATAGGCGTGTCCTTTGCCGCTACTTGGCGTAAGCAACTGCTCGGGTCTCGCGTATCACCGTGATCTTCACCTGTCCGGGATAGGTCATCTCCTCCTGGATCTTCTTGGCGATGTCGTGAGACAGTTGGTCCGACTCGGCGTCGCTGAGTTTTTCGGCGCCGACTATCACGCGCAGTTCGCGTCCGGCCTGGATGGCGTAGGTCTTCATCACGCCGTCGTAGGCCATCGCGATATCCTCCATCTCCTTCAGACGCTTGATGTACGACTCCACGACTTCGCGTCTTGCACCGGGGCGCGCACCCGAAATGGCGTCGCAGACCTGCACTATGGGGGCGATGAGCGATGTCATCTCCATCTCGTCGTGGTGCGCGCCGATGGCGTTCACGATCTCGGGACGCTCCTTATATTTCTCGGCCAGCTGCATGCCGATGATAGCATGCGGCAGTTCGGGCTGGTCGTCGGGGACCTTGCCGATGTCGTGTAGAAGCCCGGCGCGGCGTGCGGCTTTGGCGTTAAGCCCCAGTTCCGAAGCCATGGTCCCGCACAGGTTGGCGGTCTCGCGGGCGTGCTGCAGCAGGTTCTGGCCGTACGACGAACGGTATTTCATCTTGCCGATGAGGCGGATAAGCTCCGGGTGCAGGTTGTGGATCCCCATGTCGATGGTGGTGCGTTTGCCCACTTCGGCGATCTCCTCCTCGATCTGTTTCTCGACCTTGGTCACCACTTCCTCGATGCGTGCGGGGTGGATGCGGCCGTCGGTGACGAGCTGGTGCAGCGCCAGGCGCGCGATCTCGCGGCGGACAGGGTCGAATCCCGAAAGTATGATTGCTTCAGGGGTATCGTCGACGATTATTTCGACGCCGGTTGCGGCTTCCAGGGCGCGGATGTTGCGTCCCTCGCGGCCGATGATGCGTCCCTTTATCTCGTCGCTTTCGATGTTGAACACCGTCACGGAGTTTTCGATGGCGGTTTCGGTGGCGACCCTCTGGATGGTCTGCACCACGATCTTCTTGGCCTCTTTGTTGGCCGTCATCTTGGCCTCCTCGATGGTTTCGCTAATGAAGGCCGACGCATCCGCCTGCGCTTCCGATTTCATGTTCTCCACCAGGATATTCTTGGCATCCTCGGCGCTCATCCCGCCGATCTGTTCGAGGCGCGCGTTCTGTTCCTTGATGATGCCCGCCAGTTCGTCCTTCTTTTTGTCCAGCGACGACATCTGGTTGGAGAGCTGCTCTTTCAGTTTTTCCGCTTCGCGCTGCTTGTTTTCGAGGTTCTGCTGTTGCTGTACCAGATTGCCTTCTATCTGTTTGGCCCGCTGTTCGCTCTGGGCGACCTTCTGGTTGCGTTCGTTGACCTGACGGTCGTGTTCGCTTTTGAGTTGGATAAATTTTTCCTTTGCCTGGAGGATCTTCTCCTTCTTGATCATTTCGGCCTCTGCCTCGGCTTCCTTTATAATGGCCTCGCGTTTCTTTTTCGAACCTCCGGCCGTGAGGAAGACCGCGAGTCCGCCGGACACCGCCGCCGCTGCGACCGCTATTCCGACTATTGCTAATATGCTCATGTGTTGCGTAAAATTAAAAATTTATAATAGCGGGACTGATTCCGGCCCGTCCCTCCGGCCGTGTTTTTTCAATTACGAATTAAAAATTACGAATGATTTTCGTTGTTAAATCATTTAACACGGCCGCCAGGCCGTGTATGATTCGTAATTCGTAATTTGAAATTCGTAATTGTTTTTTATGGACGCATCATGGCGTCCATAAAAAAACCCGCCGATTCCTTTTCTTGTTTGACGAATCTCCGAAACGTCATGTCTGGAGCCTCCAAATCCGCCGCAAACGTCCAACGGCACCGCGGGGGTGCACCTGCGAAAGGCAGGTTAAGGCCTGTTTTTGTCGGTTCGCGTTAACTCCAATGTAATAAGTGTTGAGTTTCGCAAAGCTTAAGGAATCTATGCGGGTAATATTCCGTTACAGTATTTTTAAGAACCTGTGCCCTTTTTCAGGCGGGCAGCCTTCAGTTTTCTTCTATACAAATAACCTGCCGCTTTCTATCCATGCCCATACAATAAACGTACCGGGCGGCCTCTTTATTTCCCCTCAGAATATATATATTCTTCGAGTTGGCGGTCGATTTCGGCCAGCCGGTCCACCTCTTCTCCGAGGCTGCGGCTGGTGTTGAGGCGGACGTTCTCCATGGCCAGCGTCAGCGCCGCCAGCGCCAGCTGGTCTTTCGGCAGCAGCGACGGATGCGCATTCTCGGCGAACAGTTTGTTCACTTCGCGCTCCGCACGGCGGTATACCTCCTCTTCCGAACTCTCGATGTCGGGGAACGGGTATGTCGCCCCGGCTATCTTGAGTGTTATCGACAGTTTTGCCATCAAAAACGAATTATGAATTATGAGTTATGAATTATGAATTAGCCTGTATCGTAATTCGTAATTCGTAATTCATAATTCTCATTGTGTTCCTCTGTTCACCAAAGCTATGCACTTGTCTACCTCCCGCATAAGACGGTTGACGCGCGCACGGGCCGCTTTGGTACTTTTGCTGTCCGCCGTTTCGCCGGAAAAACCCTCGCGCAGCTCCGCCACGGCCAGGCGGCGTTCGAGTTCCGCGATCTTTGCCGCGAGCAGCCGGTTGTCGATGCGGAGTTTGTCGCGGGATGACGACAGTCTTTCACGTTCGTCCCTCAGCCTGCGGTTCTCAGCTATCAGGCGTGCGACTTTCCTTTCAATACTATCTATTAAAACGGACCCCTTCGACATGGTTTGGCGTTAAGCGAAAAAACGGTTACACTCACAAAGGTAAGAAAAATAATTACGAATTACGAATTACGAATTACGAATTTCCCCAATGAGGTCGTAATCCGATGCGTCGGTTATCCTGACGGTATGGAAAGTCCCGGGGGTCAGTTCTTTGTCCGAGGCTATGAGAATTTCGGTATCGACCTCGGGCGAATCGTACTGCGAACGGCACACCCATAAGTCCCCTTCATGGCGGTCGGCGATCACTTTCTCGACCTGCCCAATGCGTTTCTGGTTGTTCGCCGCCGATATCTCCGCCTGCAGTTCCATCAGGCGGTCTACCCGCTCCTGTTTCACCTCTTCCGGAACGTCGTCCGCAAGTTTTTCGGCCGAGTACGTGCCCTCTTCCTCGGAATAGGGGAAGACGCCGAGCCTCTCGAAACGGGCCTCGCGCACGAAATCGAGAAGTTCTTCGAAATCCTGCTCCGTTTCGCCCGGATAACCCGTGAGCAGAGTTGTGCGGATGGCCACTCCTGGGATTTCGGCGCGCAGTTTCGATATCAGTTCGCGTGTGCCGTTGCTGCCCAGGCCGCGTTTCATCGACCTCAGCTGGCTGTCGGAGATGTGCTGCAGCGGGATGTCGATGTATTTGCATATCTTGGGTTCTTCACGCATGGCGTCGATCACGTCCTGCGGGAAACCGGCGGGGTAGGCGTAATGCAGCCGGATCCATTCGATGCCGTCGATCCGGGCCAGACGGCGCAGAAGTTCAGCCAAACGCCGTTCTCCGTAAAGGTCGAGGCCGTAATATGTCGTATCCTGCGCTATCACTATCAACTCGCGCACCCCTTTCTCCGCAAGCTTTTCCGCCTCGGCGACCAACTCTTCCATCGGGACCGAGACGTGGTTGCCGCGGATCAGGGGAATGGCGCAGAAGCCGCACCGGCGGTCGCACCCTTCCGAAATTTTCAGGTAGGCGTAGTGGGGCGGGGTGGAGATGATTCGTTCGGTCGCGAGTTCCGGCCCCTGCGGCGCGAAGAGTTCGGCCAGTATATCGCTGAAGTCGCGCACTCCGAAATATTTATCTACCTCGGGGATTTCGCCGCGCAGGGCGTCGGCATACCGTTCGCTCAGGCAGCCGATGACGTAGAGGCGCTCTATCTCGCCCCGCTCGCGGGCCTGTGCAAAGCCGAGGATCGTGTCTATGGATTCCTCCTTCGCGTCGCCTATGAAGCCGCAGGTGTTGATGACGACGATCTTTGCATCGGTCGAGTTGCTGTCGAATACCAACCCGTATCCCGCCTTTGCGAACCTTGCCGCCAGATGCTCGGAATCGACCAGATTCTTCGAACAGCCCAGTGTCACTATGTTAATAGTTTTTTTCAAAATAGTATGTTGTGTAATTTTAATGCAAGCGTCAGCTTGTGCGCAATCCCCACTTTTCAAAAATCGTTAAACATAGGCGCAGACTAAAATGGGAATCAACCATGTGCGATAGCTCCGCGTTAGCTCAAGGTTGTACCATTTTAGGCAAGCCGGAGTAGATTTTTGGAAGGTGGGCCGGCTTTTGCTCCACTTTTGCCGGCCAAAAGTGGAAAAGAAAAAATTATTTTTCAGTTGTAATGGCAGTGTTATTGAAAAATACCGTGTCGCGGGGGAATTTCGCCGAGGGCGTCACTTCGAGCATATCGTACCGCCCGTCGACCAGATACCTCTCTTTTATCTCCACCTCGAGCTCCACCATGCAGTAGATATACATATCGCCGTCCAGCACTATCCTGAAGGCCGTTTCGGGCGATCGTCCGTCGCCGCTCCCCGCAATGGCGACCGTGACGTTGTTGTAGCGAGTCTTCAGCGAATTCCGTATCTCCCACGACTTTTTCGTCCCGGTGGCGGCCGCAAGGGTCCAGTAAAGGGCGGTCAGGTTGATAGGATTCCGGCTCAACACCATGTTCCCGAAATCATACACCCTTTCCAGGTCGCCCTTGAGGATGTTTTCCTGCATTTTCAGCTCGGCGTCGGCCGGCTCGGGCGAAAAATACGCCTGCCGCGCAAATCCGTAATATGCAATGACGCATTCGCGGCGGGTGAGGCGTTCCTGCCCCAGGGCGAACTTGTCGATCACCTTGCGGTATTCGGCGGGATTGCCGACGATGGTGTCGAATCCCGGCACGCCGTAATTATCCACCGCAGCCGGCGTTCCGACCGCCACCTGCGCGAGTGCCGGAACGCACAGCAGAACAGTGGAAACGTATATGAAAAAACGTTTCATACTTCAGCACCGGGCAATCTCACCTCATACTCCCTTGCCATACCCAGCGTCCCGCGGGCTTCCAGTTTTCTGCTTGCGACAAGTTGTTTCAGCCGCCAATTGAGGTAACCGTCGCCGATATTGAAATATGTATCTGCCAAAGTGCGGCCTATAACCCTTGCCGCTTTCTGGAATTCATCGGTGCAGTACGATTCTAAAACCGGATCGAAATACGCTTCGCTTTTTTCGGCAATGTGTCCATGCTCGTCTATTATCCTCAGGGTGGCATCGGACGAAAGGGACTCTCCCCACAGTTTTTTCCATTCGGACAGTTGCCTGTCTGTCACACGCTTGAAACTTTTGAAGATATCTCTTACCTGTTCAGGAGCGGTGACGGAGAGCGTTGCAGGGTATATGGTTTCCCCGCATATGTTCTTAACCGGAACGTTGGGGAAATCCGGCACCAATATCTCGGCGCCGGTTTCGGGAAGATGGCAGACAAGCCTCGCAGTACTCAGGATTTCGGACGCCCGGACTCCCGTCCACAGGAATATTTTGCCGTTCTTTTCAGGCTCGTCGGCAAGCATCCGGATTTTATCGATGTCGCCTGACACGGGTGGCTCGTAGGGCCAGTCGTCCATTTCGTATAATTTAGACAGCCACTTTTCCCTCTCTTCGACCCGGTGCTCTCCGGCGTCTACATCGCACAACGGACCGATGTTCAGCATATCGTCCATGCATATCAGCCGTATGCCGTCCAGGTCGAATTCGCCGCTATGGGCTAATGTGCCCCTGGCCGACCTTCCGAAAACTATATGTGTATCTTTCGGCTTCATCTCTTTTTGCAGTTACTCCCCGAAAAGCGCATTCACGAATTCACGGCGGTCGAACATCTGCAGATGGTCGATGCCCTCGCCGATGCCGATGTAGCGCACCGGGACTTTGAAACGGTCGCTTATGCCGATCACCACACCACCCTTGGCCGTGCCGTCGAGCTTGGTGATGG
>JAVBRO010000024.1:0-67995 GCA_031547885.1 Rikenellaceae bacterium
GCGATATAGGTCTTCACTAATACTTTTTACGGTTACTAAACGGTCATTCAATTTATGTAAAACAACAATATAACCGATTATCCCCGCAAAGCTAAATCCTTTTCAATCACCTAACAATACGCACTTTACCGAACGCTTACACTGAGCCTCAGTTTTCGAATCCGCCTTTCGGACGGCGTGTACCAGTGGAGCCTGCAAGCGTTCAACGAAGCTTATGAATCCATCCGGTCGGTTTACGATCTGACGGTCGTTTCGGTGCCGGATGAAACCGAAACCCCATGAAATCGCGCATTACGACATATGTGCTGATAGCCGCCGTGGTCGCAGTGTGGGGATTCATCGCCTGGAAAATATTCTTCGCGAAGCCGGACAATACTCCGGCTGCCATACAGCGTGCGCCGGATCCCAAACCGGAAGACGAAGAAGACCTCCGGCTCCTGCTCGACTATAAGGACCCCTTTCTAAAAGATGCAATAACCGCAAAACCATCCGTGCCGTCAGCTCCAAAGAGACAAACAAAGGCCTCTGCCGTCCCGTCCAAAAAACCTGACCCTAACCGGGAATCTCCTCCGGTAAAATACACTGGTACTATCAGGACGGGCGGCAGGGTCCTGTACATTTTCGAGCACGCCGGCCTGCAGCAGATGCTCTCTCCCGGCGAGGAACTGGCCGGGTTCCGGCTGGCAGAAGCCTGGCCGGACTCGGTAAAATTCTCAAAAAACGAAGAGGCGTTCACTGTTCTTTTTCAAAAATAGGCGCATTAAACGGTTGTCAAATATCCCGGGGGCAGT
This sequence comes from Rikenellaceae bacterium, assembly GCA_031547885.1. Lineage (GTDB taxonomy): Bacteria > Bacteroidota > Bacteroidia > Bacteroidales > Rikenellaceae > UBA940. The sequence goes on from JAVBRO010000024.1 coordinate 792, forward strand.
GCTTCCGACTGTCATGGTCATATCCGTACTGATGCTGCTGACGGTGCTGGCGGTCGCTTCGCTGTGGGAGTCGGATTTCCTGTTCTTCTCGAAACACCGCTACGAGGTCATGCAGAGAGCGAACATAGAGTCCGGTTTTACGCTCTACGAAGAACATCCCGAAGCCGTTATCCAACGCCTCGATGCGGACAGCACCCTGCTGCTCTTCGATTCTATTCCGGATTCCCGGATCAGGATAAGCCGCAGGCCGTGGGGACTTTACGAGATCGTTACCATATACGGGCATGACGCCGCGATCCACTCTTCGAAAATCCTCGGCATGCGGTCGGCATATAAGGAAGTGCTCTCGTTTTTATATCGCAACAACAATACGGCTCTGACCCTGACCGGAAAGACCCGTCTGAAAGGTCATGTGCGGGTTCCGCGCAGCGGCGTGGTCTACGGCCAGATGGGTTCCGTCTTCTTCGACGGCGAGAAGATAGGGTCGGCCATGATGAAAGAGAGCGACAAGGATCTTCCTGAGCCGGGAAAAGAGGCTCTTACTCTCGTTAGGGAGCTTCAGGAACTGCCCGGGCAAGAACCCGTCTACCTGGCTGAAGACTCGCTGCGGTGCAGTTTCAGGGATGACAAGCCGGAAATATTTTCCGCAGGCGGCAGGCTGGAGTACTGCAACCTGTCGGGCAGTATCATCCTCGTCGGAAAGGATATAGAGATTGCCCCCTCTTGTATGTTCAGCGATATTATCGTGGTGGGGGAAAATATCCGCATCAAAAGAGGTTTCACCGGCTCGCTTCAGGCGTTCGCCGCGGACAGCATCAATATCGAAGATAACGTCAGGCTGGATTATCCTTCCGGCCTCTGGTCCGAAAAATACATCGGCATTGGCGGCGGCAGCGAGGTCAACGGTTACGCGATAGTCAATCTGAAAGAGGAGCCGAACGTCCGGAATGCCAACTACGAGCAGTCGCGCCTGGCCACGGTCCGCGGGATGGTCTATGTCTCCGGCATCGCCCAGTTCCAGGGCATCGTCTCCGGCGCCGTATTCCTGGGCAAGGCGGTCTACTACTCCCCCCGCGGATACTACGAAAACATGATCTACGACGCCACGGTGCTCGAAAACTCCGAAATCGCCTGGCCGCTGTGGCTGCCCGGTCCGCCGGAGAGAAAGGATGTGAAATGGGTCGACTGAAACGGAAACTCCCCGGCTCTACAATGATCGAGGCCATCGTCGCGTCGCTGATCTTCCTAGCTGTATTCGCCATCTCGCTCTCGACCGTCACGGGATTCACCCTGCGCGAAGACGAAGGATACGTGCTGCTCGAAGCCGAGCGCCGGCTCGAAGCCTGCATCGACCGCTATGGCAGCGGAACGTGGCCGGAAGGAGCTTATGAAGAGGAGCATGCATGGGGCAAGATCACGATAAACATCACCCCCTACGAGGGTTTCGAAAACATTCAAGCCGTAACACTCGCCGCACGGCTGACCGGCAGCCGCAAGACCATCGAATACAGAAGCCTGATAGTTAAAAGCTATGACTAAAACCAAGCACATTCCCGGATGGACCCTGTCGGAGACGCTTGTGATGATGATCGTTGCCGGGGTGATCTTCCTTGCCGTGATGGACGGCATGGTACTTTTCAACCGCTACACCCAGCGCAAAACGGCCGAGATAACTGCCAATATGAGCCTTTATGAAGGCTACTACCGGCTCCGGCACCTGACAGCAACGGCCGACAGCATTTCCGCCGAAAACGGGCACATCAGGCTCTACCGTCAGACCAGCGGTTTAGCCGAACTGACCGAAAACGACTCTCTGCTGGTCGCCCGTACCGGTACGATGACCGACACTCTGATGTCGGGAAGATCCGGACTGCGGGTGTCCGAAAGCCGTGGCCGGACAGGCGCCGACAGCCTGTGCCTTACCATAACCGAGTCGGCGGGTGGCCACCTCAATATCTCATTCCCCGTCAAACCGCCTGTCGACCGACAGATCATGGAAAACCTGCGCGAACAGGAGAAACAATACGCCTATGAAGAACCTTGACATTTCCGACATCATCAAAAAACTATCCGCGAAACCCGTAAAGGATACCCGCAAGGAGACGCTCTTTTCGGAGCTTCATTCGCTGCTCTCGTCCGGACTCGATTTTTCGCACGCTTTCCGGCTGCTGATCGAGAGCGAAACGGACAAAAACGTCAAAGCCATCCTGGGCCGGCTCTACCGCGAGGTAATTGCCGGATCGTCGCTGTGGCAGGCGATGGATGGGTGCGGCAAATTTTCGGCGCTCGACTGCGGCGTGGTGCGGATAGGCGAAGAGACCGGCCGCCTGACAGAATCGCTCGCTTTCCTTACCGACTACTATCGTAAAAAAATCCAGCAGGCGCGGATGGTCTCGTCGGCCGTCAGCTATCCCCTCATCATCATGGTGATGGCCATAGTCGTAGTCATTTTTATGCTGGCGGTGATAGTCCCGATGTTCGAACAGGTCTACTCGCGCATGGGCGGCGAACTTCCGGGCATGACGCAGTGGATAATCTCGGTCTCGAAACGGTTCCCTTATTACGCCGCGGTCATCGCGCTGGTCGTTATCGGCGGCGGAGTGCTGCTGTATATGTTCCGGGAAACACCTGCTGTGCGCTCTGCCCTGGCCGGAATCGGCCTTTCGATGCCGGTCGCCGGAGATATCATCCGCAAGAACCATCAGGCTTCGTTCTGCAAACTTCTCTACCTGCTTACCAGTTCAGGCGTGCCCCTGCTGACGGGGATACGTATGCTCCGTTCCATAATCCGCTTTTACCCTTATGAATGTTCATTCGACGCCATTGCAAGAGGACTCGAAAAAGGAGAGCTGTTTTCCTCCAACCTTGAGAAATACCCCCGCCTTTACGAGAAGAAACTGACCACGCTGCTGCGCGTCGGCGAAGAGACCAACCGCCTGCCGCAGATGCTGCAAAAACAGGGCGAGGACCTTACAAAAGAGCTCGAACACCGCCTGCGCGGTCTGGGCAATATCCTCGAACCGGCGCTAATACTCGTTGTCGGCGCGCTGGTGGCCGTGATACTGATCTCCATGTATCTGCCGATGTTCAAATTAGGCGGAATTATGGGCTGAACAGACATTAAATTCGCCCTCTTCAAAACCAACTAAGCCCGAACGTTATGAAACGCCATATTAAAAAAAGAGTAAAAGGTTTTTTCACCCTGCACTTTCCGTTACATGTGCTGGCTCTTGTGATTTTATGGATATTATTGAACTTCCGGATATGGGTAATATTCCTGTTCGCCTATCTGGCAATCATTTTCGGTGCTTTTCTGTATGAGATTTTCCTTGCATGGCGCTACAAACGCGAACGCATCTATGCGAAGGAAGTCCGCCGGCTGATGTTCCTCATGCGGAATATTATCGACACGGCTTTGATTTACGACGGCGAACCTGCAAAATTTTACGGCAAATTCCTCGAAATGATAAGCGTCGAATCGCTGAGCGCACGAGGCATCATCGATCCCGACGCCCTGCTGCGGACACCGAAATACAACCGGCAGTGTAAAGAGCTGAGACGTAAGGACGCCGAACTGTGGACTCTCATAATGGCCGGTTTTAAGGCACGCGAACTTAAGGTCATTTACGGCCTGACAAATATCCATTCGGTTTACGTCAAACGCAACCGCATGAGAAAACGCCTCTCCAAAAAAATGCAGGAACTGCTCGATAACAGGCATTGGTAAAGATATTTCCAGCATTACGGCTCCGGGTACAACAAAAGAAAAGCCTTGAAGCGCATGGCTTCAAGGCTTTTCTCTTGCTCGACATCTGCCGCCTAATCTACCAGCTTCAGCAGCTGCTTCAGGGTTTGCGGATAGTTGGTCGTGATGAAATCGACGCCCATATTCATGAACTCGAACATCTCCGAGGTCGAATTGACCGTCCACACGTTGACCACCATGCCCAGATCGTGGGCCTGTTTGACGTAGCCCGAATAGAGTCTCGTGTTGGCGACGCTGTAATCGATGCACATTATACCGGCGGAAGCACAGGTCGCAGGCGTCGCCGATCCGTCGAGGTATCCGACCATTGTCCCCGCCGGGGTCTTCTCGACAAGGCGCAGGCAGGCCGCCCAACTGAACGCTATGTATTCCACCCGGTCGGCCATATTGTATGCGGCGACCTGCTCCACTATCGCATCCACGGCCTTCAGGGTGTTGGCGGCGTTCGCGTGGTTCTTGATCTCGATAATGAGCTTCATGGCGCCCGGATTGGCCTGCATATAGTCCATATAATCGGAGAACAGGGGCAGTTTTTCGCCGTTGGAGAGCTTCAGGTTCTGTATCGCCGAATAGTTCGAGGTTTCGAGTGTCACACCGCTGTAAGCCGCATCGTGGTTGCAGACCAGCTTACCGTCGGCGGTGATCCAGAAGTCGGTTTCTGAGCCGTATAGCCCAAGTTCGTCGGCCGCCCTGAACGACGCCATCGAGTTCTCGGGTGCGCCGTTGGTGTGGTATCCCCTGTGGGCGATGATCCGGGGTTTGTTGACCGGGGCCGGTGTAGCCGAAACCGTCAGCGTGGCGGAACCCAGCGGGCTGGATGCGCTGCCGCGCAGAAGGATCAGCCTGTAGGAACCCGTAATCAGGCCCGAAGGTATGTCGAGGCGGAGATAACCCATCCCCTCGGCGTCGGTCGTATAGGTGGTGCTGCAATCCCTGACCAGGCTTCCGTCCCCGGATTCGAACCTGACCTTGTCGCCGCTCTGGAATCCCAGGCCGGAGATCTTATAGCCGGAACCGACGGCGACTTCTATGTTGCTAAGGAACAGGATATCCGACAGGCTTATGGTTGACGTCGCAGATTCGACCTGCGTTTTGACCCGGTTCCACAGCACGTCGACCTTGCTCTGCGCCAGCGGAACGTCGTAGGCTCTCGCCAGCACTATATCGCCGCACCATGCGTTGGTGGGACTGACGGCCGTGCCCGAAGCGTCGCCTCCGATGCAGAACCACTGGGATATCGCGGCAGCGTGGGTGAAATTGCCCGAAGCTGCCACCTCGGGTGCAGCAACGCCGTTGACATATATGAGCGCTTTCGCCTCGCTTTTGTCCCACACGCCTACCACATGGTAATATTTACCTTTCTGCGGCGATACCCCGCTCTGGGCCCATTTCCAGCCGCCGCCTACGTGCGGCAGGAACGTGATCTCGTTATTTCTCGTGGAGTTGGCTACGAGGAACCCGGTCCCGCCGTTCTGATGTGCGCCCAGCGGCTTCACCTCGCCGGTAACCAGTTCCGAATTGTACATGAACAGCAGTTCGAGGGTGTGGCCGTCGGCCAGCCCGTCCTTGAACTCCTGACTGCCGGAATAATCCACTTTATAATAGCCCGTTGAAACAGTCGTTCCGGGGGCGTGGTTGAACCATGCCACGTTGCGGTCGAACACGTCGCTGTGATAGGTGAGCATCGCTTCGCCCGCTACCCTCTCCACGGTATTTGCCAGTGGAGAAATGTCGGTTGCCGTACCGTCGCTGTTGAAGACAACATCCAGCAGATCGGCGGCGAATATCCTCTGCGTAACCGGAATAGAAGCGATGAGTGCGGCCTGCGACGGGGATGAGAATTTGACAGTGAGCTTCCTTTCGCCGCTGTCGCCGTTCTCGGTGGCCGAAAGCGTCAACGTAGTCGCTGTTTTGCTCTTTTCGGTCAGCCATCCCGTGTTCGTGCCGATCAGCTCGTATTTCCAGTCCGAGGCGGTGCTGGCTACGTCGAATGTGATCTCCGAGGCGATGAAGGGCAGTGTTTTCGATTCGGGCGTGACGCTCATACTGTGTTCGCTGCCTGCGAGCTGTTCTGTCAGGACTTCGGTAACAACGTCGGTGCCCAGAAGGAAGGTCAGCGTGGCCGGGCGCATTTCGAATTCTTTGCTCTCGGCGGCCGACACGGTTACGGTCACATCGCCTGTACCGCTGTTGGGAGCGATCGTCAGCCAGCCGCATCCGGCCGGTTTTGAGATGCTCCAGCCGGCGTTCGACTCGATGACGTATGTTACGGAGCCTCCATCGGCCTTGAAATCGACTTTCGCGGGTTCGCCGCCTTTTGTATCCTTCACCCTCATATAGGCGTCGGCCTGGTTCTGAACGATGGGTATCGTCATGGTTTCCTTGCCGTCGAGCCTGAAAGTCAGATCTGCCGTACGCGGCTCGGTCCGGCCGTTGGCATCGACAGAGATGGCTACTGATCCGCCCTCTTTCCCGTTGGATGGTTTGACGGTCAGCCACCAGGCGTCGCCTGATTTTGCCACGCTCCAGCTTCCGTTCGACTCGATGGTCAACGTCTGCGAAGCTGCCGCGGTATTGAAATTCAGTGCCGACGGTGTATTGCCGTCCGATCCTTTCACTGTTAAATAGAATTGACTGGGCGGTTCCTGTCCCTCCACGGGGTCGTCTCCGCATGAAACAAAGGCTGCCGCCAATGCCGGGATCATCAGGGAGTACAATAGTTTCTTCATAAAGCTGGTTTTAGGTTATTTAGAATGTAGAGATAGTTCAGGTTCTGATTGTATTACAGTCGTATCGCCTTTTCTACCCAAAGTAAAACCTCTTTTATTTCCAAACATTTAAATTCTCTTTACGTATTTGTTAAATGCCGGGAAAGCCGGAAACAATAAAAACAGGCCGACTTGAAAGTCGGCCTGTTTTGTTTCAGCATGATCGAGGGTTGTTATTTCTGACGAAAAATCACTTCGCAAGGGTTTCCTGTCATATATTTTATAATATTAAGTACCTCTTCCAGATTCTGCGAGCGCTGGTAATTAAATGCATAGCGCTTGCCGTCGTAACGCCCTTCGATCGAAATGCGGACTCCGTAGGCGGTTTCGATATGCGAAATTATCTCATGGAGCGTAGCGTTTGCCATCGTTACAAGGTCGTAGCGGTGGAGGATCACGTTCGACGCCGTAACCTGTGATATCTCGAGGTTCTTGTCCACCACGTCGTACATTGCGCGCTGGTTGGGCTGGAGCGTCACCATATTGACCCCTTCGGGCGTCTGGAGCCGCACCGACCCGTGTTCGAGGATCACTTCGGCGAACTGTTTGTCCGAACGGGAATCCACACAGAAAGCGGTACCCAGCACACGTATCCGCAGCTCTCCGGTATTCACGATGAAGGGAGCGTTTACGTCGGGCGTGACCTCGAAAAAGGCTGCGCCGTCGAGCTCTACATTGCGGCCGGTTTCGTCGAAGGCTTCCGGCAGTGTCAGCCGGGTATTGGCGTTGAGCCATACCTGCGTCCCGTCGTCGAGCGTTATCGCCGAGACCACATCGGTATTGTTCTCGTATGTGCGGTAGATATCGGGCCTGGAAAGGAAATGCCATGCGGCTCCCACCCCTGCGATCAGCAGCACTGCCGCAGCGGCGCTTGCCGACCATCGCAATACCCTGCGGCGGCGTTTGGACGCGGTTATTCTGTTTATGCGGCGGTTGGTGTCGCGCATGAAGGCTGCGAATTCGGCAAAATCGGGTCTCCGGCCCGCCGCCATCCCGGCGTTCCATATGCTTTTCAATTCGAAGAAGTACTGCCTGTGCTTTTCCGACTCTTCCAGCCACTCCATCAGGGTGTTGTTCTCCTCTTCGGATGTTTCGCCTGTGAAGTATTTATTTATGATGGCATCCATGTTTTCTGCAGCAAATTTATTTTGCATTTACTATCATTACAATCATCCCGCAATTGCTACCCAAAAAATTGTTGAATAAAAATCACGAAAAGTAATGTCAGCAGCTCCGATTTGGATAATTTGCCCCTCAGGGCGCACAGGGCAAGGTATACATGGTTCTTAACGGTGCTTTGGCTGATACCCAGCTGTTCGCTGATATCCTTGTGCGAAAGACCGTGCATGTAGCTCAGCATGAAGACCTCGCGGCATTTGGCCGGCAGGTCTGCGACCGCTTTGTCTATACATTCGCGGATATCGAGCACGTAGAGTTGTTCGATCACGGCATTGCGGTCGGGATTGTAGTATTCGTATCCGATGCTTTCTATCCGTTCTTCGCAGTATGAACGGTAGTTGTTGGCATGGCGGTTTTTGTTCACATAGTTCACAGAGGCATTGAACACGGAACGCAGAAGATAACCCGACAGGGATTGACCCGGATCCAGCGCCTGCCTGCGGATCCAGACATTGACAAAGACGTCCTGCACGACATCCTGCGCCCACGCCCCGTTCAGGAACAGCCGCGCATACGCCTTCAGCGGCTCGTAATAGCGGCCGCACATCTCATCGAAAGCTTCGCGGCTTCCGTCGCGTATCGCAGCTACGAGTTGTGGGTTATCCATCAGGGGAAATGTTTCAGGTTAGACAAAAATACATAAATCCGGCAGAAAAAGAACCGAAACCGCTTTTTTCTGCCGATTATATATTAAAAAACGATGCCGGACACTTTAATGTTGTCCGGCACCATGATTAAAGGATGTTGAACGATTATGGATTGACACTCACGCAAGTTATGACTATGTCGTCTATCAGGGCGCGTTTTTCACTCGTCGAGATCACAACGCGGGCCCCGGGAGTTACATTGTTGAGTGTAACTTCGAATGTTTTGAATTCAGCCTGCGCAGACGAAATATTCACGGGAGCCGCGGCATCGACTTCCACGAGGGTTCCTGTTATGGCACCTTTCGCGCCGAGTACGGCCCCTGTAACGGCTTTGATGAGTATCGTTCCGACATCGGCGGACGAGCCGTCGAATTTCTCGCTGTACGCCTGGGCCGAGAACTGCACTTTCACAGTGGCTCCTGCCGCGGGCAGTTTCGACAGCTCGGGTGTGTAGAGTGAAGCCGCCGCGCTGCCTGTCCCGAATTTGGTGTAACCGGCGCGTGTCGCGATATTTCCCGATTTACCCCACGCACTGAGACCCGTGCCTTCGGTATAGGCCGCTTCAACGCTGCCGCCGCTGAAGAGGTCGAATTCACCGGAAGTGCAGGTGCCGATCGTAAAGCCGGCCGGATTGTCGCCCGAAGCCTTCTGGTACGTGGCGCGGTTGGCGGCGGGAGGCGAATATGCCGGTGCGAAGTTGGCGATATCGCTGCAGTGGATCAGCCCCGCAAAGTCCTCGCTGATGAGAACGTCGCCGGCCTGTGCGGGATTGTTGGTCGAAACCGCGGGTCCTGCCGCCGCCGTTTTGTAAGCGAACGGATCGGAGAAGAGGCTGTTGGTCTTGTCGGTCACGCAGACGTAGTAGGTAGTCGCAGGATCGAGTCCCGAGAATGTGTACCTGAACTTGATGCCGGCAGTGATCGAGAATATGTTCGACAGATCCCATCCGACAATAAGCGACTGGCATGCGGCGTCGCTGTATATCGCAGCATAGTAGGTCTGTGCGGCGCTGTTGACACATGGTTCCGCATCCACGCGCGCCCACTCGACGGTGAGGGTCGAAGATGTGCTCTTCACTCCGGCGACGGTTATTCCGGCGGGCGGAGCGACGGTGGTTGTGGTTGCCGAAACGGCGGCAGACCAGGCCGAATTGTAGGTCGCATTTGTATGGCAAGCCTTCACTTTCGCGTGGTACTTGGTGCCTGCCTGCAGGCTGCCGATATTGCAGCTCGCCGCCGTAACGCCCGTTATTTCGGTCGCACCGGCTTCAGGCGATCCGTCTTCCCAGTACGCCACTGTGTAGGAAGCTGCGCCCGCTACGGCATCCCACTTCAGGGTCAGCCTGTCGGCATAGATCGCACTGGCGTCGAACGCAACATTGGCCGGAGCGGTCAGCTGAGAGATGGAACTGGGGCCCGTATAGGTGATGACTATGTCGTCTATCAGGGCGCGCCTTTCGCTCGTCGAGATGACGATGCGGCTGTCCGGCGTTACGCCGTTGAGCGTCACTTCGAAGGTCTTGAACATTGCCATGGCAGAAGAGATATCCACGGGAGCCGCCTCGTCGATATCAACGAGGGTTCCCGTTATGGCCCCTTTCGCGCCGAGAGCGGCACCTGTGACGGCCTTGATGATTATCTTTCCGGCATCTGCGCCCGAACCGTCGTACTTCTCGCTGTATGCCTGTGCCGAGAACTTCACTTTGACAGTCGAAGCTCCTGCGGGCAGTTTGGAGAGTTCAGGTGTGTAGAGAGAAGCCGCAGCGGCGCTGGCCCCGAATTTGGCATAACCCGCGCGTGTGGCGATGTTGCCCTCTTTGCCCCATGCGGCGAGGCCCGTGCCTTCGGTGTAGGCCGTTCCTACCCCGCCTCCGCTGAAGAGGTCGAATTCGCCCGTGGTGCAGGCCTGATTTATATATCCGACAGGGTTGTCGCCCGAAGCCTTACGGTATGTGGCCCGGTAGCTGTTCTCGTTGGCCACCGAGTAGGCAGGTGCGAAGTTGGCTATGTCGCCGCAGTGGATAAGTCCCGCGAAGTCCTCGCTGATGAGAACGTCGCCCGCATGGGCCGGATTGTTGGTCGAAACGGCAGGTCCGGCCGCCGCAGTGGTGTAGGCCAGCGGATCGGAGAACATGTCGTTGGTCTTGTCGTTCACGCGGACGTAGTAAGTCTTCGCAGGATCGAGCCCCGAGAATGTATACCTGAACTTGATGCCCGCGGTGATCGAGAATATGTTCGACAGGTCCCAGCCTACGACGAGCGACTGACATGCGGCGTCATTGTATATCGCGGCGTAATAAACCTGCGAAGCGCTGTTTACGCACGCCTCTCCGTCCACGCGCGCCCATTCGACTGTGAGGGTCGAAGAGGTGCTCTTCACTTTGGAGACTATGATTCCTGCGACCTGAACGACGTTGTTGGTCTTTTCGGAAACGGCAGCCGAATAATCCGAATCATACGTCGGATTATTGTAGCGGCACGCCTTGACCTTGGCGAAGTATTTTGTATCGGCGTCGAGGTCTTTCAGGATGCAGCTTGTAGTCGTAAGATCTGCCACAACGGTCGCACCGGATTCCGGAGTGCCCTCTTTCCAGTAAGCTACGGTATAGGAAACCGCACCGGTTACAGCACCCCACTTCAGGGTCAGTTTGTCGGAGTAGACCTCGGCGGGGTCGAATACGACGTTGGCCGGAGCAGTGAGTTTCTGCAGCGTTCCGATCCCTTCGTACGATATGACTATGTCGTCGAGCAGGAAGCGCGTGAGGTTGTCGTTCACCAGGTCGGGGTTAGAACAGAATGCGATGCGGGAAGTGCGCGAAAGCCCTTCAAGCGTAACCGAAAATATTTTGAACTCTCCGACGGCCGCGGATATGTCCGCCACGGCCGATGCCACGACGACTCCGTTCTCGGCCACGTTGGCCGCACTGACTGTCGCGCCTTCAACGGCCTTCACAATAATGTCGCGGCTGTAAACTGTGCTTCCTTCTGCATAAGCTGCGGCCGAGAAGCTGACCGTTACTGTAGCGTTGTCGGGAAGCGCCGCAAGGGCCGGTGTATGCAGGGATGCTATCCCTTTATTACCGCCCATTTTGACATAGCCCGGACGTGTGGAAATGTTGTCGCCTGTAGCCGCTCTGGACCATCCCGTCATTCCGAGTGCCTGGCGGTAGTCGTTGCTGACATCGCCCGCCCACACTCCGAATTCGGTGTTCCATGCCACTACGGGACGGCTTGCGTCTGCCACAGGGTTCTCTCCCGCGGCTATCTGCCACTGCTGGCGGTATTCGGTATTCGCCACGGCATTGTATCCTGCTGCAGCGCGGACCACATCGCCGCCATGGATGAAGTTGGAGAAATCCTGGGCCAGCACTATGTCGCCGGCCTGGGCCGGGCTGTTTGTGGATGCTGCCGGACCTGCGGCTTTGGTGGCGGCCGTAACAATAGGAGTTTTGATGCTGCCTATGCTTGTGTTCGTAACCCTCGCGTAGTAGGTAGTTTCAGGCTCGAGTCCCGAGAAGGTGAAACGGAGCGCGGGTTTGCCCGCCTGCACCATGAACAGGCCGGTTCCGGAAGTGGAGAGTTTGCCGTCGCCGATCCAGCTTACGAAGAGGTCGGTGCACGCTTCGTTGTTGAACAGCTCGACGTTGTAGCGGAATGCCGCGTCCGCCTCGGTGTCTTCGGTGTAGGCCCACTCGAACGTAAGGGTCGATCCCGTCGCGTCATGGAGTTTCAGTGCCGGTGTGACGTCGATGATCCCCATCCCCGCCATTATCATGGCCGGCTGGCCGTTCCGCGAGACGTAGACCCAGTCGGATGTCGCCGAATAGGGATAATTGGCCCTTACGCGGGCATAAAAGATCGCGCTGGCGTCGATGTTGGCGAATTCGAAGTAGTCGATGTCGGTAACCGTCTTGGTAAGCTCCTCGCTTATGGCTTTCTTGTCGGCGTCGACAAGCTGAACGGTGTAGGACGTCGGGCCTTTGATGAAGTCCCAGCAGACGGTCAGCGAGCTCTCGGTGTACTCGAGCAGTTTGACGTTTTTAGGGATCTTTGATTTATATTTATCTGAAATCTCAATGCCGTCGTCCTTGCAGCCGCCCAGCAGGAATATCGCCAGGGCCGGCAAAGCGCATAACAGCGTATTTTTTATCATTTTTTTCATAGTGATCGCGTTTTAATAAACAAGCTTTATGTCGTCTATATACCAGCGTCCCGCTTTGATCTTGTTGTCGGCGGTGAACCAGCTGTCGGCGGTGGAGATGAAGAGAGCCGCATCGGTCTGGGCGCCCGGATTCGGGATCACGACGGTGATCTCGGTCCATGTATAGTAGGGAATGTCGAGCGAAAAATATTTTTTCGTCGAGATGTTGATATTTGCCAGAGTTCCCCTCGATATCCAGAAACCGTCGTTCTTTTTGCATATTCCCACCATTCCCTGGTCGGGCGCGGTCGTCCATATCCCGACTTTGCAGGTAAGGAGCATGTCATAGCCGGTCGGTATGGTCAGCACGGGCGAAATTATGTTGCCGGGCTGTCCGTCGGCATTTTCGGCCGCTGCGCCAAACTGCATGTAACCCGGGCACATATAATTCAGGTATCCGGTCCATCCGGTCATGCCGATCGCGGTGTAGAATGCCGAGTTGCCGTTGCGCACGGTGGATGTGATACCGCCGATGCTCGCGTTGGTCCCGGCGGTTACGCTCACCGTCGCGTTGCTCAGGCTCAGGTTGCCGACGGTCTTGTCATTGGAAGTGACGCCCGCCTTCTGGCCGATGCAGTCGCCGCCCCACGGGAAGAGTGCGAAATCCTGGCTGACGAGCGGGGTTTCGTTGCCTTCGGCGTCGAAGCCCGCCCTTACGATAGTGGAAGCGCTGCCGAATTCCGTCACATCCCCCTCGCCGTCGTCGGCTTTTATGGTGAAAGTGACGATACCCTGTTTGGTGCCGGTGCCGGTGACGGGCACTTCGATATAACCGCTTCCCGAGGTCATGATGGTGTATTTGCCCGAAGCCGCGGTGAGACCGGTCCCGCCGGCCTGCGTTACGGTGATGGTGTACTCTTCACCGCCAAGGGCCTTGGCGTAGGGGATGCGCAGTTTGGCATCTGCAGCCTCGCCCAATTTGAATATGCCGGAAATGTCGAAAGGCTGTCCGCTCGGGAGCGGCTTCCATTCGAATATCCCGTTCTCCTGGGTGATCTTGATCTCGACGTTCTGCTCGCCAGAGCCATGCAGGTATATGCTGGCGTAGCGTTCGGCGTCGGTATTCTGGTCGCATGTGACCGTGATCTTCTGGTAGACGGCGGGATCGCCCTGCCCCGAGGTCTGGTCGACGTGCACCCACTCGGTAGTGTTGGTCCACTGCCGGCTGTCGGGTTTGTCGCTGATGTACCACTCCCCCGTAGCGCGGATGGTGAACGAGTTGCTCGATTCCATGTACGAGAAACTCATATCGCGCAGGTTGCGTTTCAGGAACTCGTCCCCGTCGTCCTTACATCCGGCGAGGGCGCATATCCCCGCAAGCGCGAGAAATATAGTCAGATTGTGGAAAAATTTCATAATGATAAATCGTTAGTTAGATTTTAACCAATAAAAGAATAAGAAACCGACACCGGACTCGCCCGGACTCAATTTCCTACACGGTTTACTAACGATAGTGAATGACTTGCAACTACAAATATAATGATTATTTTAAAACTCCAAGCGATTTTTGAAAATTTTTTACAACCCGGTCCCGTTTTTCCGCATACCTTAATAAACATGTAATAAAAAGTTTGGATTATAGAAATAAAAGCCCCGTTTCTTTGGGTAGTTTTTCGGCGGCGCTTGTATCTAATGTGAAGGACGGAAAGACGTCGGATACTACAAGCCTTAAAACCTAATATAAACTCCTAAACCCAGAATTATCTCAATATGATCACCTGATTTTTTCATTGCACACCAGTACTACCCGGTTTTTTCTGACGACGGATGACTTGCAAGGTTCTGTCTGACGGTTGAGAACGAATATTTTCAGAAGCCCGCCCCACCGAGGGACGGCGTTTCGATATTTTTTTGTTTCCGGCGGCAGGGATTAATCCATAGAAATAAACCGAAGAGACTTATGAATAAAATACTCTACAAAGCACTATGCCTGGCCTTGGGACTTTGCTGCGCGGCCTTCCAGGGTTACGCATCCGGAGAAGAGTTCCAGCCTCCGCAGTCCTACGACCTGAATCTGTCTTATTCCAAGACCAACCTGAAAACCGTTGCCGGCGCCATTACCGAACAGATCGGGGTCGTGTTCTCATACGAGATCGCGCTCGGCGATTACGCAATGGAAAATGTCTATGTCAAAAAACAGGGCGCGGACCTCGAAGAGATACTTTCGGCCGTCTTCACGCCCCATGGCATAAGCCACCACACCGTCGACAAGGTGGTGGTGCTGACCCGCGGCACACAGCCTGCACAGGCCCAGACTCCGCAGCAACAGCAGAAAACAGAAATTAAAGGGACCGTCAGCGACAACGCCGGGAACCCTATGATCGGCGTCACAGTCAATGTCAAAGGGACGCTGACCACCGTCATTACCAACATAGACGGCAACTACGCCATCATGGCCGACAAGGCTTCCGTTCTTGCATTTTCGTATGTAGGCTATCGCGCCCACGAAGAGACAGTCGGACAGCGCAGCCTTATCAACGTGACCTTGCAGGAAGACCAGCTTGTGTTGGATGAAGTAGTCGTGGTGGGTTACGGTACGCTGAAGAAGCGCAATATCGTCGGCGCGGTCGAAAGCATATCGGGCGAAGCCCTGGAGGACCGTCCCAACGCCAACATCACCCGCTCGCTGCAGGGACAGATCCCGGGGCTGAACATCGTCCAGTTGGACGGTAAGTCCTCCCACCAGGGAGAGGTGACGATCCGCGGCGTCAACAACAATTTCAAGGCGCGTGTGACCGACGGCCAGAAAAACAACAAGCTAGGCCAGGGCGGCGGCGCGCTGGTGCTGATCGACGGAGCCGAAGGGGACATGGGTTCGGTGAACCCCAACGACATAGCGTCTATATCGGTGCTCAAGGACGCTTCGTCGGCGGCCGTTTACGGTGCGCGCGGCGCATTCGGTGTCATCCTCATCACCACCAAGAACCCTGAAAAGGGCAAGGTGCTCGTCAGTTACTCCGGCAACGTGTCGGTACACCGCCGTACGGTCATCTGGGAGGACAATGTCGTGACCGATCCCGTGCAGTGGGTCGACGCTTTCCGCGAATCCTATCTCAACTCATCCCCCACTGCGACCGTGCCGTCGATGTTCAACAACTACATGCCTTACTCCAATTCGTGGTTCGACGAGCTGAAATCGCGCAATGCAGACCCCACGATGGACAATTATGCCATCGACTCGAACGGCGACTACCAGTATTACGGCAACACCAACTGGCTCAAGGAGCTGCTCCGTCCGGCCAACTACTCCACCACCCACTCGCTGAGCGTCCAGGGCGGCCGCGAGGGTGTCAGTTTTTATGTGTCGGGGCGCTACTACACCCAGGACGGCATCTACAAGGTGGGCGAAGAGAAGTACAATAAGTATAACCTCCGCGCCAAGGGGTCCATCCGTATCCGCAAATGGCTGACGCTGGACAACAACACCAGCATGCTGAACAGTTTCTACCACCAGCCGATGGTCCACTACGGCCAGAACGTGATAACGCGCCAGTTGGACACCTTCGCATATCCTTTCTCACTGCTCAGGAACCCCGACGGTACATGGACCCAGACAGCCGCCAAAACCGGTTTCGCGGCCTTTGCCGAAGGCACTTCATGGCAGGAGAACAAGGACCTGGACATAGCCAACACCACGACACTCAATTTCCACATCCTCCCCGAGGTGCTGAAGATCACGGCCGACTTCACCTACAAAGGCGAACGCTCGACGCGCGACCGCATGACCAACCTCTACACGTACTATACGGGGGTGAACGTCTCGGGACAGGACAACAGCTATTCCGACCTCGAGAACTGGAACTACATAAGGAACTATATCTCGACCAACATCGTGGGTACCTACACCCCGAAACTGAAGGAGAAGCACGACCTGAACGTCGTCGCCGGTTGGAACCTCGAGGACTACGACTACCGTGCCCAGAAGACCTACCGCCAGGGCAATCTTTATCCCACCAAGCCCAGCTTCACGCTTATGGACGGCGAATACTACACGACCACTTCGGACGGTTACACATGGGGGCTGGTCGGTTTTTTCGGACGTGTCAACTACGCTTTCGACAACCGCTACCTGATCGAAGTGAGCGCACGCTACGACGGTTCGTCTAAATTCCCGGCAAATTCGCAGTGGGGCTTCTTCCCGTCGGCATCCCTCGGGTGGCGTCTCTCCGAAGAGCCGTGGTTCAAGCCTGTCGCCGGCCGATGGCTGAACGAGTTTAAAGTACGCGGCAGTATCGGTTCGCTGGGCAACGCCAACATCGACCCCTACCAGTACCTCGAAACCATGGCCGCTACGACGGACGCTTCGATAGCCAAGTCGTCGGTGATAATCAACGGGAAGAACGTGGCGTACACATCCGTTCCGAACCTCATTCCCGACGACATCACATGGGAAAAGGTGACGACATACAACATCGGCCTCGATCTCGAGTTCCTGCACAACCGCCTCACGTTTACGGGCGACTACTACCGCCGCAACACCACCGACCTATATACCGTGGGCCCGAACCTGCCGCAAGTGCTGGGGAGCGCCGCTCCATTTGGCAACTACGCCAGCCTGAAAACCCTCGGATGGGAACTGAGTCTGGGCTGGCGCGACTCGTTCGACCTGGGCGGCAAGCGCTTCAACTACAGCGCCAAGGCGATGCTGTGGGACAGCCGCAGTTGGATCACCGATTACTACAACGAGACGGGCGACCTGACCACATACTACACAGGGATGGAGATCGGCGAGATATGGGGTTTCCGCACGGCGGGCCTCTACGCCAGCAACTCCGACGCCCTGGACGGCCCTGCCTACAACTTCTTTAAGAACGGCGAGATGTTCCGCGCATATGCGGGCGACCTCCGTTTCGTGGATGTGAACGGCGACGGCATCATGACCAAAGGCAGCCGCACCCTCTCGGACCACGGAGACATGGAGATCATCGGCAACGCCTCGCCGCGGTACCTCTACAGCCTGAACGTCTCGGCTAACTGGAACGGCATCGGCATCTCGATGCTGTGGCAGGGGGTCGGCCAGCGCGACTGGTATCCCTGGACCGAGTCGGGTTTCTTCTGGGGTAAATGGAACCGCGCCTACAACGCTACGATGAAGACCCAGACCGGCGACAACGTCGTCAAGGTCGACAAGAGTACCGATAACTGGACGGTGACCAACATGGACAAGAATCCCTACTGGTCGCGCCTGGTGTCGCTCGCCGCAAACCGCAACGACGGCCCGCTCACGTGGGAGAACGACCACTACCTGCAGGATGCTTCGTACATCCGCCTCAAGAACATCACGGTCGATTACACCTTCCCGAAACACATCTGCAAAAAGATAGGTCTCGAAAGCCTCCGGGTCTACGTGTCGGGGGAAAACCTCTTCACGGCATCTCCCATGTTCAAATACACCAAAATGTTCGACCCGGAAGTCATCACCAGCGGCGACACCGACTTTGCCGCCAGTACGAACTCCGGCCTCAACGGCACCGGGCAAGGCTACTCCTATCCCATGCTCAAGAGTCTCACACTGGGCCTGAATTTAACATTTTAACCGACCGACATCATGAAAAGAATAGCATTATATACGCTGATAACCGTCGCCGCGGCAGGCATGACGGCCTGTGAGAATTTCCTCAGCCGGGACACCTACGACAAGATAAGCAGCGACGAGTTCTGGAAATCGGAGACCGACCTCGAACTCTACGCCAACGGTTTCATACAGAAGATGATCCCCTCGGCGTCCGATATCACGCGCGGCGATATTTCGTCGGACATATGCGCGGTGGCGCTTCCGGGCGACCTGGTGCGTCCCGACGGCAACATCTCGCCCGACAACCAGGGCGGATGGAGCGAAAGCAGCTGGACCGACCTGCGCCGTGTCAACTACATGCTCGACAACATGCCCAAATGCAAGGGCAAAGTGAGCGACGCGGTCTACAACCACTACGAAGGCGTCGCCAGGTTCTGGAGAGCGTGGTTCTACTACGGCAAGATACGCACTTTCGGCGCCGTGCCCTGGTACGACTACACCATCCAGGCCAGCGACTACACATCACTGATGAAGCCGCGCGACAGCCGCGAAGTCGTCATGGACAAGGTTCTGGAAGACCTCACTTTTGCCGCCGTGAACTGCCTCGCCGACAGCAAGTACACCCAGGGATCGGCCCTGATAAACAAATGGACCGCCTTGGCGTTCAAGTCGCGTGTGTGCCTCTACGAAGGGACTTTCCGCAAGTATCATCCGCGCGACCCGTCGTTCGACAAACCGTGGGACAACAGCACCTACAACGCCAACGACAAGTTCCTGCGTGAAGCCGCCGCGGCCGCAAAAGAAATTATGGACAAGGGACCTTTCTCGCTGGTTACGGGCAATGTGACCACGGCCTACCGTTCGCTTTTCACCAGTGCCGGGCTAAACACCCAGGAGGTGATATTCGGACGCGAGTTCAGCAAGGAGCTCTCGGCTTTCCACGACACAAGCTGGTGGTACTACTCGTCGACCTACGGCAGTAAAGTGAGCATGACCAAACAGTTCATGAACACCTACCTGACCACGGCGGGAACCCCGTTCACGAGCGTCGCCAACTACAAGAGCATCGATTTCATCGGCGAGTTCACCAACCGCGACGCGCGAATGGTGCAGACGGTCATAAATCCTACCTACAAGATGACCATAAGCGGGCGCACGGACCTCTACTGCCCCAACTGGAAAGTAACCCGCACGGGCTACCATCCCATCAAATGGAGCATCGACAATGACGCCGACCGGGTGCTCAGCACGACCGCCAGTTGGAACTCTCTGCCGATCATACGCTATGCCGAGGTGCTGCTCAACTATGCCGAGGCTAAGGCCGAACTGGGTGAAATGGATGCTGCCGTATGGGCCCAGACCATGACCCCGCTCCGCAGCCGCGCGGGCGTCGCTTCGGTGGTCCCGACTGCAGCCGACCCCTATATGGAAGAGTATTTCATGAGCACGATAACCGACAGGTGGATACTCGAAGTACGCCGCGAGAGGGGGATCGAGCTCTGCCTCGAAATGGGAATCCGCTGGGACGACGTGATGCGCTGGCACATGGGCGACCTGCTTGCGAGCGACAACAAGCCGTGGAAAGGGATCTACATCGGGAACACAAGCTATTCCTACGACTACACGCACAACAGCAAGGACGACAGCGGCAATCCGGTCCCCGACTTCTACATCAAGCCGGGCGAGGATACCGAACATTCGATAGCCATCTCCAACACCGGGCAGAACCAGACCTTCTCGCTCGATGCGGACGGCAATATCGTGTGGGAGTACAAGCGCGTGTGGGCTGAAAAGAAGTACCTGCGCCCCATTCCGCAGTCGGCCATCACCCGCAACCCCAACCTCGAGCAAAATGCTTACTGGAAATAAACGCGGATAATAAAAACTACAGATATGAAGAAAAAATTCTTATTATTATGCTGTCTGCTCGGCGCCGTCATGCTGGGCTGCGGCAACAATGAGGTCACTCCGGTAGACCCGGACCAGGAAACCCAGGTCAACGGGACCGAACTGGCCGAAAATACCACTCTGTACGGACTCATCAAGGATACTTCGGGTAGTCCGGTCCAGGGAGTGGTGGTCTCGGACGGCTACGGCTGTGCGGTCACCGACGCCAACGGAGTCTACCAACTGGAACGCTACAAAAAGGCACGTTTCGTATTCTACAGCACTCCGGCCGGCTACGAGATCAACACCACCGAAACCAATAACCCGCTCTTCTTCGAGAGGATCGTCCATAAGAACATGGCCGACCGCCACGACTTCACGCTGAAGCCTCTGGCGGCCGCGGAGAACGATTTCACGCTGCTGTGCATCGCCGACCCGCAGTGCGCGTCCACGTCGGACATCACCCGCTACGTCAACGAATCCATTCCTGACGTCGAGGCCACGGTCGAAAGCTACAAGACCAAAGGCAAGACGACCTACGGGATGACGCTCGGCGATATCGTTTTCGACACGCCCGACCTGTGGAGCAATATGAAGGAGTCGATGTCCAACCTCAATGTCACCATCTTCCAGACGATAGGCAACCACGACCACCTTAAGTCCGAGAAATCCGACGACAAGGCGATCGAGAACTATGAGGCGCAGTACGGCCCGGCCAACTATTCGTTCAACCGCGGGAGCGCCCATATCATTTCGATGGACAACGTCCTCTATCACGGCAAGGGCACCGGTGCTTCGTCTAACTATAACGGCGGCATCAGCGACCTGCAGCTCGAATGGCTGAAGCAGGACCTCTCGCACGTAGGCAAGGACAAACTGGTGATATTCTGCGCCCACATACCTTTCCGGGGCGGAACCAGCGTGTCTGACGAAAGCTACAGCAACCACGCGGCGGTACTGAACCTGCTTTCGGAATTCGCCGAAGCGCATATCATGATCGGCCACACCCACTACCAGCAGAAGTACACCCACACGGTGAACGGCAAAACCATCCGGGAGCATATCCACGGCGCCGTCTGCGGCGGCTGGTGGACGGCGAACCTATGTGTGGACGGCACGCCCAACGGCTACGGTGTCTATGAGATATCGGGAAACACTGTAAAGAACGGTTATTACAAATCGACCAACAAGGATGCCGATTACCAGATCCGCGCCTACCAGGGCAGCCAGGTCTTCGGTAAATCGGGAAGCACTACCTTCAGTTGGGGGGCCAACACCGCCGCCATGAACAACGAGAAGTGCATAGTCGCCAATATCTGGAACTCGGACACCAACTGGAACGTGACCCTGTGGCAGGACGGCGCCCAGGTCGGTGCGATGACCCGCG
Source organism: Rikenellaceae bacterium (assembly GCA_031547885.1). Classification (GTDB taxonomy): domain Bacteria; phylum Bacteroidota; class Bacteroidia; order Bacteroidales; family Rikenellaceae; genus UBA940. The sequence goes on from JAVBRO010000024.1 coordinate 22,141, forward strand.
CCACCACCTACGATTACTGGGCCTACGCCTACCATGTGCTTTACTACAGCAAATCGGTCGGTGGAACATGGGGCAAGAGTCTCAACCATTTTTATTACGCCAATTTGAAAACGGGCTCTGCCGAGACCGCCAATTTCGAGATAGTCGCGAAGGACACAATGGGCAACACCTATCGCACTTCGACTCTGCAGACAGATTTCATAGGGTTTTAGGTTAGGGTTACTTTGTTTTTCAGGAAAATACCGCGTCCTTAAACGGATGCGGTATTTTTTGCTTTTATATAGACATTTATAGATTTTTCAGGTCAAAGCGTACGAAAGTCTAAAATTGAGAGATCGCCCTTGCGGATATCCTAAAAAGAAATCTATATTTGCCCGCATGAATCCATGGAACCCCTTGTGTCCGGATGGATTAAAAAGAGAATTCAACCAAATAACTTAAAAATCATGAAACGAAATCTTTATTCCCGCATGTGGATCGCGGCGGCGGTCCTTGTGATCGCTTCGGTCGCCGCGTGCGATAAAACAGAAGGCGAAGGTCCCGACGACGGAGGTGGCGACACGCCCAAAAGTCTGAATGTAGTCTACGACGGTGACCAGAAGCAGGTCGAGATCGGATTGACAGGCAGTTGGCACGCAGAGAGCGACCAGCCCTGGTGCCAGCTGGTGACTTCCGAAGGGAGCGGCGTCGCCAAAGTAGACCTTAACATCGCGTACAACTACACCGGCGGGGAGCGTACGGCCAACATAACGGTAAGCGAAGGTTCGGCCAAGGCAGTAAGCGGCGGAACACGTGCCGGGGGCGGCTACACTATCGAGGTGAAACAGGCTCCCAACACCCTTTCCGACATTCCGCCCGCCTTTACCGAAGCTAAATTCGAGGGCCAAAAGGTTTATTACAAAATGTGGACCGGTCCCGGAGGCACAATCAGCGACGTGGCTGAGTCCAGTATGAAGTACTATTCCGGAGGCGGAATGCAAATCGCCGACAGAGCGACCGCCAAATTCCTCTCTGCAACCTGGACGAACTTTTATAAGTTCAATATTACGAGCGACGAAATAATCGGGTGGCTCAAGATAGGCGATCTGCCGACCGCCAATAAGATAGTACTCGACCAAAGAGAAACCATACGCAAGTATGAGAATTCACCCATGCTTGGGACAGGCCAGGTCAACTTCGTACTCGGTGATAAGCTCTACTACGGCGGTGGATTTACCAGCGGAGAGGGGCAGATGAGTCCGCTGGGTATAGGAGGGAGCTCTTCTTTTGTGGAATGCTTCACCTTTTACTCTTTCGACCCCGCCACCGGGACTCAGACCAAGCTCAAAGACCTGCCTTTCTCCCGCGGTTACGGCACGGTTATGGACGGGAAAGCCTACGCGCTGTTCTCCGATCTGAACATCTACCGCTACGAGGTAGCATCCGATTCGTGGACCCAGATGGGACAGGTTTATCCATCCTACTATCCGCCCGCGTTTTATGCCTTCGGCGGCAAATTTTATGTCTATGACGGTGCGAAACGCTATGAATATACTCTTGGAACCGACGGTACGCTCACAGCCGGCCCGGCAATAACGGTCTCCGCCTCGGCTTTTAAGGTGTGCGACGACGGCAAAGGTCATGTGTGGTTGGTCGACGGCAGCACAGCCTATGCCCACACCGCGACAGGTTATGATGCTATCAACTGCGCAAGTACAGTACTTGGAGCCTACGACGGCAGCCTGTATGGCTATACGACCGACAATGACAATACTATATACAAGTTAAAAGCCGACGGGAGTCAAGATTCCGTTTTCCCGGGGCTGCTTGTCATTCCGGCGTGCGGAGGATCTAATTTCGGCCCTGGTTACATCTCTTATTTCCCAAATAAATACACAGCCATCGTAAACAACAAGCTGGTGCTGTTCGGCGGCTATGGATCTGGATACAAAGGGACCGTGTACAACAGAGGATACAACTCATCCTTGACAATGTACTCTCTGAGCCTCGCCAACCCGAAAGAGCCGAAACTGCTCCTGGTGACCGACAAGTAGCAGTGCGCCGCATTTGCGGACAACGTCATTGCTTCACCTTGCAGGGTTCGCAATGACGGTAGGGCATAACTTAATGTATTTACTGGCAAAAAGCCTTGAAACTACACGCTTCAAGGCTTTTTATATATAAATATGTCCCGTCTCAGAATTTTTTCCCCGTGGGTTCGCCGCCGAGCCGGTCGGTCCAGCGGAACGATGCGTGGGTACCGTCGCAGTAGGGCTTGTTCGACGACTGTCCGCAACGGCACAGGGCCACTCTGTTGCGGATCTCGTATGTGAAACCGTCCTGGCGCGAAAAAGGTATGCCGCCCGTCACCCACAGCCCCGCTGAGGCGTGTATCTTCGGATCTTCGACCAGCCCCAGGGCGGGTTCTAGTTCCGGTTCGTAGGGCTCGTCCGTTTCATTGTCCCATGTCGACAGCCTCCCGGCGACACAGTGGTTCGCCTCGCGGATGGTCATATCCCTGTGCTCCGGGTCGTCGGACTCCCCTACCTCGTTCCAAATGCGCAGTCCGGCGTCGCAAAAACGGGCGAAAGCACAGAATTTCGGATTGTCCGTAAGCGTCACTCCGGGGCCTCTGAAAACCTCGGCTCCATCCAGAAGTGCATCTTCGGATGCCGTCAGCTGCGGATCCCAGTCGGCGTGGAGATGGCTCCCGTCGCAATATGGATGGTTTTTCGACTCCCCGCACCGGCACAATGCGACAGGTTCTTCAGCCATCCGGAAACTCTTTCCTTCCTGTATCCACCACATCTCGCCCTTGTCGTTGGGGACCAGGAATTGCTGTTTGAGCTCCGGTTTTCCGAACACCAGGTACGGGCCGTCGTCCGTTATGGTGATATGAATTTTTTTATCGGTCTGTTTCGACCCTTTCTGGATTTTTGCCTTGACTGCCATGTAATAATTGATAGGTTTGTGCGTTACTGTAGTAAGTATTCGGCTTTTAAGCCGCGTCCCAGGGCAAATATAGCAATAAATGTGCCTGCGGTTAATGGTAATCCCGATCTTTTTAATAATTTTGTACTTTCGAAAAACAACGACGCACTTATGACCAACCTATGCTTTAAACGCGGGGTGCTTGCCGTCTCTGCAGTTCTGTTCCTGCTCGCGGGATGTAAGAAAGACGACACCTCGTCCAGTTTCACCATCACAGGCCCGACCTCGATGCAGTTCGAATACGGGCAGACGAAGCAGACGACTTACTCCGCAAGAAATATCGTTAAATACGCCTACGAGACCCCCGACGGCTGGACATGCAGCGCGGCGGGCGGAATTATCACCATTACCGCTCCGGCTGCCGGTACGGGAGTTGCCTCCGGCACTATCAAGATAACCGCTACCGCGACTACCTCTACGGAAATCGCACGTACGCTGGACGTAGCCGTAAAAATAGCTGAAAAACTGACGGGGAATGCCAACAGCTTCATGGTCTCGAAGCCCGGCCAGAGGTACAAGTTCGACGCCCGCGTCAAAGGCAACGCTTCTTCGGCAACCATGACCCCCGACGACGCCGCGCTCGTATGGTGCAGTTCGACCACCGCCATCAGCAACATATCGCTCGAAAACGACGGTTATATATATTTCTTTACCGAGGACGCAACGTCGCTTGTCAGGGCGAACGCACTGATCGCAGCGGTCGACGCAAACGGCGCGGTTCTCTGGAGCTGGCACATCTGGGCGGCGTACTACGATCCCGCGACCGATTTCAACACGCTGGGCGGCAAGACCGTCATGTCGTGCAACCTCGGTGCGCTGGCATCTTCGAACGCCGCGACGGACGACGTGCTGAAATCATACGGTTTGTATTACCAGTGGGGGCGCAAAGATCCGTTCCCCGGTCCGAATGCATGGAACTCGACCGCGCAGCTCAATGTGTACAACGCCAAATCGAAGGTCGTTACTATAACTTACAAAACGACGGCTTCCGATATCGGGACCGCAGCTTACGCCGCGGCAAATCCCACCACATTCATCGCCGGGATAAAGGATACCAACTACGACTGGCTCTTCAAAGCGCGCGACAATAGCCTCTGGGGCAGCACCAAAACGGTCAACGACCCGTGTCCCGTCGGCTGGAAAGTTACTCCGGCATCTGTCTGGGCCTCATTCACGACTACCGGGAAATCTTCAGAGACCCCGGCCGAATTTAATGTCGACGGCGCATACTCTTACGGCTGGACATTCAATGACGACAACACGGACCCGACTTACTGGCCCGCAGCCGGAAGGCGCAGCTTCAGCAACCTGCTCGCTTCATCCAACAAGAATTTCACCAATGTCATAAACGGCGAATTCGGTGCGGACAACCCGCCGGTAGGATTTTATTGGTCAAGCACGGCAGCTACAGCCAGCGAGAGCAATCTGCTTGCTTTCCGCGACGATTACGTCAATCCGGGAGACAAGACCTACACGAAGATCGATGACGGCGACGATGAATCCGCATGGTCTCCGGAAGGCGCGCGCAGGCGGATTCCCGCTACGATGCGTCAAGGAGTGAGAACGCTCACGCCGATTTATCGAAGTTCCTTTTTTATACCCTTGAACTCTCGGCACAGCGCCACCGCCATTGCGGCCGTGGGTTTGCGATACAGGAAGCAATCCAGAACAAACGAAGAACAGCCGGACATGATCCGGCTGTTTCTGTTTCAAAGCGCATCAGGCTCTTAAAAACTGTACGAGTAAGCCACCCCGAGAATGTTGAAATAGCCCTTTATGGGAGTGATGGTCACATTGCCCTTATTCTTCGTGACGTGTACATCGATATTGTAGGTGTAGTCGAAGCGGTAATAGAAATCGAGCGTGCTCTGTTTGTTCAGTTTCCACTCTACCCCGGCCATCGAGCGTACCCTATTGATATAGTTGCCGCCCGCCAGTTTGACGGTATTGAGCGTGTTGGAAACCTCGATCGAGACATAGGGGCGCAGGGGCAGGTGGTATATCTTGTATTCGGCCTTGACGCGGTGGCGCAGGATTATGTTGCACTTCCGTTTTTCGCGCGAATCCACCGAGTCGGTCCTGAAAGTGAACTGCGGGCGTTCTCTGAACGAGAAAGTCCATTTTCCGGTTTTCACGGTGAAAAGTGCTTCTACTGTGGCCCGGTGGCGCAGGTCCCAGTATTTTTCGTTATTTGTGCTGGGTTTTCCGTCATGCATTATGGCCATAAAAGTGTATGCCGTACCCACGCGCAGCCACGGGTTTATGCGGTAAGTGGCTCCGAGGCCGGTATTTATCCTGTCGAACGACCTGAGATTGTTTTTCAGCCTCAGTTCCTCTTCAAAGGTTATGTTGAGCCCCTTGATTATCTTCTTGGATATATCCACGCCGATGCGTGCCTGCAGGTCGTGTTCCGATTGGGTAGGCAGGCGTTCGTAGGTCTGCCCGGAAAGAGCAAACGGTCCCATCAGAAGCGCACAGGCCATTATCAGCAGTGAAAGTTTACGCATAACGGTCACCTCAGTTTCGAGATCGAGTCGACGGTGTTTTCCTCGCCTTTCGCAAGCGTGTAGTAGACCTTGAGATTGGCGGTGTCGCGCAGGAAATTGATATCGCCCACCTCGACCTTATCAATTTTCAGGCCAGTGCGCCGCTCGAGGTCGGCGATCAGTTCGGTGCGCCTTTCGGGAGCTATCAGATCTATCTTTTCATAGACGATCAGTTTGGTCGAACGGTGCTTGAGTATCCTGCGGCTTTCGAGAATCCATATCAGGAATATCAGCAGCGCATTGGTCACCACCAGATTGGTGTATGTTATATTAAGCGACAGCCCGTTTATGACCGACATGCCTATGATGACGAAAAGATATGTCATTTCGCGGATAGGCACCGTCTCCGTGCGGTAGCGTATCATCCCGAAGATGGCGAAAAGCCCCAGTGTGAAGCCGATCTGCAGCTTGACGTTCTCCATCAGGAAGATCAGCAGGAACATGGTGGCACTGAAGAGCATGAAGGTCACGTAGTAATCCCTGCGCTGGCTCTTCCTGTAATAGAAGAACTGCACGATGATCCACGCGATCAGCATATTGAGCCCGAAGCGGATCACCAGGTGCAGCAGGCTTTCGGCATTGAACAGTTCGACGCCCAGGAAATCGAGCGACACCGGGCCGTTAGTATTGCCGAACTGTTCCGCAATGGCCGGGTCGAAGTCAGGCAGAGTGGATTCGACAGACGGGTCGTATTCCAGTGTAGGGTCCATTGGGTCCATAATTGTAAAAGGTGGGTTTTATCGTATCATTAATTTTTTGATATAGCTGATCTTTTCCTTGAAACGGTTGCTCTTAACGCCGGGATTCGTAAGGACCGTGCCGACGCAGTATTTGCTTACTTTTTTACGTTGTATGCGCAGCTCCAACAAGATATCCTTCATTTCCGAATGTGTGAGACCGTCCTGTTTGAGTTCGATGATGGCGACGCCGGGCAGGGCCGACCGTTCGCCCGTGCGCAGATTCTCGAACGCAACGTCCATGTCTATCGTCAGGCGCTCGGTCTTGCCTTTGTTCACAAGGGTTATGCGACTGAAACTTGTGCGTACGTGCGGCGAAAGCCTTGTCAGGGGGTAATGGCTTTCGTTATAGATAAAATCGACCGCCGAAGCGTTGCCCTTGAAATCACGGAAATCTCCGAGCCCGATGGGCGTCCTTATTTTTTTTGTGCGTCCGCGGTTGTTCTTGTTCTTTATCTCGAGGAACGCTATGCCGGAATCCACGTAGGTGCGGGTGCGTATCTTCTGCCTGCGGAGTTTCCGGTTATGGTGCAGGATATACATGTCAAGATCGGCGGTGTCGTAATAGATCGTGTCGTAGTTGGCAACGCGCATGCCCTCAATCTCCTGCACCCGGTAGTGTTCCAGTGCCATTTCCAGAATGTGCATGACGTCCGGTTCCGCAGCGAGGTATTTGGTGTCGATACGGTTCATCAGCTTTATGCCCTTCATCTCGGAAAGGTCGATAGGCTGCATCCTGTCGAGCAGTGCAAGGATATTTTTCCTCGTCATTTCCATATGCGGGGATGTCGGGTCTGTCCGCGGCAGGCTATTTACCTTCGGCAGGAGTCTCATCCGGAGCATCCTCGAAGATATATTCGAAGTTTTTGATGACGTTCAGTTTCCCGTTAGGCAGGTAGTTGTACTGCATTTTTTTCGTGCCGTCTTCGTTGTATTCGTACTTACGGATACGTTTCGGCTTGTTCTTGTCATCGTATTCGACCTCCTGCTTGATCTTGCCGCCAGGATAATATTCGAACGTGCTGCGTGATTTCTGGCCGTAGCTCGCATACTCGATCTCTTCGATCTTGCGGCCCTGGTCGTCGTAGATGGTCATGCGGTCGAGCCTGCGTGTTTTGGTTGCAGGATCGGTGTTCCACTCCTTCACAACAAGGTTTTTCCGGCGCTCGCGTTTAGCCATTGTTTCGGGACTGATCTGGGCGGATGCCGCCGCAGCCACAAATAGGCATGCCAGGAGCAGTGGAATTTTGATTTTCATATTGGTCCAAATAAGTTAGCACACAAAAATACATAAATTCTGACGCAAACATCAAATTTTCTGCGAAACGGCACGAAAAGAGTGTGAATAGGGTGAAAACAGGCATTATTTCACCCTGTTTCCACCCTATTAATGTAAGGCACCGCCCGCCGCGGGGATCTTATTTGCCGATCAGGTCGACGCTCCGCTGTATAAAGCGGGTCAGGTTTTCGCCTTTGAGCATCCCGTTAGACAGCAGCGCGAGGTCGATCAGTTGACTGACCAGATTATTGTGCGAGCCGATCTCTTTAAGGCGGCCTGTGCGTTCTGCAGTCAGTTTTTCCAACTTGACGGGCAGCTCTTCGCGCATGGCCTTCTCTTCGGGCGTCAGGTCTTCGTCCTTTTTGCCTTTTATGAGTTCATCGAAATTTTTTACTTCAGCCGCCGCGGCGTCGATCTTTTTATTGGTGGTCGCCAACTTTGAACCGTATTCCGTGCGCACTTCGCCGAGGATGCCCGCCACGAGCGGATGGTTCCCGTTTACCGCTATGGTGAAAGCATCGGGCATCTGGCCGTAGAACTGGCTCATGCCTCCCCCGCCCATCGCGGCCATCTCCTTCATGCGGCGCGTGTATTCGTTCTGCACGATTATCACCGGCGGCTCCGACTCACCCATCGCCTCGAATTCGATGCTGTAATGTATCTTAGGGTCCTGCGGCAGCTGGCTTTCGAACACCGGCGCCAGCAGCGCCTGCTCGTCGGCCGTGAGCTTCATTTCGGCAGAATCCTCTTTCTGGATCAACTTCTCGATGATATCCGAATCGACGCGGACGAAACGGCAGCTGCGGTTCTTGTTCTCGAACCAGTTCACATAGTGGTTGTCCAGCTGCCCGTCCATCATCATCACGTTGTAGCCCTTGGCCTGCGCCGTCTGCACGAAGCTGTGCGTGCGGTCCGGGTCGTCGGTGTAGAGGTAGATCAGCGTGCCGTTCTTGTCGGTCTGATGTTCTTTGACAATGGCGTCGTACTCCTCTATGGTGTAGTATTTGCCCGCGGTGTCTTTCAGCAGCATGAAATCGCCGGCCTTTTCGGCGAACTTTTCATCTGTTATGACGCCGTACTGAATGAACACTTTCAGGTCGTCCCACTTGCTTTCGTAATCTTCACGCATGGTGTTGAAGAGTTCCTGCAGGCGGTCTGCCACCTTGCGGGTGATGTAGCTCGAAATCTTGCGCACATTGGGGTCGCCCTGCAGGTAGCTGCGCGACACGTTCAGCGGGATGTCGGGCGAGTCGATAACCCCGTGCAGCAGCGTCAGGAACTCCGGCACGATGCCCTCGACCGAGTCCGTAACGTAGACCTGGTTGCTGTAGAGCTGTATCTTGTTCTTCTGGATCTCGAAATTATTGCGGATCTTCGGAAAATAGAGTATGCCGGTCAGGTTGAACGGGTAGTCGATGTTCAGGTGGATATAGAACAGAGGGTCCTCGGCCAGCGGGTACAGCACGCGGTAAAAATCCTTGTACTGTTCGGCCGTCAGGTCGGCGGGTTTGCGCGTCCACAGCGGCTCCGTGTCGTTTATGATGTTTTCTTTATCAGTATCTACGTATTTACCTTCTTTCCACTCTTTGACCTTCCCGAAAGCGATGGGTACGGGCAGGAAGCGGCAGTATTTTTTCAGCAGGTCGTTCACCCGGCCCTCTTCAGTAAATTCGATATGGTCGGTCGAAAGGTGCAGGACGATGTCGGTGCCGCGCGCGCGTTTGTCTGCTTCTTCGGTGAGCGTGTATTCCGGCGATCCGTCGCAGGTCCACAGCACCGTCGGGGCATCCTCGCGCCACGACTGCGAACGCACCTCGACCTTGTCGGCGACGATGAACGCCGAATAGAAGCCCAGCCCGAAATGGCCTATGATGGCTTGGTTCTGGTATTTTTCGAGGAATTCGCCCGCGCTTGAGAAGGCAATCTGATTCAGGTACTTGTCGATCTCCTCGGCCGTCATTCCGATACCCGAGTCAGATACAGTCAACGTATGTGCCGCCGGATCGACCGAGATTCGGATGGTGGTGTCGCCTGTTTCGCCTTTGAATTCGCCCGCCGAAGTAAGGGTTTTCAATTTCTGAGTGGCGTCGACGGCATTAGAGACCAGTTCGCGCAGGAATATCTCGTAGTCCGAGTAGAGGAATTTCTTGATGATCGGGAAGATATTTTCCGATGTTACTCCGATTTTTCCGCTTTTCATATGATGTATGTTTTTTATGGTTTTTCGTCTGTTGATGAAGTCAACAAACACCATACCAACCTACCCCGCCTGCCAAATTGGCATCGCCGGGGTGTTACAATGACAATCGTGGCAAGGATCAGGCCTTTTCAGCCCGGCGCAGAAGGGTGAAAGCGAACGCCAGTTGGGCGGCGTAGTATGTCGTCATGACCACAAGCGCCGAGTGCGGCACGGGACCGACGAACCTGCGCCAGGCTATGACGGAGTCGGAAAATATGAAAAATATCGCGGCAACGGCATATCCTGCGTGCCATCTTCCTGTCTGGAACATAGCCGCCGCGCCCATGCAGAAAATGATGACAGCATATGTCGTAACGAATATCTTCTCCTCCGGATCGCCGATATGCGGGAACATCCGGGCAAAGAAAACCGCAAGGGCCGCGGCCAGAAGCGCCGTCAGGCCCAGCGACATGTAACTGAACTTTATCCTGCGCGAAAATCCGGCTATAAACGCTATGTGTGCGATCGCAAAAAAGGCTATCTGCCACAGGAACTGCCTTTGGACGCCCATCATATCGCCCACGCCCGAGAACAGGAACGCCAACGGGATCCACAGGCACTCAGGCCGATGCGGACGAAATGTTGCCGCAAAAAGGAACCACGTCGGCAGCACGCGGATAAATGTGTGGAACGTGCGGCTTGTGTGCCCCCCTATTGAAAGATCAAGGGCCGCAAGCAGTAAAAAACCGCCTGCGACCCAGTATTTATAGTTGCGTCCGCCCATATTGTCTATCGTGTTATGTGCGCGCTCGAAAAGCCCGTCCGGAGCTATTGCAAAGATATTTCTCCGCTGGTCCTGCCTCCATCCGCGAGCTTCTCCACAAACCATTGGGGACACCGTTTCGGACGGCGCGTTTCCTTATCCACACAGGCCAACAGAACGTATCCGGTGTGTATCAGCTCGCCCGCCTGGTTGAATACCTCTATGTCGAAAGTCACCTTGACGGTCGGCATCTCGGGGATCGACACCCTCACTGTCAGTATCTCGTCGTAATAGGCCGGTGCAATGTAGTGCATGTGGACATCCCTGACGACCAGCAGCGCCCCGCGCTCTTCCATCTCCTTGTAGCTGGTACCGATGCTGCGCATCAGTTCGGTGCGCGCCACCTCGAAATAGAAGACGTAGTTCGAGTGATGGACTATGCCCATCTGGTCGGTCTCGTTGTAGCGGACCCTTATCGGAACGTCCCTGGAGATGATGCCCATATGCTTAGTCCCCGCGGCTGTAGTTGGGTGCTTCCTGTGTTATCGCAACGTCGTGCGGGTGGCTTTCGATGACGCCCGAGTTGGTTATGCGTATGAATCTGGCCTCTTTCAGCGCCTCTATGTCTTTAGCGCCCACGTAGCCCATACCGGCCCTCAGACCGCCCACAAGCTGGTAGATGACCTCGGCCAGAGTGCCCTTGAATGGAACGCGCGCCGCGATCCCTTCAGGGACCAGTTTTTTGACATCCTCTTCGCCGCTCTGGAAATAGCGGTCTTTCGACCCCTTCTGCATCGCCTCGAGCGAACCCATGCCGCGGTAGGATTTGAACTTGCGGCCGTTGTAGATGATGGTTTCGCCGGGGGACTCTTCCGTGCCTGCGAACATCGAACCTGCCATCACGCAGTCGGCTCCGGCGGCGATGGCTTTGACCACATCGCCCGAATAGCGCAGCCCGCCGTCGGCTATGACCGTCACACCCGTGCCTTTTGCGGCGTGCGCGACATCGTAAATAGCGGTCAATTGCGGAACTCCGATACCTGCGATCACGCGCGTGGTACATATCGAACCCGGTCCGATACCTACTTTGAGGCCGTCGGCCCCTGCTTTTATAAGATATTTGGCAGCGTCGGCAGTCGCGATATTACCCACGATCACGTCCAACTGCGGGTAAGCTTTTTTAACGATCTTCAGCGTTTCGGCCACGTTCTTCGAGTGTCCGTGCGCGGTGTCGATCACGATCACGTCGGCATGAGCCTCGTACAGGGCGTTGACGCGCTCCATCGTGTCGGCGGTCACTCCCACCCCTGCGGCGACGCGCAGACGGCCTTTATCGTCCTTCGAAGCGTTGGGGTTATCCTTGAGTTTGGTGATGTCGCGGTAGGTGAGCAGCCCCACGAGCTTGCCTTTCGGGTCGACCACCGGAAGTTTCTCTATCTTGTTCTGCAGCAGTATCTCGGCCGCTTTCTGCAGGTCGGGGTCCTGAGTGGTGATAAGCCCTTCGGCTGTCATAACCTGCTCTATGCGGCGGTCCATGTCCTTCTGGAAACGCAGGTCGCGGTTGGTGACGATGCCTATCAACGTATTGTCGGGCGTCACCACCGGGATCCCCCCTATGCGGTGCTCCTTCATCAGACCGAGTGCGTCGCCCACGGTCTGCTCCTTCGAAATTGTAATAGGATCATAAATCATGCCGTTCTCGGCGCGCTTCACCTTGCGCACTTGTGCTGCCTGTTCGGCTATCGGCATGTTTTTGTGAATAACGCCTATGCCGCCTTCCCTTGCAATGGCGATCGCCATTTGGGCCTCGGTCACAGTGTCCATAGCAGCCGAAACGATCGGCGTGTTGAGAGGAATGTTGCGAGAGAAGCGTGAAGATATCTCCACCAGGCGGGGCATTACTTCGGAATAGGCAGGCACCAGAAGGACGTCGTCGAATGTAAGTCCCTCTGTGACAATTTTTTCACCAAAAAATGACATAGATGTTTTGTTTAAAGAGTTTCGCAAAGATATGAATCTGTGCGAAATTAAACAAACCCGCCGCCTAAAAACTTATCAACAACCCGGTTCCGGGAGCGGTGGATGCGGATGTTTCGAGGGTCACGCTGCCGTCCGTACCGACCGTGAAAATACCGTTCGCACCGTTCACGTCGATATAGTAGCGGCCCGGTGCGGGCAGCAGTTTCAGAGGTTCGTCGGTCATCAGTTCCCCACTCTCCCCGACCAAAGCCATTATAATATAGGGATGCCCCAGAAGGCGCCCGGCCAGGCGCATATTCCCTTCCGAGACGGCTTTACGGATATTCGTCGAACTGATCTTCTCGGCACCGTCGCTGAACTTCGGCGCTTCGAATATGCGAAAACCGTATTTGTTTTCCAGTTCGTGCAGGGTCGCGGCGTTCCCCTCTTTATTGTGCCCGAAATGGTGATTATACCCGGCGACCAGCTCTTTAGCACCGAGTCGGCCGACGATGAAATCGCGGATAAAATCTTCGGGGGAGAGGCGGCTCACAGTGTTATCGAACGGCATCGCTACGAGATAGTCGATACCTTCTTCTTCTAACAGGAACGCTTTCTCGTTAAGCGAAGTAAGCAGCCTTACTTCATCTGCCGATTTAAGTACGTTGCGGGGATGCTCGGTGAATGTAACAACGACCGTTTCGCATCCCGAAAGCGAGGCTCTCTCCCGCATTATATCGAGCAGATATTTATGTCCGCGGTGGACTCCGTCGAACGACCCGACCGTCACGACCGGATTCCGGAAAACCGGCAGCGAATTCATCTCTGTCAGCACCTTCATTCCCGTCAGATTATATTGGTTTCTTCGCTCACCTCGCCTTCCTTTACAAAATAGGCAACCTTTTCGAGCAGTGTCGTGATGTCATAATTCTCGACAACTATCCCGCGCGGAAAATTCAGCGGCCGCGAAGTGAAGTTCAGAACCCCCTTGATGCCGGCGTTTATGATGGGCAGAACGAGGTCCGAGGCGACTTCAGTGGGCGACGAAAGCACCACCATATTGATATCCTTGTCTTCGACGATCTCCTCGAAATCGTCCATATGGTAGCACATGATCCCGTCGATGATCTTTCCTGCCTTTTTTTCGTCGATGTCGAACGCGGCGATTATTTTGAGCTTCAGCCCTTTGCCGTTGAAATACTTGGTAATCGCCTGTCCCAGGTGCCCCATGCCTATAATAGCGATATTCATCGGTTCCTCGCTGTCGAGTATCGACGAAATGAATTCGACCAGCACCTTCACGTCGTAGCCTTTCTTGGTGTCGCTCGAAAAGCCTATAAGCATCAGGTCGCGGCGCACCTGCACAGCCGTTATGCCGTGCATTCCGGCCAGCACATGCGAAAATATGTGGGTGATTCCCTGGTCGAGGCAGTCGAGAAGACTCCGGCGGTATTCGCTCAGGCGCTCTACGGTTTTTTCGGGTATGTTGTTCATGTTCCGGTGTTAGTCGGCTTTCTTGAGCGAACCGCCGCTCGAAACGTCGTGCGGGGTCAGGCGCGGTTCTCCCTTATATTTCACGGAAGCTCCGCTCGATACGCTGACGCCGAGTTCTTCCGTTGCCGTTATTTTTACCGATCCTGCGCTGCTCGCGTCCACGTCGGCTTTTTTGCAGACGAAGCCATATCCGTTGAAATCGGCGGCGCTGCCTGCTTCGACCTTACAGTAATCGGCCGTCCCTTCTATGTCGCAATTGGCCGCACTGCCGAAATCGGCGTAGCATTCGCGGGTGGTGATCGCACCCGTAAATTTGGCCGCGCTGCCGCCCGAAATTTTGCATGTTCCGCAAACTCCGGTTATGTCGCATTTGGCTGCACTGCTCACATCTACAGAAAGTTCATCTGCATTGATATCAAGCATTATTTTAGCTGCCGAGGAGCTTTCGACAGAGAGCGATTTAGTTTCTATCCGGACGTCGGATTTGAGTATGGCCGCAGAACTCGCCTCGAGTCTGGTTATCGAACCGCTGACCGGGATGGTCACCACCGTCTCCACTCTGGAGTTTACCGATACCTGCGGATCATATTTTACCCTGACCTTTCCGTTTTTTTCGGTGATCGAAACGTAATCCATCACCATTTCGTCGGCCGTGATGGTACCCACGCCGTTTTCCGATTCGATAAGCTGTACGGTGATCCCGCTGGAAACCGACAGTTCGGTGTAATTCGTACTGATGTCAAATTCGCCGTGGGCGGCTTTCCCGCTCCCTTTTATTACAGAAGATCCGATGCATGATACCGCAATGGCGGCCAGCAACGCGCCAAATAGAATTTTTTTCATAGTTGATATGATTTTCGATTAACAAAGATATGATTTTTACGATATAATAACGAATTTCCCCTTTATAATATAACACCGGCATTTCGTTTATCCATGTGAATAGTTACCTTTGCATCTTCACAAAACGAACGGGAGATGCTTAAGGGGGTTATATTCGATATGGACGGAGTACTGGTCGACAATATGACGGTACACATGGATGCTTTTACAGAGATCGCGCGGCGCTACGGTGTCGATCTGGATATCGAAGCGACACTCGGAATGGCCGGCAAGGGCAACGACGAGATATTCGAAGCGCTTTTTCCTGCAGAAATAGTCAAAAAGGTAGGCCCGCAGACCCTCGGTGTGGAGAAAGAGGCGATCTACCGCGAAATATATGCCCCGAAACTCGCGCCGGTTCCCGGCCTGATCGAATTCCTCGCCGCACTTAAATCCGCCGGGATCAAAATAGCCGTCGGGACCTCGGCCCCGCAAGCAAATATGGATTTTGTTTTCGACGGCCTGGGTATCCGCCAATATTTCGATGTGATAGTCAATGCCGACATGGTAACTCGGTGCAAACCCGATCCCGAGATCTACCAGGTCGCTGTCGCGAAGCTCGGTCTGCAGCCTGACGAATGCCTTGTTTTCGAGGATGCGCCGGCTGGTATCCAAGCGGCCCGTGCGGCAGGAATAAAGGTCGTTACCTTAACCACTACTTTAAGTAAATCAATACTTGAGCAAACGCATGGTGTTGCAATGATTATCAGCGATTTTACTAAATTTAAAATCTATGAGGGAGAGTTGATATTTGGAAACTAAATCATTCCAAATTCGTAATCTTTAATTCGTAATTCGTAATTAAAAAGGATACCCCACCCCGAAATTCAGAGCGGTATTTTTCCACTTGAAATCATGTATCCACCGCTCGCCGAAAGGCCGGTTGGGACTGAAAAGTTGTATCCCCCAGTCCAGCCGCAGGACGACGAAACGCAGGTCGACGCGGGCGCCCAAGCCGGTATTAAATCCGAGCTGTTTGTAAAATTCCTTGAAGTAAAATACCGCCGTGTCGGGATATTCGTCGGGTTTCGAACGCATGAACCATATGTTCCCGGCATCGAAGAACATGGCGCCGCGCAGGATGTTCCAGACGGGGAAACGCAGTTCCAGGTTCATTTCGAGTTTTACATCACCCATCTGAGCCGGATAATCCTGCTGTTCATATAGCTGCGTGCCTGGACCGAGGGTTCTGACGGCCCATCCGCGCATGCTGTTGACGCCGCCCGCAAAGAAGAGTTTGTCGAACGGCGGCGAAGTCGAATTGCCGTATGAATAGATGGCGCCACCCTGCAAACGATATGCGAGAGCCGTTTTTTCGCCCAGCACGATCTTCTGGCTGAAACTCATATCCCCGCGGACATATTGCGAAAACTGTATTCCGAAAGCATTGTAATACCCCGCGGCAGTGGGATGTGAAAACCAGTGCGCAAGTCCACTGAGCAGGTTTCCCGTGGTTTCGGCGTTCACCCTGAGGACTACCGCACCGGCATTCAGGTCGCGCGGCTGGTTGTTGAAGACGTACGACGCGGATATCCCTGCGATCAACTGGTCGGCGTAACTGGCCACCAGGTAGGGATTGTTCAACTGCCGCGCGAAATCGGGGCTCATATACCCCATATTCACCACGTTTATATCCAGCGGGCGTATAGATATGTTCTCAAAACGGCGTATGCCCCATGTATAGCCCCAGTTGAGTCCGAAAAGCGCGCGGCTGTAGTAGATTCGGTCCTGCCAGTTCGCCGAAAGCGCAAGTTTCGACGAAGGGTTTTTTGCACGGTTGTATTTGTCTATGTTCCAGAAAAAGATGAACCTCGGAAATGTGAACGAAATGCCCCCTCCCAGCTCGTAGGACAGTTTCCGCGTGCTGGATTTGAGAAACTCGAACCCCGCTGTGAACGAAGCGTCGAACAGTTCGGCCCCGCGGAACAGGTTGCGGTTCTGGTAGCCGAGCGTCCCCCGAAGCCCGTAGAAACTGGACGTGGTGCTTCCTTCGACGTCGACCCGGAAACTCTGGCGCAGCGCCGGAACGCACCGGATGTCGCAGTTAAGATAGTTTTCCGATGTGGTTTCAGTGCGTCCTTCCCCTGCATCGTCGCTTCCCCCTACGAAGGTCACCTGGCTTTCGCCGGCATCGGCCTCGACAGGGTCGAACAGGATGCTGACACTGCGGAACGCCCCCAGCCGCATCAACTCGCTTGATGTCGTCGAAACGCGCTCGGCCGAATAGAGGGAGTTGGAACCGAACTTTATGGAGCGCTGCAATATCTTGGGCCTGATCCTAAGTTTTTCGCCGTGGTAAACGATGTTAAGTCCGCGCGAACGGATCGTATCAGGCGTAACATTTGTTACACTTTCCGCCAACGGATTGTAGTCCGGATACACGTATATATCTTTGAGGCGGTATATCTTGTTGTTGACGTACAGCGGTGTCCCGTCTTCGCGGTAGCTGTCGAGCTGGCGGTGCACGATCATCTTCAGGTCGATCAGGTAGTCGCCCCTCGGCCAGTATTCATAAGTGATATTGCTCACGCCGAATCCGTAATACCCGCGGTTGCGCAGGATCGACGTTATCCGTTCGCGCTCGGCGGTCATCACGCCGATATCGAATATGTCGCCGACGTGCAGCAGCGTTTCGGTGCTATCCTGCATGACGATATCCTCGAGGAATTTATCTCTGAAATCGTATTTTATCGACGCTATGCGCGAAGGGGCGCCCTGATGCACGCCGTACGCGGCTTTGATCTTGCGGTTGCGGATGGTGTCGACCGAGTACCACGCCTCGCCCTCGAAAAAGCCGCGCGAAGCCATATAGGTCTCGAAATATTCCACCGACCGTTGGGTTTTGTCCGGATCCCATATCGCGGGTTCCTCGCCCGCCCGACGCAGGAAACGGTGCCAGCCGTTGTTCTTCTCGGGTTTGGCCTGGGAGTACATCCAGGCGTATAAATTCGTGCCGAGGAAGCGCCTGTTCGGCGACTGCTGCACGTAGCGATCCAACTCGCCTGCTGTGATGCGCTCTTTCCGGGGCGCGTCTTTGTCAGTTTCGATCACATTGCGCTTCAACAGATAGCTGCCCTCGGGAATATGGCGCGTGACGCTGCACGACGACAGCGCCGCGCCTGCCAGAGCGGCCATCAGCAGAAGTATCAGTCGCCTGTGATTCATTGAGTTTGCAGCGATGAGATTATTTATCAGTTACCTTCCTCGCAAGACGCCTTCACCAGCCTGTGGCTGACGGTCGGCGCTCGGTCGGTGATTATTTTGCTTCGCAAAACAATTAATTGAAAAAGCCTTTCCGGACAAGTTCGTCGAAATAGACTTTCGAGAAAGCGCGGTTATCTTCCCCTTTATAACGCCGTTCGGTAAAAATTCGTGCGAGGTTCGGAAGATTATTAATTTCCAAAAGCCCGGCGGTCTCTTCCGAGGCTTCCCTTTCGGCCCAAAACGTCTCTATTTCGGCATCAGACGGATCGTGGTAGATATTCTCGTGGACGACAGCCTCGAGCGGAAGGCGGTCTGTAAGAGGAATTTCCTCTGCCGGATAACCCGCTACGACCGTCATGACAGGGATCACACCCTCGGGAATTTGGAGTATCTCCGATATCTTCGGCGCCGTGTAGAAGGTCGTGCCCAGATAGCATATCCCCAATCCGTGAGCCTCGGCTTCCAGGGCGAGGTTTTCCGATGCAAGCAGTGCGTCGGACATAGCATTCAAAAACCACACGAAATTATCATATTCCGGTTTTGCGCCGCGAAGTTCGCACCACCGGCTGAAACGCCTCACGTCGGCGCAAAAAGTGAATACCGCCGGGGCCGACATGGCGGGCTGGTTGAAATGGCACGGCGCAAGCCGCTCGCGCAACTCCGGATCGGTCGTCACGATTATGCTGTATACCTGCATGTTGCCGGTGTTAGACGCCCTTGCCGCGGCTTCCAGTATTTGGCGCATCACATCGGCGGGTATCGGATCAGGAAGGAATTTTCGGTGTGAACGGTGTCCGGCTATCTCTTTAATCATCTTGTCTGGCATATTTACAATGGACAAAAATAGCAAGAATATCCTGATATTTTTTAGAAATTTTATATATTTGCAAGGATACTAAAACGACGCATGGTCATCGGTTTTGCGAAATACGAAGGTACAGGCAATGATTTCATAATCATCGACGCCCGCACGCTCGATTTCGAGTTCCCGCCGGAATTCGTAGCGGCCTTGTGCGACCGTCATTTCGGTATCGGGGCCGACGGCCTGATGCTGTTTGAAGTCGGCGCCGGCAAGGCCGATTTCGACATGCGCTACTTCAATTCCGACGGTTTCGAAGCCACAATGTGCGGCAACGGCGGACGCTGCATAGCGCTGTTCGCCCACCATCAGGGTATCGGCGGCCGTGAAAAAGTATTCAGCGGGGCCGACGGGCTTCACCGCGCGAAAATATCCAGGGCCGACGACCTGCGCGGCACGGTCGAACTCCAGCTCAACCACACCGGAGAGGCGGAACAAAAGGAAGATTATTTTATTCTCAATACCGGTTCGCCGCATTATGTGAAGTTCGTGACCGGCATCGACGACGTCGACGTGGTCGGCGAAGGACGCGAGATACGCTACGATCCGGAATACGGCCCGAAAGGCGTGAATGTCAATTTCGTGGAGGTCACGGGCGAAGGCTCTTTCCGCCTGCGTACATACGAGCGCGGCGTGGAGGATGAAACGCAGGCCTGCGGTACGGGCGCCACGGCTGCGGCTATAGCCGTGCATCTTGCGAAACAACCATCCTGCAGCCGCTTTTCGATACAGGCGCAGGGCGGACAGTTGACTGTATCCTTCAATTCCGACGGCCGCGGCCTTTTCACGGATGTGTGGCTGCGCGGCGGGGCGCGCAAAGTGTTCCACGGCAAATTCGAAACCGAAAATTTCATCGGATTACTGTAATCCCCCATCCCAACAGAAACCATTTCCCAAGACAGCTTCCAATATTCCCTTTAAGATGAAATCGCACACGGATTTTAAGTTAAAAGAGAGTGTAGTTGATCCTGACGATGCGATCAGGAAACCGGCCAAACTTGATCCTGCCCGCAAAAGCGGCAAGGAACGTCATTCGCTCTACGACGGACTCGGCGACGATGAAGACGAAGAGCTTGATTATCACGCCAAGCGCGAGTCGGTGCTCGATTACTTCGACGACGGAGAAGAAGAGTGATAATACCGGGCCGGGTGGAATGCCCCCTGTCCGTCCATAAATGTTTTTTGAAAACCTGCCCCCTTATGGCGGACGGGTTTGTATTTTTTATTTTCAGGATGGAAAAGTTCATAATTGCCGACGGATGCGCCATCCGTATCGGGGACACGCTGAAGGGCGATCGTGCGGTCGTGTTGCTGCACGGCTATCTCGAATCGCTGAATGTGTGGGACGGTTTCGCGGGGCTGATACAGCCTTACGTGCGCGTCATCGCCCCCGACCTTCCCGGACACGGCATTTCAGAGATCAAAGGCGATATCCATACGATGGATTTTCTTGCAGGGGTCGTGCATGGAGCGTTGGTTGAATTGGGCGTTGCAAAATGCACTATGGTAGGACATTCCATGGGAGGGTATGTCGCGTTGGCGTTAGCGGGAAAGTACCCGGAAATGCTCGATGGATTGGTGCTGTTCTCGTCCACCCCGAACCCCGATCCGCCCGAAAAACGCGAGGCACGCGAACGCGAAGTGCAGATCGTGCTGGGCGGAAAAAAGGAACTGCTCGCCAGGACTCTGCCCGGGAAAGGGTTCGCTGCTGAAAACCGCACGAAATTTGCAGACGATATAGAGGATCTCGCCGAACAGGTGATGCTGACCGAGGACGATGGCGTTGTGGCTCTGCTGCGGGGGATGGAAGAGCGCAAGGATATGAACGAAATGCTCCATAGCCTGAAAGCGCCTCAATTATTTATTTTGGGACGCAAGGATGAATACATTACGCAGGAAACAGCCGACGCTATGGTAAAGAACCATCCGCAGGCAAGTGTGGTCTGGCTGGAGAATTCGGGACATATGGGATTCGTCGAAGAGCCCCTGAAGTCAGCTGAAGCGTTGCTTGATTTTATGAAAATTAACTATAAGAAAGATAATTGATTATAAAAATGAAAAAAATTGGAATCGCCGCGGACCATGCCGGCTTTGAACTGAAAGAGTACCTCGTCGGATATCTCACCTCGCTCGGATATGAAGTATTCGATTTCGGATGCTATTCGGAAGAGCCGTGCGACTACCCCGACGTCGGACATCCGCTCGGAGAAAGCATCTCGAAAGGGGAACTTGAGCGCGGCATCTCGGTCTGCGGATCGGGCGTCGGCATCAATATAGTCGTCAACAAACACTACGGGGTGCGCGGCGCACTGTGCTGGGAGCCGGAAATCGCAGAACTCAGCCGCCGCCACAACAACGCCAACGTGATGAGCCTGCCAGGGCGTTTCATGGACAACGCTACGGCTGAAAAATGCGTAAAGATCTTCCTCGAAACCGAATTCGAAGGCGGCCGCCACCAGAAACGCATCGACAAAATCGAAGTCGGAACGCCGACGGCGATTAGATGAGGTTTCACATCAAAAGACTAAACCTTTAGGCACAGCGCGACCGTCATTGTCGTCTGCTTTAGCTGACGGACAAACGGAAAAGGAGCTGAAATCAGCTCCTTTTCCGTTTGTTACACAGTGGGTTCAATCAGAAACCCGCGCCGATTCCGAGAAAATCTTCGGCCTTGAGCGCCGCTCCGCCGATCAGTCCGCCGTCGACGTCCGCCTTTGCAAATATCTCTTTCGCATTGTCGGGTTTGACGCTTCCGCCGTAGAGGATCGGTGTTTTGTCTGCATACGCGCCGAACTTGGCCGCGAGGACCTTGCGGATGAAAGCGTGCATCTCCTGAGCCTGGTCCGAAGTGGCTACCTTGCCGGTGCCGATCGCCCATACGGGTTCGTATGCGATGATCAGTTTCTTATACTCCTCTTCCGTGAGGTTGAAAACAACCTCCTCGACCTGCGCCTTCACGACGTCGAACAGCTTGCCGCTTTCGCGCTCTTCTAGGGTCTCGCCGACGCAATAGATGGGTATGAGGCCGTTGGCATAGGCCTGTTTCATGCGCTTGTTGAGCGTAGCGCTGGTTTCGCCGTAATACTGGCGGCGCTCCGAGTGGCCAAGTATCACATACTGCACGCCCAGCGACGCGATCATTTCGGCCGAAACTTCGCCCGTGTAGGCACCTTTGGCCTCTTCGGCGCAGTTCTGCGCACCGACCTTGACGGCAGTCCCGCATGTGGCTTTCGCCACATCCGAAAGGTGTGTATAGGGCGGGCATACTATGAAATCGACGGCATTGCACGATGTGCCGAGTCCTTTCAATACCGATTTTACCAGTTCGACGCCCTGTTCCGGCGTGGTGTTCATTTTCCAGTTACCTGCTACGATTTTCCTTCTCATTGCTAAAAATATTTGAATTAGTTATTTATTACTATTGTCTTTCTTCTTCAGGATGGGTTTCGGAACTAAAAACAGAGCCGGTAGTGCTATAAGCGCTGCGAATACTTTCTGGAACACATGCCTTACGTCCGGGTTGTACTCCTTGTGCCAGAGCATCAGCATGATAAACTGTCCGACAGCGCCAATAACGAGAATTATTACAGTCAGTTTTTCCGCCCTGCTTTTCATCTATTCAGACACCCATTTGGCAATATCTTCCACAGTCGGGTTTTTGAGGCCCAACTTGTTTTTCTTGTTGAAGCCGCAAAGGTCGTTGAACAGTTTGGCGGCGGGGAGTTTACGCACCGACTCGACCGTGATATAACCCATCTTTTGCACCACAGGAACCCATTCGGCCGGCACTCCGATTTCGGTGTATTTCTCTTCAGGATCGACCGTAGCGGCCTTGACGGGCTTCATCTGGGGGAAGAACAGCACCTCCTGGATCGACGACTGGTCGGTCATCAGCATGGTCAGGCGGTCGATGCCGATACCCATGCCCGATGTCGGCGGCATGCCGTATTCCAGCGCCTGCACGAAGTCCATATCAATGAACATCGCCTCGTCGTCGCCCTTTTCGCTCAGGCGCAGTTGCTCCTGAAAGCGCTCCAACTGGTCGATCGGGTCGTTCAGCTCGGAATATGCGTTGCAGAGCTCCTTGCCGTTCACGAACAATTCGAAACGCTCGGTCAGCTCGGGATCGGTGCGGTGGCGCTTGCACAGCGGCGACATTTCGATCGGGTAATCCATTATGAATGTGGGCTGTATAAGGTCGACCTCGCACTTCTCGCCGAAAATGGCGTCGATCAGCTTGCCCTTGCCCATCGTTTCGTCGACCTCGACACCCTGCCTTTTGCACTCGGCGCGAAGCTCATCCTCGCTCTTGCCGGTGATATCGAATCCTGTCTTTTCGCGGATGGCATCGGTCATCGTCAGACGGCGGAACGGGGGCGTAAAGTCTATTTCGTTGCCCCAGGCCTGCACTTTGGTCTTTCCGTGCAGTGCCAGGGCCACCTCGGCGATCATCTTCTCGGTGAACTCCATCATCCACAGGTAGTCCTTGTAGGCCACGTAGATCTCCATGACGGTGAACTCCGGGTTGTGCGTGCGATCCATTCCCTCGTTGCGGAAGTCCTTTGCGAACTCGTAAACGCCATCGTAACCACCGACGATCAATTTCTTTAGATACAACTCATTAGCGATACGAAGGTAGAGTTCTATGTTGAGCGCGTTGTGATGCGTGATGAACGGACGGGCGGCGGCTCCTCCGGGTATCGGCTGAAGTATCGGGGTCTCGACCTCGACATACCCGAAGCTGTCGAAGAAGCGGCGCATGGTCGAAATGACTTTCGCGCGTTTCATGAAGACATCCCTCACGGCCGGATTCACGGCGAGGTCGACGTAGCGGTGGCGGTATCTCTGTTCGGGGTCGGTGAACGCATCGTATATCTGCCCATCCTTCTCCTTGACTATCGGCAGCACTTTCAGCGACTTCGACAGCAGCGTGAGCTCATTGCAGTGCACTGAGAGTTCACCTGTCTGGGTGATGAAGGCAAACCCCTCTACGCCAACGAAATCACCTATGTCGAGCAGTTTTTTGAAAACGACGTTGTACATCGTCTTATCCTCGCCCGGGCAGATATCGTCGCGCTTGATATAGACCTGCATCCGGCCCGTATGGTCCTGGATCTCGAAGAAAGACGCGCTGCCCATGATGCGGCGGCTCATTATGCGCCCCGCGATGCGGACTTCCTGGAAATTATTCTTCTCAGCGGAGTAATCTTTCGCTATTTCGGCGGCCGTAGCCGTAACTTCGTATTTTGCAGCCGGATAGGGATCGATGCCCAGACGGCGCAGTTCGGCGAGAGACTCACGCCTCAGCTGTTCCTGTTCAGATAGTTCGTTGAAACTCATATTGCTTGGTGGTTATTTTCAGAGGTGCAAAGATACAAAAAAGAATGGTTAATGGTTAATGATTAATGATTGTGATTTTCAATTAACCATTGATCATTATTTAGGGGCTTTGACATAAAGCCAGACCGCGATGACCATGAAAATGATGTTTGGCATCCAGACGGAAAGCGTCGGCGGCAACACCCCGCCCTTTGCGAACTCCTCGGCGAAACGGCCGAAAAGTATATAGGCGAAACAGAGACCTATACCAAGTCCCATGTGGAGCCCCGTTCCGCCACGGACCTTGCGCGACGACAGCGAAACCCCGATCAGGGTCAGGATGAACGTGGCTATCGGGTATGAATAGCGGCTCTGCCGCTCGACCTCGAATACGGGGATCATGTCGGAACCTTTTGTCTTCTGCTGGTCGATAAATTCACCCAATTCGGTGATATTCATCGTCTTGATCAGCTGATCGACCTTGCCCAGCTCGGCGGTATTGAGGTTGATCACTGTATCGAGGCGCTGGAACTGCAGGAATTCTTCCTCGCCCTCGCCGTACATGCGGCGTATGATATATTTCGGCGCCCTCCAGCGGCCCGACTCTTCGATATATGTGACATCGGCGGCCTCGAGCGACTCCACGAGTTTGTTGTGCTCGTACTTCTCGATGGCGAAATAGCTCGCCTTCTGGCTCTGCCCCGTGAAGCTGCGCAGGTAGACGAAAGTCCCCGGCTCGATCTGGCGGTATATGTCGGTGTCGTACTTCTGGTTTTGGTTCTTTGTGAAATACATCATCTCGAAATCGAGTTTGCGTTCGTCGGCGCGCGGAATGACCCACAGGTTAAGCACCAGCGACAATGCCGCAATGGCGAATGCCGAAATAAAGTAGGGCCACATCAGCCGGCGGAAACTCATCCCGCCCGAGAGCATGGCGACGATCTCGGTGTTGTAGGCCATCTTCGAGGTGAAGAAGATGACCGCGACGAAAGTGAACAGCCCGCTGAACTGGTTGATGAAGCCGGGTATGAAATTGAGATAGTACTTGAATATTATATCAGAGAACGGAGCTTTATTCGTGATAAAGTCGTCGACTTTCTCGGCATAGTCGAAAATTATGACGATAATTATGATAAGTGCGATGGCGAACAGATAGGTTCCCAGGAACTTACGCACTATGTACCAGTCGAGGATCTTAAATCCGGGAAATTTCAGTTTCATCCCTTTACAGCCTTCTTCCTATTTTTTCAATTATCTGCGGCTTCCACTCCGCGTAGGTGTCGTCGAGTATGTGCCTGCGGGCCTCGCGTACGAGCCACATGTAAAAAGCGATGTTGTGCAGCGACGCGATCTGGGCCGCCAGCATCTCGCCCGAAATGGTCAGGTGGCGCAGGTAGGCCTTCGTGTATGTCGTGTCGACGAACGAAACGCCCGCCGGGTCGATGGGCGAAAAATCCTCGCGCCACTTCTCGTTGCGGATGTTGATGACGCCTTCGGTGGTGAAAAACATCCCATTGCGCCCGTTGCGCGTCGGCATCACGCAGTCGAACATATCCACACCCCTCTCGATCGACTCCAAAATGTTTATGGGAGTACCCACACCCATCAGATAACGCGGTTTTTCGGTGGTTAGTATGCTGTTGACCACCTCGATCATCGCGTACATTTCTTCAGCAGGCTCCCCCACCGCCAGGCCGCCTATCGCGTAGCCGTCGGCGTCGAACTGCTGGACGAACTCCGCGGACCTGGCCCGCAGGTCGGGATATGTGACCCCCTGCACTATCGGGAAAAGCGACTGCCGGTGTCCGTATTTCGGCTCCGTGCGGGCGTACTGTTCGAAACAGCGCTCCAGCCAGCGGTTGGTCAGCTCCAGCGACTTCGCCGCATACGGTTTTTCAGCCGTCCCCGGGGGGCACTCGTCGAAAGCCATCATGATATCGGCCCCGATCGAACGCTGGATATCTATAACTTTTTCGGGCGTGAACAGGTGCTTCGAGCCGTCGATATGCGAGCTGAAACGGCACCCCTCGTCCGTGATCTTGCGGCAGTCGGCCAGCGAAAAGACCTGAAACCCGCCGCTGTCGGTCAGCATCGGCCCGTCCCACGACGAGAACCTGTGCACCCCTCCGGCATCCTCCAGCACCTGCGTCCCCGGCCTCAAATAAAGGTGGTAAGTATTCGCCAGGATGATCTGCGCGCCGGCATCCTGCACCAGGTCGCGGTGGAAGATCCCCTTGACCGTCGCGGCGGTGCCGACCGGCATGAATATCGGCGTCTCGATCACACCGTGGCCGGTCGTGATCCGTCCCGCCCTCGCCGCACATCCCCGCGCGGTATGCTGAAGTTCAAAAAACATATTTGCAAATGTAGTGAAAGCCGAGAGCAATTAAAACTCGTTTATAATTGCCGAGGCGCATCCGACATTCTGCAAAAGTAGATAATATTTCCGGTTCCGCCTCGCTTTTCCTTTCCGCAGAACGATTTTATGCCTATCTTTGCACGATAATCACCACTCTTTTTGCAAGTGAATCTCATTCGTGAATACTTCAATGCTGCTGCGGATGCCTACGGCGTCTGGGGTCTGGCGTTGATGCTCCTGATGCTCGTGCTTTTCGGCATACAGCTCTATTATTATATAGGTCTTTTCCGCCGCCTGCCGTCGTTCAAGGTCAACTCGCAGAAAGACAAAGATGGCGGGTTGAACGGCATCTCGGTAGTGCTGGTAATGGGCGATGATTACCTCTATGTCGAGAACACCCTGCCCCTGCTGCTGCACCAGGACTGTGAGATGTACGAGGTGATAATAGTTTACGTCGGCAACAACAACGATTTCGCCGAGGCGCTGGAAGTGCTGGCGGGGACGGAGCCGAATTTCGGGATGAGCCGCATCAAGCAGCACCCCTTATTCCCCATCAGCAACAAGATGGCGCTCAACGTGGGGATCAAGGCGGCGCGGTACGACAATATCATACTCACGACGCCGGACGCGCGCCCGACTTCGTCGCGCTGGCTCTCGCTGATGGCGAAGGGGTTCCGCAAAGGCGAGATCGTAATCGGCTATTGCGGGATCGAAGAGAAGCCAGGGTTTGCCGACAAGATGATACGCTCGTCGAGGATGTTCTCGTCGCTCCTTTACATAACGGCGGCCATCCGCAAAAAACCATACCGCGGGACGATCCAGAACTTAGGTTTTGCAAAACACCTCTATTTCGACCACAAGGGTTTCGGCTACCTGAATCTGAACCTGGGCGAAGACGATCTATTTATGCAGCAGCTATTTACGGAGGACAACTACACGATAGTGATGCATCCGCGCGCCACGGTGCGCCAGGCGCGATGGGGAGGCCTCGGCTGGTGGTTCCAGGAGTGCCGCCTGCGCAACCACGCATATCCCTTTTATCCGCGCCGGACGCAGAATTTCATCGAATGGGAGGCCGGAAGCCGCCTTCTGTTCTTCATGTCGGCCATTGCCGCCATCGTATTGTTGCCCAACGAGATAAAGATCGCCGCCGCCGGATTGATGCTCGTGCGGTTCATTATCGTCGTTATGCAGATGCGCCGCGTTGCCAAACGCCTCGGCGAGAACAAGCTCATGCCCCTCTATTTTGTCAGCGACCTGTTCGAACCCGTGTTCGCGCTTGTGGTCGCCGTTTCGCGTAAGGTTAAACCGATCAGGGAGATATGGAGATAGAACAATATATCGTCGCCACAGATTCCGATCTTGCAGATATGGTGCTCGCCGGCGATTCGCGGGCGTTCGAGCACTTGTTCAACCGCTACAGCGATTCGCTGTACCAGCTCTATCTGCAGCGTACGCGCGGAAATCCCGACGACACCGACGACCTGATACAGGAAATTTTCGTCAAGGCGTTCGTGCACCTCGACAGTTACGACAAACGCTACACATTCGGGCAGTGGATATACACCATCGCCAGGAACACCTTTATAGACTACGTGCGAAAGCGCCGCGACGACCTCTCGATCGACAACACGCGCGGCGAATACATACAGCAGCCGGTCTCGCTGACCCCCACCCCCGAGGAGAACATCATTCACGCCCAGCAGCGCACGCAGCTCGAGGCATACCTCGAAAAGATGAGTCCGAAATACCGGAAACTTATCGAGCTGCGGTTTTTTAAAGACCTGTCGTACGAGGAGATAGCCGCGCAGCTGAACCTCCCCCTCGGGACTGTGAAAACCCAGATACACCGCGCCCGCGCACAGCTCTGCGCCTACATCACCGAAAGCGGGATATAATGGAACTCCTGTTGAAATATTTTCCGGAACTGACGGAACGGCATAAGGAGCAGTTTGCCGCGCTCTACCCCTTGTACGGGGAGTGGAACGCCCGGATAAACGTCGTTTCGCGAAAGGATTTCGAGAGCCTTTACCTCAAGCACATACTGCATTCGCTCGCAATCGCGAAAGCCTGCACCTTCGATAACGGGGCGCGAATAATAGATATAGGTACGGGAGGCGGTTTTCCGGCGATACCGCTGGCCATAATGTTCCCCGAGGCGCATTTCACCGCTGTCGATTCGATCGGCAAGAAGATCCGCGTGGTGGAAGAGGTGGCGAAAGGGGCCGGGATCAGGAACATCACCCCGCTGAACGCCCGCGCCGAGGATCTCCCCGGGAGGTTCGATTACGCCGTCAGCCGTGCCGTGACCGACGCCGCGACGCTCGCGAAATGGGTCTGGCCCAAGTTGGAGCGGGGACAAAAAGGCTCGCTGCCGAACGGGATGCTGCTGCTCAAAGGCGGCGCGCTGGCCGGGGAACTCGCCGCTACGGGACGCAGATGCACCCTGTGGAACATCCCGCAGTGGTTCGACGAGGAATTTTTCGAGACCAAAAAGGTGATTTATATACAAAAAGGGTAGGAAAGTTTTTGCAGAAAGTAAAAATGTTATACCTTTGCACCCTGTTATACGCGACTAAAACAAGCAAAATCATAGAGCAATGAAAAGGACTTTCCAGCCCTCCCGCAAAAAGAGGATCAACAAACACGGATTCCGCCAGAGGATGTCGACCGCCAACGGCCGCAAAGTGCTGGCCGCACGCCGCGCCAAGGGCCGCAAGAAACTGACCGTTTCCGACGAATCCACCATCAAGGGTATCTAATCAGGAGGCGGGGTTTTAAGCTCCGAGCAATCTGAAAGACATAAGGCTGCCAATAGGCGGCCTTTTTCTTGCGGCATTATATATTAAAATCCAATTTTTCATCTTTCATCTTTCATCTTTCATTATCTTTGTGTCCGCACCGCAGGGCCGCCCTGTCGCTGCCGCTGCAAAGCGGGAGAGGAAAGTCCGGGCAACGCAGAGCGCCGTCCTTCCTAACGGGAAGAGATCCGCGAGGGTCTGGCAAGCGTAACAGAAAATAACCGCCGGAGTTTCGGCTTCGGTAAGGGTGAAAAGGCGGGGTAAGAGCCCACCGCGGGAATGGTGACATCTCCCGGCTGTACGTCCGACGGGTTGCAAGGCCATGTATACCGGCAGATGAGGGTTGCTCGCCCGATGCCGGGGGGTAGGCCGCTGGAGGCGACTGGCGACAGTCGTCGTAGATAAATGACAGGGGCCTTCCGCAAGGGAGGAACAGAACCCGGCTTACAGGCCCTGCGGTGCTTTTTACAACTAAGGCGATGGGGTTAACTCTCGCTTTTGTTGTAAATAAGAATAGACGCAAATAATTGTTTATTTGACAATTATTCACTTACTTTGCAGCGATTCACATATTGTATTAATCAAAATATAATGTAGGGAATATGAAAAAGTTTGTGGTTTACTTAATGGTTGGCGCAATGCTTATGGCCACAGGCTGTACGAACGGCCCGGAATCGACGCCGGGAAATCCGGAATCGACACCACGCGATTCGAGAACAACGCCTGCGGAGTTAGAATCGGAATCGAGCAATCAGGACTGGACGCCGGGTGATGACAATGTTCAATACATACGAACGCATAGCGATTATGGTCGTGATCCGATTGTCAGCGTCATATCTTCCAAAGAGGAACTCGAAGAATACTACGAATTACATAAAGACGTAAATCGCAATCCCGCGTTTGAGAATGTGCCCGGAACCTATTCAGATGATTTTTTCGCAGACTCATTCCTTGCAATTATCCGACTTGAGGAAGGCAGCGGTTCCATAAGGCATAAAGTGGAAAAAATAAGTGGGAATGGCGATATCGCCGTCAGTCGTTTGATACCTGCGATCGGCACCTGCGATATGGCAACATGGCATATAATAATTGAACTGAAGCATACTGATTTCAGCAGCGACATGCCGTTTAAGGTACAATTATCAGATATAAGATATTCGTGGGACGACATTTGAGTCGGTGCCTGCAAACAATTGCGGGAATGAAAAGTGCGGAATTTTTGGGTTCCGCACTTTTTCTTTATAAATAGTCTGGATTGCTTCCCACTTCACAAAGTTCGCGGTCGCAATGACGTTATCTCTATACCTGTCAGTTCCTTTACGGCTTGTTGGCCGATATCTCCCAGCGAAAGCGAATAATCGTTTACAAATAGCGCGATGTGGCTGTCTATCACCTCATCGACCATCTCCTGCGCGTGTGATTTGACGTATTCGCGCGAAGCTCCGGGATTTGCAAAGGCATACGCAATACTTTCGCGGATAAGTTCTTCTACCGCGGTGCGAACATCTTCGGGAAGCGTGCGCGAG
The DNA here is from genome assembly GCA_031547885.1 of Rikenellaceae bacterium. GTDB lineage: Bacteria > Bacteroidota > Bacteroidia > Bacteroidales > Rikenellaceae > UBA940. The sequence goes on from JAVBRO010000024.1 coordinate 53,018, forward strand.
GCAACTATCGCCCCGAGCGGCAGCGGGAGTCCGGTTGCTCTCTCCCATTCCAAGCCAAGATCGGCGACCAGCACAAGCCCGTGTTCCTTATATGTAAACCGTCCCTCGTGGATCAGCACCCCGGCGTCGAAAACCCCGGCCGCGAGACTCTGGGCTATCCGTGAAAAAAGGAGCGATTCCTGATCGGCCAGCGCGGGAAAAAGACGCCTAAGGAGTAGATTTGCGGTGGTGTGGAACCCAGGAACGACTACCCTTGTCCCCGGCTTATGGATATCGACATCCGGACGCGCCACCAGGATCGGGCCATTGCCGTGCCCGAGCGCGCTGCCGCTGTCGAGGAGCGCATACCGGTCGTAGATCTGGGGCAGTATGGCATAGCTGATCTTGCTGATGTCCGCCCCGCCCTGCATGACGCCGCGGTTCAGTTCTTCGATGTCGGCATAACGCACGTCGAACTCGAAGCCGCGCGTGTCGATACGCCCGTTGACCAGCGCGTCGAACATGAAAGTATCGTTGGGACAGGGCGAAATGTTGAGCGTAAGTTTCATCGTCAGCCTACGAGCGCAAGTATCTTTTCGAGTTCCAGGGCCAGCCGGTTGATCGAAATTAGCATGTTCTTGCCGCCGATCTTTTCACCTACGCGGTTCGAGATCGTGCGTACTTCCATCGCTGGAACACCGAAGCGGTCGCACACGGCGAAAAAGGCGGCCCCTTCCATATTCTCGATATCGGCCTTTACAGGCTTGCTGATTATGGCTCCGGCGCTGCTTGTCGTATTGCTTTTGACGCTGCGGTATCCCGGAGCCGTCACGGGTGCAAAATAGGTTTTCTGGAATAGATCGGTGAATGTCCTTCCGTCATAGCGCCCGAGGTCGGCTATCACCTCGCTCTCCACGACTACGGTCTCGCCTATAACGACATCGTCCGAGTAACTGCCGGCGATCCCTGCGAGGATCATCAGTTCGGGTTTCTCTTCGAGGATAAGTTTCGCCGTGGTTGCGGCGCATTCGGCCATTCCCACACCGCAGTTATACACCGGGATACCATGCTCGCGGAAGAATATGGATTCCTTTTCCGTCGGGGTAATTATTACAATCTTTTTCATATTTGGGAAAGTTAATTGGTGTTCACCCTGTAAGCCCTCTGCACTCCTTTGACAGCGAGTATCTTGTGTATCATCGTATCGACGATCCCCTTGTTCGGCACCTCGACGTTTATGAGCCCCGAAAGCACGCCGTTGCGCGACGAGAAGTTGACCGACCGTATGTTGAGTTTCAGTTCTGCATTTATTATCTCGGTAATGCGGTTTACGATGCCGGTGCGGTCTTCGGCCGACACTTTTATCGTCGCGCGGAAAGCCCCCTGCCCTACGTTGTCGCGCCATTTTGCGGGAAGAACGCGGTAGGGGTACATCTCCTTCATACGCACCGCATTCGGACAGTCGCTGCGGTGGATGGTTATTCCCGAAGAGACCGTCACGAAGCCGAAAATATTATCGCCGAAGATGGGGTTGCAGCATCTGGCGAATTTATAGTCGATATTGCTCAGCGATTCGTCGATGACTAGAGCATCCTCGTTCGCGGACGCAGAATGGGATTTCGGCTGGACCGCCGCAGCTGCAGCCGCGGAGCGCCTCTCCTCTTCTATTTCACCGCTGAGGTGGCGCGTCAGAATCTCTTTAGTATCGGCTATATCGATCTTTTGTCCGGCTATCTGGCCGTAAAGTTCGGTGCCGGTGCGGAGCTTATAGTATTTGCACAGAGCCGTCACGGCGTCGTCGATGGCGATGGAGAGTTTCCAGTTCTTGATCTTGCGCTCCAGTTCCTCGCGCCCCAGCGCCGCCGCCTTGGCCTCTTCCTCGCGCATGTAGGCCTTTATCTTGTTGCGGGCGCGCGTCGTGCGGACGATATTGAGCCAGTCGGCCTTCGGCTTCTGATTCTTCGAGGTGAGTATCTGGACTATGTCGCCATTTTTGAGCGTGTGCTTTATCGAGACGTTGCGGCCGTTGACCTTGCCGCCGATGCACCCCGCGCCGACGTTTGTATGGACGTGGAAAGCAAAATCTAGCACCGTCGCCCCCTCGGGCAGTTTGCGCAGGTCGCCGTTGGGCGTGAAGACGAATATCTCGCCCGAACCCAGGCTGGCGTTGAATGCCTTGGTGGAGACGGTGGTTTCGGTATTCTCGATCAGTTCGCGCAGGCGTGCCAGCCACTCGTCGCTGCTGAGGCCACCCTGCCTGACACCTTTGTAGCGCCAGTGGGCGGCGATACCGCGTTCGGCCACCAGATCCATCCTCTCGGTGCGTATCTGTATCTCGACCCATTTGCCCTCGGGCGTCACGACGGTCGTGTGGAGCGACTCGTAGCCGTTGGATTTGGGGATGGATATCCAGTCGCGCAGGCGATCTGGGTTGGGCGTGTAGAAGTCCGTTACGATAGAATAGACGTTCCAACTGGCGGTCTTTTCATCCTCGCGCGGGCAGTCGATCACTATGCGGATAGCGAAAATGTCGTAGACTTCCTCGAACGGGATACCCTGCTTGCGCATTTTGCTCCAGATCGAATAGATCGACTTGGTGCGGCTTTTTATATGGTATTTTATACCCGACTTCGAGAGTTTATCCTCGATCGGGACTAGGAAATGCGCAATGAATTTCTTACGTTCTGCCTCTCCTGCCGACAGTTTTTCGACTATGTGGTTGTAATCCGCCGGCTGCAGGTATTTCAGCGAAAGGTCTTCCAGTTCACTCTTTATCGCATAGAGGCCCAACTTGTGGGCTATCTTGGCATAGAGGTTCAGGCTCTCCCAGCTCTTTTTCTCCCACTTATCGTGCGGGAAAATATCGAGCGTGCGCATCACCTCGAGCCTGTCGGCGAGTTTTATGAGGATGACACGCGGGTCGGTCGAATAGGAGATGATAAGTTCACGGATATTCTCGGCCTGGGAGTCGGATATTTTCGGATTGATGCCCGAAATATTGGTCATCCCGTCGATGATCTCGGTGCAGGCCGCGCCGTACAGCTCCCCGACCTCGGCCGAGGTCATGATCCCCATGCGCACGATGTCGTGAAAAAGGGTCGAGATGGTGGAGTTGCGCCCCAGGCCGATCTCGGATATCACGATGGAAGCCGTGTTCACCGAATGATCGAGCAGCGGAAGGCCGTTGTAGCGCAGCCTGCCGTCGAGTTTCTCTTCGGCAAGAGCCAGGGCATCGCGTATCATCGACACGCTCCGTTCGCTGTACGCACTGCTGCACCTGGCGAGAAAATCGCCGTACCGTTCCGCCGTTCTTTCCGATAAAACCCTTTCCATATCCCGATCGCTCACAAGTGCGCAAGTTACAAAAAATAGAGCACGCAGGAAAATAATATCGTGCTTATTTATGCCTGCAAGCCTATATTTCAGCAATTTGCATGAATTCAGTAAAAATAAATTATTAGGCCATTATAATTATAATCAGCTTACTATATTTGCAGTCTTAAACAACATATTTTTAATAGATTATGTTTGCAGTATCTTTGTTTATAATTATTTTTTCAGGCAAAACTTTGTCAAAATCACACCGGTAAAAGGTATTCCTTTATACATCTGATTTAAAAACATTTTGACAGAAATGATGAAAAAACCAGTTTTGATTTGCGCCTTTGTGTTGATAGCGGCAGGATGTTCTTCCGGCGGAGACACACTATCTTCGCTGAAACTCAACAAAAGTTCCATCACACTCTCCGTCGGGGATACATATCAGCTTATCGCTACGACCAACCTCGACGATGCCAGAGCCGACATAACATGGAAGTCGTCGAACAATGAAGCGGCGACGGTCAGCACCACCGGACTGGTCACGGGCACCGGTTCCGGAACGGCGGTAATTACAGCCTCGTCGGGGAGCTACAAAGACACCTGTTCCGTGACGATAAAAACGTCCGGACCGGCAGAGCAGACAGGCCCTTACGATGCATCCGCAGCCCTGGCTTCAGGCGCAAAAGCCGGCATCATCTACAGCAGGGACGTGCTGCAGTATAACACTTCGCGCATTATGCAGGGATTCGATATCGCTCCCAGCGGAAAGATATACTATTCGCAGCTTAACAGCGCCACTGCGGTGAATGTCTGCCGGGCGGCGGGACCCAACCAGAACACCACGGAATATATGCGGCTCAATAATTTCGGCCACGGGACGCAGATCGTCGCCGAAGAAGCCTCTGACGGTAAAGTCTATATCTGGGTAAACAGCAACGGGACCCTGGATGCGAACGGCGAAAGTGTGAACAACAGGTCATTCTCGCGCGTAGAATTCAAGGCGGGAGCCACTTACTCCAATTACGCCGGCGACACGTTTATCCTCAATAAAGGCAGCCAGATGGACCAACAGGTTGCGATCGATTTCACTACCCGCCGGCTGCTGGTAGCCGGCCGGGAGTCGGGAATACGGTACCACTGGATATTCGACCTGGACGAGGCCATGGCTCTGCCGCTTAAAAGTATGAGCGTTTCGCTGAAAGAAAGTGTTACCGGAAGCACCATTAAGCGGACTTTGGATGCCCGCGACCTGAACGACTGCAAGGTTTTGGCCAGTTTTTCTTTGGCGCCCGGGTCTAACAAGGAGACGGATGTGTGGTCCTACTCCCATCAGGGACATGAATTGCATGGCGATTACGTCTATTTTTATGAAGGAGCGGTCGAGACGAAGGCCACCGATTCGTTCCAGTCGAAAGGTTTTGTGACGGTATTCGATCTCAAAGGTAAGATCGTGGTGCCCCGTACCGAAGTCGCCGCTATTTCAGACCTCGCGGGGCTGAGCGCGACAGGACTGACGACGACCGGATATGCCGAGCCCGAAGGTATCAAAGTAAAAAACGGAAAACTTTACGTTGGAGCCGCATGCCGCAACAACTCGTCGAGCAACCGCAGGGCGATAATTTTCGTTTACGATTGTGTGAGAAATTACTGATCGGACCATGCAAAGATGCAAAGAGTTGCCCGGGATTTCCGGAGCAGCTCTTTTTAATTAACTTTGTACCCCGTATGAAAGAACTAGTAATATTCGACCTCGACGGCACGCTCCTCGACACTGTGGGAGACCTGGCGGCCGCATGCAACCACGTCCTGTCGGAAGCGGGCTACCCGCAACACCCGGAAGATGCTTACCGCCGCTTTGTGGGCAACGGGATATCGAAACTGATAGAGAGGGCCGTCCCCGAAGATGCCCGTACCCAACAGCATCTGGATGAACTGCGGGGCCGTTTCGTTGAGTTTTACACAGAGAATATCGACCGCCGCACCCGCCCCTACGACGGTATTCCCGAACTGCTTGCCGAACTGCGCCTGATGGGGATTAAGATTGCAGTCGCATCGAATAAATTCCAGGACGGAACCGCCGCCCTCGTCGAACGGTTCTTTCCCGGGATACCGTTCACCGCCGTTCTGGGTCAGCGTAAAGGCGTTCCGGCAAAGCCCGATCCGGCAGTCGTGGAAGAGATTATCCGGACAGCCGGAGTGCCGCACGCGCAGGTATTATATATAGGTGATTCCGACGTCGATATGATAACCGCCCGCAATGCCGGGGTCGAGTCGGTGGGCGTGGTGTGGGGATTCCGCGGCGAAAAGGAACTGACGGCCAGCGGCGCCGATCATATAGCATTCACACCGGGCGAGATAATCACGTTTATCTGAGACACTCCGCCCCTCTGCAGAAAGGGTAGTTGTATCCGACCTCGATTTTCAAATTTTCAAATTTTCAAATTTCCAAATCTTCAAATTGTCAGAGAGCCTTCACCAGCTCCCTCTGCTCTTTCAAGAAAGCGGCGCGTTCTATCTCGCCGCACTGCGTTATCAGTGTCGAGTGGCGCAGTATGGTATGCAGCCATGTTTTCTGGAGCGTACATATCTCGGGTGCGGAAGAATCGATCTGGTGGACGGAATATACGTGGAAGATGCTCGTCTGGAATCCCTTCGCTTCCATATAGGAATAGGTGGAGTCGAAATTGACGTTTGAAAGATAGAAATATATCTTTCCGTTGCTCCTAGTATGCCCCTTTATCATCAGTTCCTCGAGTTGGTCCAATATATCGAGAAGTTCCGTGCGCATGCAGCCGATCTCCTCATCGGTTATCATAGCGAGCTTCCTGAAATATTTTATCTCCTTGACCAGCGAACTGAATACGTTCTCGTCCCAGATCATGTATATTCCCCTTATCCTGCGGAAAGCATCCATCAGGTCGGCCTGTGCTTTGACGTAGTCGTAAGGCATCGCTGCAAGGTCTTCGGTGCGGAAAGAGCATATCTCCCCCCGTTCGTAGAGCCACCGCTTGTATCGGAATGTGGCCAGGGCTCTGTAATCCAGGTAACACGGCCACGGCAGCTTGTTTGCCGCCGTAATGTATATGCCGCCTGGATCATTTGCGACCCGTCTGAGGACATTCAGCGTTCCCAATGCGAACTGGGCGTAGTTCTCATCGAAATTGCAGCTGTAATTTATATTGAATTCATAAGCCGGGTTTTCCGGCCGGTTCAGGCCTGCCAACCGGTCGAGCGAAATACCGAGTTCGCGGGCGACCTCGGCCGCTTCGTCCAGAGAGAAAGGCACCGTCCCACGGAGCCGCCTGTAAACCGTCTCTTTACCGAGCCTTAACTCTCCGGTCAGATATATGGCCGCATTCATATCGTCTGGAAGCGCCTTGCGAATTTCCTCGACAAATTCCTTTCTGATATTTTTTCTCATAAATACCCCTGTTATCTCTTTCCACATCAAAAATATAGCAAAGATGCCTGTTTTTTGAGATGATAAAGGAAGAAATACATTTCGATTCTTCCTAAAATCACAGGGAAAACCAAACCCGGCCTGATATTCCGGAAATCAGGGGTGTGTAAATTATTTTTTTAATAAAAAAACGAAATGGAACGGCATTTTTTGACAAAAAATGTAAAATCAAAGATTGGCTATTGCCGTGCGCTGCCGGTTGAAAAACATGATGCGCTGCATCTCACCGCTCTGCGATATGAGAGTCGAAAACTTGCGGAGCGATTCGATCCACACCCTCAGCTGTTCATACAGCTTCATCTCCGTCGACGACACCATATTGACTCCGCATATCTTCAGAAAAGCCAGGCGGGCATTCTCGCCCGAGACAATGCCGTAGGTAGCATCGAAATTCACGCTCGAGATATAGAGCTGGAACTCTTTGCCGCTCTGGAAGCAGCCTTTTACCGCAATGCTTTCCAACTCGTCTATCATAACGGATATGTCTTCCTTTATGACATCCATATTCTCCCTGCGGAGCAATCCTATATTCGAAAAATACCGAAGGTCGCCTATCAGATAATCGAACAGCTGATAGTCGAAAAGGCAGCTCCCGTGATTGATGTTCCTGACAGCCTCTATATATTGCCGGTGGAGTTTCAGTATGTCTGTAGGAACTTCGAAATCACAGAAACCGAGACCCGGCGCAAGTGCGCCGCGCTGGTAAAGCCATTTGAACAGCATGAATTTCGACAGGTTGTCATAACCCAGGTAGAGCATGAACGGCAGGCTGTTGGCAGCCGCATGAATCTGGGCCGAGCCGTCGCCACCCAACTGCATGTAGGAACGCAGGAAATAGTTGAGCGTATCCTTGTATGCGCTGATGCTCTCCTGGTTCTTGCCGAAATGGACATCCACCACGGCAAAGCCCTTGTCCCCGCCCCCTGCGACCGAATCGAGCGAGATACTCATTTTACGGCATATCACAGCCGCCTCGGAGAGCGTGAAAGGCACCTCTCCGCGAAGCCTGCGGTAAACAGCCTCACGACCTATGAAAAGCATATCCATCAGTCTGTTGGCGATATTCGCTCCGGGGGGAAGTTTGTCTCTGATCGCTTCGATCAGGTTATTGTTCAGTTCCTGTGTTAGCATAATTTCAGGGATAGGGGTCCTAATATGATACAAATATAAATAAAGTTTCAATAAACGAAACCGTTCAAAAATTATTCCAGAAATATTTTCAATTAACGTGCCGTGCCTTATCCGTTTATGGCGTTTCGGGCCACATCGTGCAAACCCTTAAACTGAAGTAAATTTCATATCTTTGCAGCATCCCGGACACGGCGGCGCAACTCAGGCGGACCCGGTGGTATCAGGTCCGGCGTCGATCAGCTTGCATTTGCTGCTCATTTATTATAAAATGCAGGGCACCGCAAAACACGGCATCAGAGTTGCATGTTTTTTTTCTAACCAACAAAAATCTCACATAATGGCTGACATATCAAAAAAACTCACCGACCTCATAGGTAACACTCCCCTTGTCGAACTGGCCCGTTTCGGGAAAAAACACGAGGCGGGCGGACGAATCCTGGCTAAACTCGAATATTTCAATCCCGGCGGCAGCATCAAGGACCGCATCGCGCTCGCCATGATCGAAGATGCCGAAAAGCGGGGAGTATTGTCCCCGGGCGGGAGTATCGTAGAGCCTACCAGCGGAAATACCGGCATCGGGCTTGCGATGGTCGCCGCGGCGCGCGGATACCGGCTGATACTCACCATGCCCGAAACGATGAGCCTCGAAAGGCGCAACCTGGTCAAAGCCCTTGGCGCCGAAGTCGTCCTGACACCAGGCTCGGAAGGAATGAAAGGTGCGATAGCGCGGGCCGAAGAGCTGCGCGCGTCGATCTCCGGAGCCGTAACCCTCGGGCAGTTCGACAACCCGGCAAATCCCGCCGTTCATTATGCAACTACGGGCGAGGAGATCTGGCGCGATACCGGCGGGAAGGTCGATTTCTTTGTCGCCGGGGTCGGTACGGGCGGAACCGTAAGCGGAGCAGGAAAGAAACTTAAAGAGCATAATCCGGCTGTCAAGGTGATCGCGGTCGAGCCTTCGGCGTCGCCCGTGCTTTCGGGCGGGAAACCCGGTCCGCACAAGATACAGGGCATCGGCGCGGGATTCGTTCCGAAGAACTATGACGCATCCGTAGTGGACGAAGTCGCCGAAGTCACGTACGAAGATTCCGTGCGCACGAGCCGCGAACTTGCGCAGACGGAAGGACTCCTTGTCGGCATTTCGTCGGGAGCCGCCGCATACGCCGCATTGTCGGCCGCGTTGAAACCGGAGAATAAAGGTAAAAACATCGTGGTGCTGCTTCCCGACACGGGCGAAAGATATCTCTCGACACCGCTTTATGATTCCGAAAATCTCCCACTGTAAAACCTCTGCGTTATGATAGACACCATACGCAAAAACAACATATTTTTCAGGCAGCTGCTGTTCCTGGTCTTCCTGATACTGATGGGGGCCGTGATGTTCAAGCAGCTGGCTTTCTTTATCGGCTCGTTCCTCGGGGCGATCACGTTCTACATCGTGTTCCGCGGGCTGCTGTTCCGGATGGTGGAAAAACACCGCTGGCGGCCGTGGCTAGCGTCGCTTGTCATAGTGCTGGGGATATGCGCCGTGTTGCTGGGACTGGGGTTCCTTATTTTCGAGATACTGGCCAACGAAATCCAGGCGATAGACACTTCGTCGCTGCTCGGTTCGGTGCAGGCCCTCGTGCCGAAAATCAATGATTTTGTAGGATTCCAAGTCATTTCACCCGATTTTATCAAAGAATCTTCAGCCCTGCTCGAAAAGGTGGCAAACACTATATTTAGCACCACGTACAGCTTTGCGGCCAATATTTTCATGACCATCGTGATCCTCTATTTCATGCTGACGCACGGGCGGAAACTCGAAGAGAAGGCCGGGAAATACCTGCCTTTCCGCGGCGACAGCCGGAAACTGCTGACCAGTGAAATAACGACGATCATATTCAGCAACGCCGTCGGGATACCTTTGATGATGCTCTGCCAGGGAGTCGTGGCGGCGCTGGTGTACTGGATTTTCGGCATGAACAACATAGTATTCTGGGCATTCCTCACGGCGCTCTGCGGACTTATCCCGATGGTCGGGACGATTATCGTCAGCGTGCCCCTCGGAATATATTTCATCGCTTCCGGGTTCGTTGTGAAAGGGATATTGCTGACGCTGTGCGGAGTGCTGATAATCGCCAACGTCGACAATGTGGTGCGCATCATCCTGAACCAGAAAATGACCAACACCCACCCGCTCATCGTCATCTTCGGGGTGATCCTGGGTATTCCGCTGTTCGGCTTCTGGGGCATCATCTTCGGCCCGCTGATGATCTCGGTGTTCCTACTGCTGATAAGGATATATTACAAGGAATACAAGCTGATAGAGCCTGACGCTCTTCCGGACGGACTTCCGCCCGCCGCCGAAAAGGTAAAAGAGGAACTTGAGGCCGAGAAACAATAAGGCACAAAAAAGGGTTGACCGATCGGGTCAACCCTTTTTTATTATGTCATCCCGAGCGAGCCAAATACGTTAACAGTTTGGTATGCACGAAGTTTATATTTGGCGACGAGGGATCCTACATTATAGTTAAGCCCGCTTCAAGCTAATCGATTTATTTGGTAGTTTCCTCGTCGGCCGATAGGTCATTTTCGTCCGCGTCAGGCTCTCTGCATCGTCCTCGCTCGGAATGACAATTACCCCACCCAACTTCCGTCAGATTTCAGACTACAATGCCGTGCTTTTGATCCCCTGGAAGAGCGACTTCCACATGAAATTGTACATCGATTTGTGGGGGTCGCGCGTGAAATCGCCCTCGCCCGGGCGGACTTTACCGTTGTGCCCCGGGTTATCTTTTTTGAGCACCATTTCGTCGGCGATGAAGGTCATCAACTTACGCTCTTTCGCCTCGTGCTTCTTCATGAAAGCGACCGACAGGTCGTTGTAAAGCATCGTAAGCGTGGTGTGGGACTGTGCCAGGGTTCCCGTGATATGGAAATCGACGCTGTGTATCGTCCCGGTTTTGATCTTAATGTTCGCCAGCGGTTCTATGGCTCGGTTCAGAGCTGCCGGGTCCATCTTTCCGAGCCTGCCTTTCGCTTCCCAATGGTCGTCCTGCGGGCTGACGGGAAAAAGGAACACTGCATGTAGCGGTCCGTTGTCCATCAGGTTCGCCGTCATTTCTATTGTCATGAAACGGTCGTGTCCGTCGGCGATGTTCGTGATGTTCTGCGCTGTCCCAAAGCCTTTCGTGAAGAACACCGTTCCGGGAGAGTCGCCGCCGGCGGCAAGTTCGTCGTATTCGATATCTAGCCCGGCGAATGACATCCGCTTTATATCAACCCCGAGGGGTAGGCTCTGAATGGTCTGGTAGAGCATCGGCTTGACGCGCGGTTCCTGCCACACCTGGCGGTTCTTGTAGCTGGCGACGTGTCCCGACGCGAACGTCAGGCTGTCGACGGCCAGCTCTTTATTGTTTACGAGGCCCGCATAATCGACCCCGGCAAGCGTCAACCCGCGCAGGGTGAATTCGGTCCAGTCGCTGTGCTTCGGAGACTTCTGCGCAAATTCGTCTTTCGGATATTGCGGTATAAGGCTCGCCGTTTTCAGCGAAAAGGTGCGGTCCGCTGTATTAAGCGAAACCGTGTCGACCTGGAGCACGAAATCCCCTGCGCCGTAGCCGTAGCTGACGCGCCCGGCCGTGAATGTGATATCGTCGCTGAAAAGTATCTTTCCGGCGGCCGCGGGCAGGGAGTCTATCATAAACCCTTCGACTTTCAGATCACCGTTCTCGATGCCGATTCGCGTGCCGTCCTGTTCATCCTTCCATGCGACATAGTCGAGCTTTGTCCCCGAGATCCTGATCTCGCCGACCGCAATGGCGCGCAGTTTTTCTGTGATGCTTTGCTGAAACGTTTTTTCCGGCGTCCCGGCGTCGGGCTTTTCGCCCTGCGTGACCACCGTGGCGTAAGGCGCAACTATCACGATGCTGGCGGCGCTGAGGGCCGGTTTGCCGTTCCGTTTTTTATAGCCTACCCCGCGCAGGGAGACTCTTTCGACCCCCGCGTCGAGTGAAACCAGGGTGAATCCGGCGTGTCCCGGGTCATTGTTCTGCGATTTCAGATGTATGTTGCGTACAGTCACCGAACGTTTGGCAAGACTCACGGATATACGCCCTATCCCGACGTCTATCCCACTGCCGGTCAGCGCCGCCGCCTCTTTTTCGATCGCGGCGCGTATTCTGTGCTTCAGCCACAGTTCGACGCCGAACATGCACGCAACAAGGAAAATAACTATGGAACCGGCGATCACCAACGCTTTCGTCCGACCCCGAAACGTCTTATTCTCTTTCATAAGATTTTATATTTTCAACGGACTTTAAATCGCAACTAATGTGCCCGAAATTACGTACCTTTGCAAGAATTCTTTAATGGATTGTGATATGGATTGGACGGCGATTTTCTCCCCTTTTAACATTACGCTGGCGATTCTCGCCGCATCCGCGATATTCTTCATGCGCGGAAAGGTGCGCTCTGACATCGTGGCGCTCTGCTCGCTCCTTGCGCTGATGCTCTTCGGCATACTCACCCCGGCGGAAGGCCTGGCGGGCTTCTCCAACACGGTGGTGATAATGATGGTGGGACTGTTCGTCGTCGGGGCCGGGATATTCCGCACAGGACTCGCCCGGATGATAAGCAGCAGGATCCTGCATCTCGGCGGTAAGAACGAGAACGTGCTTTTCATACTGGTGATGCTGGTAACGGCATTCATAGGGGCGTTCGTCAGCAATACCGGGACGGTCGCGCTGATGATGCCGATCGTTATCAGCATGACCGCAAAGGGCAACCTCAGTTCGCGCCGCTACCTGATGCCGATGGCCTTCGCAAGCAGCATGGGGATGTTCACCCTTATCAGCACCCCGCCCAACCTCGTCATCCAGGACGCCCTGACGGCCGCCGGACACAAGGCGCTGTCGTTCTTCTCGTTCGCTCCGGTGGGCGCAATAGCCGTTCTTGTAGGAGTAGGCATACTCTTCTTCCTGAGCAAATGGCTGCTCGGCCGCAAAAAGGACGAGACCGACGGCGGCGAGAAGAGAGGGAAATCGCTAACAGAACTCGTTGAACAATACAACCTCGCACAGCAGACTTACCAGGTTTCAGTCCCTGCAGGATCGCCCCTAATCGGCAGCCGCCTCGACGAACTGAAAACACCGTCTAATTTCGGCGTGAGCATCGGCAAGGTGGTGCGCAAACCGGCCGAAAGACGTTTCCGTAAGACCCCGGTCGAGGAGATCGCAGGTCCCGCAACCGTCATACAGGAGGGCGACACGCTCCTATGCAACGGCAGCGCCGAAAACATCAACCGTTTCGTCGAAGAGAACGCCTTGAACCTTGAACAGAAACCTTCGGAAGAGGATTCGCTGCAGTTTGACGAGTACGGCGTGGCGGAAATTTTCATCATGCCCAACTCGAAACTCATCAACAAGACCATCGCCGAAAGCCGTTTCCGCGAGAAATACAATGTTAACGTGCTGGGCATCCAGCGCCAGGGTGAATACGATATCGACTCTATCAAGGATATGAAGGTCCATGCTGGCGACGCCCTGCTGATCCAGGGACGCTGGGACGATATTTCGGCACTCGGCAACCGCCAGGGCGACATGGTGCTGGTAGGCCAGCCCGAAAAAGAGGCCGCCAAAGTGACGCTCGACCGTAAGGCCCCGATAGCGGCCGCAATAATGGTTGCGATGATCGTGGTGATGGTGCTCGACGTCATTCCGGCCGTCGCGGCGATCCTGCTGGCCGCCCTGCTGATGGTCGTCACCGGATGCCTGCGCAACATGGAGGAAGCTTACAACAGCATCAACTGGAGCAGCATCGTGCTGATCGGTTCGATGATCCCAATGGCCACGGCGTTCGAGAAGACGGGCGTCACAGAAGTTATTTCCGACTGGATGCTCGGGTTCGGGAACATCGGCCCCCACGGACTTCTGATCCTCGTTTACGGATGTACGTCGCTGCTGACGCTGATACTGAGCAACACCGCGACCGCCGTACTATTCGCGCCGATAGCCATGCAGGCCGCCGCGGGTGCGGGAGTAAGCCCCTACCCTTTCCTTTTCGCGGTCGCGGTCGCGGCGAGCATGTGTTTCGCATCGCCGTTCTCGACCCCGCCAAACGCGCTGGTCATGAGCGCCGGACGCTACACCTTCATGGATTACGTGAAAGTGGGCCTGCCGCTGCAGCTCGTAATGGGCGTGGTGATGATACTCATGCTGCCGCTGTTGTTCCCTTTTTAACAGAGAGTCAGGGAGGTGCGGCTCTCCGTCAATGAGATTTTCCGGCAGGATTATTGCGGTTGATCTGATTTGAAACGATAGTATTAATCTAAATCCGATCGATTATGACAACTGTAACGGAAGGAATCAGGGACACGGTTAAGAACTGGTGGGTCTCCCTGATAGTAGGCATTATCGCCATTATTCTCGGCGTCTGGTGCATGTTCGTCCCCGTGGCGACCATCGCGGCGCTTACCATCGTATTCATCGTGGCTTTCTTTATCAGCGGCATCGCTGAAATAGCGTTCGCCGTCCAGAACCGCAAAACCATGCACGGCTGGGGATGGACCCTCACGGGCGGTATCGTGGACCTGTTGATGGGCTGTATGCTTCTCGCCCTGCCCGCACCGGCTGTAACGGCGGTGTTGATCTATTTCGTCGGTTTCTGGATCATGTTTCGTTCGATCTGGGCGATCGGCGCGGCTTCCGACCTTCAGAAATACGGAGTCCGCGGCTGGGGATGGATGCTCGCCATCGCCATACTGGCTCTGCTGTTCTCGATAATCTTCATTTTCAGCACCCCGCTGTTCGGAGGCGCGTTCATAGTGACCTTCTTCTGCGTCGCCCTGCTCGTGTACGGTATATTCCGCATTTACATGGGGGTCCTGCTGAAATCGGTCAAGAATGAGATCGACAAGAAATAGTTCTTCATTTTGAAAATTTGGAGATTTGAAGATTTGAAAATGAGGCTTAATACGCAAAAGGGATGGTGAGATGGTGTGTAAATAATTATATTTCATATATTTATCGCATTTGAAAATATATGAACAAAAAACTGCTTTTATTGCGGATCGCGTGCCACAATTCATTACGGGGTTAAGCGTCAT
>JAVBRO010000015.1:0-18828 GCA_031547885.1 Rikenellaceae bacterium
ACTTGCCCGCGCCGTAGAGGTCGCCGATGCCGATCTGCTTGCTGCCCATGTTCGTGGAGCCTGCGACGATGGTGTAGACGTCATAAACGAGTGCGCCGTTGGCGAAGATGATCTGCCCCGTCGAGAAGGTGGTTTTGGTCGTACCGTCCGAAGCCGAGCCGTCGATTGCGCGTGAACCCACAGGGTCGCTGAACGACAGGGTGATGTTCTTGGTCTGGTTGTCGCCCGTGTTAGCGGGGTTTTCATCTTTCGCGCAAGAAGCGAAGAGAACTGCCGCGATTGCGGCCATTGCAAAAAGTTGTTTTTTCATGATGTAAAAAATTGTTTGGTTTAAAAATGTTTGGTTAATTAATGTAAGTTGTTGTTATTTTGACTCTTTGGTTTTTATGTCGTCTGCCTGTGCAAGCGCAGGTGGTTTTTGTAGCGCAGGTAGCCCGGGGTCTGTTCCATAGCGAGTACACGCTCCACGATGGCCCATGCCGTATCACGGTCACCGCGCATAAGGGCGTCGACGTGGCGGCGGGTGTATTCCATGATCTGTCGGTGGATGGCTGCGGGGTCGGTAGTCGTTCTGCTCTCCATCGCTCTTACTCATCCATTTTGTTCAACTCCGCGAGGTTGGCGGTGGCTTCGGCATTGCCTTCGGCCTGCGCACGCAGGAAATACTCCCTCGCTTTGGCAAACTCGCGCCGCTGGGCATAGGCGACCCCGAAGTCGTTCAGCGCGGCCGCGTTGGGCGAGGCGATCTTGCCGAGATAGACGAGCGCCGTCTGGTGGTCGCCGTGCGCGAGGGCCGCCGCCGCAGCGTTCACGTTGGCTACGTCGCTGGTGGGATAGGCTTGCGCCGCTTTCCCGAACACCTCGTTGTATTCCCTGCTACCGGGGGTGTAGGTCTCCGCGATCAGGAACAGCTCGTTAAGGCTCAACAGCGAGGGGTTGGTGGCCAGCGCCTTTTTGCCCTCCTCGACCGTGAAAGGGATCACGCTGTATTTGATCTCGTAGTCGGTACGGCGCAGTTTCGGGAAGAGGTCGGCGAGCATCTGCTTGTACGGTGCGCCGCCCTGCAAATCCATCAGCTTCTTCTCGCGGCCGTCGAAGATCTCCGTGCCCCGGATGATCGTAAGGGCCTGTTCTTTCCAGGAGGCGTTGGATTCGGCGACCAGCTCTTCGAGCGTCGCCCAATCCTCGCCGCGTCCCTGCACCCGGAACAGGCGCTCCGGCAGGTTGTGCGTGCGGCGGACGTAGTCCTTGAGGGCGACGGCCCGCCTGCCCGAAAGGGTCATATTGGCGGCGTATGTCCCTTCGGGCGAGGCGTATCCGTCTATCACGATCCCCGTAACGGTGGTGTAGGGATCTTTTTGCAAGGTGGTGAGTTGCGCGTCGATCTTCGCCAGCTCGTCGGCGTTGTTCTTGAATCCGGGTATCAGTTCCGAGCGTCCCACATTGAAGTCGAGGTACGCCTTGCCGCTTTCGCTGCGGGCCTTGACCGCTTCGGGCTTCGGCACGAGGAAGCTGGCCGCGAAGCGCATCTCATAGACTTTGTCGGGAATCCGGGTGTCCGGATTGCGGTTTTCCATGTTCGTGGCCAGCAGCTCGAAGTGCATCGGGACCAACGGCCCGTTGCATTCGCATTGCTCCTCGTTCACGCCGATCACCGCACGCTTCATCCAGTCCTCGTAAGGGACGGTCGCCGAGTAGCGGTACGAGCGCGGGGCGTTCTTTTCGCCGGCGTTTATCACGTTGCCCACGTAGACAGGCTCCCGTTTCAGGGCCACGAGGCGGCGGTAGGCGCGGGCGCGGTTCTTGCCGTTGATCATGATCGAGGGCAGCTCCATCTCCACGTTGGCCGCTTCGCTCTTCATCACGGGGCGCAGCAGCACGTAGGCGCGGCGGGAAACTTCGGCTTGTCCCAATTCGACGTCCATGCCGACGGTCACCTGGTCGCCCTGGCGGTAGAAATCCGTCTGGCGGATCGTTACCCGGCCCGTGGCGTACTGCCCGGCGGCGGGCAGTACGGCCAGCGTGAGGCCAAGTGCAAGTAAGGTTTGGGTTATTCTGGTGCGTATCATCTTATTCATAAACTATTTAATGAAATAAATCAGCGAAAATCCCACTCCGGTCAGCCCCCAATAGTTCTGCGTGAAGTTGCCCAGGCTTTTGCCCGGATGCCCGGCGGCGTCTTTCTGGGGCGGGTACTTGTCGTAATCGAGGTGCGCCCAGCCGCCGCTGATGGTAGCCTCCAGACTCCAGCGCTTGCCCACTATCCATTGGTAGCCGTAGGAGATACCCGCGCCGGCCAGCCAGCCGTCGTAGCGGTACTCGCGCATCTTGTCGGAGAAGGGCTTGGGGAGGTTGTTGACGTTATACTCGGCGTAAAAGGCGTTCAGCCCGAAGAAGTGGCCGTTGAAGGCTTCGCAAGTCCACCAGCGCATTTCGGGCTTGAAGGTGAAGTTGCGCCACTTGCGGTTGTCCTTGAAATCCCAAATGTTGTAGGTGACCGGCAGGTCGAGCGTGAAGGAGTGGCCCGTGCGGATCTCCGCGCCGATGCTGATGGTGGCCGTGGCGTCGGCCAGCAGGTTGGTCTTCAGGGCGATCAGCGGCAGTCCCGTAAGGCGCGACGCGCTCTGATAACCGCCGCGCGGGGCCTTGTCCGGCTCCGGGACGGGCGTGACCACCACCCGCTCCACCACGACGGGCGTAAGCACGGGCTGCACCTTTTCCGGCGTGTTGTCCACGACGGGCGCGGGCTCCGGCTTCGGGGCCGCCACGCGCGGCTGCGGGGCGGGAACAACCACGATATACTTGCCGTTCATCTCCCATGTCTGCCCCGTGCCCGCCAGCAGCAGGCCGAGGATCTCTTTGGTCGTGCCCTGCGTGCGCGCGAGGGTCACCCGCTTCGACTCGTTGACGTCGTTGCTGCGGAAACCGATCACGTAGCCCGTCTGGGCTTCGATCTCGTTCACGGCCTGTTGGATGGTGATGCTCTTGCTCGAAAGGCTGACCCGTGCATCCTGCGCTTGCAGGGCGGTCGTCGTTATGATTCCGCAGGCCAAAAGCAGAACTGCTTTTTTGATCACGCCTGCGGATCCGGTTCGCTGTAACTCCATTTATTTCTTACGGTTTATTGTTTTCTAAACTTCGGGTTTGATTTTCACCATGCTGCCGTCGATTTCATACGTGAACTCGCGGCTCACGTTACGGAACAGCCACATGGCGGTTTCTATATCTTCCTGGCCGGTTATACGGAAGTTGAGCTTCATATCTTCGCCGAGGTTGCCGTCCAGTTCGACCTTAACCCCGTAGAACCACTCCAGCGTGCGGAAGATTTCGGAATAAGGTGCGTTGCGGAAGGTCAGCCTCGATGCAATCCAGTCGGGCAGCAGGGCCGCCGTATCTTCGATTTTATATTCGCCCGTGAGGTTGTTGTAGACCAGCTTGCGACCGGGTTGCAGGATCACTTCCGTCACACCCTCCTTGCCGGTCAGCCCCGAAACATTGACCTTGCCCTGGTAGAGCGTGACGGTCGTGAATTCCTTGTCGGGCGACGCCTCGACGTTGAAGCGCGTGCCAAGTACGGTCACGTTCATTTTGGCGGTTTCTACAATAAACTGCTTCACGCTGTCGGCGGCCACCTCGAAATACGCCTCGCCGGACATCTGCACGCGGCGCTTGTCGCCGGCTTCGAAGTCCTCGGCATAGCTGATCGAGCTGCCGGGGCGGACGAACACCTCCGAGCCGTCCGTGAGGTCAATGCGGCCCTGCGCTCCGAGCGTGTCGGGCACGGCCATCGTAACCATCGCTATCTGCGGCGCGGGTTGCGGCCGTGAGAACCAGAGCCACGATGCCCCGGCGATCATCAGCGCCGGAATCACCACGGCCGCCACCCTGAGTGCTATCCGGCCCGGTGTCAGTCTGCGTTTAACCGCAGGGGCCGGTTCGGAAGGGGGGAAGCCCAATATCTCCCGTATTTTTTCAAATTGCTCGTATTCATAGCGGTCGGGATTCAGGTTGGGCTGCAACTCGTTGAACAGCTTTCCCAGAGCGTCGTATTTTGCGTCGACGCTCGCCTCGCTGCGGAACCAAGCCTGTATCTTCTTTTTCATATAGGGAGGAAGTCCGTCATCCATCAATGCACCAAGAAACTGGGTCGCCCTTTCCAGGGCGTCCCCGTAATCCTGCTCTCCGGGGGCAGGATAGTTTATTCCGTTCGGCTCTTTCATCGGGCGTTCGGTTTTGTTTGGTCGTCGGTGCTTAAATTAAATTTGGCCAGTTTGCGATGGAGCGGTCGGCGTTGTTGCAGTCCCCCTCTATATAAAGAAAGCCTGAGAGGGGCCGATCTCACTGAAAATTCTTCAACTTTTTTCATTTTATTTCGTAAGTATTTGTCTATCATCGTGTTTTATTTGCAGCTTTCCCCTGTTTTTATTTTGTTCAACACAGTTTTTCTTTTTCAAAAAGGCGCATAAAATCCCCGGCCGTGCAAAAACGGCTTTGCGTGGAATGGGATATGTAAGCGGCTTATCTGTTCTCCCGCAAGACAGCGCGGTTCTCCAGGATGGTCATATATATTCTATTTGATGTTTGTGATAAAAAACAAGATGAAGATGTTGATGGCCTGTCGTATCGCTTTGTTGGCGATGTGCAGTTGGTTGGAAACCGACTGCGGGCTGATCCCCAGCTTGGTAGCGATCTGATCATGCGTCATCAGCAGTTTCTCGCTCATCTCGTAGATGCGCTGGGTTTGAGGCTCCAGACGGCTCACCGCTAATTCGGCCAGCAGCAGCTTCTCCCTCTCCACGACTATGTCGTAAGTTGTGGTAGCATCTATGTCGTCGAAAACGGTGTGGTCGAGATAATCTTTGCGCACCTTACGCTTCTTGAAAAGAGCCAGCGCGGCGTTACGGGCCATCACATAAAGCAATGCCCGGATGTCTTTGGCGGGATCGACCTTTTCGTGTATTTCCCAGAGTTTGATAAAAACTTCCTGGGTGATATCCTCCGCATCGGCCGACGATCCTGTAAGTTTGACCAACAGGTTGTGGATGGGCTTGCGCCACATCAGGTAAACCTCTTTGTAGGCTGCGTTATCGCCGTCGCGCAAGGCTTCGAGCCTCGCTACCGACGCGGCATCCGGACGCGGTATCTGATTGAAAGAATCCGATACTTCTTCGTCCGGTTCGCTTGATGGAGTGTTCCGGGTGTAAAAGTCATTCATAAGCTATCTCTTTTCGACGGGAATACCGAAAGGTTAAATAACGATATTCCAACGTCTTAAATTGTCATTGCATCACAAAGATGGCGACAAAGAACCGAGAAAAGCAACTAATTCGGGCAGTATTTTTTCACAATCCGCGCACATCTAACACACTCACTCAAAGTATGATACACAACTTACTGAAACTGTCTGCAATACACTTTTTCCCCCACACCCCAAAGCCACAAAATAAAAAAAGCGTGGCTATGTAAACCCGCTCCATCGCAACACTGGCCAGTGTCATTAAAGGGCAAGCAACATATACCACGCCGTACTATTGCGTAAGCATAGCAAGCTGGAAATGAAGCCCGACTCCTTTAAAATTTATAACGGCCAGTTATGCGATGGAAATCGGATATGTATGCCGGGCGTGTTACCTCCCGGCAATGCAAATGTAGTGATTTTTATGACAATCGTGAAAACGGCGGGATTTCAGTACGAAATCCCGCCGCATTATAAAAGGGGAAGTATGTCACATCGCCGCCGTTTGGCCGAGCCTCCGGGCGAGGGCGTCCATGTCGGCGCTGATCTTGCTAGTGGTGATGCGGGCGTAGATCTGCGTGGTGCGTATGTTCCGGTGGCCGAGCATCTTGCTGACCGTTTCCAAAGGCACTCCGTTCGAGAGCGTTACGGTCGTGGCGAAAGTATGGCGCGAGAGGTGGAAGGTCACGTTTTTCTCGATGCCGCAGAGGGCAGCGATTTCCTTCAGGTAATCGTTGAC
Organism: Rikenellaceae bacterium; assembly: GCA_031547885.1. GTDB lineage: Bacteria > Bacteroidota > Bacteroidia > Bacteroidales > Rikenellaceae > UBA940. The sequence continues at coordinate 5,976 of JAVBRO010000015.1, forward strand.
CTTCTGATTGGAGGGAATTTTGAAAAGACGGCCGTCTTTGGTCTGGCCGCCGTGCTTCTTGATAATGGCCAAAGGCACGTCCAGCAACCGCACGTTGACCTGCGCCCCGGTCTTGATACGGGTGGTGTCGATCCATAGGTGGCCGTCGTCGCCGCGTACGATGTCGGTTTCGAGAAGCTCTTTGAGGTCGATGTAGCAGAGGCCGCAGAAGCAACTGAACACGAACAGGTCGCGCACTTTATCAAGCCGCTCCGAGGGCATCGGCTTGGTCATGAGGATGTCCAATTCCGCTTTGGAGAGGTAGCCCCGGTCGACCTCCTCGAAGCGCATCTTGAAGTTGGCGAAGGGGTCGCCCTGCACCCAGCCGTTGTTGCGGGCGACATTATACACGGTGCGGAAACGCTGGATGAATTTCGTGTGGTAGTTGTGTCCATTGCCGTCCCGGTTGCGCAGCCACACGAAGAAATCGTTGATGAATTTGAGGTTGATTTCGGCCACCGCCATATCGTGCCGCCCGAATTTTTCACCGATGAATTCGGCCAGCAGATTGCGCGTGAGCACGTAGCGGGTGTGGGTCTTGTGGGTCGTGCCTTTACCGACCATCTTCGCGTAATCTTGGTTGAACTGGTCGAAGAGCTCCAGCATTTTGATGCCCCGCCGGTCTTGGTTTAAGACCGCCTGCTTGACCCGGTCGGCGCTGACGACCTCACCGTGCAGAACCAGATCGTTGTAGCGAGACTTTATCAGCGCCCGGAAGTCGTCCAACATAGCGTTGATCTGTTTCTCCCCGGCGGTCAGGCCGAGCGTCCGGCCCTCTTTGGTGAGCCAGCGGTCGGGCGCGATATGGAATTTGGTGGTGAAATGGCTCATCTCCCCGTTCAGGATAATACGGGCGAGGATGGGGACTGTCCCGTCAACTTTCGGCTTGCCCTTCTGGGCTACGAAGCTGATTGCGAATGTGCTTTTCGTGATCATGGTTTCCGTGCTTTTGCCCCTGCCGGGCACGATGCGACAAAATACGACAACGAGCTTTGACAGAGTTATTTACACGACAAACATAACATCACTTTCCGGTACACGCAAGAGATGTTTCGTAATTTGTGACCACTTTCCGCACTTTGTCGCTTTTCCCGGTAACCGGAGCCGCAAAGACCCAGATCAGACAGGGTGCGACAAAAGGGAAAATCGCCGTTTTACGCGGCTTGCAGGGGGATTTCGGAGTTTGTAACCACTTTTCGTGTTTTGCCACCCACTGGTCACAGATTGGTTACAGCGAGGTGTTTTTCGCACCCTGTCGCGGCTCTTCGCACACAATATGCGTCAAGATACGATAAATCAAAGCGTTATGCCTTGTTTTGGCGAATGTACCGTAATAATATATGTCTGATAAACAGCGATATACGATTAATTGAAATCGCCGCAAAAAATGGGATTGGTTCAAAAAATAAGCGCCGACAATCATTTGATTATCAGCGCTTTGATGAAAATTTGTGATCCCGCTGGGGGCACTTGTGATCCAGCTGGGGCTCGAACCCAGGACCCCATCCTTAAAAGGGATGTGCTCTACCTGCTGAGCTACTGAATCTACACTACATTTTTTGCTTTTCAGCGGTGCAAATGTAAAACCATTTTTTTGTTTTACCAAAATTAAATCGATACTTTTAAAGAATAGATGATGCGCCCCGGTCAAGCTGAACCGGCGAACGAAGCTGGAGCAAAGGCCGTTTACGGAGTATGCCCTGCAAGGATGAGGAAGGCCTTGACAAATAAATTTTGCTTGTCGCTCGGCTTTCACTATATTTGCCCTCAACAAACCTCTAAAACGCATTCAGGAATGTCGAGAGTAATGATAATCGGCGCCGGCGGGGTGGGTACCGTCGTCGCATTCAAGGTAGCAGCGAACCCGGTTTTCACCGATATTATGCTCGCCAGCCGTACGAAATCCAAGGCCGACGCGATCGCCGAAGCAGTGGGCGGCAACCGCATCGAAACCGCGCAGGTCGACGCCGACAACGTCCCCGAACTGGTGGCGCTGTTCCGCAGTTTCAAGCCCGATCTGGTCATCAACGTGGCGTTGCCGTACCAGGACCTCACCATCATGGACGCCTGCCTCGAATGCGGCGTGAATTACCTCGACACGGCCAATTACGAGCCGAAGGACGAAGCCAAATTCGAATACAAATGGCAGTGGGCCTATCAGGACAGGTTCAAAAAAGCCGGCCTGACAGCCATTCTTGGCTGCGGTTTCGACCCGGGCGTGACCTCGATATTCACCGCCTACGCCGCCAAACACCATTTCGACGAGATACAGTACCTCGACATAGTGGACTGCAACGCCGGGAATCACGGCATGGCGTTCGCCACGAACTTCAATCCCGAAATAAACATCCGCGAGGTGACGCAGCCCGGACGCTACTGGGAGGACGGCAAGTGGGTCTACACAAAGCCTTATGAAATACATCAGCCGATAAATTACCCGGAGATCGGTCCGAAAGAATCATACGTGATATACCACGAAGAGCTCGAATCGCTCGTAAAGAACTATCCGACCCTGAAGCGCGCCCGTTTCTGGATGACTTTTGGACAGGAGTACCTGACGCACCTGCGCGTGATCCAGAACATCGGCATGGACCGCATCGACCCGATCATGTACAACGGCGTCGAGATCGTCCCGATACAGTTCCTCAAGGCGGTTCTGCCCGACCCGAAATCGCTGGGCGAGAACTATACCGGCCTCACCAGCATCGGCTGCCGAATCAGGGGAATCAAGGACGGCAAAGAGCGCACTTATTATATCTACAACAACTGCGACCACGAAAAGGCCTTCGAGGAGACAGGCACGCAGGCCGTGAGCTACACCACCGGGGTTCCGGCGGCACTGGGCGCGGCGATGTTCGTACGCGGCATCTGGAAGAAGCCGGGCGTGTTCAACGTCGAGGAGTTCGATCCCGACCCGTTCCTGGCCGAACTCGGGCCGCAGGGCCTGCCGTGGGTCGAAAAGTTCGATATCGACTTGGAAGTCTAAAATAGATTAATATGGCTCGTAAGAAAACGCATCCTTCTTTACCTCAAGTCCATGATTTTTTCAAACCTATCGTTGAAGCCCTTATTTCACTAGGGGGATCAGGAAGTATAGAAGAGATCAATGAGCATGTTTATCAGATATTGCAGTTGTCGGAAGAGATTTTGTCTATTCCGCATGTTAAAGATGGGCGTAGCGAGGTAGAATATAGATTAGCATGGGCTAGGACAATATTGAAGAAATACGGACTACTTGAGAATTCTTCGCGAGGAGTATGGCTACTTACAAATTCAGACATAAAAGTAAATGATGTCGATCCATACATTATTGATAAAACCGTCCGTGCAAAGCAGAATTCGAAACAAGAATCATCAAAACAAACTTCCATGGACTCTTCGGGCCAGAAAGAAGAGATAGATAATGAATTAGAAATCGCTACCTGGAAAGACCAATTATTGGAGAAACTTTATACTATACACTCATCCGCTTTTGAAAAGCTAACACAGAGAATATTAAGAGAGAGTGGATTTGTTCAGGTGGAGGTTACAGGAAGAACAGGAGATGGCGGGATTGATGGCAAGGGGATACTTCGAATGCACGGTATCTTGAGTTTTCATATGATTTTCCAGTGTAAACGTTACAAAGGAACTGTTTCGGCAGGGGACATGAGGGATTTTCGAGGAGCGATGCAGGGGCGTGCCGATAAAGGCTTATTTATTACGACAGGAACTTTTAGCCGCGATGCTGTAAAAGAGGCGACAAGAGATGGTGCTCCTGCCATAGATTTAATCGACGGAGACCTTTTGTGTGACAAGTTAAAAGAATTGAATTTAGGTATTCAAACAGAGCTAATAGAAAATGTGAAGGTAAACCAAGATTGGTTTGATAAATTTTAGTGATTTTTCATCTGATGCCTGATTTTTCTAATATACCTTCACCGTGCTTTGTCCTCGACGAGAGGGCGTTGCTGTGTAATATGGAGACGATCGACCGCGTGCGGCGGGAATCGGGCGCCGAGGTGATACTCGCGCTGAAAGCGTGCGCCATGTGGAGCATTTTCCCGGAACTGGCGCGGCATTCCGACGGCGCGACGGCGAGTTCGCTGGCCGAAGCGCGGCTTGTGGCGGAAGAATACGGCGTGCGCGCACACACTTACGCTCCGGCGTACTCCGACAGCGAATTTCCGGGCATCCTCGAACACAGCAGCCACATCACGTTCAATTCCCTCGGGCAGTTCGACCGCTTCGGGGCGCAGGCACTTCTGCGGGGTATCTCATGCGGACTGCGCGTGAATCCGGGTTATTCGCCCGTCGAGACCGACCTTTACAACCCTGCGCTGCCGGGTTCGCGGCTCGGGGTCCCCGAGCTTGCGGAACTTCCGACAGGGGTAGAGGGACTGCATTTCCACGTGCTGTGCGAATCGGGCGCGGAACACCTTGCGAAGGCTCTGGAGGCCGTCGAGGAGCGTTTCGGGCATCTGCTGGGGCAAATCAAATGGCTCAACTGCGGCGGGGGGCACCCGATGACGCGCGAAGGCTATGACATTGACCTGCTGATAAAAACGATAAAGAATTTCAAGGCGAAATACCCGCACCTACGAATGATCCTCGAACCGGGGAGCGCTTTCACGTGGCGTACGGGGTATCTGGTTTCACGTGTGGAAGATATTGTCAAAAACGACGGGATACGCACGGCGATGCTCGACGTTTCGTTTTCATGCCACATGCCCGACTGCCTCGAAATGCCATATATGCCCGCCATTGTGGGCGCACACACCGCATCTCCGGACGAGGAAGGCTACCGGATGGGCGGAAGCAGTTGCCTTGCGGGCGACTGGATGGGCGAATGGAGTTTCGACCGGCCGCTGAGGGTGGGGGACAGGGTGGTTTTCGAGGATATGATACACTACACGATGGTCAAGACCACGATGTTCAACGGCGTTAAACACCCGTCCATCGCGATTTGGGGTACCGACGACACCCTGCGCATGGTGCGCGAATTCGGATACGAGGATTTTAAGAATCGAATGTCATAATAAATGGAAAATTTTAAACCGACAGAATACACCCTGGAGTGCGTGAGCACAGGACGACGCTTTGAAGACACGGGCTGGATGCTCGAAGACCGGATGTGCGGCTCGCCGTCGCTGGTGAGGGCGATCTACGCGAAAAAACAGCTCGAGGTCAAGGGCGACGACCACGGACTCTACAAATTCCACGACTGGCTGCCCATCCACCGCACGCTGAAAGGTTCGGCCGCCCCGGTGACCTATAAAAGCAAGGGACTGGCCAAGGAACTGGGCCTGAAGAACCTCTGGATCACTTTCAGCGGCTGGAACCCGAAGAAAAAGGCGGCGATGACCACCTGCTCGTTCAAGGAGACCGAGGCCTATTCGGTGTGCGCGCGCATGAAAGGAGACGAGGAACGCATCCTCGTTGTGGCTTCCGCAGGGAACACCGCCCGCGCCTTTGCCAAAGTCTGCTCGGACAACAACATACCCCTGCTGCTCTCCGTGCCGTCCGACAATCTCGACGCGTTGTGGTTCGAAAAACCGCTCGCCGACTGCGTCAAGCTCATAGCTACGGAAAAGGGTAGCGACTATTTCGACGCCATCCACCTGAGCAACCTCGCGCTGAAATCCAGGCGCTTTTTCGCCGAAGGGGGAGCCAAGAACGTCGCACGGCGCGACGGGATGGCCACCACGATGCTTTCGGCCGTGACCACGATAGGGGAGATACCCGACTACTATTTCCAGGCCGTGGGCAGCGGGACCGGCGCGATCGCCGCGTGGGAAGCAAACCTGCGCTTTATCGAGGACGGGCGCTACGGCGCCAAGAAATGCCGCCTCATGGTGTCGCAGAACGCTCCGTTCGTGCCGATGTACGACGCGTGGAGGGTCGATTCGCGCGTGATGCTGGAATACGACGACAACCATGCCCGGCGCGACGCCGAGATCATCGACGCGAAAGTTCTGTCGAACCGCCGTCCGCCTTACGGACTTACGGGGGGGCTGTACGACGCGCTGAAAGATACCGGCGGCGACGTCCTCGTCGTCACCAACGCACAGGCGCGCAAGGCCGCGGCGATGTTCCTTGAAAGCGAGGGGATCGATATCCACCCCGCCGCCGCGGTCGCAACCGCCTCGCTCATCAAAGCCGTGGCCGAGGGCAAGGTCGAAAAGGACAAAATAGTGATGCTGAACATCACGGGCGGGGGAGAGCTGCTTTTCAAGACCGGCAAGGAACTTTGGTACCTGAAACCTGCGCACGTTTTCGCCACCGACGCGGCGCCCGAAGAGGTGGTCGAAAAGGTCGAAAGCCTGTTTGCATAAACGCTGCAACGACAAACCTGGAGCCTCTAAAAAAGGCTCCGCAACTTACGGCATGGGAAAGATCAAAAATTCGCGGACCCTCAGTTTCCTGATAATACTGGGAGTGTATATCGTCGCGGCGGCCGTCGGGATCGCGGTTTTCGCCCTTATGCCGCAATACCACGACATCGTGCGCCTGTTCATCGCCGACGTCGCCGCCACCGTGGCCGTGTGGATATTCAGCACCATACTGAAAAATGCATCCGTTTATGATCCATACTGGAGCGTCGCTCCGGTGGTCATACTGACCCTGCTGGCGTTCCGTTACCGGGCGTTCGACGTGCCTTCGCTGCTTGTGCTGGCCGGGGTCTGGGTGTGGGGAGTGCGGCTCACGGTGAACTGGGCCTGCACTTTCGAAAACCTGACCGTGCAGGACTGGCGTTACAGCAAATACCAGGCGTGGTCGAAAGGGTGGTGGCCCGCGGTGAATTTCTTCGGGATACACTTCATGCCGACGATTGTGGTGTTTCTTGCTATGATCCCGGCATTCAGGCTGATGGCCCTTGGCGCCGAAGTCAACCCGTTCACATGGCTCGCATTCGCGGTTATGATCGCGGCGGCGGCCCTGCAGTTCTTTTCCGACAGGCAGGCGCACCGTTTCCGCCGGCTGAATCCCGGAAAAGTGTGCGACACGGGGCTGTGGAAATATTCGCGCCATCCCAATTACCTGGGCGAGGTCGCCATGTGGTGGGGCGTTTACTTAGCCCTGCTGTCGGTGGCGCCCACAGAATGGCTTACCGGGGTGGGAGCGCTGGCAAACACCTGTCTGTTCGTATTTATCAGCATCCCATTGATGGAGAAACGACAGTTGGAACGGAAACCGGACTATGCGGCCTATGCCGCGCGGACAAGCATGCTGCTATTGTGGCCCCCGCGGTCGAAATGACGCGGCCCTTGCTCCTCAACCGAAAAATAGTTTCATGAACCGCCGCAAAATTGCGGCGGTTTTCGTATATTGGCAGAACCTAAACACCTGTAAAAATGAAAAAGACAGCCGCATTATTTATAGCGCTGACATTGATTTGCGGCGCCTGTTCGTCGCAAGATCTGACCGAAATGAGGTACACGATGGAGATAGAGGCCATCGATCCCGACGACGTTCCGCTTGCCGCCGAAACGGCGGATATACTGAAACAGCGGCTGAGCCTTATCTCGGAGCGGAAAGGTTTCGAATTCGAACGCACCGGTAATACGGCATGTACCGTGAAATTCAAAACAACGATGTCTCCCGCCGCCGTCGAAACACTGCTGACGACCCGGGGCGAAATGGGAATATATGAACTTGTTACCGGGGAAAAACTGAAAGAGACAGCCCGCCTTATCAGCGAAGCGGCAGAGGCGGACTCCGTCAATAATCCGGGGATGTACGGCATGCTCGGCAAATACTGGAGCGATGACTTCAGCCGTATCCCCGAGCTGTTTTATGTCAGAGAAGATGACATCGGCACGGTAATGCCGTTCCTGCAGGGAATGGGCGAGGCGGTCCCGCGCGATGCCTGCATAATGAAAGGCCCGCTCGAAAAGGGGGCCGCAGGGAACAAGTACAATATTTATGTGGTCCGTCTGAACCCGGACGGGAACCCGGCCATAGACCAGAGCCGTGTTGAAAAAGCCTATGTCGAATACAGCCGCCGCTACGATTACAGCTATATCGGATTACAATTCGATACTGAAGGCGCATTAAGGTTCGCAAAACTCACCGAAGACAATATCGGCTGGCCGTTGGTATTCGCACTCGACGGCGAAATCGTTTATACACCTATGGTCAATTCGCGGATAGAAGGCGGGAAAGCCCTCATTACAGGTGATTTCGACAACGAGGAATTAGCTGTTTGGGCGGCGATCCTTAATACGGCACCCTTGAAACTACCCGTTACGGCCGAACGCATACAATGATCGAAATTATTTTTGAAAAGAGACGGCCATATTCCGGCTGTTTTTGTAAAAATCACCTCTCTCGCAAGAAGCCTCTACCGGCCTGTAGCCGACATTCGGCGCTCGGTCAGTGATTATTTTTGCAAAATAATTAAAGAAATAGTTGCACAACTAAATATTTAGTTTTATACTTGCATTGTGATTAACTAATGATTTAGTTGACAAAGCGGGGATAACAAAATGAAAGACAATAAACTAAACAGGGCAGGGAATTTTTACCGTCATCCCGAGCGAGGCAGATCAAGTGGGGTTCGGAGTAGTAAACACCGCTATATGCCGACGAGGGATCTACATTACAACCAAACCCGATTCGGCCTTTAAAATATAAGGTAGATCCCTCGTCGTGCGATAGACTGATTCATCCCGCTGTAAGACACCGGATCGCACTCGCTCGGGATGACAGAAGAGAAAGTTTCACTTTGGAGTTGCATCACATAATGACGTTTATGCCAAATCCGCCGCCACCGTTGTGGCCGCACTCGCTCGGGATGACAAAGAGAGTAAATTAAACACTACAAAGATATGACCACGAAAACCGCTAAAAAACGTCCGCAGGAACTGACCCGGGCCGAACTCGAAATCATGCAGATCCTGTGGCAGAAGGGCAGGGCTCTCGTCCACGACATCCTCGACGAAATGCCCGAGCCGAAGCCCGCCTACAACACCGTCTCGACGATCGTGCGCATACTCGAAAAGAAAGGCTTCGCGGGGCACACCGCCTACGGCAAAACCCACGAGTATCATCCGTTAGTCGGGCGCGAAGAGTATACCGAGCACTATATGAACAACGTGCTGGGCAACTTCTTCGACGGCTCGCTGGTGCAGATGGTGTCGTTCTTCACACAGCGCGAGAACGTCTCCGCCGAAGAGTTCGACCAGATAATCGGAATGCTGGAGCAAGTCAAAAATGAGAGTAAATGAAATTGCTGTCATCCCGAGCGAGGCAGATCAAGTTAGATTTGGAGTCGTAAACGCAGTTATCTGCCGACGAGGGATCTTTCCTCATAAACAAACCCGATTAGGCCATTTAATATAATGTAGTTTCCTCATCGCCGAATAGGAACTTATCATATACCAAAACCTAAATACATTCGGCTCACTCGGAATGACAAAATAAATCGCCGTCGGCGTTCCGACCTCGGGATGACAGTGGCAACGACCACAGCGAATTATTTTACAGCAAACAATAATATACGGTTGAGATAATGAAAGAAATACTGATATATATGCTCGGGGTGGCGGCGTGCAGCGGACTGTTCGTTGCGTTCTACCACACGGTAATGCATCAGCGCACCTCGTTCCGCATCGCACGGATGTTCCTTGTCGGCTCGCTCGTCGCGGCGGCGGTCATCCCTGCGTTCAACATCCCCGTGTGGGAGTCCGAGCCGGTAGTGCTGCCCGTTTTCGAGATCACGGAGTATGTGCCTTACGAAGCCGAAGCTCCGGCGGTCGTTAAACAGACCGCCCCCTGGCAGGCAGCGCTGTGGAGCGTTTACGGAGTAGGGATCGCCGCGCTCATCGGCATAATGGCGTTCCAGGCCGCGAAGATACACCGCATGAAGCGCCGTGCGGAGGTTTTCGCGGCGGGCGGATATGAAGTCGCTGTCTCAAAGGAAGTACATGCGCCTTTCTCGTTCCTGCAGACCGTCTACGTCGAGCAGGGGACGCCAGCAGACGAAATGAGGCAGATCCTGCTTCACGAAACCAGCCATATACGCCACCGTCACTCGGTGGAAAAGATAAGCATGGAAACGCTCAAGACGCTCATGTGGTTCAATCCCTTTGCATGGATTGCGTCGCGCCTGCTGAACGAAGTGCACGAGTTCGAGGCCGACAGGGATGTACTGCATGGAGGATGCACCGTCGAAGAGTACCTGCCCGTGATCTTCCGCCAGGTCTTCGGATACATTCCGGAAATATCCACGGGACTCGGCAATTCGCTAACTAAAAAAAGATTCGAAATGATGACTAAAAAATTGAAACACGGCAGGTACAGCTGGCTGCGGACGGCCGGAGCACTGCCGATAGCAGCCGGAACGCTGATGCTTTTCGGATTCACCCACCGGCCGCCCGAGATCATAATGCAGAAGCCCGACGCACAGGGTGACCGGGGCATGATCGTGACTCCCAACGTAAAAGAAGAGATGAACCTCTCTTTCGACACCCTCAGGCTGACAAATCCCAAATTTGCAGACCGCAACCGCAAGGAGATAACATTGCAGGAGTTCGCGGAACTGAATCCCCAATACACGGTCATACAGAATGGGAATGAAGTTATCCTGATCAAAAGATCCGATGTGCAGAAAGAGACCATAAGGTTTGAGCCGCCCAAGCCGCCCGTGCAGAAAGACGATGCGCAGAAAGACGATGCGCAGAAAGAGGTCATAAGGTTTGCGCCGCCCGTGCCGCCCGCGCAGAAAGACGATGCACAGAAGGAGATTATAATCTACCAGGATGGCTCGGCGGCCTCGAAAGATGAAGTCGTGGTCGTCGGTTACGGAACAGCGTCGAAAGCCGGCGGAGCGCAGATCATCGTGAACGACGGCAAATCGAATGACAATATATTCATCTGGATTTCAGGCAAAAACCCTCACGAACTGACTGACGGCAACATCAACGCCATCGACCCGAACATGGTTAAATCGGTCTCCGTCCTGAAAGACGGCAACTATCCCGAAGATATCCGCATAGCCATTGGCGACCGGAAGTTCGACGGCGTCATTATAATAGAGCCGAAGTATCCGGAAAACCTGAAAGGCACGGTGCAGAATGTGACCGTAACGGCCCTGAACACGACAGGCAAGCCCGCCGAGATCACGGTCACTGCCGTTTCCGATAGCAATACCGCGGTCAGGGGTGCCAAACCTTTCATATGGCTGGCCAATGAAAAGCGGGAGGCCACGTCGGATGAGTTAAAAACAATCGAGCCGAATAACATCAAGTCTATGTCGGTCCTGAAAGACGGCAACTATCCCGAAGAGGTCCGCAAGGCGATGGGCAGCCGCACGTTCGACGGCGTTATCATAATAGAGTTGAAAGAGAGCAAAACAACCGTAATTACGCCCGTTGCCGTACACTCTCCAACTTCGGAAGATGAGCGCCGGGCTTTTGACGACGCAATTGTGAGAGAGTTGAAAGGTGAATCTCAAGAACCGGTCGACATGACCCTGCTTGCAGGAAGTAAGATGTTCTATTTAAAGGATGGGAACAGAGTGTATTGGCTTTTGGACGAAGACAGGGAATTGAGCGCAGAAGAAGCAGGACGGATTTTACGGAGCGAAACTGAAAAAATCACCGTCTATCAACGAAAAGATATCGACAGTAACAAAGAGGTGGCGAAAACGATCACCAAATACGAGAAACGGGTCGGAAAAGAGATCGGCCAACTTTATTTGGTAAAACTGGAAAAGAAGTAAAAACACGGCTTAATACGCAAAAGGGATGGTGAAAAGCGGGGTATTTTCGAGTAATACGCAAAAGGGAGGGTCATTTGACCTCACGAGGCGGGGTTAACCCCGCCTCGTGAGGTCAAATGACGCTCTGAAATATTCATCTATAAATTTCTTTCGTCGTTCTTTCGACAGGCCGTTATGGTTGCGCAGCTTGCTCTTCAGGTCGGTAAACATCCCCTCCAGAGCATTGTTGGTGTTAGGAATACCGAACCCGATATTATCGTACCACACCCAAAGATAAGGCATATTACGCTTGATGCTCAGGTAGGCGCTACGCAGTTTACGGTGCGTGTAACGGCTCTTACAGGTAACTGGATCAAGGCTGCGTTCCTTGAGAAAGTCGCCCCAGCGCCCGCTCCATTCTTCGAATAAACCAACGAAACTCTCCCTGTCAGTGTGCGCCATAAGTAAAACAATATCAAGCAACTCCCGCGAGGCGGGCAACTCCGGGCGGCGCGTAAGATACTTCTTGACGATTTTGACCTGGTGGAACTGGCACATCTGGACACGATACCTGCCGAGCATCTGGAACATGCCTTTCAGACCATCGCAAACAATACCTTCAATCTTGAAGCCGTGCTCTTCAAGCCAGACAAAGCCTTCCTGATAGTCCGCCAGCGACTCCTTTTTGCGTATGAATTTACGCCACAGGACTTTACCGGTTCTGGCGTCTTTGAGGACAACCACCCCGAAACTCCACCCCCAGTAGCTCGTATCGGCCAGGACAACCACGCGCTTAGACGCCGACACCATCCGCGGCGGGCGGATGGTGTCGAAGTGGCGGCGGATAGTATCGCGGCTTATGCCGTAGCGGGCGGAAAGCTGTTTTAGGGTTTGCTTCCCGTAAACGTATTCAGACCATAAGCGCTGATAATCAATTGTTTTGCGATTTACGAATTGCTTACCGCAAGACTTGCATAAGTAGTTCTGTTTATGACGCTTAACCCCGTAATGAATTGTGGCACGCGATCCGCAATAAAAGCAGTTTTTTGTTCATATATTTTCAAATGCGATAAATATATGAAATATAATTATTTACACACCATCTCACCATCCCTTTTGCGTATTAAGCCA